>NZ_JBVIFM010000011.1:159162-268645 GCF_055571335.1 Kitasatospora sp. NPDC030952
CTCAAGCCCCCCCCTTTTTTGTCTCCTCTCCCCCCCGGAAGCCGGAAGGGCCCCCCTTCCTGGGCCCGGCCACCCTGGGGGGGGGCTCGCCTTTGTTGCCGGGCGCCTGCGGTGCTGTGGCCCTCGCTCCGGTGGGAGCGGGCCGTTCACCGGCCCCGAGACCGCGTCGTGCGCGGCTGAGTCCGCTGCCGTGCCCCCGAGTAGGACGGCTGCGGTGACGGCAGGGAGTTCGGCCCCGCCGACAGCGGGGCTGGACCGCCTCCGGTCGGGGTCAGCTTTCGGCGAGGATGTGGGACAGCTCCCGGTCGAGGTCGAAGTGACGGTGTTCGGTGCCGGGGGGCACCGCGGCGTCCGTCCGCTTGAGGAACGACTCAAGCGCCCGGGCCGGGGCCTCCAGCAGGGCTTCTCCTTCCGGAGAGCTCAGTGCGATGCAGACCACCCCTTGCCCGTGGCTGCGGGACGGCCACACCCGGACGTCGCCGGTACCGGTGGGTCGGTGCAGCCCCTCCGCGAGGAGATCTCGGGCGAACACCCACTCCACGGTCTCGTCGGCGCCCGTGTGGAACGTGGCGTGCACGGCGTAGGGGTCGGCGGTGTCGTAGCGCAGGCCCGCGGGGACGGGCAGTGAGGACTCGCTGGACACGATGAGGCGCAGGTGCAGCTCGCAGCTGACCGTGGTGTTCATAAGCGCCATGGCCTTTCGCTCAGTGTGCGCTCGGGGATTCGCACGTCGGCGAACGGACCATCCCACCCCCAAGACCGATGTAAACCCCTCTGTCCCGATTCGGGCGCGAGTCGTACCCCTTACGGCGCATTGCGGAATCGGCACGGAGTACCCGCCCGGGGCATTACCGGCGGTTCTTCTCGGGCGGTTTCCGGGTGACGTGTACGGGGTCATGCGGCCGGCTCGCGGGAAGGGGTCGGGTGGGCCGGGAACAGGGGAGCGGGTGGTGCGGCCGGGCCCGACGAGTCGTGCGCGCGGACGGGGCCGGTGGAGCGGTGGGGCCGGGGCTGGACCGTACGGACGAGCCCCTGGGGCCCTGGGGCCGGGGGAGGGGCGGGTGGGTGGGCAGGGTGTTCGGAGCACCCTCCGGGATGCGGTAATGTTTTCCCTGCACCCGGGCGATTAGCTCAGCGGGAGAGCACTTCGTTCACACCGAAGGGGTCACTGGTTCGATCCCAGTATCGCCCACCGGAATGCATTGTGATATGTGAGGCCCAGTCGATTATCGGCTGGGCCTCACATGTATTTCCGGAATCCATCCGGGGTAACGGCGGCAAATCCGTCTGAGGCCCAGTCATCTTCCGTCCGGAGCGGGAGATCTGTGGATGTGTCGGCCGTACTCCGGAAGACCGAGTTGTACGACTGCCCCCGAATGGTGCTACAGTTCTTCTCGTTGCCCGGGCGATTAGCTCAGCGGGAGAGCACTTCGTTCACACCGAAGGGGTCACTGGTTCGATCCCAGTATCGCCCACCCGGACAGCACGCAGGCCCTGACCAGGAAACCGGTCAGGGCCTGCGGCGCGTTCGGGGTCGGCTACGCGGCGGCCTCGCAACCGTGCTCGGGCTCCAGTCGTCGGCCGCAGACGCACCGGGCCGGGCGCAGCGGCCAGGAGAGGTCCACCCGCTCCGGCGTCCCCGAGCGGTCGAACCAGGCCTGCAGGCCCCGCGCCTGCGCCGCGTGCCAGACCGCCTGCCGCAGGTGCAGCTCCGCCGCCGTCAGCCCGCCGAGCGCCGCCGGGTAGCGGGCACCTATTCGCCGGATCAGGGACAGCGCCGCCGTCGCGTCCGCCGCCGCGTCGTGCGCCCCGGCGAGGTCCACGCCGTAGTGGGCGCACAGGTCGGTCAGCGTCCGGCGGCCCTTGCGGTAGCGGTCCACGTGCTTGTCCAGCACCCGAGGATCCAGTACCACCAGCCCGGCGCCGTCCAGCCCGGAGCTCAGCGCCAGTCCGTGATGGCGGCGCAACTCCCGGTCCAGCAGCGTCAGATCGTAGGGCGCGTTCATCACCACCACGGGCCGGCCGGCCCGCGCCTGGGCCGCCAGGGCGCGGGTGACCTCCGCCACCACCGTGCGGGCCGGGCGGCCGTGCGTCCGGACCTGCTCGTCGGTGATGCCGTGCACGGCGCGGGCGCCGTCCGGGATCGGCACGCCCGGATCGGCGAGCCAGGTGGTGGTCTGAGCCGGTGTGCCCGGGGCGAGTTGGACGACCAGGGCGGCGGAGACGATCCGGTCGGACTCCACGTCCACGCCGGTGGTCTCGGTGTCGAAGGAGGCGAGTGGGCCGGTGTACCAGTGCTGCTGCATGACTGCCCCTCAGGCGTGCGTTCCGCGCCCTGGTGATACCCGGTTCTGACGCCCGCTCAACCCGTTTGGCCCAGTCCCGACCGGGGATCCTGCCCAAGGGCGCTCCGTCCGAATCCGGACGGGCCCGGAGCCGGGGGAGGCCACGGGGCGATGGCACTGACACAGCCGCAGCCCGATGGGGCGGCGGCCGCACTCAGGGGGAACCTCGCGGTCACCGCCTGCATGGAGACGCTGCAGGTCGGCTATCTGCACGCGGTCGCGGCCGCGGCCGGCTGCTCGCTCTCCCAGCCGTTCCCGGACAACGGCATCGACTGGCAGGTCAGCCACGGCTCCCGGGCGCACGAGGTGGACGACGAGGTCACCATCAAGATCCAGCTCAAGGCGACCCAGCAGATCGCACCCGATCCGGCCGGGCCGTTCTTCAGCTTCACCCTGGACAACGACCACCTGCGCAAGCTCGCCCGCGCCCGGGTCGCCGTCCCGCGCATCCTGGTCGTGATGCTGCTGCCGCGCCGGGTCGACCAGTGGCTCCTGGCCCGCCCGGACGCCCTCGAACTGCGGCACTGCTGCTACTGGGTCAACCTGGCCGGCCACCCCGTCACCGGGCAGCGGCGCACCAACGTCCGGGTGCCCATCGACAAGGTCTTCGACGACCGCGCGCTCTGCGACATCATGGCCCGGGTCGGCGCGGGCGAGAGCCCGTGACCGCCCGGCCCCGGCAGCGAGGAAGCACGCCCATGACCCTGCCGCACGGACCGCAGGACCCGGCCCGGGCCCTGCCCGACCCGGCCACCGTCGACCCCGCGGTGCTCGCCACCCTGCTCGCCCGGCACGGCTGGGTCCGGCGCGGCGGCCCCACCGCCCGGTACGGCCGCTGGACCCCGCCGGACGGCGAACCCGGCACCAGTCTCCTCATCCCCACCGCGGACGGCTTCGACGACGCCGTCGAACTCCTCACCGACGCCGTCACCGCGCTCTCCCGCTCCCGCACCCCCTCCGCCCGGTCGATCCTGCTCGCCCTCGCCGTCCCCGGCGACGAGCTGTGCTGGCGCCGCGAACTGCCCGGCCCCGCCGAGGCCGCCCCCTGGGACGACGCCGAGCGGCTCCAGCGGGCGGCACGCGCGATGCTCGCCGCGGGGGCCAAGGCCGGCCGGACCACCGCCGCCTACTTCGGCGCCCGGCTGGACGGCCTGGCCGGGGACTACCTGGACCGCGTCATGGTCGTCGAGCAGGGGGCCGTCGAACAGGGCGCCGCCCTCACCGCCTACACCCCCGCCCCCGAGGGCCGGAGCGCCGTCACCACCCTGGTCCGCGCGCTGGAGGCGCTGCGCGACGCGGTCGACTACCGCCGGGTCAGCGGCGGGCCCGAGGCCCTGGAGAACGCCGTCCGCTCCGGGGTCAGCCGGGAACTCGTCCAGTCCGTCGAGGACCTGGTGCGCGGCGCGACCGCCGCCCGGCTCACCGTCGCCTGGTCGCCGGCCGCCGGGACCCCGGGCGGCTTCGGCGACCGCCGGATCGAGCTCGACTTCTCGCCCGGTGACCTCCCCGCCCTGGCCGAGGCCGCCGACCTGCTGGAACGGCTCGAACCCGCCGTCGACGTCACCGTGGTCGGAGTGGTGGTCCGGCTCAAGCGAGCCGACCCGGCCGGACCGGGCGCGGTGCGGCTGCGGGTGCTCGGCGGCGCCGACGTCCGCGAACTCAAGGTGCGCCTGGCCGACCCCGACTACCGGCTCGCCGTCGAGGCCCACCTCTCCGGCGTCCCGGTCCGGGTCTCCGGCCGGCTGGAGCGGCGCGACGGCTTCCGCCGACTGACCCGGGCCCACGGCCTGGAGCTGTGCGGCTGGGCGGACGGCGACCGCGAGCGGCTGCTCAAGGGGCTGCAGGACGGGGGCGAGCGGGCGTAGCGGACGCAGGTGAGCGGCGCGGGTGGCGCTCTCGGTACCATCGTCACGCGCAGCGCAGTGTTGCGTCCTCTGAATCCAGCACGTCAGGAGAGACCGGTGACGGACGTCCGGGTAATCATCAGCCGCGAACCCGATCGGGAAGAGCGCGTGGTGACGACGGGCACTACGGCCGCCGAGCTCTTCGCCGACGACCGCTCGATCATCGCCGCCCGGGTCGGCGGCCAGCTCAAGGACCTCGCCTACGCCGTTCAGGACGGCGACGAGGTCGAGCCGGTCGCGATCGACAGCAAGGACGGCCTGGACATCCTGCGCCACTCCACCGCGCACGTCATGGCCCAGGCCGTGCAGCAGCTCTACCCCGAGGCCAAGCTCGGCATCGGGCCGCCGGTCAAGGACGGCTTCTACTACGACTTCGACGTCGAGAAGCCCTTCCACCCCGATGACCTCAAGGCCATCGAGAAGAAGATGCAGGAGATCATCAAGCGCGGGCAGAAGTTCTCCCGCCGCGTGGTCACCGACGAGTCCGCCCGCGAGGAACTGGCCGCCGAGCCGTACAAGCTCGAGCTGATCGGCCTCAAGGGCTCCGCCGCCACCGCCGGCGAGGGCGCCGACGTCGAGGTCGGCGCCGGCGAACTCACCATCTACGACAACCTGGACGCCAAGAGCGGCGAGCAGTGCTGGGGCGACCTCTGCCGCGGCCCGCACCTGCCCAGCACCCGGCACATCCCGGCGTTCAAGCTGATGCGCAACGCGGCCGCCTACTGGCGCGGCAGCGAGAAGAACCCGATGCTGCAGCGCATCTACGGCACCGCCTGGCCGACCAAGGACGAGCTCAAGGCCCACCTCGACTTCCTCGTCGAGGCCGAGAAGCGCGACCACCGCAAGCTCGGCAACGAGCTCGACCTCTTCTCCATCCCCGAGGAGATCGGCTCCGGCCTCGCCGTCTTCCACCCCAAGGGCGGCATCATCCGCCGCGCGATGGAGGACTACTCGCGCAAGCGGCACGAGGAAGAGGGCTACGAGTTCGTCTACACCCCGCACGCCACCAAGGGGAAGCTCTTCGAGAAGAGCGGCCACCTCGACTGGTACGCGGACGGTATGTACCCGCCCATGCAGCTCGACGAGGGCGTGGACTACTACCTCAAGCCGATGAACTGCCCGATGCACAACCTGATCTTCGACGCGCGCGGCCGCTCGTACCGTGAACTGCCGCTGCGCCTCTTCGAGTTCGGGACGGTGTACCGCTACGAGAAGTCCGGCGTGGTGCACGGCCTGACCCGTGCCCGCGGCTTCACGCAGGACGACGCCCACATCTACTGCACCCGCGAGCAGATGGCGGAGGAGCTCGACTCCACGCTGACCTTCGTGCTCAACCTGCTTCGTGACTACGGTCTGACCGACTTCTACCTGGAGCTGTCGACCAAGGACCCGGTCAAGTACGTCGGCAGCGACGAGACCTGGGAGGAGGCCACCCGCGTCCTGGCGAGCGTGGCCGAGAAGCAGGGCCTGCCGCTGGTGCCGGACCCGGGTGGCGCGGCCTTCTACGGTCCGAAGATCTCGGTGCAGGCGAAGGACGCCATCGGCCGTACCTGGCAGATGTCGACCATCCAGCTCGACTTCAACCTGCCCGAGCGCTTCGACCTGGAGTACACCGCGGCGGACGGCTCGCGTCAGCGGCCGGTCATGATCCACCGCGCGCTGTTCGGCTCGATCGAGCGGTTCTTCGCGGTGCTGCTGGAGCACTACGCCGGCGCCATGCCGCCGTGGCTGGCCCCGGTCACCGTGACCGGCATCCCGATCACCGACGAGCACGTGCCGTACCTGCTGGAGGTCGCGGCCGAGCTCAAGAAGCACGGGATCCGGGTCGACGTGGACACCTCGGACGACCGGATGCAGAAGAAGATCAGGAACGCGCAGAAGACCAAGGTCCCGTTCATGCTGATCGCCGGCAACGACGACGTCGAGGCGGGTGCGGTGTCGTTCCGCTACCGCAACGGCGAGCAGAAGAACGGCGTTCCGGTCGCGGACGCCGTCCAGGAGATCGTCGACGCGGTGAAGAACCGCATCCAGGTGTGACGCCGTAGGCGGACCAGCACGCGCGGGGCAGGCTCTTGATGAGTCTGCCCCGCGCGGCTTTGCAAGCACCGTCGGGCGAATATGCTGATCAGCATGACGACTGAGCCGGAACTGCAGCGGGGTGTCGGTGAGCCGGACGGCTTCCGCCGCCTGTGGACCCCCCATCGGATGGCGTACATCCAGGGTGAGAACAAGCCCACCGGCCCGGCTCCGGACGACGGTTGTCCGTTCTGCTCGATCCCGTCGCTGAGCGACGAGGAGGGGCTGATCATCGCCCGGGGGAGCGCCGTGTTCGCGGTGCTGAACCTGTACCCGTACAACGGCGGGCACCTGATGGTGGTCCCGTACCGGCACGTGGCCGACTACACCGACCTCGACGAGGCGGAGACGGTCGAGCTGGCCGACTTCACCAAGCGGGCGATGACCGCGCTGCGCGCGGCCTCGGGGGCGCACGGGTTCAACATCGGGATGAACCAGGGCACGGCGGCCGGGGCCGGGATCGCGGCGCACCTGCACCAGCACGTGGTACCGCGCTGGGGCGGCGACACCAACTTCATGCCGGTGGTCGGCCACACCAAGGTGCTGCCGCAGCTGCTGGCGGACACCCGCAAGATGCTGGCCGAGGTCTGGCCGCAGGGCTGAGCGGCCCGGGCGTACGCGAAAGGGGCCTGCCCACCGACGAGTTCGGTGGCCAGGCCCCTTTCGCGTACGTTCCGGTCAGCCGGCGTTGAACTCGTCGACCTTGTACGGGCGGCTGCCCTGCGCCTCGGACTTGATGATCGAGGTGCGGGTCTTGAAGAAGCGGTCGGCGTCGAGGTCGTGCTCCTGGAGGAACTCCAGGGTGGCGGCGTGGACCGCGCTGAGCACCGGCACGGAGGCGTTCATCGCGTTGTCGACCATGGAGCGGTTGTTCCAGGCGGTGCCGACCCAGGAGTGCCGCAGTCCGAAGGGCTCGGGCAGGCCGAGGCCGCCGCCGAGCCAGCCGAGCAGGCCGGGCATCTTGTGGAAGGGGGCGCGGACGGCCTGGCGGACCACCTCGTCGTTGTCGATCAGGGGGAGCGTGACGGTGCGCTCCTCCCAGAACTTCACCGACTTGGGGATCTTCTTCTCCTTGTCCTTGGGCTTGTCGAAGAAGACGCCCTTGACCGGGCCGAGCGCGTAGCCGGCCACCGCGATGCTCAGCACGTTGGCGAGCAGGGTCACCGTGACGGTGAAGGTGATGACCAGCTTGCCGTCGTGGGTGATGAACTGGGTGGCCAGGTAGTGCCGGGGGCCGCCGGGGAAGGTCTGCTTGTCGGCGAGGCTCTGCACGGCGAAGTCGCGCATCCGTTCGCCGTCCATGTCGGCGCCGCCGGGGCGGCTGATCTCGTCGGCGCCCTCGCTGATGTCGAAGACCGCCCACTGCTTGATGGCGACATTGGGGATGCCGCTGTTGGCGACGTGGCTGACGCCGAGGCCCTTGAGGTGGGCGGAGATCCGGCGGACCAGGTCCCAGGGGTGGAAGGCGCGGAAGTCGGCGTGGCCCTCGGCGGGGTGGAGGGTGTCGGCCAGGCGCCACTCGCCCCAGCGGCGGCCGGCGCCGAGGATGCCCTTCGGGCCGGCGTAGTGGTGGACGTTGGTCTCCTGCTCGGCGTCCAGCCGGCCGAGCCGGTCGCGCAGTTCGTTGGCCTTCTTGTCCAGGTCGTCGCGGGGGACGGCCTTGGCGACGCTGGCGGCGACGGTGCTGCCCTCGACCAGGTCCTGCCAGCGGGTGCGGAGGTCCTTGGCGGAGCGCTCGACGATCCGGCGGGCGAGGTACCAGCCGAGGACCGGGGCGAGCATGGTGATCCGCAGGTAGATGCCCAGGACACCCGCCGCCGGGGGGCGCAGCAGCAGGAAGCCGGCCAGGACGGCGGCCGCGATGAGGGCGAGGGCGCCGAAGGTGTCGGCGCCGCGGGCGTTGTCGCGCTTGAGCCAGGCGCGCAGTTGGAAGGTGCCGAGCCAGACCAGGGTGCCGGGGAGGAAGAGCAGGCCGGTGACGACGGTGACGGTGCTGAGCTGCCGGTCGCGGGCGTGCCGCAATTCCTCGGCGGCCAGGCAGTGTTCGACGACCTGGCGGGTGTCGACGCCGAAGGACGGGACGAGGGGTTTGCGGTCGCCGCCGAGGGCACGGGAGATCAGCGCCTTGCTGAAGGCCTCGCCGAGGTTGGGGCGGAAGAGCGCGAAGCGGCCCTTCTTCGCCGTGACGTCGGTGACGTCCGTGACGAACTTGTCGATCTCGCCGTCGCGGTAGGCGGCCGAGGAGAGTGCCTGGGTGACGGCGGTCTGCGGGCCGGCGTCGGTCCGGGGTATCTGCGCACCCGGGGTCATGTCGAGTGTGGCCACGGTGGCGTCTGCTCCTCCCCTTGTCAGCGGCAGGTTACCGTGCCGTGGCACCCCTGCGCGGATGATCGTCTGAAGTACCGTCACGAACCGGTGCGTTCCGGCCGCACCAGGGCTTGAGAGGCATGATGCCCAGCTTCGGCGGGGTCGATGCCCGCGCGGGACGACGGTGTCAGGTGGGGCAGGATGGAGGGTGACGTCGATGAAGGGGGTTGTCGTGAAGGATCCGGTGCTGGTCTTCGACGGGGACTGCGCGTTCTGTTCGTCCTGTGTGCGCTGGGGCGAGAGGTTCCTGCGGCAGACCCTGGCCTCGGGTGGCTGGGAGGCGGTGCCGTTCCAGTTCGCGGACCTGCCGGCGCTGGACGCGGTGGCGGGCGGCCTGGGTGAGGTGTCGGCGGAGCGGGCCGAGCGCGAGGTGCTGTGGGTGACCCCGGCGGGCCGGGTGTACGGGGGCGCGCAGGCGGTGGCGCGGCTGTTGCTGCGCACCGGGGGCGCGTGGGCGTACCTGGGCGCGGTGTTGACCTTGGCGCCGGTGCGGCCGGTGGCGGCGGTGGTGTACCGCTGGGTGTCGCGCAACCGGCACCGGATGCCGGGGGGCACGGCGGCGTGTGCGCTGCCGAACCGGAAGCCCGCCCCGTCGGTGTAGCGGCCGACCGCTGTAGCGGGCGGTCAGTCGGTGTAGCGCTCGGCCAGGGCGGTGGGCATCGGTTCGTGGCGCAGGTAGGCGCGGGAGAACTCGGCGGTGCCGTGGGTGAGCGAGCGCAGGTCGACCGGGTAGCGGACGAGTTCGAGTTCGGGGACCTCGGCGCGCAGCAGGGTCAGGCCCTGGCCGCCGATCTCGGTGCCGAGGACGCGGCCGCGGCGGGCGGAGAGGTCGCCGAGGACGGCGCCGAGGTAGTCGTCGGGCAGCAGGACGCTGACGGCGGCGACCGGTTCGAGGAGCCGGATGACGGCGTGCTCGGCGGCGTCGCGCAGGGCGAGCGCGGCGGCGTTCTGGAAGGCGGCGTCGGAGGAGTCGACGGAGTGCGCCTTGCCGTCGGTGAGGGTGACCCGGACGTCGACGAGCGGGAAGCCGGTGGCGACGCCCTTGGCGAGCTGGGCGCGCACGCCCTTCTCCACGGAGGGGATGAAGTGCTTGGGGACGGCGCCGCCGACGACGTGCTCCTGGAACTCGAAACCGGAGCCGGCCGGGAGGGGTTCGACCTCGAGATCGCAGATGGCGTACTGGCCGTGGCCGCCGGACTGCTTGACGAGGCGCCCGTGGCCGGCGGCGGCGCTGCCGAAGGTCTCGCGCAGGGCGACCTTGGGTTCGACGGTGTCGACGTGGACGCCGTGGCGGGTGCGCAGCCGTTCGAGGACGACCTCGGCGTGGGCCTCGCCGGTGCACCAGAGGACGAGCTGGTGGGTGTCCGGGTTCTGTTCGGGCCGTAGCGCCGGGTCCTCGGCGGTGAGCCGGGTGAGGGCCTGGGAGAGCTTGTCGTCGTCGGCCTTGCTGTGGGCTTCGACGGCGATCGGCAGCAGGGGCTCGGGCAGGGTCCAGCCGTCGAGTTCGACGGGGTGGCCGGGGTCGTGGACGGTGTCGCCGGCCCGGGCGGTGGTGAGTTTGGCGGCGCAGACGAGGTCGCCGGCGACGGCGTGCGGGACGGGTCGCTGGAGCTTGCCGAAGGGGCTGGTGAGGCCGGTGACGCGTTCGTCGCCGTTCTGGTCGGCGGAGTGGGCGGGGCCCACCAGGTGGATCCGGCTGTCGGGGCGCAGGGTGCCGGCGTACAGGCGCAGCAGGCTGATCCGGCCGACGTAGGCGTCGCCGGTGACGCGGACGACCTGGGCGGCGAGCGGGGCGTCGGGGTCGCAGTCGGGGGCGGGGCGGGTGCGCTCGGTGGGGTTCGGGAAGGTGTGGGCGATCAGGTCGAGGAGTTCGGCGGCGCCGAGGCCGTTGTCGCTGGTGGGGACGGCGGGGTGGAGGGCGCAGGCGAGGACTTCGCGGCGCAGGCCGGCTTCGAGGGCGTCGGTGTCGAGGGGGTCGCCGGAGAGGTAGCGCTCCATGAGGGTGTCGTCCTGGCCGGAGATGGCCTCGACGAGGCTGTCGTGGGCGGGGCCGGTGTCGGGCAGCGGGGCGGCCTCGCCGTAGGTGTCGCCGGTGAGGAGGTCGACGCTGCCGTCGGGGTGCCCGTCGTGGAGGACGGGCAGGAAGAGCGGGCGCAGGGTGTCCGGGCCGAGCTCGAAGGCGTCGTGGCAGCTGGTGAGGATGTCGTCGAAGCCGGTGCGGGCGAGGTCGAGCTTGGCGACCGCGATGGCGCGCGGGATGCCCTCGGCGGCGCACTCGCGCCAGAGCGCGCGGGTGGGGGCGGTGACCGGGTCGGTGGCGGAGACGACGAAGACGGCGGCGTCGGCGGCGTGCAGGGCGGCGCGCAGGTCGGCGGCGAAGTCGGGGTGGCCGGGCGGGTCGATCAGGTTGATCTTGACGCCCTTCCACTCGAGCGGAAGCAGCGAGAGCTGGACGGAGCGCTGCTGCTGGTGCTCGATGGACTCGTGGTCGGAGACGGTGGTGCCGTCCGTGACGCGTCCGGCGCGGCCGGTGGCGCCGGCGGCGAGGGCCAGGGATTCGGCGAGGGTGGTCTTGCCCACACCGCTGGAGCCGACGAGGACGACGTTGCGCAGGTCCTGCGGGCCGGTGACGGCGGGTGCCTGGCCGGCTCGGCCGGTGCTGCGGTCGGGCATCGGGGTCTCCTCCCGTGGCGCCGAGGCTGTCCTTGGCAGTCTAGGCGTGCTGCGCGGATCAGGCTGGGCGAGGCTGCGGCGTTGGGGTGCGTGCATCGCAAGGCGGAGGAGGGAGGCGATGCGGAGCATCGGGCGACCGACGACAACGCGGCGAGGTGCGTGCCCCGGCGCCGCGGGCCCCAGGACGATCCGCGCAGCACGCCTGTGGTCGGGGCGGGCGGGGCGCGTGTCGGTGACCGTACGTGTGGGGGCCGTTGCCGGGGTGCCCCTGCGGCGGTGCGTGCGACGGAGGGTGTCCCGGGCGTGGCTACGATGGGTGCGCCGGGCGTGCTCATTCGTCCGGCCGTCTGCCGCGCGTGCTGCGCCAGGCGGGTACCCGGGAGAATCGGAGCGGCTGGGAAGGCCATGCTCAACAAATACGCGCGTGCCTTCTTCACACGTGTTCTGACCCCGTTCGCCGCGTTCCTGATCCGGCTGGGCGTGAGCCCGGACGCCGTGACGCTGATCGGTACCGCCGGTTCGGTGGCCGGTGCGCTGGTGTTCTTCCCGCGTGGGGAGTTCTTCTGGGGCACCATCACGATCACGCTGTTCATCTTCTCGGACCTGGTGGACGGGAACATGGCCCGGCAGCTGGGCCGGACCAGCAAGTGGGGGGCCTTCCTGGACTCCACGCTGGACCGGGTCGCGGACGCGGCGATCTTCGGCGGCCTGGCGATGTGGTACGCGGGCAAGGGCGACAACAACCTGCTGTGCGCGGTCGCGATCTTCTGCCTGGCCAGCGGTCTGGTGGTGTCGTACACCAAGGCGCGGGCGGAGAGCCAGGGCCTGCCGTGCGACGTGTCCGGGCTGGTGGAGCGGGCCGAGCGGCTGGTGATCAGCCTGGTCGCGGCCGGGGTGGCCGGCCTGCACACGTTCGGGGTGCCGTACGTGGAGTGGCTGCTGCCGGTGGCGCTGTGGCTGGTGGCGGCGGGCAGCCTGGTGACGGTGTTCCAGCGGATGCTGACCGTGCGCCGCGAGGCGTTCGAGGCCGACCGAGCGGCGGCCGGGAGCTGATGGGGGGCGTCCTGCGGTGAAGGACCGACTGGTGTACTGGGCCTATGCGCTGGGGTGGGCGGTGCTGAAGCACCTGCCGGAGCCGGTGGCGCGGTGGCTGTTCGACCGGCTGGCGGACTACGCCTGGCGGCGTCGCGGTCCGCGGGTGCGGCAGTTGGAGGCGAACCTGCGCCGGGTCCGCCCGGGGCTGCACGAGGCGGCGCTGCGGCGGCTGTCGCGGGCCGGGATGCGCTCGTACCTGCGGTACTGGATGGAGTCCTTCCGGCTGCCGGTGTGGAGCCGGGAGAGGGTCCTGCGGGACGTCCGGATCGACGGCGTCGAGCATCTGAAGGAGTCGCTGGAGTCCGGGCGGGGCGTGGTGGTGGCGCTGCCGCACATGGGGAACTGGGACCTGGCGGGCACCTGGATAGCGCACCTGGGCCACCCGTTCACCACGGTCGCCGAGCGGCTGAAGCCGGAGCGGCTGTTCGACCGGTTCGTCGAGTTCCGGGAGGGCCAGGGCATGGAGGTCCTGGCGCTGACCGGTGGCGGGGTGAACGTGATCGGCACGCTGGCGCGGCGGCTGCGCGCGGGCAAGCTGGTCTGCCTGGTGGGGGACCGGGACCTCTCGGAGGCGGGCATCGAGGTGTCCTTCTTCGGCGAGGCGACCCGGATGCCGGCCGGGCCGGCGGCGCTGTGCCAGCGCACCGGGGCGGCGCTACTGCCGGCGACGCTCTGGTACGACGGCCCGGTGCTGCGCGGGACCATCCACCCGGAGGTGCCGGTGCCTGAGGAGGGCGACCGCAAGACGCGGACGCTGGCGATGACCCAGGCCATCGCGGACGTGTGGGAGCGCGGGATCAGCGAGCACCCGCAGGACTGGCACATGCTGCAGAAGTTCTGGCCGGCCGACCTGCCGTCGCGTGAGACGGTGGGGGGCGGGCGCCCCGGGGCGGCGCCGGAGCCGGCGGCCGAGCCCGCCGAGGCCTCCGGGGCCTGAGCCCAGCCCGTAGCACCGCACGACCTTCCGAAGGAGCTTGAGGAACCCGTGAAGATCGGCATCGTCTGCCCGTACGACTGGGACGTCCCCGGCGGGGTGCAGTTCCACATCCGGGACCTCGCCGAGCACCTGATCGGCCTGGGGCACGAGGTGTCGGTGCTGGCGCCGGCCGAGGACGACGAGGCGCTGCCGCCGTACGTGGTCTCGGCCGGGCGGGCGGTGGCGGTGCCGTACAACGGGTCGGTGGCGCGGCTGAGCTTCGGCATCCTGTCGGCGGCCCGGGTGCGGCGGTGGCTGCGCGAGGGGCGCTTCGACATCCTGCACGTGCACGAGCCGACCTCGCCGAGCCTGTCGATACTGGCCGCGTGGTCGGCCACCGGGCCGATGGTGGGCACCTTCCACACCTCGAACCCGCGCTCGCGGGCGATGATCGCGGCCTCGCCGATCCTCCAGCCGGGGCTGGAGAAGATGCGGGCCCGGATCGCGGTGTCGGAGTACGCCCGGCGGACCCTGGTGGAGCACCTGGGCGGGGACGCGGTGGTGATCCCGAACGGCGTGGACGTCGGGTTCTTCGCGGACGCCGAGCCGGACGAGCGCTGGACCGGCGGCGCGGCGGCGGGGGAGCCGGGCACGATCGGCTTCATCGGCCGGATCAACGAGCCGCGCAAGGGCCTGCCGACGCTGCTGGCGGCGATGCCGAGGATCCTGGCCGAGCGGCCAGGGGTGCGGCTGCTGGTCGCGGGCAAGGGCGACGAGGAGGAGGCCGTGGCGGGCTTGGCGCCCGAGGTCCGCGAGCGGGTGGAGTTCCTCGGCATGGTCTCGGACCGGGAGAAGGCCCGGCTGCTGCGCAGCGTGGACCTGTACGTGGCGCCGAACACCGGCGGCGAGAGCTTCGGGATCATCCTGGTCGAGGCGATGTCGGCGGGCGCCCCGGTGCTGGCCAGCGACCTGGACGCGTTCAAGCAGGTGCTGGACGGCGGGGACGCCGGCGAGCTGTTCCCGGTGGAGGACGCGGACGCGCTGGCCCGTACCGCGCTGCGGCTGCTGGGGGATCCGGGGCGGCTGGAGGAGCTGCGCAAGGCGGCCTCCCGGCACGTGCGGCGGTTCGACTGGTCGACGGTCGGGGCGGACATCCTGGCGGTGTACGAGACGGTGACGGCCGGGGCGGCGGCGGTGGTCGAGGAGGACGAGCGCAGCGCTCCGAGCCGGTGGACGCGCCGCTGACGACAGCGAGGAGCGACCGGCTAGGCCCTGTCCGGCAGGATCCGCCGGACAGGGCCTGAGCGCCGGGGGCTTCCGCGGGGCCGGGTGTCGGTGGGGTTAGGGTCGGGCCGACCGCACCACCGAGACCCATGGGGGAACGATGCCGCAGATCTCCGTCGACTACTCGTCCAGCCTGGCCGGGACCTTCGACCGCCGGGCGCTGGGCCTGGCGATCAACCGGCTGGCGGAGGAGACGATCGACGCGAAGCCGGAGTCCTGCAAGACGGTGTTCCGGCAGAGCGAGGAACTGGTGGTCGGCACCACCGGGGTGGTGGGCGACGCCCAGGTGTACGTCGAGTTCCAGGTGTTCCCGGGCCGTACGCCGGAGGCGAAGGCGGCGCTGAGCGAGGGCGTGGTGGCGCTGCTGGCGCAGCACGTCCGGCCGCTGCCGGGGACCAGGCTGTTCACCGCGGTGAACATCGCGGACATCGACCGGGGCAGCTACCGCAACGGGACCGTGCGGGGCTGACACCGGGCAGGGCGGCCGGTGACACCCGGTAACGTAGCGGCCCGTGACTACCTGGATCTGGGCCGGCGTGGCCGTGGTGCTGTTCGGCATGTACCTGAGTTGGACGGCCGGCCGCTTGGACCGGCTGCACGCCCGGATCGACGCCGCGCGGGCGGCGCTGGACGCGCAACTGGTCCGCCGGGCCTCGGTGGCGATGGAGCTGGCGACGTCCTCGCTACTGGATCCGGCCACTTCACTACTGCTTCTGGACGCGGCGCACGCGGCCCGGCAGGCCGAGGACGAGCAGCGCGAGGTGGCGGAGAGCCAGCTGAGCCTGGCGCTGCGGGCGGTGTTCGAGGAGTCGGAGCAGGTGGCCGCGCTGGTGGCCGAGCCGGGGGGCGAGGAGGCGGTTCGTGATCTGACGGCCGCCGTGCGCCGGGTGCCGATGGCCCGTCGGTTCCACAACGACGCGGTGCGGGCGGCCCGGGCGGTGCGGGAGCACCGGCTGGTGCGGTACTTCCGGTTGGCGGGCAAGGCGCCGTTCCCGATGGCCTTCGAGATGGACGATGCTCCGCCGCCCGCTCTTACGCCGGAGGGAGCGCCTGCTTAGGCTGTCCCCGGATACGGCCCGAATGTCGCATCCCGTCGTCCGGGCTGGACTTGGTGGCGCATGGTTGGCCCACCCGTTCCGCCTACCATAGGGCGATAGCACTGGTTCATCTTCGAGTGAGGTCTCACGTGTCCACCACCCCCACCACCGCAGACCAGCCGCAGATCGGTACCGCCCGGGTCAAGCGCGGCATGGCCGAGCAGCTCAAGGGCGGTGTGATCATGGACGTGGTCAACGCCGAGCAGGCCAAGATCGCCGAGGACGCCGGCGCGGTGGCCGTCATGGCCCTGGAGCGGGTTCCGGCCGACATCCGCAAGGATGGCGGCGTGGCCCGCATGTCCGACCCGAACATGATCGAGGAGATCATCGAGGCGGTCTCCATCCCGGTGATGGCCAAGTCCCGGATCGGCCACTTCGTCGAGGCCCAGGTGCTGCAGTCGCTGGGTGTCGACTACATCGACGAGTCCGAGGTGCTGACCCCGGCCGACGAGGTCAACCACTCGGACAAGTTCGCCTTCACCACCCCCTTCGTCTGCGGCGCCACCAACCTGGGCGAGGCCCTGCGCCGCATCGCCGAGGGCGCGGCCATGATCCGCTCGAAGGGTGAGGCCGGCACCGGCAACGTCGTCGAGGCCGTCCGCCACCTGCGCCAGATCAAGAACGAGATCGCCAAGCTGCGCGGCTTCGACAACAACGAGCTGTACGCCGCCGCCAAGGAGCTGCGCGCCCCGTACGAGCTGGTCAAGGAGGTCGCCGAGCTCGGCAAGCTGCCGGTCGTGCTGTTCTCCGCCGGTGGCGTGGCCACCCCGGCCGACGCCGCGCTGATGCGCCAGCTGGGCGCCGAGGGCGTCTTCGTCGGCTCCGGCATCTTCAAGTCGGGCGACCCGGCCAAGCGCGCCGCCGCCATCGTGAAGGCCACCACCTTCTTCGACGACCCGAAGATCATCGCGGACGCCTCCCGCAACCTGGGCGAGGCCATGGTCGGCATCAACTGCGACACCCTGCCGGAGACCGAGCGCTACGCCAACCGCGGCTGGTAGCCACCCCTCTCCGAGCCGGCCCGCCGCAGCGCTTCGGTGTGCGGCGGGCCGTGCCGCGTCCTTCCGTAGGTAACGATCGATTGAGGTTGAAGACCGTGAGCACTCCAGTCATCGGTGTCCTCGCCCTGCAGGGCGACGTCCGCGAGCACCTGGTGGCGCTGGCCGAGGCCGACGCGCTCGCCCGTCCGGTGCGTCGTGCCGAGGAGCTGGCCGAGGTCGACGCGCTGGTGATCCCCGGCGGGGAGTCCACCACCATGTCCAAGCTGGCGCTGCTGTTCGGCGTGATGGAGCCGGTGCGCGAGCGGGTCGCCGCCGGCATGCCGGTGTACGGCACCTGCGCGGGCATGATCATGCTGGCCGACAAGATCCTCGACGGCCGGGAGGACCAGGAGGCCGTCGGCGGCATCGACATGACGGTGCGCCGCAACGCCTTCGGCCGCCAGAACGAGTCCTTCGAGTCCGGCATCGCCTTCAAGGGCCTGGACGACGCCCCGGTGCACGGCGTGTTCATCCGCGCCCCCTGGGTCGAGGCGGTCGGCACGGGCGTCGAGGTGCTGGCCGAGCTGCCCGGCGCGGACGGCCCGGAGAGCCGGATCGTGGCCGTGCGCCAGGGCAACCTGCTGGCCACCTCGTTCCACCCGGAGCTCACCGGCGACCACCGGGTGCACGCCTACTTCGTGAAGATGGTCGAGGAGCACCTCGCCACCCGGTAGGCCCCGGCGTAGCCGTGTGCGCCCCACCGGTGACGACACCGGTAAGATCTCATCTGTTCATTTCCAAATGGCGACGTAAAGGAGCTGGCGATGTCCGGCCACTCTAAGTGGGCTACCACCAAGCACAAGAAGGCCGTGATCGACGCCAAGCGCGGCAAGCTCTTCGCCAAGATGATCAAGAACATCGAGGTGGCGGCGCGGACCGGCGGGCCCGACCCGGCGGGCAACCCGACCCTCTACGACGCCATCCAGAAGGCGAAGAAGAGCTCGGTCCCGATCGACAACATCAACCGCGCCGTCAAGCGCGGTGGCGGTCTGGAGGCCGGCGGCGCCGACTACCAGACCATCATGTACGAGGGCTACGGCCCGAACGGTGTCGCCGTCCTGATCGAGTGCCTCACCGACAACCGCAACCGCGCGGCCTCCGACGTGCGCGTCGCGATGACCCGCAACGGCGGCTCGATGGCCGACCCGGGCTCGGTGTCGTACCTGTTCAACCGCAAGGGCGTCGTGGTCGTCCCCAAGGCTGACGGCGTGGACGAGGACAAGCTGTTCGAGGTCGTCCTCGACCAGGAGCCCGAGGAGATCAACGACCTCGGCGACTCCTTCGAGATCGTCTCCGAGGCCTCCAAGATGGTCGCCGTGCGCACCGCGCTGGTGGACGCCGGCGTCGACTACGACTCGGCCGAGGCCAACTTCCTCCCGAGCATGCAGGTCGAGCTGGACGTCGACGGCGCCCGCAAGATCCTCAAGCTGATCGACGCGCTGGAGGACAGCGACGACGTGCAGAACGTCTTCGCCAACTTCGACATCTCCGACGAGGTCGGTGCGCAGCTCGACGCCGAGTAACGGTCCCCGGTGATCGTTCTCACTGCCCGGCCCGGTGGTCCCAGGACCGCCGGGCCGGTGTCGTCGGCGGGATTGTCGGACCCGGGCGGTAGCCTTCGCAGGTCCTCGCCGTAAGTGGCGGGGCACCGGGGCGAGTGACGGTGGCGGGTCGCAGAGAGGCGGGGCGTGACGTGCGGGTGCTGGGTGTGGACCCGGGGCTGACCAGGTGCGGGGTCGGCGTGGTCGAGGGTGCGCCGGGCCGGCCGCTGCGGATGGCGGGGGTGGGCGTGGTGCGCACACCGGCCGACGCCGAGATCGGGCAGCGGCTGCTGCTGGTCGAGCAGGGCCTGGAGGCCTGGCTGGACGAGCACCGGCCCGACCTGGTCGCGGTCGAGCGGGTCTTCGCCCAGCACAACGTCCGTACCGTGATGGGCACCGCCCAGGCGAGCGCGGTCGCGATGCTCTGCGCCACCCGGCGCGGCATCCCGGTCACCCTGCACACGCCCAGTGAGGTCAAGGCCGCCGTCACCGGCTCCGGCCGGGCGGACAAGGCGCAGGTCACGGCCATGGTGCAGCGCCTGCTGCGGCTGGACGCCCCGCCCAAGCCGGCCGACGCCGCCGACGCGCTGGCACTGGCGATCTGCCACATCTGGCGCGGCGGGACGACCAACCGGTTGCAGGCCGCGGCGCAGGCCGCCCAGGCCGCCCGCTCCACGGCCCCGAGGGGCTCCTTCTCCGTGAAAGGCAGTAGTCGGTGATCGCCTTCGTGCAAGGGCCGGTGGCGGCCATCGCCTCCGGTGTCGCGGTGGTCGAGGTCGGCGGGGTCGGCATGGCCGTCCAGTGCACCCCGAACACCCTGGCCGGCCTGCGGTTGGGCGAGCCGGCCCGGCTGGCGACCTCGCTGGTGGTCCGGGAGGACTCGCTGACCCTGTTCGGCTTCGCGGACGACGACGAGCGGTCGGTGTTCGAGATCCTCCAGGCCGCGCCGGGCGTCGGCCCCAAGCTGGCCCAGGCGATCCTCGGCGTGCACAGCCCCGACGCGCTGCGCGCCGCGGTGGCGGGCGGGGACGAGAAGGCGCTGGTCGCGGTGCCGGGCATCGGCAAGGCGAAGGCGGCCAAGCTGCTGCTGGAGTACAAGGACAAGCTGGGCGCCCCGCACGGCGCGGTGCCCGCGCAGAAGCCGATCGCGAGCGGCCCGGCGCCGTGGAGCGAGCAGCTGCACTCGGCGCTGACCGGCCTCGGCTACGCCCCGCGCGAGGCGGACGAGGCGGTCGCGGCCGTCACCCCGGAGGCGGAGGCGCAGCAGACCACGGACGTCGGCGCGCTGCTGCGGCTCGCCCTGCGCGGCCTCAACCGGGCCCGCTGAACCCACCTGACGACCTGTCTGTTTGTCGACATCATCGATATCGTCGACGCCGTCGACGCCGCCGACAGTGCCGACAGCGCAGACACCCTCGACAGCATCGACACCATCGACACCGGAGACTCTGGAGCCCGCGAGGATGTACGACTCGGAACCCGCCGACCGGCTGGTCACGGCCGCCGCCGACGGCGAGGACCAGGCGGTCGAGGCCGCGCTGCGCCCCAAGCTCCTGGACGAGTTCATCGGCCAGGAGCGGGTGCGCGAGCAGTTGTCCCTGGTGCTCCAGGCGGCCCGCAAGCGCGGCAGCGCGCCGGACCACGTGCTGCTGAGCGGCCCGCCCGGGCTGGGCAAGACCACCCTGTCCATGATCATCGCCGCCGAGCTGGGCGCCCCGATCCGGATCACCTCCGGCCCGGCCATCCAGCACGCGGGGGACCTCGCGGCGATCCTCTCCTCGCTCACCGAGGGCGAGGTGCTCTTCCTCGACGAGATCCACCGGATGTCCCGGCCGGCCGAGGAGATGCTCTACATGGCGATGGAGGACTTCCGGGTCGACGTGATCGTCGGCAAGGGCCCGGGGGCCACCGCCATCCCGCTGGAGCTGCCGCCCTTCACCCTGGTCGGCGCCACCACCCGGGCCGGGCTGCTGCCGCCGCCGTTGCGCGACCGCTTCGGCTTCACCGGGCACATGGAGTTCTACGCCCCGGCCGAGCTGCAGAAGGTGGTGCACCGCTCGGCCGCGCTGCTGGACGTGGAGATAGACCCGGCCGGCGCGGCCGAGATCGCGGGGCGCTCGCGGGGCACCCCGCGCATCGCCAACCGGCTGCTGCGCCGGGTCCGCGACTACGCGCAGGTCAGGCACGACGGGGTGGTCACCGTCGGGATCGCCGCCCAGGCGCTGGACGTCTACGAGGTGGACGCCCGCGGTCTGGACCGGCTGGACCGTGCGGTGCTGGACGCGCTGCTGCGGCTGTTCGGCGGCGGCCCGGTCGGTTTGTCGACACTGGCGGTCGCGGTGGGGGAGGAGTCCGAGACGGTCGAGGAGGTGGCCGAGCCGTTCCTGGTCCGGGAGGGCCTGCTGGCCCGCACCCCGCGCGGGCGGATCGCCACCGCCGCCGCCTGGCAGCACCTCGGGATGACCCCACCGGTCCAGACCACCCGTGGCAGTGTGCCGCCCCAGCCGGAGCTGTTCCGGCCGGACGCGGGTTGACCGCTCTCGGCCGAACGGGTGAGAGGCGGCGGCCGTTCCCGACCCCTCCCGGCGCTGTGCCCCTTGGAGGAGGCGGGGGAGAAGTCCGGGGAATCCGTGCAGGCGGAGGGTCGCCACTTTCGGCGGCAGGATGCGATGCTTGGCGTTGTCCGATCAGTTCGGGGTCGCCTAGACTCCGCCGGACCGCCCCTCTCACCTGACGGGCCGACCCATACCACACAGGCCGCCGGCCGGCGGCCCGTAAAGGACCCTGGCTGCAGTGAACCTCATCATCCTTCTCCTCCCGATCATCGCGATCGTGCTCATGTTCCGGTCGCAGAAGAAGCGCCAGGCGCAGACGCAGCAGATGCAGTCCGCGCTGGAGCCCGGGGCGGGGGTGCGCACCATCGGCGGCCTGTACGCCCAGGTGAAGGCGGTCAACGACGAGACCGTTGAGCTGGAGATCGCGCCCGGCGTGATCACCCACTTCACGAAGAGCGCCATCGCGGCCGTCCTGGACCCCCAGGAGTACGACGCGATCATCAACGGTCGCCCCGCCGACGACGAGCTGTCCGAGCCGGAGGCCGAGGACGCCGACGCCGCGCCGGTCGAGGACAAGCCGCTGACGCTGACCAAGGACAGCGCCGAGAAGGGCGATGTCGAGGGCGGGGCTCCCGCGAGCAAGTAGTACGGCTGGGTAACCCGCCCGGCCGCGCGGCACATTGCCGCGAGCCCACAGGACCTCAGGGCCGCACACCCGCCATGCCCCCGTCCCGCCACGAGCCGGACGGGGGTCCGGTCGGGAAAGTGGCATGGACAGGGAGAAACGAGCAAGGTGGCAACACCCAAGTCGCGCCCGCGCGACGGCTACCCAGGGCGGGCGCTGGCCCTCATCCTGGTCGTCACCGTCGGACTGGTCGCCCTCATGTTCGGGACGGGCAGTACCAAGCCCCGGCTCGGTATCGACCTCGCCGGCGGCACCAGCATCACGCTGACCGCGAAGTCGAAGGACCCCAAGGCGATCAACAAGTCCAGCATGGACATCGCCGTCGGGATCATCGAGCGCCGCGTCAACGGAATGGGTGTCTCCGAGGCGGAGGTCCAGACCCAGGGCTCGGACACGATCATCGTGAACATCCCCAAGGGCGGCGACAAGCAGAACGCGGCGGACCAGGTCGGTACCACCGCCAAGCTGTTCTTCCGTCCGGTCCTGGCCGTGGCGCCCAGCGGTGTGACCCCGCCCGCGCCCACCGGCTCCCCGTCCGCGGGCGCCTCGGGCACCCCGAACGCCGCCCCGTCGGGCAGTGCCACCGCCTCCGCCGGTGCGAGCTCCTCCGCGAGCCACGCGCCCACCGCCTCCGCCAGTGCGAGCGCCACCAAGCAGGGCCGCTCCGTCGGTGAGGCGCTGGCCGCCGAGGGCTCCAGCCCGAGCCCCGCCGCCACCGGCGTCACCGGCAGCCCGTCCGCCACCGGCTCGGCCGCCCCGTCCGCCTCCGGCGCGCCGAGTGCCCAGCCCACCCAGCCGAGCGCCGCCGACCTGACCGCGGCGATGACCCAGGGCACCGTCCCGCCGGAGCTGCAGGCCGCGTTCGCCGACCTCGACTGCACCAAGCCGGAGGCCCGCGCGGCCCAGACCGGTGCCGAGGACAAGGCGATGGTCGCCTGCTCGCAGAAGCCCGCGAAGGGCGGCTACTACGAGAAGCTGGCCCTCGGCCCCGTCGCGGTGAAGGGCTCGGACGTCTCCAAGGCCCAGCCCAGCCTCGACACCCAGACCGGTGCCGGCTGGCAGGTCCAGCTGCAGTTCAACGGCACCGGCACCGACGCCTTCACCAAGGTCACCACCCAGCTGGCCGCCCAGACCCCGCCGACCAACCAGTTCGCCATCGTGCTGGACAACGAGGTCGTCTCGCACCCGCAGGTCAACGGTGCGATCGCGGGCGGTAGCGCGGTCATCACCGGCCAGTTCACCCAGCCCGAGGCGCAGGACCTCTCCAACGTGCTGAGCTACGGCGCGCTGCCGCTGGAGTTCCAGAAGGGCGACATCACCACCGTCTCCCCGGCGCTGGGCAGCGACCAGCTGAAGGCCGGCCTGGTCGCCGGCGCGATCGGCATGCTGCTGGTGGTCGCCTACTCGCTGATCTACTACCGCGGCCTCGGCCTGGTCTCGATCGCCGGTCTGATCGTCTCGGCGATCCTGACCTACTCGCTGATGAGCCTGCTCGGCAACGCGATCGGCTTCGCGCTGAACCTGCCGGCGGTCTGCGGTGCGATCGTCGCGATCGGTATCACCGCCGACTCCTTCATCGTGTACTTCGAGCGCATCCGCGACGAGGTCCGCGAGGGCGCCCCGCTGCGCCCGGCGGTCCAGCGGGCCTGGCCGCGGGCCCGGCGCACCATCCTGGTCTCGGACTTCGTGTCCTTCCTTTGTGCCGCGGTGCTCTACGTGGTCTCGGTCGGCAAGGTCCAGGGCTTCGCGTTCACCCTGGGTCTGACCACCGCGCTGGACGTCGTGGTGATCTTCCTCTTCACCAAGCCGATGATCACGCTGCTGGCCCGCCGGAAGTTCTTCTCCGACGGCCACCCGTGGTCCGGTGTGGACCCGAAGCGGCTGGGCGCCCGCCCGCCGCTGCGCAGCAGCCGTCGTCGCAACCCCTCCTCTGCCGCCGTGAAGGAGGCCTGACACCGTGTCGCGCTTCTCCAATCTGGGCCACCGGCTCTACCAGGGCGAGGTCAGCTTCGACTTCGTCGGGCGCCGCAAGCTCTGGTACTCCATCTCCGGCGTGATCGTGCTGGTCGCGGCGATCGGTCTGGCCATGGGCCTGCACCTGGGCATCGAGTTCAAGGGCGGCTCGGTCTACACCGTGACCAAGCCGGGCCTGACGGTCTCGCAGGCGCAGGACACCGCCGACGGGATCGTCTCCTCGCACCCGCTGGTGCAGTCGACGGACAACAACAAGATCCGCATCCAGGTCAGCACCGACGAGCAGAAGAGCTCGGACGAGATCCGCGCGCAGCTCTCGCAGAAGCTCGGCGTGCCGCTGGACACCGTCGAGGCCCAGGTGATCGGCCCCAGCTGGGGCAAGCAGATCTCCAACAAGGCGCTCACCGGCCTGGTCGTCTTCATGGTCCTGGTGACGGTCTACCTGGCGATCGCCTTCGAGTGGCGGATGGCACTGGCCGCCCTGGTCGCGCTGATCCACGACCTCCTGATCACCATCGGCGTCTACGCCCTGGTGGGCTTCGAGGTCACCCCCGGTACGGTGATCGGCTTCCTGACGATCCTCGGGTACTCGCTCTACGACACGGTCGTCGTCTTCGACACCGTGAAGGAGAACGCCAAGGGGCTCACCAAGCAGAACAAGCTCACCTACAGCGAGGCGGCCAACGCGGGCCTCAACCAGACCCTGGTGCGCTCGCTCAACACCACCGTGGTGGCGCTGCTGCCGGTCGCCGCGCTGCTGTTCATCGGTGGCGGCCTGCTGGGCGCCGGCACCCTGAACGACATCTCGCTCGCGCTGTTCATCGGCCTCGCGGCCGGTGCCTACTCCTCGATCTGCGTCGCCACCCCGCTGCTGGCGCAGCTCAAGGAGGAGCAGCCGGAGATGAAGGCGCTGCGCAAGCGCGTCCTGCAGCACCGGGCCGCGGCCGCCAAGGCGGAGGCCTCGGGCGAGGCGGCGACGGACGAGGCCGTGGAGGACGACCAGCCTGCGGGTATGGTCGGTCAGCGCGGCCGCGCGGCCGGCACCCCGCGTGCCAAGGGCCGTCCGTCCACCAAGCGCTGACCCGAACCCGACCCTGAGGACAGAACCGTGACCACCGCCGACACCGCACTGGCCGAGCTGCTGAACAGCCGGATCCGGGACGTCCCGGACTACCCGAAGCCGGGTGTGCTGTTCAAGGACATCGCGCCGCTGCTCGCCGACGCCGAGGCCTTCGGCGCCCTCACCAGGGCGCTGGCCGACCGGGCGCACGCGCTCGGGGCGACCAAGGTGGTGGGCCTGGAGGCGCGCGGCTTCGTGCTGGCGGCTCCGGCGGCCGTCGCGGCCGGACTCGGCTTCGTGCCGATCCGCAAGCAGGGCAAGCTGCCCGGCGAGGTGTTCCGGCGCTCGTACGAGCTGGAGTACGGCTCGGCGACGCTGGAGGTGCAGTGCGACGCCTTCGCGCCCGGGGAGCGGGTCCTGGTGGTGGACGACGTGCTGGCCACCGGTGGCACCATCGGGGCCTCGCTGGACCTGGTGAAGGAGGCCGGCGCCGAGCTGGCGGGCGTCGTGGTGCTGATGGAGCTGGGCTTCCTGGACGGCCGCGAGCGGCTGGCCGGGCACCTGGGCGACGCTCCGCTGGAGACGCTGGTCACGGTCTGAAGCGCATGACGGAAGGGCGGCGGTCGGATCATCCGACCGCCGCCCTTCCGCTTCCGGGCCCGGCCGGATGAACGGCGGGCCGCCCGGCTCGGTACCATGAAGATTCATCCCCTTCCGGTTGCGCCCGGACCGTACGGGCCTCGGCAGGGGTCGGCCCCGGTGCCCCGAGGAGTGTCCTTGCCCGACGAGGTTGTGCCCACGGCCGCAGCGGCCGCCCCCGAAGACCGCCCCACGCCCTCGGGGGCCACCCCGGCACGCCCGACACCGACCTCCTCGCGCCAGCTCGCCCCGCTCGGCCGCGGCTCCGGCACCGGCGGTGGGATGCGCGCCCGACTGGCCCGCCTCGGCGGCCAGCGCTCCAGTGTGCTCAACCCCGTCCTGGAGCCGCTGTTCCGCTCGATCCGGGCGAACGACCCCAAGGCCGACCCGGCGCTGCTGCGCGACATCGAGCGCGCCTACGCCGTCGCCGAGAAGTGGCACCGCGGGCAGAAGCGCAAGAGCGGCGACCCGTACATCACCCACCCGCTGGCCGTCGCGACCATCCTGGCCGAGCTGGGCATGGACGCCCCGACGCTGATGGCCGGGCTGCTGCACGACACCGTCGAGGACACCGACTACGGCCTGGAGACCCTGCGCAAGGACTTCGGCGACTCGGTGGCCCTGCTGGTCGACGGCGTCACCAAGCTGGACCGGGTCAAGTTCGGCGAGGCCGCGCAGGCCGAGACGGTCCGCAAGATGGTCGTGGCGATGGCCAAGGATCCCCGGGTCCTGGTGATCAAGCTGGCCGACCGCCTGCACAACATGCGCACGATGCGCTACCTCAAGCGGGAGAAGCAGGAGAAGAAGGCCCGCGAGACGCTGGAGATCTACGCCCCGCTGGCGCACCGGCTGGGCATGAACACCATCAAGTGGGAGCTGGAGGACCTCGCCTTCGCGATCCTCTACCCCAAGATGTACGACGAGATCGTCCGGCTGGTCGCCGAGCGCGCCCCCAAGCGGGACGAGTACCTGGCGACCGTGATCGACCAGGTCCAGGCGGACCTGCGCGGCGCCCGGATCACCGCCTCCGTCACCGGCCGGCCGAAGCACTACTACTCGGTCTACCAGAAGATGATCGTCCGCGGCCGGGACTTCGCGGAGATCTACGACCTGGTGGGCATCAGGGTCCTGGTCGACACCGTCCGCGACTGCTACGCGGCGCTGGGCACCATCCACGCGCGGTGGAACCCGGTGCCGGGGCGGTTCAAGGACTACATCGCGATGCCCAAGTTCAACATGTACCAGTCGCTGCACACCACGGTGATCGGTCCCGGCGGCAAGCCCGTCGAACTCCAGATCCGCACCTTCGACATGCACCGGCGGGCCGAGTACGGCATCGCCGCGCACTGGAAGTACAAGCAGCGCGCCGTCGCCGGGGCCTCCAAGGTCCGCACCGACACCCCGACCCAGGTCCGCAAGGACGACAAGGCCGGCGCCGTCAACGAGATGGCCTGGCTGCGGCAGCTGCTGGACTGGCAGAAGGAGACCGCCGACCCGGGCGAGTTCCTGGAGTCGCTGCGCTTCGACCTGGCCAGCAACGAGGTCTTCGTCTTCACCCCCAAGGGCGACGTGATAGCCCTGCCGGCCGGCGCCACCCCGGTGGACTTCGCCTTCGCGGTGCACACCGAGGTCGGCTACCGGACCATAGGGGCCCGGGTCAACGGACGGCTGGTGCCGCTGGAGTCGACCCTGGAGAACGGCGACACCGTCGAGGTGTTCACCTCCAAGGCGGAGAACGCCGGCCCCTCCCGGGACTGGCTGGGCTTCGTCAAGTCCCCGCGCGCCCGCAACAAGATCCGCGCCTGGTTCTCCAAGGAGCGCCGCGAGGAGGCGATCGAGCACGGCAAGGAGGCGATCGTCCGGGCGATGCGCAAGCAGGGCCTGCCGATCCAGCGGATCCTGACCGGCGACTCGCTGGTCACCCTGGCCCACGAGATGCGCTACCCCGACATCTCCTCGCTCTACGCCGCCATCGGCGAGGGGCACGTCGCCGCGCAGAACATCGTCCAGAAGCTGGTCCAGGCGCTCGGCGGCGAGGAGGGCGCCACCGAGGACCTCGCCGAGACGGCCACCCCGACCCACGACAACCGCCGGGCGGTGCGCCGACGGGCCAAGGGCGACCCGGGCGTGATCGTCAAGGGCGTCGAGGACGTCTGGGTCAAGCTGTCCCGCTGCTGCACCCCGGTGCCGGGCGACCCGATCGTCGGCTTCGTCACCCGGGGCAACGGCGTCTCGGTGCACCGCGCCGACTGCGTCAACGTCGAGTCGCTGAGCCAGCAGCCCGAGCGGATGATCGACGTCGAGTGGGCGGCCACCCAGTCCTCGGTCTTCCTGGTGGCCATCCAGGTCGAGGCGCTGGACCGCTCCCGGCTGCTCTCGGACGTCACCCGGGTGCTGTCCGACCAGCACGTCAACATCCTGTCGGCGGCGGTCCAGACCTCCCGGGACCGGGTGGCGATGAGCCGCTTCACCTTCGAGATGGGCGACCCCAAGCACCTGGGCCACGTGCTCAAGGCGGTGCGCGGCGTCGAGGGCGTGTACGACGTCTACCGGGTCACCTCGGCCCGCAAGTGAGGCACGGCGCCGACCGCCTCGGCGCATGAGGAAGGCCCCCGGGGAGCACCCCGGGGGCCTTCGCCGTTCAGCGGGCCGGTGGATCAGCCGCTGAACTCCTCCTGGCTCTTGTGCGCCTGCTCCAGCAGGGTCTGCACGCCGGACAGCTCGGCCTCCAGCTTGGCGGTCCTGGAGGCGTTGCCGGCGGCGCGGGCCTTGTCCAGGTCGGCCTGGATCTTGTCGGCCTTCGCCTGGAACAGGCCCACCATGCCGGCCGCGCGGGCCTTGGCCTCCGGGTTGGAGCGCTTCCACTCGCTGTCCTCGGCCTCGCGGATGGCCCGCTCGACCGCGTTCAGCCGGCCGTCCAGCTTCGGACGGACGTCGCGCGGCACGTGGCCGATGGCCTCCCAGCGCTCGTTGACCTCGCGCAGCGCGGCCTTGGCGGCCTTGAGGTCGGTGATCGGCAGGATCGCCTCGGCCTCGGTGGCCAGCGCCTCCTTGAGCTTCTGGTTCTCCACCTGCTCGGCGTCCCGCTCGCTGAACACGGCGGAACGGGCCTGGAAGAAGACGTCCTGGGCGCCGCGGAACCGCGCCCACAGCTCGTCCTCGACGTCGCGCTGCGCCCGGCCGGCGGCCTTCCAGCGCGCCATCAGGTCGCGGTAGGCGGCCGCGGTGGTGCCCCAGTCGGTGGACGAGGAGAGCGCCTCGGCCTCGGCCACCAGCGCCTCCTTGACCTGCCGGGCCTGCTCGCGCTCGGCGTCCAGGGTCGCGAAGTGCGCCTTGCGGTGCTTGGAGAAGACCGAGCGGGCGTGCGAGAAGCGGTGCCACAGCTCGTCGTCGCTCTTGCGGTCCAGCCGCGGCAGGCCCTTCCAGGTGTCCACCAGGGCGCGCAGCCGGTCGCCGGCCTCCCGCCACTGGGTGGACTCGGCGAGCTGCTCGGCCTCGGAGACCAGGGCCTCCTTGGCGGAGCGGGTCTCGTCCTGGGCCTTGGCGCGGGCGGCCTTGCGCTCCTCCCGACGGCTCTCGATCTCACCGGTGAGCGTGTCCAGCCGCTTGGCCAGCGCGTCCAGGTCACCGACCGCGTGGCCCTCGGTCACCTGAGCGCGGAGGTGCTCCAGCGCGGTCTGGGCGTCCTTGGCGGCCAGGTCGGTGGTGCGCACCCGCTTCTCCAGCAGGCCGATCTCCACCTCGATGCCCTGGTACTTGCGCTCGAAGTAGGCGAGGGCCTCCTCGGGCGAGCCGGCCTGCCAGGAACCCACGACGCGTTCGCCGTCGGCCGTCCTGACGTACACGGTGCCCTGCTCGTCCACACGGCCCCACGGGTCGCTGCTCATAGCGCGTCCTCCACATGACGTCGCGCCCGCGCCGGGGCGGCGCGCGACCGTCGTCCACAGTTGATGTGCGGCGGACCGATGAGTCCGCCGTCCCCGTCCGCCGTGCCTTGCTGCCGAGGGTGACGGCTAGGCGGGTCCGGGCACCCTATACAACGCCAACATAGGCGACCAGGCCCGGTGCTGTCCGCATCCGGGCCGGGCGATTTCGGTCCGGGGCCGGGCGGGGGGCGCTGCGCGCGCCCGCCGCCGGTGGCCCCGGGGTCGATCAACCCTTGGACACGGTAACCGAGTTGAGCGTGACGTCGGCCATCGGGTGGCCGTCCGGGGAGCCCTCCAGGGTGCCCGCGGCGGCGATCTTCTGGACCACGTCCAGGCCGCCGGTGATCTTGCCGAACGGGGTGTAGCTCGGCGGCAGCTGGGTGTCCTTGTAGACCAGGAAGAACTGGCTCCCGTTGGTGCCCGGGCCGGAGTTGGCCATCGCCACGGTGCCCGCCGGGTAGGTCGCGCCGGTCAGGTTCTCGTCCGCGAACTTGTAGCCGGGGCTGCCCGAGCCGCTGGCGGTCGGGTCGCCGCACTGGAGCACGAAGATGCCGTCGGTGGTCAGCCGGTGGCACTTGGTGTGGTCGAAGAACTGCTCGCCCGCCAGGAAGTTGAACGAGTTGACGGTGTGCGGGGCCTTGGCCGCGTCCAGCGCGATGGTGACCTTGCCGCAGTTGCTGTCCAGCGACATGGTGTACGAGGCACCCTGGTCGATCGACATGGCCGGCTCGGCCTTGAACTGCTTGTTGTTGGGCGAGCCCGCCGCCGGGGTGGTGCAGCCCTCGACCGGCTTGCGGGTCGGCGTGGCGGCCGGGTCGGCCTGGGTCGGCGCGGCCTGCGCGCTGGAGGCGGCCGACGCGCTCTTGTCCTTGTCGTCGGAGCTGAACGCGCCGGTGGCGAACAGCGTTCCACCGCCGGCCAGCACCACGACGGCGAGCGAGGCGCCCAGGATCGTGTTGCGCCGCCTGCGGGCGGATGCCGCCTCGGCGCGGCGCTGCATCTGGCGCTCGTACTTCTCGCGGGCGAGCTGCCGCCGCCGCTGTTCGCTGCTGACCACCGGCCGTGTCTCCTGAGCATGTGCGGGAAAAGTGGATGGGTTCCGGAGCGGATCATCGCACCCATCGGCGGCCAAGTGTAGGGACCGGGCCCGTAAGGACGCGGTGAACCTGTCAGGCGCCCGGGCCCGTCACCGCGGATCTGGTTCGCAACCGGACCCGGACCGCCGGTAGGCTTCCCTTACGTCATCACTACTGGTAGCCACCGCAGCCCCCGCCGCACAGACCCGAAGGACGCGCGTGTTCATCGCCGGATTCCCCGCTGGAGCCTGGGGTACCAACTGCTACCTGGTCGCCCCGGGGGCGGGCGAGGAGTGCGTGATCGTCGACCCCGGCCACCAGGCCGCGCGCGGTGTCGAGGAGCTCATCCGTGAGCACCGGCTCAAGCCCGTCGCCGTCCTGCTCACCCACGGCCACATCGACCACGTCGCCTCGGTGGTCCCGGTGTGCGGCGCCCGCGGCATCCCGGCCTGGATCCACCCCGAGGACCGGTACATGATGTCCGACCCGGAGAAGTCGCTCGGCCGCTCCCTGGGCACCCAGCTGATGGGCGAGCTGACCGTCGGCGAGCCCGACGACGTGCGCGAGCTCACCGACGGCAGCGTGCTGGAGCTGGCCGGCCTGCAGCTCACCGTGGACCACGCCCCGGGCCATACCGGGGGGTCGGTGACCTTCCGGACGCCCGGTGCCGAGGACCTCCCCCCGGTGCTGTTCTCGGGCGACCTGCTGTTCGCCGGCTCCATCGGGCGTACCGACCTCCCGGGCGGGGACGGCGAAGCGATCATGCGCTCGCTGGCCCGGGTGTGCCTGCCCCTCGACGACTCCACCGTGGTCCTCTCCGGCCACGGCGGACAGACCACCATCGGCCGCGAGCGCGCCACCAACCCCTACCTCCGACAGGCAGCGGGGGCGGCCGGCGCCCCGGCTTTCCCGCGACGAGGAATGTGACGGAAGAGAAGTTGAGCACCTTCACCGCCCCCAAGGGCACCTACGACCTGCTGCCCCCCAGCTCCGCGACCTTCCTGGCGATCCGCGAGCGCATCGCCGCGCCCGCCCGCCGGGCCGGTTACGGCTACGTCGAGACCCCGGTCTTCGAGGACGTGAAGCTGTTCTCCCGCGGTGTCGGCGAGTCCACCGACATCGTCTCCAAGGAGATGTACACCCTCACCACCAAGGGCGGCGACGAGCTCGCGCTGCGCCCGGAGGGCACCGCCTCGGTGCTGCGCGCCGCGCTCCAGGCCAACCTGCACAAGCAGGGCAACCTGCCGGTCAAGCTCTGGTACTCCGGCTCGTACTACCGCTACGAGCGCGCCCAGAAGGGCCGCTACCGCCAGTTCTCCCAGGTCGGCGCGGAGGCGATCGGCGCCGAGGACCCGGCGCTGGACGCCGAGCTGATCATCCTGGCCGACGACGCCTTCCGCTCGCTGGGCCTGAGCGACTACTCGCTGCTGCTCAACAGCCTCGGCGACAAGCAGTGCCGCCCGGTCTACCGCGCCGCCCTGATCGAGTTCCTCGCCGGCCTGGACCTGGACGAGGACACCCGCCGCCGCGCCGAGATCAACCCGCTGCGCGTCCTGGACGACAAGCGCGAGTCGGTGCAGCAGCAGCTGGTCGGCGCCCCGATGCTGCGCGACTTCCTCTGCGAGGAGTGCAAGGCGTACGACGAGAAGGTGCGCGAGCTGCTCACCGCCAACGGCGTCGCCTTCGTCGACGACCCGAAGCTGGTCCGCGGCCTGGACTACTACACCCGCACCACCTTCGAGTTCGTGCACAACGGCCTCGGCGCCCAGTCCGCGATCGGCGGCGGCGGCCGCTACGACGGCCTGTCCGAGATGATCGGCGGCCCGGCGCTGCCGTCCGTCGGCTGGGCCCTCGGCGTGGACCGCACCTACCTGGCACTGGAGGCCGAGGGCGTCGACCTCGAACTGCCGGCCGCCACCTCCGTCTACGCCGTCGCGCTCGGCGAGGAGGCCAAGAACCTGCTGTTCGCCAAGGTGGTCGAGCTGCGCCGGGCCGGCGTCGCCACCGACCTCGCCTTCGGCGTCAAGAGCATCAAGAACGCCATGAAGTCCGCCGACCGGTCCGGCGCCCGCTTCGCCCTGATCGCCGGGGACCGGGACCTCGCCGAGGGCGTCGTCCAGCTCAAGGACATGAGCACCGGCGAGCAGACCCCCGTCGCCCTCGACGCACTCGTCACCACCCTGAAGGAGAAGCAGCTGTGATCCGCACGCACGACGCGGGCACGCTCCGCCCGGAGCACGCAGGCACCACCGTCACCCTGGCCGGCTGGGTCGCCCGCCGCCGCGACCACGGCGGCGTCGCCTTCATCGACCTGCGCGACGCCTCCGGCACCGTGCAGATCGTGGTCCGCGACCTCGACTCGGTGCACGGCCTGCGGGCCGAGTACTGCGTCAAGGTCGTCGGCGACGTCCGGGTCCGCCCCGAGGGCAACGAGAACCCGGACATCCCGACCGGCGCCGTCGAGGTCGTCGTCAGCGAGATCGAGGTGCTCTCCGAGGCCGCCCCGCTGCCGTTCCCGGTCGCCGAGTACGAGCCCGGCACGGTCAACGAGGAGGTCCGGCTGCGCTACCGCTACCTGGACCTGCGCCGTGAGGGCCCGGCCAAGGGCCTGCGGCTGCGCTCCAAGGTCAACAACATCATCCGCCGGGTGATGGAGGAGAACGACTTCCTCGACATCGAGACGCCGTACCTCACCCGCTCCACCCCCGAGGGCGCCCGCGACTTCCTCGTCCCGGTCCGCCTGCAGCCCGGCCACTGGTACGCCCTGCCGCAGTCGCCCCAGCTGTTCAAGCAGCTGCTGATGGTGGCCGGCATGGAGCGCTACTACCAGATCGCCCGCTGCTTCCGCGACGAGGACTTCCGCGCCGACCGGCAGCCGGAGTTCACCCAGCTGGACATCGAGGCCTCCTTCGTCGACCAGGAGGACATCCTGGCCCTCGGCGAGAAGATCGTCGGCTCGATCTGGCGCGAGGTGCACGGCTACGAGGTCCCCAACCCGCTGCCGCGGATGACCTACGCGGACGCCATGGGCCGCTACGGCTCCGACAAGCCGGACGTCCGCTTCGGCCAGGAACTCACCGACCTCACCGAGTACTTCAAGGGCACCGAGTTCCGCGTGTTCCAGGCCCCGTACGTCGGCGCCGTGGTCATGCCGGGCGGGGCCTCCCAGCCGCGCAAGCAGCTGGACGCCTGGCAGGACTGGGCCAAGGCGCGCGGCGCCAGGGGCCTGGCCTACGTGCTGATCGACGCCGAGAGCGGCGAGCTGCGCGGCCCGGTCGCCAAGAACCTCTCCGAGGAGCACCTGGCCGGCCTCGCCGCCGCGGCCGGCGCCAAGAACGGTGACGCGGTCTTCTTCGCGGCCGGCAAGGAGCGCGCCTCGCAGGAGCTGCTGGGCGCCGCCCGTCTGGAGATCGGCCGCCGCTGCGGGCTGATCGACGAGTCCCAGTGGGCCTTCCTCTGGGTCGTCGACTTCCCGATGTTCGAGCCGATCGAGGACGACAAGGGCCAGTTCCAGGGCTGGCACGCGGTGCACCACCCGTTCACCGCCCCGACCGCGGAGTCGCTGGACACCTTCGACACCGACCCGGGCTCGGCCCTGTCCAACGCCTACGACCTGGTGCTCAACGGCTCGGAGCTGGGCGGCGGTTCGATCCGTATCCACCAGCGGGACGTGCAGAAGCGGGCGTTCGACGCGATCGGCCTGTCCGAGGAGGAGGCGGCCTCGCAGTTCGGCTTCCTGCTGGACGCCTTCAACTACGGCCCGCCGCCGCACGGAGGGGTCGCCTTCGGCCTCGACCGGATCGTCACCCTGCTGGGCGGGTACGACACCATCCGCGACGTCATCGCCTTCCCGAAGACGTCCACCGGTGGCGACCCGCTGACCGGCGCCCCGACCCCGATCACCCCGGCGCAGCGCCGCGAGGCCGGCGTGGACGCCCAGCCGAAGGTCCGCGAGGACGCCAAGTCCGAGGCCCAGCCCAAGAGCTGACGCCACGTCATACGCGCTAACCTTCAACGGCCCCGGACGGTCCACCCACCGTCCGGGGCCGGTCCACAACGGCGTGCGACACAGGGAGAGTTGACACGTGAAGGTCACTACGAGAGTCGAGTGTCCGGAGGACGCCCCGGCGACCAGACGCGTGCACATGGCCGCGTTCCCCGGGCCGGACGAGGCCGACCTGGTGGACGCGCTGCGCCGCGACCCCGCCTGGCTGCCCGGACTGTCGCTGGTCGCGGTGGACGACACCGGGCTGGTGATCGGGCACGCCCTGCTGACCCGGCTACGGGTCGGCGACGGTGGCGGGACCGGTGACGCGCTGGCGCTCGCCCCGGTCGCGGTGGCGCCCGAGTGGCAGCGCCGGGGCGTCGGCGAACTCGTCGTCCGGGCCGCGCTGTCGGCCGCGGAGGAGGCGGGGGAGAAGCTGGTGGTCGTGCTCGGCGACCCGGGCTACTACGGGCGGTTCGGCTTCGCCCCGGCCGGGCGGCACGAGGTCTCCGGCCCGTTCGAGGTGCCGGAGGCGTACTTCCAGGCGCTGCCGCTGCCGGCCTACGACGGCGGCCCGCGCGGGCTCTGCCGCTACCCGGAGCCGTTCGTCGCGGTGTAGCCCCGAGCCCTCCCCGACCTGCGGTACCACCGTTCTGCGCCTACGGTGAAGGGTCATCGGCAGCAGTCGGACGGAGGACCCGAGGGTGGCAGGGGAGCAGCGGACCGCGAAGTCGGAACGACTGGGCAAGAAGCCGTACGAGCGGGAGCTGCTGCGGCTGCAGCAGGAGCTGGTGAAGCTCCAGGAGTGGGTGCGGGTCGAGGGCGCCCGCCTGGTGGTGGTCTTCGAGGGGCGGGACGCGGCCGGCAAGGGCGGGGCGATCAAGCGGGTGACGGAGTACCTGAACCCGCGCATCGCCCGGGTCGTGGCGCTGCCCACCCCGACCGAGCGGCAGAAGACCCAGTGGTACTTCCAGCGGTACGTCGAACACCTGCCGGCGGCCGGGGAGATCGTGCTGTTCGACCGCAGCTGGTACAACCGGGCCGGGGTCGAGCGGGTGATGGGCTTCTGCAGCGACGAGGAGTACTGGCAGTTCCTGCACCAGTGCCCGACCTTCGAGCAGATGCTGATCGAGGCGGGCATCCTGCTGCGCAAGTACTGGTTCTCGGTGAGCGACACCGAGCAGCAACAGCGCTTCCGGGACCGGCTGGAGGACCCGATGAAGCGCTGGAAGCTCTCCCCGATGGACGTGGAGTCGATCACCCACTGGGAGGACTACTCGCGGGCCAAGGACGAGATGTTCGTCTACACCGACATCCCGCAGTCGCCCTGGCACGTGGTGGAGAGCGACGACAAGCGCCGGGCCAGGATCAACATGATCGCCCACCTGGTCTCCTCGGTGCCGTACCACGAGGTCACCCCGCCCAGCATCGAGCTGCCGCCCCGCCCGGCACCCCGCGGCTACCAGCGGCCCCCGCGCGACCTGCAGAAGTACGTTCCGGACCACGCCGCCGGACTGGCGTAGCGGGGACGCCGCGGCGGCGGGGCTGTCGGTCGGCCGAAGGCGGCGGGGCTGTCGGTCGGCTGAACTAGGCTTCCGGTGTGGACGAACCGGACCTCTTCACCGCCGCCGCCGAGGAACGCCAGGCCAGGGAGCCCGGGCGGGCCCCGCTGGCCGTACGGATGCGCCCGCGCACCCTGGACGAGGTGGCCGGGCAGCGGCAGCTGCTGAAGCCGGGCTCGCCGCTGCGGCGGCTGGTCGCCAACTCGCGCGGGCCGGCGGCCACCAGTTCGGTGATCCTCTGGGGGCCGCCCGGTACCGGCAAGACCACCCTCGCGCACGTGATCAGCCAGGCCGTGGAGGGCCGGTTCGTCGAGCTGTCCGCGATCACCGCCGGGGTCAAGGAGGTCCGGGCGGTGATCGACGGGGCCCGGCGGGCGGTCGGGATGTCCGGCCGGGAGACGGTGCTGTTCCTGGACGAGATCCACCGCTTCTCCAAGGCCCAGCAGGACTCGCTGCTGCCCGCGGTGGAGAACCGCTGGGTCACCCTGATCGCGGCGACCACCGAGAACCCGTACTTCTCGGTGATCTCCCCGCTGCTGTCCCGCTCGCTGCTGCTCACCCTGGAGTCGCTGACCGACGAGGACATCCGGGCGCTGCTGCGCCGCGCGGTGGCCGACGAGCGCGGTCTGGAGGGCGCGCTGGAGCTGACCGCGGAGGCCGAGGACCACCTGGTGCGGCTGGCCGGCGGGGACGCCCGGCGGGCGCTGACCACGCTGGAGGCGGCGGCCGGGGCGGCGCTGGAGAAGGGCGAGGCGAGCATCTCGCTGGCCACCACCGAGACGGCCGTCAACCAGGCGGCGGTGCGCTACGACAAGGACGGCGACCAGCACTACGACGTGGCCAGCGCGCTGATCAAGTCGATCCGCGGCAGCGACGTGGACGCCACCCTGCACTACCTGGCCCGGATGATCGAGGCGGGGGAGGACCCGCGGTTCATCGCCCGCCGGCTGATGATCTCGGCCAGCGAGGACGTCGGCCTGGCCGATCCGACGGCGCTGCAGACGGCGGTGGCGGCGGCCCAGGCGGTGGCGCTGATCGGCTTCCCGGAGGCCCGGATCATCCTCTCCCAGGCGGCGATCGCGCTGGCCCTGGCGCCCAAGTCCAACTCGGCCTACCTGGCGATCGACGCGGCGCTGGCCGATGTCCGGCAGGGCCTGGCCGGGGCCGTCCCGCCGCACCTGCGGGACGCCCACTACGGCGGCGCGGGCAAGCTCGGCCACGGCAAGGGCTACCAGTACCCGCACGACCTGCCGGAGGGCATCGCCTCCCAGCAGTACGCGCCGGACTCGGTGCACGGCCGGGAGTACTACCGGCCGAACCGGCGCGGCGGTGAGGTGCGCTACGCGGACACCGTGGAGTGGACCCGCGGGCGGCTGCGCGGGGAGCGCCGGGTGGAGAGGAAGGCCGAGCCGGCCGAGCAGAAGGCCGAGGAGAAGCCCGGGGAGAAGCCCGGGGAAAAGGGCGAGTGATCCACGGGTATACTTCGTCGGAGTGCCATGTCCCGGGACGGCGGCGGGGGAGACCCCACCGACCGGCCGCACCAGCGGGGCGATGGCGGTAGGCCTCCTCCGGGAGGTCCGCAACAGGAGCGTCGCGCACCGTTTCGGTGTCGCGGAGGGCCCGGGTTTCCGGGCCCTTCGTGTGACCAGCACTTCATGTGCCCGGCTCCGGAGAGCGGCTGATCCCTTCGCACAGGCGTCGGGGTTTTCTCCGGGTCGCGACATGCGACCTCCGTCAACACCTGGTGAAAGCCGTATTCGTAAGCAAGGAAGGTTTGGTTCATGGCGAACCAGAAGCGTCCCAAGGTCAAGATCGCGCGTGCGCTCGGCGTGCCGCTGACCCCGAAGTCCGTCAAGTACTTCGAGGCCCGCCCGTACCCGCCCGGCCAGCACGGCCGTGGTCGCAAGCAGAACTCGGACTACAAGGTCCGTCTGCTCGAGAAGCAGCGTCTGCGCGCCCAGTACGACCTGAGCGAGAAGCAGATGGCGCGCGCGTTCGACCGCGCGAAGAAGGCCGAGGGCAAGACCGGTGAGGCGCTCGTCGCCGACCTGGAGACCCGTCTGGACTCCCTGGTCCTGCGTTCGGGCATCGCCCGCACCATCTACCAGGCCCGCCAGATGGTCGTCCACGGCCACATCGAGGTCAACGGCGGCAAGGTCAACAAGCCGTCGTTCCAGATGAAGCCGGGCTTCGTGGTCACCGTCCGCGAGCGCTCCAAGGAGAAGGTCCCCTTCCAGGTCGCCCGTGAGGGTGGCTACGCGGGTGAGGGCCAGACCCCGAAGTACCTCGAGGTCAACCTGAAGGCCCTGGCCTTCCGCCTGGACCGTGCGCCGCAGCGCAAGGAGGTTCCGGTGATCTGTGACGAGCAGCTGGTCGTCGAGTACTACTCGCGCTGACCCGCGCTCGGTTCGCACTTCGCGGAACCGGCAGCGAGCCCCCGTCGCCTTTCGAGGCGGCGGGGGCTCGCCCCTTTTCCGGTGTTCGGTTACCGCTCCTCGCCGGTCATCGCGGCGGCCAGCCGCAGGTGCGGGCGGGCCTCCTCGGCGCGGCCCTGGCGCTCCAGGGTGCGGCCGAGCATCAGCCGGGCGTAGTCCTCGGCCGGGTCGAGGTCGAGGACGCGGCGCAGTTCGGCCTCGGCGCGGCCGAGCTGGGCGGAGTGGAAGTAGCTGCGGGCGAGCAGCAGCCGGACGGAGAGGTTGGCCGGCTCCTCGGCCAGCACGCCCTCCAGCATGCGGGCGGCATCGGTGTACGCCTTGGAGTCGAAGTAGAAGTTCGCGAGGCGGTACTCGTCGTGGACGGCCATGGTGCTCCTTCCGGGTGGATCCTTGCCTGCTCAAGCAACCGGCAAGCTTCAGCTATTCCGCGCCGGTGCCGGGGCCGGCGCGGGCGGCACCGAGCAGGGGCCCGGGCCGGGTTCCGGGCCGTCCGCCGAGCCCCCGTCACCGAGCGCCCGGCAGACCGCGGCGTCCAGGTCCAGCCGGCCGCCCGCCCGGTAGCAGTCCTCGTACTCCTGCTCGGTCAGCCCGGCGCGGGCCCGCTCGGCGCACTGCTGGTGGGTGCCGAAGAAGGAGCGCGAGCCGAGGAACGGGTTGCCGACCGCGCGCCAGATCCGGTGTGCGGCGCCCTGCAGCACCCGGGCCTCGCACAGGTCGGCCGGCTCGCCCGGCCCGGCCGGCTCGGTCTCCAGCAGCGCCAGCAGGTCGATCCCCAGCACGATGCCGAGCAGGTCGTGGAAGTGGTGGTTCAGCCGGACGCACTCGCGGGCCAGGGAGCGGGCCGGCTGGACGGCGCCGTCCAGGTAGTGCGAGTACGCCATCGCGTACAGCACGTAGGCGTACGCCCACTGCTCGCCGTGCTCCTCGCAGACCTCGCGGGCCTGGCCGAACCACAGCTCGCCGCTGTCCAGGTCGCCCTGGAACAGGTAGGCGAGGCCCAGCTCGATCATGGCCATCACCACGTTGCTGTTGAGCTCGCCGATGGTCCGGTAATGCCAGAGCGCCTCCTCGAACAGCTCGGCGGCCCGCTCCGGGTCGTCGCCGATCAGGGCGGCGCAGCCCTGGCGGTGGACGGCGTAGGCGAGGGCCCGGTCGTCGCCGGTGTCCAGGGCCTGGCGGCGGCACTCCTCCAGCGCGGGCCGGGCGGCGCCGAGGTCGCCCTGCAGGGTGGCCATGTAGCCGGTCACCCAGAGGGCCTTGGCCCGGGCCTCGGTGGGTTCGCGGTCCAGGGCGAGCGCGCGGTCCAGCCAGTGCCGGCCCTCGCCGAGGTGGCCGCAGCCGACCCAGTAGAACCAGAGGGTGCCGGCCAGCAGCAGGGCGATCTGCTCCTCGCCGGGCTCGGCGAGGCAGAACTCCAGCGCGGCGCGCAGGTTGGTGTGGGCGAGCCGGGTGCGCTCGGCGGTCTCGGCCTGCCGGGGGCCGAACCACTCCACCTCGCCCCAGGTGGCGACGCCCAGGTACCAGTCCCGGTGGCGGCGCAGCAGCCGCTGCTCCTCGCCGGCGGCGCGCAGCCAGTGGCCGCCGTACTCGCGCAGGGTGTCCAGCAGGCGGAAGCGGACGCCGAAGGCGCTGTCCTCGCGCAGCACCACGGACTTGGCGACGAGTTCGTCCAGCAGGTCGAGCACGTCCTCGGGCTCGATGCCCTCGCCGGCGCAGACGTACTCGGCGGCCTCCAGGTCGAAACCGCCGGCGAAGACCGACAGGCGGGCCCAGAGTAAACGTTCCTGCACTGTGCAGAGCTCATGGCTCCAGCCGATCGTGGTGCGCAGCGTCTGGTGTCTCGGCAGGGCCGTCCGGGAGCCGCCGGTGAGCAGCCGGAAGCGGTCGTCCAGCCGGGCGGTGATCTGCTCCACCGACAGCGCCCGCAGCCGCCCGGCGGCCAGCTCCACCGCCAGCGGGATGCCGTCCAGCCGGCGGCAGAGCAGCCCGACCGCCTCCGCGTTCGCCCCGGTCACCTCGAAGGACGGCAGCACCGCCCGGGCCCGGTCGGCGAACAGCCGCACCGCGTCCGGCAGCACGGCCGGGCCCGCCCGGCCGTCCGGCAGCGGGTCGACCGGCAGCGGGGCCAGGGTCAGCAGGTGCTCGCCCGCGGCCCGCAGCGCGGCCCGGCTGGTGGTCAGCACCCGCAGGCCGGGCAGCGCGCGCAGCAGCGCGTCGGCCAGCTCGGCGCAGGCCTCCACCAGGTGCTCGCAGCCGTCCAGCACCAGCAGCAGACGGCGCCCGGCCAGGTGCTCGCCCAGGACGTCCAGCGGCGGCCGGGCGGTGCCGTCGGTCAGCCGCAGCGCCTCCAGTACGGCGTGGCCCAGCAGCAGCGGATCCTGCACCGGGGCCACGTCCACCAGCCAGGTGCCGTCCGGGAACGCCCCGGCGGCCCGGGCCGCGGCCCGCAGCGCGAGCCGGCTCTTGCCCACCCCGCCGGGCCCGGTCACCGTCACCAGCCGGGCGCCGGCGAGCAGACCGGCCAGTTCGGCCAGCTCCCGCTGCCGCCCGACGAAGCCCGTCACCTCGGCCGGCAGCCGGCCCGGCTCCGGCTCGCGCGGCCACGCCGCGGGCTGTGCTGTCCAGTCGCCGGCCAACGCTGCTCCCCGTGGTTCCGGCCCGGACCGCGGCGGTCCGGACGTGCGTCGGGCCGTACGGGCGACGGCCCGCCTGGCAGAACGAGGTGACCGGCCGGTAGGTTACGCGCGCGGTTCGCACACCCGGGCGAGGCCACGGCCGTGACCCGGTCCGGAAAGCGGGCGTCGGCGCGATAGGGTTCCCCCTGAAGAGCAACAAGGCGAGGGAGCGCGCAAAGGTGTCCGTGGGAGAGCTGGCCGGGTTGCTCGTCGCCGTGTTCTGGGCGGTCCTGGTCACCCTGCTCGCGGTCGTGCTGGTCCGCCTCTCCCGGGTGCTGAAGGAGGCCACCGTCCTGGTCTCCGCCGTCACCGAGCAGGCCGTGCCGCTGCTGGCCGACGCGGGTGCCGCGGTGCGCAGCGCCAACGAGCAGCTGGACCGGGTGGACGAGATCACCGCCAACGTCCAGGACGCCGCCGCCAACGCCAAGGCGCTCTCCTCCACCGCGGCCGCCACCCTGGGCGGACCGCTGATGAAGGTCGCCGCCTTCAGCTACGGCGTCCGCAAGGCCGTCGCCAAGCAGCAGGGCACCCTGCCGAACGTGCCGGTGCAGCCCGCCGAGCGCGACGAGCTGGCGCGGCTGATCCGGGCCGAGGTGCGCGCCGCGACCGCGCCCAGGGGCGGTCTGCTCTCCAGGGTCCGGCGAGCGGTGAGGGGCTGACGGCATGGCACGGATCTTCTGGATGGCCGTCGGCGCCGGCGCCGCGGTGTGGGCCATGAACAAGGCCAACGTCGCCGTGCAGCGGCTCACCCCGGACAGCCTCTCCGGCACCGCCGCGCGCGGCGCGCTGCACCTGGGCGACCTCGCCAAGCAGTTCGCCCAGGACGTGCGGACCGGCATGGCCGAGCGCGAGGAGCAGCTGAAGGACGACCTCGGCCTGCACGGCACCGCCGTGGCGGAGCCCCGGAGCACCCGCCGGGTCCTGCGCGGCGAGCCGCAGTACCGAGCTATCTCGGCGGCGCCCGGTCGCCCGGCCGCCGCCCTGCCTCCCTCCCGCACCACCCCACAGACCATTGCCATTGAAGAAACGCCCCGCCGAGCCCTGCCGCGGGGCGGAACGAACCGGAAGGACCACTAATGGAGTCGGCTGAGATCCGCCGCCGCTGGCTGCGCTTCTTCGAGGAGCGCGGCCACACCGTCGTTCCGTCGGCGTCCCTGGTCGCCGACGACCCCACCCTGCTGCTCGTCAACGCCGGCATGGTGCCGTTCAAGCCCTACTTCCTGGGCGAGGTCAAGCCGCAGTTCTCGCGCGCCACCAGCGTGCAGAAGTGCGTGCGCACCCTGGACATCGAGGAGGTCGGGAAGACCACCCGGCACGGCTCCTTCTTCCAGATGTGCGGCAACTTCTCCTTCGGTGACTACTTCAAGGAAGGAGCCATCAAGTTCGCCTGGGAGCTGCTCACCACTCCCGTCGCGGACGGCGGCTACGGCCTGGAGAAGGAGAAGCTCTGGATCACCGTCTACAAGGACGACGACGAGGCCGAGCAGATCTGGCGTGACGTCATCGGCGTGCCCTCCGAGCGCATCCAGCGCCTGGGCATGAAGGACAACTTCTGGTCGATGGGCGTGCCCGGCCCGTGCGGCCCGTGCTCGGAGATCAACTACGACCGCGGCCCCGCGTACGGCGAGGAGGGCGGCCCGGCGGTCAACGGCGAGCGCTACCTGGAGATCTGGAACCTGGTCTTCATGCAGTACGAGCGCGGCCACGGCGACGGCAAGGACGGCTTCGAGATCCTCGGCGACCTGCCGAGCAAGAACATCGACACCGGTCTCGGCCTGGAGCGCCTCGCCGCCATCCTGCAGGGCGTCGACAACCTCTTCGAGATCGACACCAGCCGGATGATCCTCGACCGCGCCGCCGAGCTCACCGGCCACACCTACGGCGCCGACCACAAGTCGGACGTCTCGCTGCGCGTGGTCACCGACCACATCCGCACCGCGCTGATGCTGATCGGCGACGGCGTCACCCCCGGCAACGAGGGCCGCGGCTACGTGCTGCGCCGCATCCTGCGCCGCGCCATCCGCAACATGCGCCTGCTGGGCGCCACCGGTGTGGTCGCCAAGGACCTGACCGACATCGCGATCAAGGCGATGGCCCCGCAGTACCCGGAGCTGGAGAGCGACCGCAAGCGCATCGAGACGGTCGTCGTCGGCGAGGAGGCGGCCTTCCTGCAGACCCTGAAGGCCGGCACCAGCCTGCTGGACACCGCGGTCACCGAGACCAAGCAGGCCGGCGGCGCGGTGCTCTCCGGCGACCAGGCCTTCAAGCTGCACGACACCTACGGCTTCCCGATCGACCTCACCCTGGAGATGGCCGAGGAGCAGGGCCTCCAGGTGGACGAGGCCGGCTTCCGCCGTCTGATGCAGGAGCAGCGGGACCGTGCCAAGGCCGACGCCAAGGCCAAGAAGATGGGCCACGCCGACGTCGCCGCGTACCGCGAGGTCGCCGACAGGTCCGGCGCGAGCGTCTTCACCGGCTACACCCTGATCGAGGGCGAGGCCACCGTGGTCGGCCTGCTGGTGGACGGCGTTCCGTCGCCGGCCGCCTCGGAGGGCGACGAGGTCGAGCTGATCCTCGACCGCACCCCGTTCTACGCCGAGGGCGGCGGCCAGCTCGCCGACCACGGCCGGATCCGGCTGGATTCCGGCGCGGTCGTCGAGATCCGCGACGTGCAGCAGCCCGTCCCCGGCGTCATCGTGCACTCCGGCGGCGTGCTGTTCGGCGAGGTCGTGCTGGGCGCCTCGGCGTACGCCACGATCGACACCGACCGCCGCCGGGCGATCGCCCGCGCCCACTCGGCCACCCACCTGACCCACCAGGCGCTGCGCGACGCGCTCGGCCCGACGGCCGCCCAGGCCGGCTCGGAGAACGCCCCCGGCCGCTTCCGCTTCGACTTCGGCTCGCCCGCCGCCGTTCCGGGCAGCGTGCTGGTGGACGTCGAGCAGAAGATCAACGACGTGCTGGGCCGCGAGCTGGAGGTCACCGCCGAGGTCATGACGATGGACCAGGCCCGCAAGGCCGGCGCCATCGCGATGTTCGGCGAGAAGTACGGTGACGAGGTGCGGGTCGTCTCCATCGGCGACTTCTCCAAGGAGCTGTGCGGCGGCACCCACGTCGGCAACACCGCCCAGCTGGGCCTGGTGAAGCTGCTCGGCGAGTCCTCGATCGGCTCCGGCGTGCGCCGCGTCGAGGCGCTGGTCGGCGTCGACGCGTACAAGTTCCTGGCCCGCGAGCACACCGTGGTGGCCCAGCTCACCGAGCTGGTCAAGGGCCGCCCGGAGGAGCTGCCGGAGAAGATCTCGGGCATGCTCGGCAAGCTCAAGGACGCCGAGAAGGAGATCGAGCGCTTCCGCGCCGAGAAGGTGCTGGCCGCCGCGGCGGGCCTGGCCGACTCGGCCGAGGACGTGCACGGCATCGCCGTGGTCGCCGCTCAGGTCGCCGACGGTGTGGGCGCGGACGAGCTGCGCAAGCTGGTCCTGGACGTGCGCGGCCGACTGGGCGCCCGCCCGGCCGTGGTCGCCGCGTTCACCGTGGCCAACGACCGCCCGCTGACCGTGATCGCCACCAACGAGGACGCCCGCGGCCGCGGCATCAAGGCCGGCGAGCTGGTCCGCACCGCGGCCAAGACCCTCGGCGGCGGCGGTGGCGGCAAGGACGACGTCGCCCAGGGCGGCGGCTCCAACCCGGCCGCGGTCGGCGAGGCAATCGCCGCGGTGCGCGGCCTGGTCGCGGAGCGCGCCAGCTGATGGAGCTCGGGGAGGAGCCCTGGAGGCCCCCTTTCAGGAGGGGGCGGCGGATCGCCGTCGACGTCGGCGACGCCCGGATCGGGGTCGCGTCCTGCGACCCCGACGGGGTGCTCGCCACGCCGGTGGAGACCGTTCCGGCCGGGGTGAAGTCGCAGGCCAGGATCGCCGCGATCGTCGAGGAGTACGACGCGATCGAGGTGATCGTCGGGCTGCCGCGCTCGCTCAGCGGCAAGGAGGGCCCGGCGGCGGAGAAGGTCCGGGCGTACGCCTCCCGGCTGGCCAACCGGCTCTACCCGGTGCCGGTGCGGCTGGTGGACGAGCGGATGTCGACCGTCACCGCGACCCACGGGCTGCGTGCCTCGGGGGTCAAGGCGAAGAAGGGCCGCTCGGTGGTCGACCAGGCCGCCGCGGTGGTGATCCTCCAGACCGCCCTTGAGTCCGAACGGGTGAGCGGACGCCCGCCCGGTGAGAGCGTCGAGGCGGCCGGCTGACCGGTCTGATCTAACGTCCCGAAGAGGGGTCCGTGCGGACGCGTCCGCACGGACCCCTCTTTCGTTCGTTCCCGTGTCCGTTTCGGACCGTTCCGGGTTGCCTCGGACCGATCCGCGTCGGCTCGGGACGATTCTCAGCGATTCGGGACCGCCGAGGGGGCCGCGAGCCATGACCGACCAGGACTTCCACCCGGGCCTCACCCCGGGGCACCTGGGTGCGCCGGTGCTGGAGCCGGAGGGCCGTCCTCCGGGTGCGCCCCGGCCGCACTCCGATGCGCCGGATCCGCACCGACGGCGTAATGGACTGGCCTGCGCGCTCACCGCCCTCGCCCTGATCGCGGTCTTCGGCGGGATCGGGCTCACCGGCTACACCTGGTTCCAGCAGCAGCGCAAACCCCCGGCCGCCGCCGACTACGCGGGGCAGGGCAACGGCAGCGTCCAGGTCTCGGTGCCGGAGGGCGCCGGCCTGTCCCAGATCGCCTCCGCACTGGTCCGCAACGGGGTGGTGGCCAGCTCGCTCGCCTTCACCCGGGCGGCGAGGGGCAGCGCGGCCGCCGCCGGGCGGATCCAGCCCGGGACGTACACCCTGAAGCAGCGGATGTCGGCCGCCGCCGCGCTGGCCGTCCTGATCGACCCGGCCAACGCCAACGGCCTGACCATTCCCGAGGGTTGGCGCGGCTACCAGATCTACGCGGCGATCGACAAGAAGCTGAACCTGCCGGCCGGTACCACCCAGAAGGCCGCCCAGGACCAGGCCGCCGAACTCGGCCTGCCGGACTTCGCCAAGGGCAGCCCGGAGGGCTACCTGTTCCCCGCGACCTACGCCGTCACCGACGGGACCACCGCGCTGGACCTGCTGAAGCAGATGGTCGAGCGGGCGGGCAAGGAGTTCAGCCGGGACGACGCCAACGTCGTCGCGCAGAACCTCGGGCAGAGCCTGTACGGCCTGGTCACCGTCGCCAGCATGGTCCAGGGCGAGGCCGACAACACCGAGGACATGGGCAAGGTGGCCCGGGTCATCTACAACCGGCTGGCCAAGGGCATGCCGCTGCAGCTCGACTCCACCATCAACTACGCGCTCGGCCGCTCGACCCTGAACACCACCGTCACCGACACCAAGCTGGACTCCCCGTACAACACCTACCTGCACGCGGGGCTCCCGCCGTCCCCGATCTCCAACCCCGGACGGCAGGCGATCATGGCGGCCCTGGACCCGACGCCCGGGGACTGGGTGTACTTCGTGACCGTGAAGCCGGGCGACACCCGCTTCACCGACAGCTTCGAGGTGCAGCAGAAGAACGTCGCGGAGTTCAACGCCGCCCGGGCCGCCAAACCGAGTGCCCCGGCCTCCGACACGGCCACCGCGACGCCCCCCGCACCGGGGGCGGCCACCCCGTGACGGCCCCGTGTGCCGAGCGTGAGGTCGCTCACTGACAGTGCGTTCGCCCGGCCGGGGGTACGGCTGCGGTACGGTAACGTCTCCTCCCAGGCGCTGCGCTAGCACGCCGGTTCGAGAATCAGCCGGGACGGCGGTCGTCCCGGACGGCCGGTCCGATCCTCCGGTCGTCACCGTCGGTTAAGGGGATCAATGACCGATCTGGGTCGGGGCTACGGCCCCCAGGGCGAGCCGTGGCACCCCGGTGATCCCGGGTACGGCGGCCAGCAGCCGGTCCCCGGCCAGCAGGACGGCCAGTGGCAGCAGCAGTACCCGCAGCAGGCCCAGCAGGGCCAACAGCCGTACGGGGACGTACAGCAGGGGTACGCGCAGCAGCAGATGCAGATGCAGCCGGGCATGCAGCAGCAATACCCGGAGGGGTACCAGCAGCAGGGCTACCCGCAGCAGCAGCTGCCGCAGCAGGGCTTCGACCACGGCTTCGACCAGGGATTCGATCAGGGCTTCGACCAGGGCCAGGGGTACCAGCAGCAGGGCATGGCCCAGCAGGCCCACCTTCAGCAGATGCCGATGCAGCAGGGCATGGCCCAGCAGGGCTATCCGCAGCAGATGCCGATGCCGCAGCAGGGCATGCCCCAGCAGCAGGCCGCTCCCCAGCAGGCCCAGCAGCAGCCCGTCCGGCAGCAGGCGGCGCCGCAGGCCCCGGCACCCGCGCCCGCCGCCGGGCCCGGCCCGGACGGGATCGACTGGGAGGCCGAGGCCGCCGCGCTGGAGGCCGGCGCCGATCCGGTCGGCGGGGCGCACGAGCCCGAGGCCGAGGAGTGGGACGGCCGGCGCGAGGACGAGCAGCACGGCGACGTCTACCTCGACGAGCACGCCGAGGAGGAGCAGAACGGCTTCCTCGGGGAGCAGGACGACTCCCGCGAGGCGAAGAAGAAGCGCAAGGAGAGCGGCAAGAAGGCGGGCCGTCGCAACGGCGGTGCCTGCCTGGTCGTCGCGCTGGTGCTGCTCGGCCTGCTCGGCGGCGCGGGCTGGTGGGGCTACGGCTTCTACCAGGACCACTTCGGTCCGCCGCCGGACTTCACCGGTGAGGGCAGCGGCTCCGTCCAGGTCGAGGTCAAGCAGGGCGCGGTCGGCGGGCAGATCGGCGCCACGCTGAAGACCGCCGGTGTGGTCAAGAGCGTCGACGCCTTCACCAAGGCCTGTGACGCCGAACCCAAGTGCAGCACGATCCAGTACGGCTTCTACACCCTGAAGCGGGAGATGCCGGCCGCGGCCGCGCTCAAGGAGCTGCTCGACCAGGCGGGCGGCGCGGCGATCGTGTTCCCCGAGGGCAAGAACTCCTCCGAGATCTACGCCATCATCGACACCAAGTTGAAGCTGCAGAAGGGCACCACGGCGGGCGTCGCCAAGGCCCAGGTCAACGACCTCGGTCTGCCGGGCTACGCGAACGGCAACATCGAGGGCTTCCTCTGGCCGACCCGCTACAACATCGCCGACGGCATGAAGCCCGAGGACCTGCTCAAGCAGATGGTGAAGACCGCCACCGACAAGTACGCGAACCTGGACGGCCAGGCCTCCAAGGCGGGCCTCAAGAACGGCTACGAGGTCGTCATCGAGGCGAGCATCCTGCAGCGCGAGGGCAACAACCCGGGCGACTTCGCCAAGATGGCCAGGACCATCCAGAACCGTCTGGCCAGCGACACCGTGCGCCACACGCTCGGCATGGACACCACGCTGCAGTACTCGCTGGGCCGCAAGGAGCTCACGTCGAAGGACATCAACGACGGGTCCAACAAGTTCAACACGTACATCAACCCGGGCCTGCCGCCGACGCCGATCTCCAACCCCGGCGACGAGGCGCTCAATGCGACGCTCAACCCCGCGGACGGCAAGTGGCTGTACTTCATCGCGATGTCCCCGACCCAGACCCTGTTCGCCGAGACGGACAAGGAGCACGCGGCCAACGTCGAGGCGTACTGCAAGGCGGCGGGCCAGGGCTTCGACAAGGTCGGCCTGCACTGCACCACCAAGTAGCGGCCACCGCACCGTCGTTCACGGAGAGTCAGCGTTGACCAGCAAGCACCGGGCGGCCGTTCTCGGCTCGCCGATCGCCCACTCGCTCTCGCCGGACCTGCACCGGGCCGCCTTCGCGGCGCTCGGGCTGGACGGCTGGCGCTACGACCGCTTCGAGGTCGACGAGGCCGGCCTGCCCGGCTTCCTGGTCGGACTGGACGAGGCCGAGTGGGCCGGGCTGTCGCTGACCATGCCGCTGAAGCGGGCGGTCATCCCGCTGCTGGACGAGGTCAGCGCGGCGGCCCGCGCGGTGGACGCGGTGAACACCGTGGTGTTCACCGCCGACGGGCGGCGCACCGGGGACAACACCGACGTCCCCGGGCTGGTCAACGCCCTGCGCGAGCGCGGCATCACCGAGGTGTCGGCCGCGGCCGTGCTGGGCGCCGGGGCCACCGCCTCCTCCGCGCTGGCGGCGCTCGCCCAGGTCTGCACCGGCGAGGTGACGGTCTACGTGCGCAGCGCCGAGCGGGCCCGGGAGATGGCCGAGCTGGGCGAGCGGCTCGGTGTGCCCGTGCGCACCGCCGACTGGGAGCGCGGCGCCGAGGCGCTGGAGCGGCCGCTGACCGTCTCCACCACACCGGTCGGGGCGACCGACGCCTTCGCCGGCGCACTGCCCGCGGCCCCGGGCGCGCTGTTCGACGTGCTGTACCACCCGTGGCCGACGGCGCTGGCGGCCGCCTGCGCCGAGCGCGGGGCGACCGTCCTCGGTGGTCTGGACCTGCTGGTCCACCAGGCGGTGCTGCAGAGCGAGGCCTTCACCGGGCGCGCCCCCGGGCCGCTCGCGGCGATGCGCGCGGCCGGGGAGCGGGCGCTGGCCGGCCGCTGAGCCCGTCGGCTCCGGTCCGGTCGTTTCGCCGTGTGACCGGTTGCCGTCCGTCACCCGGACTGTGCCGCCGGGCGCCGCCGGGTCATGAAAGGATTCGGACGGAAGGCACGCTCGGGCGGGCCGCGGCGGTGCCGTGGGCCGGCCCGCTGATGAAGGAGCTCCGTTGGGTACGTTGCGCTGGCTGACGGCGGGGGAGTCGCACGGCCCCGCACTCGTCGCGACGCTGGAAGGCCTGCCCGCCGGTGTACCGGTCACCACCGACGTGGTGGCCGACGCGCTGGCGCGCCGCCGGCTCGGTTACGGCCGCGGGGCGCGGATGAAGTTCGAACAGGACCAGGTGACCTTCCTCGGTGGCGTCCGGCACGGCCTGACCATGGGCAGCCCGGTCGCGATCATGGTCGGCAACACCGAGTGGCCGAAGTGGGAGCAGGTCATGTCGGCCGACCCGGTCGACCCCGAGGTGCTGGCGGGCCTCGCCCGCAACGAGGCGCTGACCCGCCCGCGGCCCGGCCACGCCGACCTGGCCGGCATGCAGAAGTACTCGATCGACGAGGCCCGGCCGATCCTGGAGCGCGCCAGCGCCCGGGAGACGGCCGCCCGGGTCGCGCTGGGCGCGGTCGCCCGGGCGTACCTGCGCGAGGTGGCCGGGATCGAGATCGTCAGCCACGTGGTCGAGCTGGCCGCCGCCAAGGCGCCGGCCGGCGTGGTGCCGCTGCCCTCGGACGAGGCCCGGCTGGACGCCGACCCGGTGCGCTGCCTGGACGCGGACGCCTCGAAGGCGATGGTCGCCGAGATCGACCAGGCCCACAAGGACGGCGACACCCTCGGCGGCGTGGTCGAGGTGCTCGCGTACGGCGTGCCGGTGGGCCTCGGCTCGCACGTGCACTGGGACCGCCGCCTCGACGCCCGGCTGGCCGCCGCGCTGATGGGCATCCAGGCGATCAAGGGCGTCGAGGTCGGCGACGGCTTCGAGCTGGCCCGGGTGCCCGGCTCGAAGGCGCACGACGAGATCGTCCCGACCGCCGAGGGCGTCAAGCGCACCTCCGGCCGCTCCGGCGGCACCGAGGGCGGGCTCTCCACCGGCGAGGTGCTGCGGGTGCGCGCCGCGATGAAGCCGATCGCCACCGTGCCGCGGGCGCTGCAGACCCTGGACGTGCGCACCGGCGAGCCGGCCAAGGCGCACCACCAGCGTTCGGACGTCTGCGCGGTGCCGGCCGCCGGCATCGTCGCCGAGGCGATGGTCGCGCTGGTGCTGGCCGACGCGGTGAACGAGAAGTTCGGTGGCGACAACGTGTCGGAGACCCGTCGCAATGTGCAGAGCTACCTCGAGAACCTGATCATCAAATGAGTGAGCGAAGCGAGCTCATCATCAGAGGATGCCGATTGCGGTCATCGCCCGCCGAGCGAAGCGAGGTGGGGGCATGACCTCTCCCGTCGTCGTGCTGGTCGGCCCGCCCGGCAGTGGCAAGTCCACCGTCGGGCGGGCCCTGGCCGAGCGCCTGGGCGTCGGCTTCCGGGACACCGACGCCGACATCGAGACGCTGGCCGGCAAGCCCATCCCGGAGATCTTCATCGACGAGGGCGAGCCGCACTTCCGCGAGCTGGAGGTCCGCGCCGTGCGCGCGGCCGCCGAGGGCCACCGCGGAGTGCTGGCGCTCGGCGGCGGCGCGGTGATGGCCGAGGCCACCCGCGAGCTGCTGCGCGAGCTGCCGGTGGTCTTCCTGGAGGTCCCGCTGGGCGACGCCGTCAAGCGGGTCGGCCTGGACGCCCCGCGCCCGCTGCTGGCCGTCAACCCGCGGGCCCGCTGGCGCGAGCTGATGGAGGCCCGCCGCCCCCTCTACCTGGAGGTGGCCACCGCCGTCGTCGACACCGCCGACCGCACCCCCGAGCAGGTCGCGGACGCCGTACTGGAAGCACTGGAGCTGAAGACCCCCCATGACTGACACCACCGTCAGGATTCACGTCGGCGGCAGCGCCGGCCACGACCCGTACGACGTGCTGATCGGGCACCAGCTGCTCGGTGAACTGGCGCCGCTGATTGGGACGCGGGCCAGGCGGGTCGCGATCATCCACCCGGAGGCGCTGGCCGCCACCGCCGACGCCATCCGCGAGGACCTGGCCGGCGAGGGGTACGAGGCGATCGGGCTCCAGGTGCCGAACGCCGAGGAGGCCAAGAGCGCCGAGGTCGCCGCCTACTGCTGGTCGGTGCTCGGGCAGACCGGCTTCACCCGCAGCGACGTCGTCGTCGGCCTCGGCGGCGGTGCCACCACCGACCTGGCCGGTTTCGTCGCGGCCACCTGGCTGCGCGGGGTGCGCTGGATCTCCATGCCCACCACGCTGCTCGGCATGGTCGACGCGGCCGTCGGCGGCAAGACCGGCATCAACATCGCCGAGGGCAAGAACATGGTCGGCGCCTTCCACCCGCCGGTGGGCGTGCTGGCCGACCTCGGCACCCTGGAGACCGTGCCCAGGCACGACTACGTCTCCGGGCTCGCCGAGGTCATCAAGTGCGGCTTCATCGCCGACCCGGCCATCCTCGACCTGATCGAGGCCGACCCCGAGGGCGCCCGGACGCCGGCCGGCCCGCACACCGTCGAGCTGATCCGCCGGGCCATCCAGGTCAAGGCCGACGTCGTCTCCGGGGACCTCAAGGAGTCCGGTCGGCGCGAGATCCTCAATTACGGCCACACCCTGGGCCACGCCATCGAGCGCAACGAGCGCTACAAGTGGCGGCACGGCGCGGCGATCTCCATCGGCATGGTCTTCGCCGCCGAACTCGGCCGCCTGGCAGGCCGGTTGGACGACGAGACGGCCGACCGGCACCGCACCGTGCTGGCCTCGGTCGGGCTGCCGCTGAGCTACCGGGCGGACGCCTGGCCCAAGCTGCTGGACGCGATGAAGATCGACAAGAAGTCGCGCGGCGACCTCCTCCGCTTCATCGTCCTGGACGGCCTCGGCAAGACCTCCGTGCTGGAGGGCCCCGACCCGTCCCTGCTGGTCGCCGCCTACGCGGAGGTCTCGGCGTGACCCGGGTGATGGTGCTCAACGGCCCCAACCTGGGCCGGCTGGGCAGCCGCGAGCCGGACGTCTACGGCGCCACCTCGTACACCGGACTGGTCGAGCGCTGCACCGCGCTGGGCAAGGAGTTCGGCTTCGAGGTCGAGGTCCACGAGACCAACTCCGAGCAGCAGATGGTGGAGTGGCTGCACGAGGCGGCCGACGGGAAGGTGCCCGTGGTGATCAACCCGGGCGCGTTCACCCACTACTCGTACGCGATGCGGGACGCCGCGGCGCAGCGCACCGCGCCGCTGATCGAGGTGCACATCTCCAACCCGTACGCGCGGGAGACCTTCCGGCACACCTCGGTGATCGCGGCGGTGGCCTCCGGCACCATCGCGGGCTTCGGGATCGGTTCGTACGAGCTGGCGCTGCGGGCGCTGGCGGAGCAGCTCACCTCGCGGTGACGGCTCGGATCGCCGATCAGCGGCTCTGACGGCTGCTCAGCGGCCCGGCGGCGGACTGTGCCCGCCGCCGGGCCGCCGTGTAGTGTCCCCGCTGAGAGGTGTCGGGAGGTGCCATGACGCAGTACGCCGGAGGTGGGCAGGTCCCGCCGCGTCCCGTCGCTCCGCCGGTGCCACCGGGGGGCGGTGCGGGGGTGGCTCCTCCGGGGGCGCCGGTTCCCGCGGCCGCGCCGGTTCCGGCGCCTCCCGTCGCGCCCGCCGCGGTGCCCGTGCCCGCTGCGGTGCCCGCGCCCGCCGCGGCCCGGACCCCGGCCGCGGCTCCCGGTCCAGCGCCCGCTCCCTTGCCCGCTGCGGCCCCGGCTCCTGTTCAGGCACCGCCGCCCGCGCCCAGCGCGCCCGTTCCGGCCGGCGGCACCGGGCACTTCGTGCTGCCCGCCGGAACGCCCGTCCAGCTCCCCGCCCACCCGCCGCAGCGGCACACGCCGGCCGGTCCCATCGCCGTCCTGCTGATCGGCCCGGCCGGGGCGGGCAAGACCACCGTCGCCCGGTACTGGGCCGAGCGCCGGACCACCCCGACCGCCCACATCAGCCTGGACGACGTCCGCGAGTGGGTGCAGTCCGGCTTCGCCAACCCGCAGGCCGGATGGAACAACGCCTCCGAGGCCCAGTACCGGCTGGCCCGCCGCACCTGCGGCTTCGCCTGCCGCAACTACCTGGCCAACGGCATCTCCTGCATCATCGACGACGCCGTCTTCCCGGACCGCCCGGCGATCGGCCTCGGCGGCTGGAAGCGCCACATCGGCCCCGGCATGATCCCGGTCGTCCTGCTGCCCAGCCTGGACTCGGTGCTGCGCCGCAACGCCCGCCGCGGCGGCACCCGGCGGCTCGGCGACGAGGAGGTGGCGCGCATCCACGGGCGGATGGCCGGCTGGTACAACTCCGGGCTGCCGATCATCGACAACTCGTACCTGGACGTCGCCGGCACGGCCGCCGAGCTGGACCGCGTCATCCTGGCCCGGCTGATGGGCATGCCGGTCCGCTGAACCGGGGTGTCGGTGGCGGCTGCGATGATGGAGCGGTCCCGCCAGAACCACCCGGGGAGCTGAAGCCCGTGCCGGAAGGCCACATCATCCACCGCCTCGCCGGCCAGAACCGTACGGCCTTCGGCGGTCGCCCGGTGCGGGTCTCCAGTCCGCAGGGCCGCTTCGCCGACGAGGCCAAGGCGATCGACGGGCAGCTGCTCACCGGCGCGGAGGCCACCGGCAAGCACCTCTTCCTCGGCTTCGAGGAGGGCGCCTGGGTGCACGTCCACCTCGGCCTCTACGGCGGCTTCACCTTCGGCACCGGTCCCGAGCCCGAGCCCGTCGGCCTGGTCCGGCTGCGGCTGGCCAACGACGACGGCTACGCCGACCTGCGCGGTCCCAACACCTGCAAGCTGATCACCGAGGCCGAGAAGGCCGCCGTCGCCGCCCGGCTCGGCCCCGACCCGCTGCGCGCCGACGCCGACCCGGAGGCCGCCTGGCGCCGGATATCTGGCAGCCGCACGACCGTCGCCGCGCTGCTGATGGACCAGAAGGTGCTGGCCGGGGTCGGCAACGTGTACCGCGCCGAGGTGCTGTTCCGCCACCACATCGACCCGCACCGGGCCGGCCGCGACCTCACCCGCCGCGAGTGGGACGCGATCTGGGCCGATCTGGTCGCCCTGATGCGCGAGGGCGTCGCGGCCGGCCGGATCGACACCGTCCGCCCCGAGCACACCCCCGAGGCGATGGGCCGCCCGCCCCGGGTGGACGACCACGGCGGCGAGGTGTACGTCTACCGCCGCGCCGCGATGCCCTGCCTGGTCTGCGGCACGGAGGTGCGGACGGAGGAGCACGCGGCCCGCAACCTGTTCTGGTGCCCGACCTGCCAGGCGGCCTGAGCGGCCGATCCGCCCGCCGGGCGGGTGCCCAGCCCGTAGGCTGGGCCCGACCGGCCGGAGGGAGCAGGCGGATGGATCGGCGCGAGGTGACGAACACCGTGTCAGGCGCCACGGTGGGCGGGCACGTGGTCCAGGTGGGCGGCGACATCGGGTCGTTGCACCTCCACCAGTCGGAGCCGGTGCCCAGGCCCCGTCAGGTCCGCTCGCCGCACGGCCCCTTCGTCAATCGCGAGGCGGAACTCGCAGCGCTGGTCGAGGCGTTGGGCCGGGTCGAGGCCGGCGGGCTCGGGATCGTGGTGTTCACCGGACTCGGCGGGGTCGGGAAGACCGAGCTGATCGCCAAGTTCACCGAGGAGCACCGGGCGCGCTTCCCGGACGGGGACCTCTACGCGGATCTGCTGGCCTACCGGCACCAGAGCGGGGTGGACCTGCCGGAGCTGCTGGCCGGCTTCCTGCGGGCGCTCGGCAGCGAACCCCCGGCGGCGGAGGCCGAGCGGTTCACCGAGTTCCGTACGGTCACCGCCGAACGCCGCTGTCTGTTCTTCCTGGACAACGTCGAGCACGCCGCCGAGGTCCGGGCGCTGCTCCCGTCCAGCGGGCTGGTGGTGGTCGCGAGCCGGCGCCGGCTGCCCGCGCTGCGGACGGACGGTGCCGAGGTGCGTCAGCTCGGGCCGCTGAGCGCGGCCGCCGGCGCCGAGCTGGTGCGCAGGTGGCTGGGGGTCGGGCGGGGCACCGACGCGGAGTTGGCGGAGCTGGTCGAGGAGTGCGGCGGGCTGCCGCTCACCCTGAACGCGGTCGGGAGCCAGCTGCTGGACCGGGAACACCTGGCGGTCGGCCGGGTGGTGGCCGAACTGCGCGACCGGGAGGGCAGGTTGGCCGTGCTGGAGGACGAGGAGAACGGCCTCGGCCCGACCTACGACGCGGTGTACGAGCGGCTGTCGCCGCAGGGGCGGGCGCTGTACCGGCTGATCGGGGTGCACCCCGGCCCCTTCGTCTCGGCCGAACTGGCCGGCGCGGCGGGCGTCGAGAGCCCCGCGAAGGCGCTGGCCGAGCTGCGCGCCGTACACCTGGTGGACGAGGTGCTCGACGCCGACGCCGAGGACCGCTTCCGCGCCCATGACGTGGTGCGGCTGCACGCCTACGGCCGGACGCGCGAACTCCCCGGCCGGGTGGACCTGCTGGCCCGGGTGGTGGCGTACTACCGGGGCCGCTCCTCGCTGGCCGACCGGGCGATGGGGCGGCGGCTGCGGCTGCAGGAGCCCGGCGGAGCGGGCCTGCCCGGCTTCGGCTCCGGGGCGGCGGCCCTGGAGTGGCTGCACGCCGAACGGGCCAATCTGCGCGCGGTGGTGGAGGCGGCGGCCGAACAGCGGTGGCACGGCGAGGTGTGGCGGCTCTGCGAGTCGCTGTGGCCGCTCTACCACGGCCGCAAGCTCTACCAGGACTGGATCGCCACCCATCGGCTGGGCGTCGAGTCGGCGCAGTGGGACAACCAGCCGGACGCGGTGGTCCGGATGCGCAACCAGCTCGCCCGCGCCCACTACGAGCGCGGGGAGTACGGGCCGGCCGCCGAGCAGTTGGCGCTCGCCGCGGAGCAGCTGCCGCTGGTGGCCGAGCGCCGGGTGGTGGGCGTGCTGCACGAGACGGACGGCCTGCTGTGCCTGGCCGACGGCCGTCCGGGCGAGGCGGTGGAACGGTTCACGCTGGCCCTGGCCGAGAACCGGGGCGACGCCCACGGCGAGATCGTGCAGAGCTACAACCTGGCGCAGGCGCTGATCGCCGACGGGCGGCCGGAGGAGGCGCTGGCGGTGCTGGCCCAGGCCACCGAGCTGGCGGTGGACACCGGGGACGACGACATGCTGATGAAGCTGCCGCTGATCCGGGCCGGGGCCCACCGGGCGCTCGGGCAGCTGGACTTGGCGGTCGAGCAGGCCGGCGACTGTGTGCGCCGGGCCCGGGAGCGGAAGGCGTACCCCAAGGAGGCCCAGGCCCACGCCCTGCTGGTCGCGCTCGCCGAGGAGCTGGACGACCCGGAGCTGGCCGAGCGCAGCCGGGCGCGGCTGCGGGAACTGGCCTCCTAGCGGTCCCAGCGGTCCCAGGGCTCCTAGCGCCCGGTGGTGAAGGCCACCCGGGTGCGGTGCTCGCCGGTGCGGATGGTGAGGCCGTGCTCGGGCAGGTCGCCCGGGTCGCCGCCGTCGGCGAGCCAGCAGGCCACGGCGGAGCCGAGCAGCAGTGGGTCGAGGACGGGGTCGGGGTCGGCGAAGGCCGGTTCGGCGCGGGCCTCCAGCAGCAGGCCGGTGCGCAGCCGGAGGACGTGGCGGGCCGGGCCGAGGGCGGCCACCGCGACGGCGAGGCCGGGGAGTTCGGCGGCGGTGTCGGCGAGCCAGTGGATGGCCGGGAGCTCCGCGTACGGCTCGGTGCGGGCGAGGACTTCGGCGGTGTAGCGCAGGGCGTCGCCGGGGTGGTCGTCGGTGAGGGCGTGGAAGCCGCGCGGGGTGTGGTCGTCGGGGCGGAAGGGGTAGCGCCGCAGGCTGACCTCCGTCCCCTCGCTCTTGCCCTCGACGTCGTACGCGGTGGGCCGGTCGGTGCTTCCGGGCTGGGGGACGGGCCGGGGGTAGGGCGGCAGGGCCGGTTCGCCGGCGGGTTCGTCGAGGCCGTCGAGGAAGGAGTAGAGCAGGGGTCGCAGGATCCGGGCGGAGGCGCCGCGGTGGGCGAGGGAGCGGTCGGTGAGGTCGGTGAGCCCGGCCGGGTCGGTGGTCAGGGCGTGTTCGAGCTGGGCTGCGAGGTCGCCGTCGGGGTCGAGTGCGGGCGCGGCCTGGCCGAAGGCGTAGCTGGGGGAGTGCGGGTCGAGTTCGGCGGCTCCCGTGGCGACGAGCAGGGTGCGGCGTGCCAGGGCGGCGCCGTAGACGGAGACCGAGCCGTGGTCGCCGATCAGGCAGTCGGCGGCGACGAGTGCGGCCTGCCAGCCCTGGTGGGGCGGGATGAGGCGAAGGCCCATCCGGCGGGCGTCGTCGAGCAGGGCCTCGGGGTCGTGCCGGCTCCAGATGTTGGGGTGGAGCACGACGGCCACCGTGTACTCGTCGGCGGGCAGCCGGCGGACCAGGCGCTGGGGGAGGTCGGGGTGGCGGCCGAATAACGAGTGTTCGCTCCAGGTGGAGTTGACGACGACGAGCCGGCGGCCGTCGACGGCGCCGAGCGCGGCGCGGTAGCCGTCGCGGGAGCGTTCGCTGCGCAGGATCCGGTCGAAGCACGGGTCGCCGACGACCCGGGCGACGTCCAGGGCCTCGGGGCAGGAGGTCCGCAGCCGGTCCAGCTGTTCGGGGTGGGAGAGGCCGAGGACGTCGACGAACACCCGGCCGTGGTGGGTGAGTTCGTTGCGGGAGAGGCCGGCGGCGGTGACGGTGTCGCCGGTGGACTCGGTGACCAGGCGGTTGTAGCCGGCGCCGTGCGGGAGGACGACCAGGCGGGCGTCCAGGCGGTGCATGGAGGCGTGGACGGCGCAGGCGACGGCGAGGTCGAAGTGGCGCCGGACGGCGTCCTCCCAGTCGAGCACGGTGTAGCCGGGCAGGCCGTGGAGGTACTCGTCCAGGGCGCGGTCGGCGAACGCGGAGCCGGGGTTGACGGTGAAGTACCGCTCGATGCCGTCCGGGTCCAGCAGGGCGAGGACGTCCAGGACCCGGGTCGCTGAGGTGAGGGTGCGGGCGACCGCCAGCACGCGGGCCTTGACCGGGCGGGTGTTCCAGCGGTCGGCGGGCCAGACGTGGGGGTGGGACGGCACATCGTGATCGTACTCATCCGGCCGCGTCTCGGCGTGGTTTGTCGGGGGCCGGTCGGGTCGTCAGCCCACCGCCGCGGTCGGCTCGTCGTGCTCGGCGGCGGCGCACTCGTCGAGGAGGGGGCGCATGGCGTCGTCCACGAGCCGGTAGCGCACCACGCGTCCGTCCTTGTCGCCGGTGACCACGCCCGCGGTGCGGAGCAGTCGCAGGGCCTGGGAGACGGCCGGGTCGCGCATGCCGGTGGCGACCGCCAGGTCGCTGACGGCGAGCGGGCCGGCCCGGTGGAGGGCGAGCAGCAGGGCGAGCCGTCCGGGGTCGGAGAGCAGGGAGAACCGCTCGGCCCAGGACCGGACGTGGGCGGTGTCCCCGATGGCGGCGATGGCCTCGCAGACCCGGTGTCCGTCGATGGTGCGGTGGCCCGCGCGGTCGGCCGGTACGAGATGCATGCGGACATTCTGGCAGCTCACCACCTGTGATCCTGGACACCTGCACAGGTGCGCAGCCTTGCGGGGGTGTGGTGCTACCCCTACGGTGTTCCCCGCCGTGGTGCTCGGGAAGACCGGTGACGGACCCTCAACAGGTCCCAGTCCGGAGCGGCCCTCGCCACTGTGATCGGGGGACAGTTGTCCGGACCCACATGCCACTGGGCGCCTCGTGCGCCTGGGAAGGCGGGTCCGGAAGCCCCGTAAGCCAGGAGACCGGCCACGGCATCTCACGAAGTCATTCCACGAGGTGCTGGAGCGTGATCCCGAGATGACCCTGCCCGAAACCGCCACTCCCGCCGAGGCGGCGCCCCCCTCCGTCCTGCCCACCTTCCGCTGGAAGCGCGAGGACACCCTCCGGGCCGCCGGGCTGATGGGGGTGATCCTCGCCATGCACGTGGTCGCCTTCGGGACGTTGGTCTTCCTGGTCGCGCCCCACGACTACGCGGTCGGCACCCAGGTGTTCGGGGTCGGCCTGGGCATCACCGCGTACACCCTCGGCATGCGGCACGCCTTCGACGCCGACCACATCGCGGTGATCGACAACACCACCCGCAAGCTGATGGCGGACGGCAAGCGGCCGGTCTCGGTGGGCTTCTGGTTCGCCCTCGGGCACTCCTCGATGGTGGTGGTGATGGCCGCCCTGGTGGCGGGCGGCGCCCAGCTGGCGAACACCCTGATGGACGACGACTCGGCCACCCACAAGTGGCTCGGGCTGGTCGGCACCACGGCCTCCGGCGCCTTCCTCTACCTGATCGGGGCGCTCAACCTGGCGGCGCTGCTGGGCATCCTCAAGGTGTTCCGCTCGATGCGGGCCGGGAAGTACGACGAGGCGGAGCTGGAGGAGCACCTCAACTCGCGCGGTTTCATGGCCCGGATCCTGAACCGGGCGACCCGTTCGATCACCCGGCCCGGGCAGATGTTCCCGGTCGGCATGGTGCTGGGCCTGGGCTTCGACACCGCGACCGAGGTCACCCTGATGGTGATGGCCGGTTCGGGCGCGGCGGCCGGGCTGCCCTGGTACGCGATCGTCTGCCTGCCGCTGCTGTTCGCGGCCGGGATGAGCCTGTTCGACACCCTGGACGGGACGTTCATGAACTTCGCGTACCAGTGGGCCTTCTCCAACCCGGTGCGCAAGGTGTACTACAACCTGACCATCACCGGGCTGTCGATCGCGGTGGCCTTCATCATCGGCACCATCGAGCTGGTCGGCGTGCTGCACGAGAAGCTCGACCTGACGGACCCGGTGACCGGGTTCATCGCGGACATCTCGCTGGACAACGTCGGCTACGCGATCGCGGGGCTGTTCGTGGTGGTGTGGGCGATCGCCATCGGCTACTGGAAGCTGGCCGGCGTCGAGAAGCGCTGGACGCCCGAGAAGCAGTCCTAGCGCCCGGTGGTCAGGCCGCCGCGCTGAGCCCCTGCTCGCGCACGCCGGAACGGCGCCTCCCCGACCCGGGGGAGGCGCTGTTCCGGCGTTGTGGTCAGTGCCGGTCGCCGTAGCGGCGGCGGAACTGCTCGACCCGGCCCGCGGTGTCGAGCACCCGGGACTGGCCGGTGTAGAAGGGGTGGCTCGCCGAGGAGATCTCGACGTCGATCACCGGGTAGGTGTTGCCGTCCTCCCACTCGACCGTGCGGTCGCCGGTGACGGTCGAGCGGGTGAGGAAGGCGAGGCCGCCGACCTTGTCGCGGAAGACGACCGGGCGGTAGGCGGGGTGGATTCCGGGCTTCATGGCTGGGCTCCTCCGGGGGGTTGGTGCGGTCAGCGCTCTTCGCGGAAGTCGACGTGCCGGCCGGCGACCGGGTCGTACTTGCGCAGGACCATCCGGTCCGGGTCGTTGCGGCGGTTCTTGCGGGTCACGTACGTGTAGCCGGTGCCGGCGGTGGAGCGGAGCTTGATCACCGGGCGCAGTTCGCTGCGGGCCATCGGGCGTCCTCCTGGGGGCTGGTGGTGCGGGGTCCGGGGGGCTGGGTCCGAACCTTACATCGAAATGGAAGTCATTTTCATCTGCTCTAACGCGACCTCCGTCCTGCCCATTCCCGGACGCCGGGGGGCACGGGGGCGCACGGGGCGCAGTGGCGTGTCGGGGCATCCGTCGGGGGTGCTCGGCGGGCGGTTCGGGCCGGGGGTTCGTAGGCTCGACGCATGGCGGATGCGTACGCGGGGCGGCGGGAGCGGGTGAGGGAGCACTGCGGTGCGGCCGGGGCCGAGGCGGCGCTGATCACCCGGGCGGCGAACGTCCGGTATCTGACGGGCTGCGCGCCCTGCGGGGCGACCCTGCTGCTGACCCGGGACCGGGCGCTGCTGACGCTGCCGGACGACCTGCCGCCGGACGACTCGGGGGAGCACCTGATCGCCCCCGACGTCACCCAGGTGCCGGTGCCGGCCGGGGCGGACACCGCGCTGGCCGCCGCGGCCACGGCCGGCCGGCTGGGGGTGCGGGGGCTGGCGGTGGAGGAGCACGACCTGACCGTCACCCGGCACCGGGCGGTGGCGGGCCTGCTGGAGGGCGCCCGGCTGGCCGACCTCGGCCAGCTGGTCGAGCGGCTGCGGGTGGTGAAGGACGAGCACGAGATCGCCGATCTGCGGATCGCCGCCGAGATCGCCGACCAGGCGCTCGGTGAGCTGCTGGAGTCGATCCTGGTCGGCCGGACCGAGCGCCACCTGGCGATGGAGCTGGAGCGCCGGATGATCGACCACGGTGCCGACCGGGCCGCCTTCCCGGTGTCGGTCGGCACCGGCAGCCACTCCGGCCAGCCCGCCCACCAGCCGACCGACCGCCGGGTGGAGGAGGGCGACTTCCTCACCGTGGTGATGGGGGCCCAGTACCGCGGCTACGGGGTCTCGACCGCCCGGACCTTCGTGATCGGGGCCGCCCCCGCGCCCTGGCAGGTCGAGCTGCACCGGCTGGTCTTCCGGGCCCAGCGGGCCGGCCGGGAGGCGCTCGGCCCGGGGGTCGAGCAGTGCGTGCCCGACCGGGCCGCCCGGCAGGTCCTGGAGGCGGCCGGGCACACCGAGACCTCGCCGCACCCGGTGGGCCACGGCATCGGGCTGGAGATCCGGGAGGCGCCGCGCCTCGGTCCGTCGGACATGGGTAAACTGGACAGCCGCGTGCCGGTCACCGTCGGCCCAGGAGTCCACCTCCCGGGCAAGGGCGGGGTCCGGATCGAGGACACGCTCGTCGTGCGCCCCCTCGAGGAGGGCGGGCCCGAGCTGCTCACCATCACCACCAAGGAGCTCCTCGCCCTGTGACGGCGGCCCCGAAGGCCGTCGGCGGCAGGACGCGAACCCTTGGTTCCTTGACAGCTATATCCAGGAGTAAGTGCGCCCGTGGCTTCCACGAACGATCTCAAGAACGGCATGGTCCTCAAGCTGGAGGGCGGCAAGCTCTGGTCCGTCGTCGAGTTCCAGCACGTCAAGCCCGGCAAGGGCCCGGCCTTCGTGCGTACGAAGCTCAAGGAGGTCCTGACGGGCAAGGTCGTCGACAAGACCTTCAACGCCGGCACCAAGGTCGAGACCGCCAACGTCGACAAGCGCGGCATGCAGTTCTCGTACAAGGACGGCGAGAACTTCGTGTTCATGGACATGGACACCTACGACCAGCTGACCATCGAGCCGGCCGTCGTCGGTGACGCCGCCGACTACCTGCTGGAGGGCTTCGAGGCCCTGGTCGCCACCAACGAGGGTGCGGTGCTCTACATCGAGCTCCCGACCTCCGTCGAGCTGACCATCCAGCACACCGAGCCGGGCGTCCAGGGCGACCGCTCCACCGGTGGCACCAAGCCGGCCACCCTGGAGACCGGTGCCGAGATCCAGGTCCCGCTCTTCGTCGTCACCGGCGAGAAGGTCAAGGTCGACACCCGCGACGGCAGCTACCTCGGCCGGGTGAAGTAAGTCCGTGTCGGCCGCACGTAGCAAGGCCCGTACCCGGGCCTTCCAGATCCTCTTCGAGGCCGACCACCGCGGGGTCGACCCGCAGCAGGTCCTTGCCGACTGGGTAGCCCGCGCCCGCGAGCCCAAGCCCGACGAGGGCACCCCGCAGGTGGGCGAGTACACGATGGAGCTGATCGAGGGGTACGTCCAGTACGCCCGTCGCATCGACGACCTGATCGAGCAGTACGCCGTGGGCTGGACCCTCGACCGGATGCCGATCGTGGACCGCAACGTCCTGCGGCTCGGTGCGTACGAGCTGATCTGGGAGGACGGCGTCCCGGACGCGGTCGTCCTGGACGAGGCCGTCGAGATCGCCAAGGAGTTCTCCACGGACGACTCCCCGGCCTTCGTCAACGGTCTGCTCGCCCGCTTCATGGAACTGAAGCCGAGCATCCGCCGGTAGTCGGTGGCGCCTTGCGCAACGGCCGCCGGACCCGAACTTCGGGTCCGGCGGCCGTTCCGCGTTTCACCCGGTGGGCGTAGTGTGAGGGCCTACTCACCAGTAACTTCGCCGGTGGGACCGCCGGCGACCGCGTCCGTGAACCGAAGGGCAGGCCCCCATGACCACCGCCACCCGCAGCGAGTTCGACCGGGGCATCGCCCTGACCAGACACCCCGAGGAGGCCGGCCGCTACGAGGCCGAACTCGGCGACGGCTGGCAGATCGGCGGTGGGGTCAACGGCGGACTGCTGCTCGCCGTGGCCGGACACGCGCTGTCGCTGGAGCACGGGCAGCACCCGGACCCGGTGTCGATCAGTGGTTACTACCTGTCCGCCTCCACCCCCGGCCCGGCCACCGTCCGCACCGAGGTGCTGCGCACCGGCCGCGGCCTGTCCACCGGCACCGCCTCGCTCAGCCAGGACGGCGTCGAACGCCTGCGCGTGGTGGCCAGCCACGGCGACCTCGCCACCGCCGACGGCGAGGTGCGCACCAGCGCCACCCCGCCCCAGCTGCCGCCGCCGGACCAGTGCATCGGCATCGAGCACGCGCCCCGCCAACTGGTCGAGCAGGCCGCCCTGCTGGAGCGCTTCGACCTGCGGCTCGACCCGGCCACCGTGGGCTGGGCGCTCGGGCAGCCCTCCGGCAACGGCCGGATCCAGGGCTGGTTCCGGCTCGCCGACGGCCGCGAGCCCGACCCGCTGCTGCTCCTGCTGGTCGCCGACGCGCTGCCGCCGGTCACCTTCGACCTCGGCCTGCCCGGCTGGGCCCCGACCGTCGAGCTGACCGTCCACCTGCGCGCCAAGCCCGCCCCGGGCTGGCTGCGGGTGGTCCACTCCACCCGCAACATGGCCGGCGGCTACTTCGAGGAGGACGCCGAGATCTGGGACGAGGCGGGCCGCCTGGTCGCCCAGTCCCGCCAGCTGGCCCGGGTGCCGCGCTAGGTCCTGTCCGGGGACCGTCCCGGGGGCCTGGCGGTCGGGAGAACGCGGCTATTACCGGTGGTTACATTCCTGTGACACGCCGTACGTGTGTGGCGCGCGGAACTGGGGAGTAACACGGTCAGCGGCGAGCCCCGCCGCTGACCGTCACCGACCGACGCCCGCCCGCCGACGCCAGGAGCCCCCGATGACCAGCCGCAAGGGACGCGCCCGCCGCAACTCCGACTGCACCACCGGCGGCCCGCGCCCCGCGCTGCGGGCGCCGCACCGGCCGCGGCAGGCCGAGGGGACCGAGCAGGCGTTCGTCATCGGGGTGCTCACCAGCGCCGCGGACTTCGCCCGGGCCCGCGCCTGGGGGGTCTGCGACGCCCCCGACTACGAGCGCTACCTGGCCGACACCGCCGAGCTGCTGGCCGACGCGCTGGAGCGGTTCGAGACCGTCCGGGCCCGGATGTTCCACCCGCAGGACTTCGCGGAGTTCTGCCTGCTGCACGGACTGGACCCGGCCGAGCCGGCCGCCCGGGACCGCTACCTGGTCAACCCGCCGCTGCAGACCCAGCTGCTGGCCTATCAGGGCGAGGAACTGGCCGGGGACTTCGTGCCGCGGCTGGTCCGGGCCCGGGAGAACGGGCTGACGCTCTGCCACACCGACCTGCTGCTCGACGGCGGGCTGTACGGGGGCGCGGGGGAGACGGACGAGGAGCACGCGCGCTGGGTGCGCGCCGCCTACCAGCGCGGGAGCGAGGTGTTCCGCCGGATGCTGGTGGGCGCGGGCGCCGGGGTGTACGAGCTGCGGCTGCGGGTGGACGCGCCGGGCGGCAGGCTGACCGCGGCGGCCCGGGTGCTGCAGTGGGAGGACGGCGTGGTGCGGATCAACGACGAGGACCTGGAGCTGGTCTGCGCGGTGCTGTGCGCCGGGCTGGCGCTGGAGCTGCCCGCGGTCGCCGTGCTCCACGGCTCCCAGGGCTCGGCGGCCTCCGGCGGGGCCCGCGGTGGAGCCGCCGACGAATGCTTCCTGTCGGCCGCCTGGGCCTGGTCGAGCAGCGGGCCGGACTGGGCGCCGGCCGCCCGGCCGGTCCGGCTGGACGGCGTCGCGGCGCAGCCGGGCTACAGCCTGGGGACGGTCTGCTGAGGTCCCGAGATCCCGAGGTCCTGCTGAGGTCCGGCGGCGGTCACGGCAACACCGCGGCGCGGCTCCCGGTGACCGGGAGCCGCGCCGTGACGTTTCTGCTAGCCGCCACCGAGGACATCGGTGCACGGTAGCGAGGTGCCTACCGAGGGCGGGTCGGCGAGCGTCAGCTCGCGTCCTCCTCGCGCACCGCGCGGCGCGCGTCGGGGTTGAGCACTCCCCAGGAGATCAGCTGCTCGGTGAGGATCGACGGCGACTGGTCGTAGATGACGGCCAGAGTGCGCAGATCGTCCTGGCGGATCGAGAGGACCTTGCCGTTGTAGTCGCCGCGCTGGCTCTGGATGGTCGCCGCGTAACGCTGCAGCGGTCCGGCCTTTTCGGACGGGACCTGGGTCAGTCTCTCCAGGTCGAGGACCAGGCGCGGCGGCGGCTCGGCCGCGCCGCCGGGGGTGCCGCCGGGCAGCAGTTCCTGCACCGGCACGCCGTAGAACTCGGCGAGCTCGGCCAGCCGCTGCACGGTGACCGCACGGTCGCCGCGCTCGTACGAGCCGACGACGACTGCCTTCCAGCGCCCCTGGGACTTCTCCTCGACACCGTGCAGGGAGAGCCCCTGCTGAGTGCGGATCGCTCGGAGCTTGCCTCCGAGCTGCTTCGCGTAGTCGCTGGACATTGATCTCCCCGGACGAGATTGCTTCGCGTTCAGTAGTGGGTCACGGGCGATTCGCCGACGTCGTTACCGGTGGGTTCGACGCCCGTCTCGTAACTCACTGTGAGGTTACGTAGAGTAAGGTAGTTGCGTCAAGCCGAATGGGGCACTCGTGCGAATGGCCCGCATCGTCGGCGCATCTGGTACGTGAACCCGGTGAAGCGGAATGATGGAGGTCCATTTGCCTCCCGGCGCGCTGGTAGGATGACCCGAAGCCCACGCCCGGTCGGCGGGGGCGGAATCCCAGACATCCTTTAAGGCCCGTCCAGTGAGGCGGGGAAGGAGGTCCGCTTCGGCATGACCACACACCAGGAACAGACGCCGCGGCCGCCGCACCAAGTGCTGGACGCCACGGACATCGCCCGGGTCGTCACCCGGATAGCGCACGAGATCGTCGAGCGCGCCAAGGGCGCGGAGGACGTCGTGCTGCTCGGCATCCACACCAGGGGCGTCCACCTCGCCCGCCGCCTGCACGGCCGGCTGGCCCAGATCACCGGGCGCGAGATCCCGCTGGGCACCCTGGACATCACCATGTACCGGGACGACCTGCGGCTCAAGCCCGCCCGCGCCCTGGAGCACACCGAGATCCCGCCCGGTGGCATCGACGGCAAGCTCGTCATCCTCGTCGACGACGTGCTGTTCTCCGGCCGCACCATCCGCGCCGCGCTCGACGCGCTGAGCGACATCGGCCGCCCGCGCGCCGTGCAGCTCGCCGTCCTGGTCGACCGCGGCCACCGTGAGCTGCCGATCCGGGCCGACTACGTGGGCAAGAACCTCCCCACCTCGCTGCGCGAGGCCGTGCAGGTCCGCCTGGCCGACACCGACGGCGTGGACGCCGTCCTGGTCGGCGACCGCGACCACACCGCCCGCAGCTCGCAGGCCCTGGCCTCCCAGCCCACCGAACCGCACCTCCCGGAGTAACCCGCGTGAAGCGCCACCTCGTCTCCGCCGCCGATCTCAGCCGCGACGACGCGCTGCTGATCCTGGACACCGCCGAGGAGCTGGCCCAGCTCTCCGGCCGGGCCGTCAAGAAGCTGCCCACGCTGCGCGGCCGCACCGTCGTCAACCTCTTCTTCGAGGACTCCACCCGCACCAAGACCTCCTTCGAGGCCGCCGAGAAGCGACTGTCCGCGGACGTCATCAACTTCTCCGCCAAGGGCTCGTCCGTCTCCAAGGGCGAGAGCCTCAAGGACACCGCGCTGACCCTGCAGGCGATGGGCGCCGACGCGGTCGTCATCCGGCACCACGCCTCCGGCGCGCCGGCCCGGCTGGCCCAGTCCGACTGGCTCCACGGCAGTGTGATCAACGCCGGTGACGGCACCCACGAGCACCCCACCCAGGCGCTGCTCGACGCCTTCACCATGCGCCGCCACCTCAACGCCGGCCTGGGCAACGACCTCGCGGGCCGCCGGGTCACGATCGTCGGTGACATCCTGCACAGCCGGGTCGCCCGCTCCAACGTGCACCTGCTGACCACCCTCGGTGCCCAGGTGACCTTCGTCGCCCCGCCGACCCTGCTGCCGATCGGCATCGAGAACTGGCCCTGCGAGGTCAGCTACGACCTCGACCGGGTGCTGCCCAAGACCGACGCCCTGATGATGCTGCGGGTGCAGCGCGAGCGGATGAACGCCGCGTTCTTCCCGACCGAGCGCGAGTACAGCCGCCGCTACGGCATGAACGGCCTCCGGATGGCCCAGCTGCCCGGTCACGCCATCGTGATGCACCCCGGCCCGATGGTCCGCGGCATGGAGATCACCGCCGAGGTCGCCGACTCGCCGCGCTGCACCGTGGTCGAGCAGGTCGCCAACGGCGTCTCCGTCCGGATGGCCGTCCTCTACCTGCTGCTCGGCGGCGCCGTGTTCGCCGACGGCACCACCGACACCGCCGCCGCCCCCCGCACCGACTCCGTGGAGACCGCTCAGTGACCAGCTACCTGATCCGCAACGCCAAGATCCTGGGCGGCGCCCCGCAGGACCTCCACCTCGCCGACGGCGTCGTCCAGGCGATCGGCACCGGTCTGGCCGTCGAGGCGGACATCGAGATCGACGCCACCGGCATGATCGCCCTGCCCGGCCTGGTCGACCTGCACACCCACCTGCGCGAGCCCGGCCGCGAGGACGCCGAGACCGTGCTCACCGGCACCCAGGCCGCCGCGATGGGCGGCTTCACCGCCGTCCACGCGATGGCCAACACCACCCCGGTGGCCGACACCGCCGGCGTGGTCGAGCAGGTCTGGCGGCTCGGCCAGGAGGCCGGCTACTGCGACGTGCAGCCGGTCGGCGCCGTCACCGTCGGCCTGGAGGGCAAGAAGCTCGCCGAGCTGGGCGCGATGCACGAGTCCGCCGCCGGTGTCCGGGTCTTCTCCGACGACGGCAAGTGCGTGGACGACGCGGTGCTGATGCGCCGCGCCCTGGAGTACGTCAAGGCCTTCGACGGTGTCGTCGCCCAGCACGCCCAGGAGCCGCGGCTGACCGAGGGCGCCCAGATGAACGAGGGCCAGGTCTCCGGGGAGCTCGGACTGGGCGGCTGGCCGGCCGTCGCCGAGGAGTCGATCATCGCCCGCGACGTGCTGCTCGCCGCGCACGTCGGCTCCCGGCTGCACGTCTGCCACCTCTCCACGGCCGGCTCGGTCGAGATCGTCCGCTGGGCCAAGTCCAAGGGCTGGGACGTCACCGCCGAGGTCACCCCGCACCACCTGCTGCTCACCGACGAACTGGTCCGCTCCTACGACCCGGTGTACAAGGTGAACCCGCCGCTGCGCACCGCCGAGGACGTCCAGGCGCTGCGCAAGGCGCTCGCCGACGGCACCATCGACGCCGTCGCCACCGACCACGCGCCGCACTCGGCCGAGGACAAGGACTGCGAGTGGGCCGTGGCCGCGATGGGCATGGTCGGGCTGGAGACCGCGCTGTCGGTCGTGCAGCAGACCATGGTCGACACCGGCCTGCTGAACTGGGAGGGCGTCGCGGACCGGATGTCGCACCGCCCGGCCCGGATCGGCCGTCTCACCGGGCAGGGCCGGCCGATCTCGGTGGGTGAGCCCGCCAACCTGGTGCTCTTCGATCCCGCGTACCGTGGTGCCGTGAACCCCGAGAGCTTCGCGACCCGCAGCCGCAACACCCCTTACAAGGGCATGGACCTGCCCGGACGGGTGCACGCCACCTTCCTGCGCGGTCGCGCCACCGTGCTGGCCGGTGAGCTGGCCGAGCAGGGCGGGCTGAAGTGATGGACCACGCCACGCTCGCCAGGGAGCAGGCGAAGGTCACCGACTGGCCCGGCTACATCGGCTGGTCGATCGGGCTGCTGATCATCATCGGCCTGGTCTACTGGCTGATGCGCCAGGGCTGGAACTGGCGGCGCACCCTGCAGTCCGGGATCCCGCCGCTGCCCGCCGTGCCGGCCCGCCCCGGGCGGACCATCCTGGAGACCAGCGGCCGGTACCACGGCACCACCACCGCCGGGAACTGGCTCGACCGGGTCGTCGCGCACGGCCTGGGCACCCGCAGCCGGGTCGACCTCACCCTCGGCGAGGACGGCCTGCTGGTGCAGCGCCCCGGCGACGTCGACTTCTGGATCCCGGCCGAGCACCTCACCGGCGCCCGGACGGACTCCGGGATCGCGGGCAAGGTCGTCCCCTCCGGACTGCTGGTGGTCACCTGGACCCACGAGGACACCGAGCTGGATTCCGGCTTCCGGGCCGACCACCCCGACGAGCACCCCGCCTGGGTCGAGGCGATCACCCAGCTCGCAACACGTACTACGAAGACGAAGAAGACGGAAGAGGCCGCGCAATGACCGCACCTGCCCCCACCACGCAGCGCCAACGGCGGGAACGCGTCCCCGCCGTGCTCGTCCTGGAGGACGGCCGGACCTTCCGCGGCCAGGCCTACGGCGCCACCGGCGAGACCTTCGGCGAGGCGGTCTTCAACACCGGCATGTCCGGCTACCAGGAGACCCTGACCGACCCGTCGTACCACCGCCAGGTGGTCGTGATGACCGCCCCGCAGATCGGCAACACCGGCTGGAACGACGAGGACGACGAGTCCAAGCAGATCTGGGTCGCCGGCTACGTGGTGCGCGACCCCGCCCGGGTGGCGTCCAACTGGCGCTCCCGCCGCTCGCTGGACGAGGAGCTCGCCCGCCAGGGCGTGGTCGGCATCAGCGGCATCGACACCCGCGCGCTGACCCGCCACCTGCGCGAGCGCGGCGCGATGCGCTGCGGCATCTTCTCCGGCGAGACGCTGGCCGACCCGGCCGAGTTGCTCACCCGGGTGCAGCAGTCGCCCGAGATGAAGGGCGCCGACCTGTGCGCCGAGGTGGCCACCACCGAGCCGTACGTCGTGCCCGCGATCGGTGCGAAGCGCTTCACCGTCGCCGCGCTGGACCTCGGCATCAAGGCGATGACCCCGCAGCGGATGGCCGAGCGCGGCATCGAGGTGCACGTGCTGCCGGCCAACTCCACCCTGGAGGACGTCTACGCCGTCAACCCGGACGGCGTCTTCTTCTCCAACGGCCCGGGCGACCCGGCCACCGCCGACCACCAGGTCGCCGTCGCGCAGGGCGTGCTGGAGCGGAAGACCCCGTTCTTCGGGATCTGCTTCGGCAACCAGATCCTGGGCCGCGCCCTCGGCTTCGGCACCTACAAGCTCAAGTACGGCCACCGCGGCATCAACCAGCCGGTGCAGGACCGCACCACCGGCAAGGTCGAGGTGACCGCCCACAACCACGGCTTCGCCGTGAACGCGCCGCTGGACCAGGTGAGCGACACCCCCTACGGGCGGGTCGAGGTCTCCCACGTCTGCCTCAACGACGACGTGGTCGAGGGCCTGCAGGCGCTCGACGTGCCCGCCTTCAGCGTGCAGTACCACCCCGAAGCGGCCGCCGGCCCGCACGACGCCGCCTACCTGTTCGACCGCTTCGTGAAGCTCATGGAGGGCCAGCGTGCCTAAGCGCACTGACATCAAGTCCGTCCTGGTGATCGGCTCCGGCCCGATCGTCATCGGCCAGGCCGCCGAGTTCGACTACTCGGGCACCCAGGCCTGCCGCGTCCTCAAGGCCGAAGGCCTGCGGGTCGTGCTGGTCAACTCCAACCCGGCCACGATCATGACCGACCCGGAGATCGCCGACGCCACCTACGTCGAGCCGATCACCCCGGAGTTCGTCGAGAAGATCATCGCCAAGGAGCGCCCCGACGCGCTGCTGCCGACCCTGGGCGGCCAGACCGCGCTCAACACCGCGATCTCGCTGCACGGCGCGGGCACGCTGGACAAGTACGGCGTCGAGCTGATCGGCGCCGACGTCGAGGCGATCAACAAGGGCGAGGACCGCGAGCTCTTCAAGGGCGTCGTCGAGGCCGTCAAGGCCAAGATCGGGTACGGCGAGTCCGCCCGCTCGGTCATCTGCCACACCATGGACGAGGTGCTGGCCGGCGTCGACACCCTCGGCGGCTACCCGGTCGTGGTCCGCCCCTCCTTCACCATGGGCGGCGCCGGCTCCGGCTTCGCCCACAACGAGGAGGACCTGCGCCGCATCGCCGGCCAGGGCCTGGCCCTCTCGCCGACCACCGAGGTGCTCCTGGAGGAGTCCATCCTCGGCTGGAAGGAGTACGAGCTGGAGCTGATGCGCGACAAGAACGACAACGTCGTGGTCGTCTGCTCCATCGAGAACTTCGACCCGATGGGCGTGCACACCGGTGACTCGATCACCGTCGCCCCGGCGATGACCCTCACCGACCGCGAGTACCAGATCCTGCGCGACATCGGCATCGCCGTCATCCGCGAGGTCGGCGTCGACACCGGCGGCTGCAACATCCAGTTCGCCGTCAACCCCGTCGACGGCCGGGTCATCGTCATCGAGATGAACCCGCGCGTCTCCCGCTCCTCGGCGCTCGCCTCCAAGGCCACCGGCTTCCCGATCGCCAAGATCGCCGCCAAGCTGGCCGTCGGCTACACCCTGGACGAGATCCCCAACGACATCACCGAGCAGACCCCGGCCTCCTTCGAGCCGACCCTCGACTACGTCGTGGTCAAGGTCCCGCGGTTCGCGTTCGAGAAGTTCCCGAGCGCCGACGCGACGCTGACCACCACCATGAAGTCCGTCGGCGAGGCCATGGCCATGGGCCGCAACTTCCCCGAGGCGCTGCAGAAGGCGCTGCGCTCGCTGGAGAAGAAGGGCTCCCAGTTCAGCTGGACCGGCCCCCTCGGCGACAAGGCCGAGCTGCTGGTCAAGTCCACCGTGCCGACCGACGGCCGGATCAACACCGTGATGGACGCCATCCGGGCCGGCGCCACCCCGGAGGAGGTCTTCGAGTACACGAAGATCGACCCGTGGTTCGTCGACCAGCTCTTCCTGCTGGACGAGATCGCCGGCGAGCTGGCCGAGGCCGCCGAGCTCACCCCCGAGCTGCTGCGCCACGCCAAGCGGCACGGCTTCTCCGACCAGCAGATCGGCGAGATCCGCGGCCTGCGCCCGGACGTCGTCCGCGAGGTGCGCCACGCGCTCGGCATCCGCCCGGTGTTCAAGACCGTCGACACCTGCGCCGCCGAGTTCGCCGCCAAGACCCCGTACTTCTACTCGTCCTACGACGAGGAGAGCGAGGTCGCCCCGCGCACCAAGCCCGCCGTGATCATCCTCGGCTCGGGCCCCAACCGCATCGGCCAGGGCATCGAGTTCGACTACTCCTGCGTGCACGCCTCCTTCGCGCTCGCCGACGCCGGGTACGAGACCGTCATGGTCAACTGCAACCCGGAGACCGTCTCCACCGACTACGACACCTCCGACCGGCTCTACTTCGAGCCGCTCACCCTGGAGGACGTGCTGGAGATCGTCCACGCCGAGCGGCAGGCCGGACCGCTGGCCGGCGTGATCGTCCAGCTCGGCGGCCAGACCCCGCTGGGCCTGGCCCAGGCGCTCAAGGACAACGGCGTGCCGATCGTCGGCACCCAGCCCGAGGCGATCGACCTCGCCGAGGAGCGCGGCGCCTTCGGCCGCGTGCTGCGCGACGCCGGGCTGCCCGCCCCCAAGCACGGCACCGCCTTCTCCTTCGCGGAGGCCAAGGCGATCGCCGACGAGATCGGCTACCCCGTCCTGGCCCGCCCGTCCTACGTGCTCGGCGGCCGCGGCATGGAGATCGTCTACGACGAGGCCTCGCTCGCCTCCTACCTGGAGCGGCACGCCGGTCTGATCTCCGAGCACCCGGTGCTGATCGACCGCTTCCTGGACGACGCGGTGGAGATCGACGTCGACGCGCTCTACGACGGCACCGAGCTCTACCTCGGCGGCGTCATGGAGCACATCGAGGAGGCCGGCATCCACTCCGGCGACTCCGCCTGCGCGCTGCCCCCGATCACCCTGGGCGGCTACGACATCAAGCGCCTGCGCACCTCCACCGAGGCCATCGCGCGCGGTGTCGGCGTCCGCGGCCTGATCAACATCCAGTTCGCGCTGGCCGGGGACATCCTCTACGTGCTGGAGGCCAACCCGCGCGCCTCCCGCACCGTCCCGTTCACCTCCAAGGCGACCGCCGTGCCGCTGGCCAAGGCCGCCGCCCGGATCTCGCTCGGCGCCACCATCGCCGAGCTGCGCGCCGAGGGCCTGCTCCCGGCCGAGGGCGACGGCGGCACCCTGCCGGCCGACGCCCCGATCGCGGTCAAGGAGGCCGTGATGCCGTGGAGCCGCTTCCGCGACATCCACGGCCGCGGCGTGGACACCGTGCTCGGCCCGGAGATGCGCTCGACCGGTGAGGTCATGGGCATCGACAAGGTCTTCGGCACCGCCTACGCCAAGGCGCAGTCCGGCGCGTACGGCGCGCTGCCGACCAAGGGCAAGGTCTTCGTCTCGGTCGCCAACCGGGACAAGCGCAACCTGGTCTTCCCGGCCCGGGCGCTGGTCGGCCTCGGCTTCGAGGTGCTCGCCACCGCCGGCACCGCCGAGGTGCTGCACCGCGGCGGCATCCCGTCCACCCTGGTGCGCAAGCACAGCGAGGGCGAGGGCCCGAACGGTGAGAAGACGATCGTCCAGCTGATCCACGACGGCGAGGTCGACCTGATCATCAACACGCCGTACGGCACCGGCGGCCGCCTCGACGGCTACGAGATCCGCACCGCCGCGGTCTCCCGCGGGGTGCCCTGCCTGACCACCGTCCAGGCGATGGGCGCGGCCGTCCAGGGCATGGACGCGCTGCTGCGCGACGAGGTCGGAGTGATGTCGCTCCAGGAGCACGCCGAGCTGATCAACGCCGGTCGCAAGTAGCACCACCGCAGTGGGGGGTACCGGAGATCGGTGCCCCCCACTGCTGTGCCCACCCGTCGCCCACCACCACCCTTTGCTCGGCGGGCTGCGCCCGAGCCCTTTATCACGGTTTCCGCTGCGGGAGTTGACCCCACTGTGTACAAGTTCCTGTTCGACCTCGTCTTCAAGAAGATGGACCCGGAGAAGGCCCACCACCTCGCCTTCTTCTGGATCCGGCTCGCCTCCTCGGTGCCCGGCCTGCGCACCCTGGTGCGGCTGGTGCTCGCCCCGCGCGACCGGGCGCTGCACACCAGGGCCCTCGGCCTGGACCTGCCCGGCCCGTTCGGGCTCGCGGCCGGCTTCGACAAGAACGGCGTCGGCATCGACGGCCTGGCGATGCTCGGCTTCGACTACGTCGAGATCGGCACCATCACCGGCGAGCCCCAGCCCGGCAACCCGGCGCCCCGGCTGTTCCGCCTGGTCGAGGACCGCGCGCTGATCAACCGGATGGGCTTCAACAACCAGGGCTCGGCCCGGGTCGCCGCCCGGCTGGCCGCCCGCCCGCACACCAGCTCCACCCCGGTGATCGGCGTCAACATCGGCAAGACCAAGGTGGTCGAGGAGGCCGACGCCGTCGCCGACTACGTCAAGTCGACCGAGCGGCTGGCGAAGTACGCCGACTACCTGGTGGTCAACGTCAGCTCCCCGAACACCCCCGGGCTGCGCAACCTCCAGGCCGTCGACCACCTGCGCCCGCTGCTGGCCGCCGTCCGCGAGGCCGCCGACCGCACCACCGCGCACCACGTGCCGCTGCTGGTCAAGATCGCCCCCGACCTGGCCGACGAGGACGTCGACGGGGTCGCCGACCTCGCCCTGGAGCTCGGCCTGGACGGCATCATCGCCACCAACACCACGATCGGCCGCGAGGGCCTGCGGGCCGACCCGCGGCGGGTCGAGGAGATCGGCATGGGCGGCCTGTCCGGCGCCCCGCTGAAGGCCCGCGCCCTGGAGGTGCTGCAGCGGCTGCGCGCCCGCACGGGGGGCCGGCTGACGCTGGTCTCGGTCGGCGGCGTGGAGACCGCCGAGGACGCCTGGCAGCGGATCATCCACGGCGCCGACCTCGTGCAGGGCTACAGCGCCTTCATCTACGAGGGGCCGTTCTGGTGCCGCCGGATCCACCGGGGCCTCTCCGCCCGGGTCCGCGCCGCGGGCTTCCGCAACCTGGCGGCGGCCGTCGGCAGCGCCGTCCGCAGCTCGTGACCCCCCGTACAGGACCCCGTACAGGATCTGGAAAGGACGACATGACCCTCGCCCCGTTCGGCGCCCGGCTGCGCCAGGCCCTCGACACCCGCGGCCAGCTCTGCGTCGGCATCGACCCGCACGCCTCCCTGCTCTCCGCCTGGGGGCTCGGCGACGACCTCGCCGGGCTGGAGACCTTCAGCCGCACCGTGGTGGAGGCGCTGGCCGACCGGGTGGCCGTGCTCAAGCCGCAGGCCGCCTTCTTCGAGCGCTTCGGCAGCAAGGGCGTCGCGGTGCTGGAGAAGACCGTCGAGGAGGCCCGCGCGGCCGGTGCGCTGGTCCTGATGGACGCCAAGCGCGGCGACATCGGCTCCACCATGGCCGCCTACGCGGAGGCCTTCCTGTCGCCCGGCAGCCCGCTGTTCTCGGACGCCCTCACGGTCAGCCCGTACCTGGGCTTCGGCTCGTTGCGCCCGGCCCTGGACCTGGCCCGCGAGCAGGGCTGCGGGGTGTTCGCGCTGGCGCTCACCTCCAACCCGGAGGGCGCCGAGGTGCAGCGCGCGGTCGGTGCGGACGGCGAGCCGGTCGCCGCGTCCGTGCTGCGCCAGCTGGCGGCCGAGAACGCGGACGCCGCGCCGCTGGGCTCCTACGGCGCGGTGGTCGGCGCGACGCTGGCCGACGCGGGCGTGGACCTGGCCATCAACGGCCCGCTGCTGGCCCCCGGGATCGGCGCCCAGGGCGCGACCATGGCGGACCTGCCGCGGGTGTTCGGCGCCTCGGTGATCAACGTGGTGCCGAGCGTCAGCCGGGACGTGCTCAAGCACGGGCCGTCGGTGCCGGCCCTGCGGGAGGCGGCGGAGCGCTTCGTCGGCGAGTTCGCGGACGCCGTCAAGTAGCGCGGGCGGCCCGGCCGGTAGCCGACCGGTAGCCGGGCGGTGACCGTGCGCAGTGTCCGCAGGACGGCGGGGCGGCGCCGGAGTTGACGTGAGCGCCGTCACATCGAGCCCGTCAAAGTTTCGCAATCGCGGTCATTTTGCCCTGGAAAGTCCTGGTCGGCCTTGGCTGACCAGGACTTTTCGTGTTCTTTTCCTGACGCGGCGCCGCAATCCGGGTAGTGTCCGGCGATAGGTCATCGGCGAGTTGCGAATCCCGCAGCTCCCGCAGGTCAGGGCCCTGTGGTTCCCCATTGGGCTCCCCTTGCGGACGGTGTCCTGAGTACCGAACCAGTCATAGCTCAATCCCTTCCTTCCACACCCTGAGGTGAACGGCGTGGCTCTTCCGCCCCTTACCCCTGAACAGCGCACCGCCGCGCTCGCCAAGGCCGCCGAGGCTCGCCGGGAGCGCGCCGAGGTCAAGAACCGGCTCAAGCACTCCGGCGCCTCCCTGCACGAGGTGATCAAGGCCGGCAAGAATGACAACGATGTCATCGGCAAGATGAAGGTGTCGGCCCTGCTGGAGTCCCTTCCGGGCGTCGGCAAGGTTCGCGCCAAGCAGATCATGGAGCGCCTCGGCATCAGCGAGAGCCGCCGTGTCCGCGGTCTCGGAACGAACCAGATCGCCTCCCTGGAGCGGGAGTTCGGCGGTGGCGCCGCCTGACCGTGCCCCCGTGGTCCCGGGATCGTCCGCGATCCGGGATAATCGGTGCATGAGTGAGCGTCCGCGGCTGACCGTGCTCTCCGGCCCCTCGGGGGTCGGCAAGAGCACGGTCGTCGCTCATATGAGGAAGATGCACCCCGAGGTCTGGCTCTCGGTGTCGGCCACCACCCGGCACCCGAGGCCCGGCGAGAAGAACGGTGTCCAGTACCACTTCGTCGACAACGACGAGTTCGACAAGCTGATCGCCAACGGCGAGTTGCTGGAATGGGCCGAGTTCGCGGGCAACCGCTACGGCACCCCCCGTGCGGCCGTGCTGGAGAAGCTGGAGCGCGGCGAGCCCGTCCTGCTGGAGATCGACCTGCAGGGCGCCCGCCAGGTGCGCGAGTCGATGCCGGAGGCCCAGCTGGTCTTCCTGGCACCGCCGAGCTGGGACGAGCTGGTCCGCCGGCTGACCGGCCGGGGCACCGAGGCGCAGGACGTGATCGCGCGGCGGCTGGAGGCGGCCAAGGTCGAGCTCGCGGCCGAGGCCGAGTTCGACACCACCCTTGTCAACACCTCCGTCGAGCAGGTAGCGGCCGAACTGCTAGCCTTGCTCGGTGTAGCCTGACCTGTCAGTCTTTTCCACCCTTTCGGAAGGTTTTCGCGTGTCCTCTTCCATGACCGCGCCCGAGGGCATCATCAACCCGCCGATCGACGAGCTGCTTGAGGCCACCGACTCGAAGTACAGCCTCGTGATCTACGCCGCCAAGCGCGCGCGCCAGATCAACGCTTACTACTCCCAGCTCGGCGAGGGCCTGCTGGAGTACGTCGGCCCGCTGGTCGACACCCACGTGCACGAGAAGCCGCTGTCGATCGCGCTGCGCGAGATCAACGCGGGCATGCTGACCGCCGAGGCGATCGAGGGCGCTGCCTGAGGCAGCCCCGTATGTTTCCCGGAGGGCCGGGCGGAATCACTCCGCCGGGCCCTCCGGCGTTTTCCGGTGGGGCGCCGGGCCCTCCTGCGTTTTCCGGTGGGGTCGCCGGTTGTGGGCCGGGCCACGGTGTGGGGGGTGGCTGAGGGGCCGTAGGGTGGGCGGGTTCCCGATGCGGAGAAAGGCCGGTAGATGAACGCGAGTGTGGACGCTCCCCGGGTGGCTCTGGGTGTCAGCGGCGGGATCGCCGCCTACAAGGCGTGCGAGCTGCTGCGCCGGTTCACCGAGTCCGGCCACCAGGTCACCGTGGTGCCGACCGCGGCGGCGCTGCACTTCGTCGGCGAGGCCACCTGGGCCGCGCTGTCCGGCCGCCCGGCCGCCACCGAGACCTGGGAGCGCGTGCACGAGGTGCCGCACGTGCGGATCGGGCAGCAGGCCGACCTGGTGGTGGTCGCCCCCGCCACCGCCGACCTGATCGCCAAGGCCGCCCACGGGCTCGCCGACGACCTGCTGACCAACACCCTGCTCACCGCCCGTTGCCCGGTCGTCCTGGCGCCCGCCATGCACACCGAGATGTGGGAGCACCCGGCCACCCGGGAGAACGTCGCCACCCTGCGCCGGCGCGGTGTGATCGTGCTGGAGCCGGCCGTCGGGCGGCTCACCGGCAAGGACACCGGCAAGGGGCGGCTGCCCGAGCCCGGCGCGATCTTCGAGGCCTGCCGGGCCGTGCTGCGCCGCGGCGGGGCGGTGCCCACCGACCTGGCCGGCCGGCACGTGGTGGTCTCGGCCGGCGGCACCCGGGAGCCGCTGGACCCGGTGCGCTTCCTCGGCAACCGCTCCTCCGGCAAGCAGGGCTACGCGCTCGCCGTGACCGCCGCGGCGCGCGGGGCGCGGGTGACCCTCGTCTCGGCCAACGCCGAGCTGCCCGACCCGGCCGGGGTGGACGTGGTGCACGTCTCGACCGCGCTGGAGCTGCGCGAGGCGGCGCTGAAGGCGGCCGCGGACGCGGACGCCGTGGTGATGGCCGCCGCGGTGGCGGACTTCCGGCCCGCCGAGTACGCGACCGGCAAGATCAAGAAGGTCGAGGGGGTCGAGCCGGCGCCGGTCGCGCTGGTCCGCAACCCCGACGTGCTGGCCGAGCTGTCGGCGCACCGGCCCCGTTCGGGCCAACTGGTGGTGGGTTTCGCGGCGGAGACCGACGACGTGCTCGCCAACGGCCGGGCCAAGCTCACCCGCAAGGGCTGCGACCTGTTGGTCGTCAACGAGGTGGGCGACGGAAAGGCCTTCGGGCAGGACGTCAACGAGGCCGTGGTACTGGGGGCGGACGGCAGCGAGACCCCCGTACCGGTCGGGCCCAAGGAGGCGCTCGCGGACGTCGTCTGGGACCTGGTCGCAAAGCGGCTGGAATCGGGTCGGAACTGATCGAGTCCCGCTGGAGAACGGTCTTGATTTCCGGAAGCGGGTGACGTTCGACGGAAGCAGACCGTTAGAATCCAGGAATCAAGTCTTTCCGGATGTCCCCGGTTTCGCCGGGGGCCTTCAGTCAGCAGCCGCTGCAACCCCAGGGAGCGCTGTGTCTCGCCGCCTGTTCACCTCGGAATCCGTGACCGAGGGACACCCCGACAAGATCGCTGACCAGATCAGCGACACCATCCTTGACGCTCTCCTGCGGGAGGACCCGACCTCCCGGGTCGCCGTGGAGACGCTCATCACCACCGGCCAGGTGCACGTGGCCGGCGAGGTGACCACCAAGGCGTACGCGCCGATCGCCCAGCTCGTCCGGGACAAGATCCTGGAGATCGGCTACGACAGCTCCAAGAAGGGCTTCGACGGCGCCTCCTGCGGCGTGTCGGTGTCCATCGGGGCCCAGTCGCCCGACATCGCGCAGGGTGTCGACACCGCGTACGAGGCCCGGGTCGAGGGCGACGAGGATGACCTGGACAAGCAGGGGGCCGGCGACCAGGGCCTGATGTTCGGCTACGCGTCCGACGAGACGCCCGAGCTGATGCCGCTGCCGATCACCCTGGCGCACCGCCTCTCCCGCCGCCTCACCGAGGTGCGCAAGAACGGGACCATCCCGTACCTGCGCCCCGACGGCAAGACCCAGGTCACCATCGAGTACGACGGCGACAAGGCCGTCCGCCTCGACACCGTGGTCGTCTCCACCCAGCACGCCAGTGACATCGACCTGGAGTCGCTGCTCACCCCGGACATCCGCGAGTTCGTCGTGGAGCCGGAGCTGAAGGCCCTGGCCGACCAGGGCATCAAGCTGACCACCGACGGTTACCGCCTGCTGGTCAACCCGACCGGCCGCTTCGAGATCGGCGGCCCGATGGGCGACGCCGGCCTCACCGGCCGCAAGATCATCATCGACACCTACGGCGGCATGGCCCGCCACGGTGGCGGCGCCTTCTCCGGCAAGGACCCGTCCAAGGTGGACCGCTCGGCCGCGTACGCGATGCGCTGGGTGGCGAAGAACATCGTCGCCGCCGGCCTCGCCAGCCGCGCCGAGGTGCAGGTCGCGTACGCGATCGGCAAGGCCGAGCCGGTCGGCCTGTTCGTGGAGACCTTCGGCACCGAGACCGTGCCGGTCCTCTCGATCCAGAAGGCCGTCTCCGAGGTCTTCGACCTCCGCCCGGCCGCGATCATCCGCGACCTGGACCTGCTGCGGCCGATCTACTCCCAGACCGCCGCGTACGGCCACTTCGGCCGGGAGCTGCCGGACTTCACCTGGGAGCGCACCGACCGGGTGGAGCAGCTGAAGGCTGCCGTCCAGGACTGACCTGGTTGCTCGAAGCGGCGCCCTCCCCGGCTCGGGGTGGGCGCCGCGCCGTTTTGTGCGCGGTGGCTTCGTGCGGGGGGGGGTCTGTGCGCGGTGGCTTTGTGCGGGGTGGCTTTGTGTGCGGTGGCTTTGTGCGCGGTGTCGGTGTGAGCTGGTAGTACTTGGGAGCGATGAGCAGCACAGGGGAGAACGGGGCCGCCGAGCCGGAGCAGCTGGCGTTCATCCGGGAGACGGTCAAGCGGGCCAAGCCCCGGACGTGGCACGGGGCCAAGCGGGCCGAGCACCTGCCGGTGGCCCGGGTCGTGGTGGACAAGGGCGTGCTCACCATCGACAAGCTCTTCGACTACGAGGTGCCGGCCGCCATGGCCGAGGAGGCCCAGCCGGGCGTCCGGGTGCGGGTGCGCTTCGGGGCGCGGGTGGTCAGGGGGCAGCGCGAGGGCGGGGAACTCCACGACGGGTTCATCGTCGCCCGACTGGAGAAGAGCGACTTCGCCGGCCCGCTCGCCCCGCTCGCCCAGGTGCTCTCGCCCGAACCGGTGCTCACCCCGCAGCTGCTCCGGCTCTGCCGCACCGTCGCCGACCGGTACGCCGGCACGCTGGCCGACGTGCTGCAGCTCGCCGTACCGCCCCGGCACGCCAAGGCCGAGGCCGAACCCTCCCCACCGCCGCTGCCGCGCCCGCCGGTCCCCGCCCCCGGCGGCTGGCAGCGCTACCCGGCCGGGCCCGACTTCCTGGCCGCGCTGGCCGGCGGCGGATCGCCGCGCGCCGTGTGGGCCGCCCTGCCCGGGCCCGGCTGGCCGTACGAGATCGCCCGGGCGGTCGCGGCCACGCTGGCCGGCGGGCGCGGCGCGCTCGTGGTGCTGCCGGACCGGCGGTCGGTGGCCCGGGTCGACCAGGCGCTGACCGAGCTGCTCGGACCGGGGATGCACATGGCGCTGGAGGCCGAACTCGGCCCGCGCGAGCGCTACCGGCGCTGGCTCGCGGTCAGCCGCGGCTCGGTGCACGCCGCGATCGGCACCAGGGCCACCATGTTCGCGCCGGTGCGCGACCTCGGGCTGGTGGTGGTGTGGTCCGACGGCGACGGCAGCCACAGCGACCCGCGCGCCCCCCACCCGCATGTGCGCGAGGTCGCGCTGCTGCGCGCCGCCGAGGAGGGTGCGGCCGTCCTGCTCGGCGGGCACGCGGTGACCGTCGAGGGCGCCCAGCTGGTCAGCACCGGTTGGGCGCGGCCGCTGGTCGCCGACCGGGAGGTGGTGCGGCAGGTCGCGCCCCGGGTACGGACCGTCACCGACCAGGACCAGCACCGGGACGCCGCCGCCCAGGCCGCCCGGCTGCCCTCGATCGCCTGGGAGGCCGCCCGGGAGTCGCTGGCGGCCGGGCACCCGGTGCTCATCCAGGTGCCCCGGCGCGGCTACGTGCCCCGGCTGGCCTGCGGACGCTGCCGCACCCCCGCCCGCTGCCGGCGCTGCGAGGGGCCGCTGGAGGCGCCCGCCGCGGACGCCGGGCTGAGCTGCAGCTGGTGCGGGGAGGCCGAGAACGACTGGCACTGCCCCGAGTGCGGCTCGTTCCGGCTGCGGGCCCAGGTGGTCGGCGCCCGGCGCACCGCGGAGGAACTGGGCAAGGCGTTCCCGCGGATCCCGGTCCGGACCTCGGGGCGGGACGCGGTGCTGGACACCGTGCCCGACGAGCCCTCGCTGGTGATCTCCACCCCGGGGGCGGAGCCGTTGGTCGAGGGCACCGGGTACGGCGCGGTGCTGCTGCTCGACGGCTGGGCACTGCTCAGCCGGCCCGACCTGCGGGCCGGGGAGGAGACCCTGCGGCTCTGGCTGGCGGCGGCCGCGCTCGCCCGGCCCTCGACGGAGGGCGGGACGGTCGTCGTGGTCGCCGAGCCGTCGGCCCGGCCGGTGCAGGCGCTGGTGCGCTGGGACCCGCTGGGGCACGCCGGGCTGGAGCGGGACGAAAGGGCGCAGCTGCACTTCCCGCCGGTGTCGCGGATGGCCGCGGTGAGCGGGAGCCCGGCCGCCGTCGCCGACCTGCTGAACCTGATCCGGCTGCCGGAGGGCGCCGACGTGCTCGGACCGGTGCCGGTGCCCGCGCTGCGCGGGGAGGAGCAGGAGCGGGCGCTGCTGCGGGTGGCGCCCGGGCAGGGGACGGCGCTGGCGGCGGCGCTCAAGGCGGCGCAGATCGCGCGGATCGCGCTGCGGACGGCGGAGCCGGTGCGGGTGCGGGTGGATCCGACGGACATCGGGTAGCGGCGGGGGCTGGGGGCTCGGGGTGGGGCGCTGGGGGCTGGGGGCTCGGGGTGGGGCGCTGGGGGCCGGGGGTGGGGCGGGGTGAGTGGGCCACCCCGCCCCGGGCGGCCCGGGTGTGGCGGGGGTGGTCAGCCGCGGAGGGGGATGCCGGTCTGGGGGCGTTCGGCGGGGGTGCGGTCGCGGTCGATGGGGGTGCGGTCGATCGGGGTGCGGTCGATCGGGGTGCGGTCGATGGGGGTGCGGTCGATCGGGGAGCGCTCAAGGGTGTTGCGGTCGTGGGCGGTGCGTTCGAGGGCGTTGCGCTCCAGGCTGGAGCGGTCGAGGCCGCCCTGGCGGGCCGCGGGGACGGTGGCGGCCAGGCCGCCGCGTTCGGTGGGGGCGGGGAGCTCCTCGGAGCGGTCCGGGCGGGTGGGGCCCGGGACGGCGCCGCTGGCGGCGAGGAGTTCGCTGGTCGGGCGGCGCATGCCGTAGCGGCGGTGCACCGCCTGCTTGGTGACCCCGAGGGCGGAGCCCACCGAGTCCCAGGAGAAGCCCAGCGCCCGGTCGAACTCGACCGCCGCCGCCACCAGGGTCTCCACGCTCTCCCGCAGCTCCTGCGCCAGGCGCACCGTCGGTGCCGGCGCCCGTCCGTACACCACGAAGCCGGCCGAGGTGCTCGGACGGCGCGGTCGGTAGACGTTGCCCAGCTGGGCGGTGAGCGTCCGCAGCGCGTCGACCTGGCGCCTCACCCGCTCGATGTCCCGCACCAGCAGGTGCAGGCTCGCCCGTGCCCGGGCGTCGTGGTTGATCTGCTCAGCCATGGCCTACGTGCCACCTTCCGTACGGTTCAGCTCGGCCGGGGCGCGGTGTCCCGTGCGCCCGGCCCCGGTCAATCTCTCTTGACCAACGCCGAAGCGGGGGCCGGGGTAACGCGGCTCGGCAGGTTCGGGATATGCCAGTAGCAGATGCGGGCGTCCGCGGACGGCCCGTCGGGGCGCCCGGGCGGGTTGCATAGACTTGCGGGGAACCAGCCGTTGCCCGTAGCCCGCGCCCACCCCGGACAGGAGCCCGTACCCCGTGGCGATCCAGCCGATCCGTCTCTTCGGAGACCCCGTCCTGCGGGCCACCGCCCAGCCGGTGACCACCTTCGACAAGGAACTGCGCAACCTGGTCTCCGATCTCACCGACACCATGCTCGACGCCCCCGGCGCCGGCCTGGCCGCGCCCCAACTCGGCGTCTCGCTACGGGTGTTCACGTACCACGTGGACGGCGTCACCGGGCACCTGATCAACCCGGACCTGTCGCTCAGCGAGGACGAGCAGGAGGGCCCGGAGGGCTGCCTGTCGCTGCCCGGACTGCGCTACGACACCAGGCGCGCGTACGGCGTGGTGGCCAAGGGCTTCAACATGTACGGCGACCCGGTCACGCTGGAGGGCACCCAGCTGCTCGCCCGGTGCATCCAGCACGAGACCGACCACCTGGACGGCATCATCTTCATCGACCGGCTCGACCGGGAGCAGCGCAAGGCCGCGCTGAAGGCCATCCGGGAGACCGACTGGGGCACCGGACCGGCGCCCGTCGTCAAGGTCTCGCCGCACAGCACCTTCGGCTCGGCGCGCTGAGTCCGTTCCTCGATTTCCGTATGCAGAAAGGCACTTGATGCGTCTCGTCTTCGCCGGCACCCCCGAGGTCGCCGTTCCCGCCCTGGACGCGCTGATCGCCTCCGACCGGCACGAGGTCGTCGCGGTGGTCACCCGCCCCGACGCCCCCGCCGGGCGCGGGCGCAAGCTGGTCGCCAGCCCCGTCGCCCAGCGCGCCGAGGAGGCCGGGATCGAGGTCCTCAAGCCGGCGAAGCCCAGCGACCCGGACTTCGTCGCCCGGCTCACCGAACTCGCCCCCGACTGCTGCCCGGTGGTCGCCTACGGCGCGCTGCTGCGGCCCGGCACCCTGGAGATCCCCAAGCACGGCTGGGTCAACCTGCACTTCTCGCTGCTGCCCGCCTGGCGCGGTGCGGCCCCGGTCCAGCACTCGGTGCTGGCCGGTGACGAGGTGACCGGCGCCTCCACCTTCCTGATCGAGCAGGGCCTGGACTCCGGCCCGGTCTACGGCGTGATCACCGAGGAGATCCGCCCGGCCGACACCAGCGGTGAACTGCTCACCCGGCTGTCGTTCTCCGGCGCCCGGCTGCTCGCCGCCACCATGGACGGCATCGCGGACGGCTCGCTGCACGCCGTGCCGCAGCCGGCCGAGGGCGTCACGCTCGCGCCGAAGATCACTGTCGAGGACGCCCGGATCGACTGGAGCCACCCGGCACTTCGGATCGACCGGGTGGTGCGTGGCTGCGCGCCGGCACCGGGCGCGTGGACGGAGTTCCGGGGCGAGCGGCTGAAGGTCACCGGGCCGGTCAAGCTGCTGCCGGAGTCGGCCGAGCTGGCGCCGGGCGAGGTCGCGATGGCGGGCAAGAACAGCGTGCGGGTCGGGACCGGGTCGCACGACATCGAGCTGGGGGAGGTGCGGCCGCAGGGGAAGAAGGAGATGCGGGCGGCCGACTGGGCTCGCGGGGCGCGGCTGGAGGCGGGGGAGCGGTTCGGGGCCCGGGGGGACGGCTCCGAGGGCTGACCGTCGGGTTTGGCGTTACTGTTCGTTCGAGCCGTGCGAGCCGTTCGGTTTGGTCGGTTCGTTCAGTTCGTTCTAGATCTTCCGATAACCATCGCAGCACTTTGAGGTTTCTGTGAGCACCCCCAGTACCCCCGGCACGTCCGGCACGTCCGGCGCCAAGCGGGCGCCCCGCCCGCACCGCCGTCCCAAGAAGGACCCGGCCCGGATCGTAGCGTTCCGGGCGCTGCGCGCCGTCGACGAGCGGGACGCGTACGCCAACCTGATCCTGCCCTCCCTGCTCCGCGAGGCGGAGCAGAAGGGCATGGACCGGCGCGACGCCGCCCTCGCCACCGAACTCGTCTACGGCACCCTGCGGCTGCAGGGCACCTACGACGCGGTCATCGCGGCCTGCATCGACCGGCCGCTGAGCAAGGTCGACCCGCCGGTCCTCGACGTGCTCTCGCTCGGCGCCCACCAGCTGCTCACCACCCGCATCCCCAGCCACGCGGCCGTCTCGGCGACCGTCGAGCTGGCCCGGGTGGTACTCGGCGACGGCAAGGCCAAGTTCGTCAACGCCGTGCTGCGCCGGATCAGCGCGCACGACCTGGACGCCTGGATCGAGCGGGTCGCGCCCTCGTACGACAAGGACGCCGAGGACCACCTGGCGGTCGTGCACTCGCACCCGCGCTGGGTGGTCTCCGCGCTCTGGGACTCGCTCGGCCGCTGGCAGCCGGACGCCTCCGGGCGCACCGCGATCGAGGAACTGCTGCGGGCCGACAACGAGCGGCCCGAGGTCACCCTGGTCGCCCGGCCCGGCCGGGCCACCGTCGGTGAACTGGCCGACGTGCTGCCGGAGGCCCAGCCCGGGCGCTGGTCCCCGTTCGCGCTGCGGCTCGCCGAGGGCGGAGACCCGGGCGCGCTGGACGCCGTCCGGGAGAACCGGGCCGGTGTGCAGGACGAGGGCAGCCAGCTGGTCGCGCTGGCGCTGGCCGCCGCGCCGCTGGAGGGCCCCGACCGGCTCTGGCTGGACGGCTGTGCCGGCCCCGGCGGCAAGGCCGCACTGCTCGGCGCGCTCGCCGCGGAGCGGGGCGCCGGGTTGGTCGCCAGCGAGAAGCAGCCGCACCGGGCCCGGCTGGTGGCGCGGGCCCTGGAGGGCAACCCCGGGCCGTACACGGTGATCGCGGCCGACGGGACCCGCCCCGCCTGGCGCTCCGGCGGCTTCGACCGCGTCCTGGTCGACGTGCCGTGCTCCGGTCTGGGCGCGCTGCGCCGCCGCCCGGAGGCGCGCTGGCGCCGCCGGCCGGCCGACGTCGCCGCCTTCGGCCCGCTCCAGCGGGACCTGCTGCGCTCGGCGATCGAGGCCACCCGGATCGGCGGGGTGGTCGGCTACGCGACCTGCTCGCCGCACCTCGCGGAGACCCGGGCGGTCGTCGACGACGTGCTGCGCGGGGAGGGTGGCCGGGTCGAGTGGATCGACGCGCGGCCGCTGCTGCCCGGCGTCCCGGCGCTCGGCGACGGGCCGGACGTGCAGCTGTGGCCGCACCTGCACGGGACGGACGCGATGTACCTGGCGCTGCTGCGGCGGACCGCCTGAGGCGTGGGCCCTCCCGCTCGGACCGCGTTCGGTCGGATCCGGGCGGGAGGGCCCGGCCCGGCCGGCGGCTTGCACCTCCCGTAGGGGGAGGCGGCAGGGTGGTGGGCATGAACGGCGATGCGCTCCCCTCGTTCCTCACCATCGGTGAGCTGGCCCGACGGACCGGGCTGACGGTGAAGACCGTCCGGTTCTACTCGGACCAGGGGATCGTGTCGCCGGCCGACCGCAACCCGGCCGGCCATCGGCGGTACGGCGCGGACGCCGTCGCCCGCCTGGATCTGGTGCGTACCCTGCGGGAACTCGGGCTCGGGCTGCCGGAGGTCCGGCAGGTGCTGGGGCGGGAGCGTGCGCTGGCCGAGGTCGCTGCGGCGCACGCTGCGGCACTGGAGGCGCGGATCCGGGTGCTGCGGCTGCGGCAGGCGGTGCTGCGGGCGGTGGCCGTGCGCGGGGCTACCGCAGAGGAGTTGACGCTCGTGCACCAGTTGGCGCAGTTGACGGAGGGTGAACGGGGGCGCTTGGTCGGGGAGTTCCTGGCCGAGGTGTTCGGGTCGGTGGGTTCTGGGCGTTCTGGGCGTTCTGGGCGTTCGGTGGGCTCGGGGAGTTCGGGGGACTCGGGGAGTTCGGGTGTGGCGGAGGTTCGGGGCGGTCGGTTCGACGGGGTCGCGCGGTCGTTGACGCCGGAGCTGCCGGAGGATCCGTCGGCCGAACAGATCGAGGCCTGGGTGGAGTTGGCGCAGCTGGCCGGGGACGCCGGGTTCCGGGCGCTGATGCGCGGGCTGGCGGAGGGCGAGGCTGCGGAGGGCGGCGAGGGGTCGGTGCCCCGGCCCGGACTGGCGGTGCTGGTACGGGAGTTGGCCGGTCCGCTGGTGGCGGCGGGGGTGGCGCCGGAGTCGGGGTCGGTGTCGGTGTCGGCGTCGGGGTCGGTGTCGGCGCCGGAGTCGGTGTCGGTGTCGGGGCCGGAGTCGGTGTCGGGTTCGGGGGAGGCGGCGCGGGTGGTCGCCGTGCTGCTGGAGCGGTACGCGGGGCTGGTGGGTGCGGCGGGGGTGACGGACCCGCTGCGGGCCCGGCTGGTGGAGCGGCTCACGGCGATGGCGGACCCGCGGCGGGAGCGGTACCTGGAGCTGCTGGCGGTGGTCAACGGGTGGGCGTCGCCGCAGAGTTCGGTGGCGGCGCTGGACTGGGCGGCACGGGCGGTGCGGGCCGCCGGCTGAGTGGGCGGGTGGCCGTCACGGCCACCGGCGCGGCGGGCCGGGGCAGTTGGTGAGGAAGGCGTGGGCCTGGGCGCGGAGGTGGTCGACCGGCGGGTCCTCGCAGATCACCTCCATGCCCAGGGCGGTGCTGTGGCTCAGGTGGTGGTACGACTGGTAGGCGAGGTACGGGCGGTGGTCGTCCAGGGGGTCCAGCCCTACCGTGAGGGTCGCGTAGAGGTCGTGCTGCCTCCCGGTGCCCGTGTCGGTGACGTCCGTGCGGGAGAGCTGCCACTCGAACTCGTACGGCTCGGGTTCGGCGGGCAGGTCGAGCAGGGCCTGGGCGAACCGGCGGACCTCGTCCGGGTCGGCGAACGGGAGCGACTCCGACCAGTACGGTGCGGCCGCCAACAGCTCCCAGTCGGTGCCGTTGTGGCGGATCGCCAGCTCCCATTCGCCGCGCTGGTCCAGCCATCGGCAACTGAGGATCGGATCCATGGTGGTCAACCTCCCTGTGGTGCCGGACCGTTACGTTTTCGCCTCATCGTGGCACACCGGGCGGGCGAGGGCCCTACAGCGTGACCCGTCCTCGGGCGGCTTGCCAGGCTTCCTGCAGCGGACGGTAGTCGAGCACGGTGATGCCGTGGTCGGTGAGCAGTCGTCGGGCCTCGGGGGAGACCAGGAACTCGTAGTCGGAGCGGCGCACGCGCCAGCCGTCGTCGGCCTGGTCGCGGTGCGGGGGGACGTGGGGGTGGGGGCCGGTGGCGAGGCTCGGATGGACGGCCCACTCGGTCAGGCCCGGCGGGAGGGCGGCGAGCAGTCGGGCGTAGTGGGCGGGCTTGTCGTCCAACGGGACGGCGAAGCTGTCGAGGAAGCCGTGGTCGACCACCGGCAGGCCGCGCTCGCGCAGCCGGGCCAGCGCGGGCGGCAGCCAGACCCGTACCGCCAGGCCGTACTCGGCGCCGAGGGCGAGGGTGAGGTCGAGGATGTCGTCACGGCCGCCGTCGGCGAGGCAGTGGAAGTCCAGGTGGGTCGGACTGAGGCCGCTGCCGCTGGCCTCGACCGCGTCGATCTGGGCGCGGAACTCGCGCTCCACGTGGTCGAGTCGGGCCCTGGCGGCGAGTGCGGCGCGGCCGGCCGGGGTGGGGGTGTACAGCTCGCCGTCCGGGGCGAGCAGGGAGGACACCTGGTCGCGGGCGGCCAGCGGGCCCCAGCGCAGGTGCGGCGCCTCGCAGACCAGGGTGAGATGGATGCCGAAGGAGATCTCCGGGTGGCGGCGCAGGAGCCGGAGCGCGTGCGGGGCGGCGTGGCAGGGCGTCATCAGGCTGCAGGACGCCGCGATGCCCTGCTGGACGGCCTCGACGACGGCGAGGTTGACGGACTCGTCCAGGCCGAGGTCGTCGCAGTTGAGGAGCAGGAGGCGGGCGTCGGGCGGGTGGCCGAGGAGCTGGTTGGCGCGCGGGGCGTCCGGGGCGGGGGCTGTGCGGGCTGTGGTGGGCACGGGGGCAGTCTCACCCGGGGGGAGGGGTGGACGCGCGGGGATTTCCGCTCGGACGGGGCCTCGTGCGCCTAGTCGGTGGTGGTGGTGGTGGTGGCGGTGGTGGGGGTGGTGGCGGTGGTGGTGGGGTGCCAGGGGCGGTCGGGGCGGGTCTGGACGGGGGCCGAGGTGAGGCGCAGGGCGTAGACCTCGCGGTCCGGGGCGGGGGACGGGACCGGGCCGAGGTACTCGTGACCGGTCAGGTGGCACCAGGCGGGCAGGTCGAGCGGGGCGGCGGGGTCGGTGGTCTGGATGTGGACCACGGCACCGGCCGGGAGGTGGGCGATCTGCGCGCGCAGGCGGAGCAGGAGCTGGACGCAGAGCAGGCCGGTGCCGTCGACGGTGAGGTCGGCTGAGGCGCTGACTTCGGTGGCGGCGGCGGTGGCGTTGGTGGTGGCGGCGTCGTCGGGGGTGGTCATCGGGGGGTCTCCTGGGTGATGCGCCAGAGGCGGCGGGGCAGTTCGCCCTCCTCGAAGGGGTGGACCTCGGTCAGGTGCCAGCCCTCGGCGAGCCGGTCCACCAGCTCGCGGGGGAAGAAGTGGACGGCGAAGCCGCCGTGCTCCCAGATGTCGTCCCCGTGGCCGGTGCCGGCGCCGAAGTGGGCGTCGCCGGTGTGGCGGACGGTGTAGACGAAGGTGCCGCCCGGGCGCAGGACCCGGCGGACCTCGGCGACCAGCGTCGCGATCTCCTCGGTGCCGAGCGCCATGCAGAGCAGCATGTGGGCGAACACCGCGTCGACGGAGGCGTCCGGGAGGGGCAGCGGGTCGCGGACGTCGTGCACGGCGGTGCGCACCCGCTCGGCCAGGCCCTGCTCGGCGGCGGCGGTGCGCAGCTGCTCCAGGCCGGTCGGGCTGAAGTCGGTGGCCAGCACGGTGAATCCGGTACGGGCGAAGTGGAGGGCGTCGCGGCCGTGGCCGGCGCCGAGTTCGAGCACCTGGTGGGCGCCGGCGGCGGCGAAGGCCCGGGCGGCGTACGCGGCGGGGGCGGACGGCTGCTCGCCGTACATCCCGGGGTGGGCGTGGTACGTCCGCTGCCAGTGCGCGCGTTGGGCCTCGGCGAGGGCGGGCTCCCGGTGGGGCGACGGGTCGGGCGTCGGGTCGGGAGTGCGGGTCATGGTGGGGCCCTTCGCGGGGGGTTGCGCTGTGGTGCGGGTGGTACGGGTGGTGCGGGCCGTTCGGACGGGGTGGGTGGTTCTGGTTCAGCCTAGGGCGTGGGGTGGCCGGGTGGCTGGCTGGGTGGGGGTCCGGCCTCGGCCTCGGCCTCTGCCTCGGGCTTGGTCACCGCCTCGGGTCGCGGTCCTGGTCAGGGCCTCGGGATGTGCCGGTGCTCGGGGGCGGTGCCGCCGAGGCGGGTGAGCAGGGTGGACAGCTGGGTGAGGTCACCGCTGCTCCACTGGGCGGGGGCGAAGTGCTCGGCGGCGACCTGTCGGGCGGTGTGCAGCATCTCGGCGAGCCGTTCGCGGCCGGTCGGGGTGAGGGCGGCGTAGGCGACCCGGGCGTCGCGGGCGGCGGCCTCGCGGGCGACCAGGCCGATCCGCTCCAGCGGGGCGAGACCGCGGGTGACGCCGGAGGCGGTCAGGCCGAGGGCCTCGGCGAGGTCGACCCGGCGCATCCGTCCGCCGGGGGCCTGGGCGAGGTGCAGCAGCAGGGTGAAGTCGGACAGGCTCACGCCGTGCAGGCCGCTGAGGCTCGCGTCGAAGCGCTTGACCACGGCGGCCTGGGCGCGGACCAGGCGCAGGGCGGTGTCGAGCGGGTCGGGGCGGGGGGTGGGGGCTGCGTCCGGGCTGAGGGTGGTGTCGGCGCCGTGGGCGGCGTCGGGATCGGGGTTCGTCGGGCTTGTCATTGCCACCTCCTTGACTGCTCAAGTATAGCCATGGGCGGAGCCGTCAAGGAGGTGGCGGGGGAGGGGGGTCGGTCAGCCGGCGTTGGCAGCGCGGCGCTGCCGCTTGCCGAGGGGCGCCTGGGAGAGGTCCTCGGCCTGGGAGCGGAGGTTCTTGTAGCCGTAGCCGCGCCCGGTCAGCCAGGACCGCGCTGCCTGCTCGGCTCGCTCGGTGGCCTCCAGGATGTCCTCCTCGGCCTCGCCCTCGTCCAGGAAGCGGAAGGTGAAGGCGGCCCGGGCGGCGAGGTCGTAGCTGAGGTGGCCCTCACGGGTGAAGGCGGCGTGCAGGACGTCGTGCTCGGGTGCTGCGGCGAGGAGTTCGGCGCGCTGCTCGTCGCTGAGGGCGTCGAAGACGCCGCGCACCATGATGCGGAAGGTTCGGGTGGTCATGCCCCGACGATAGGCAGGAGGGGTGGCGGACCGCCAATGCGATTCCGCGGGTGGGTCGGTGGGGTCGGTGGGTCGGTGGGGTCGGTGGGTCGGTGAGGTCGGCGGGGCGGGGCGGGGCCGGGGGGTCGGGTCAGGGGCGGCTCGCCGGGGTGGGGAGGGCGGCCGTGAAGGACTCGACGGCTGCGGCGAGCGCGGCCGGGGCCTCCAGTGGGAGGAGGTGGCCGGCGTCCGGGACGGTGCTGAGGCGGGCCTGGGGGAGGTGGGGGAGCAGGTGGGTGCGGAGCAGCTCCGCCGGTTCGACCTGGTCGTGGCGGCCCGTCAGGACCAGGGTGGGCACCTCGATCCGGGCGCAGGCGGCAGTGATGTCGGCGGCGAGGCCGTGCAGTGGCCATTCCTCACGGGCCGGGGTGTCGGCGGCCAGGCTGTCCCGGACGGCGGCGGCGCGGACCACGGGTGGCAGCGGGGCGGCGGTCAGGACGTGGTCGAGGGCGTGTCCCACCGACCGGGGCGAGTCGTAGGCGCGGGCGAGGGCCTGGCGCTGGTCGAGGGTCGCGGTGGGGGCCGGTCGTGGTGGGGCCGGGGCGACCAGGACGAGCCCGGCCAGGCCCGTCGGCCGTCGAGCCGCGGCGAGTTGGCACACCTTCCCGCCCATGGAGTGGCCGACCAGGACGAACTGCTCCAGGCGTAGCCGGCGGGTGACGGTGAGGAGGTCCTCGGCGAGCTGTTCCAGGTGGTACGGGCCGGGCAGCGCCCGGGACCGGCCCCAACCGCGTTGGTCGTAGCGGACGGTGGCGCGCGCGGGCGGCAGCCGGTGGACGAACGCGTCCCAGGTGCGGGCCGAGCCGCCCCAGTAGTGGGCGAGGACCAGGACTGGTCCGCCACGTCCCTGGCGCTGGACGTGGAGGGTGCCGCCGTCGACGGGGACGGGGGTGAGTGCGGGAGCGGGGGTGGGAGTGGGAGTGGGTGTGTGGGCGGGTGTGTGGGTGGTGAGGCTGGTGAGGCTGGTGGATTCCGGCGGCATGGTCATCTCCTGGGATGGGCCTTCCTTGAGGCTACGGTCGTGAGCAGGGTCAAGGCCCGGTCGAAAGGTGTGCGGCGATGGTGGAAAACGGACAGCTGCCCGGAATCCGGCAGGTGCGTTACAGCCCGGCGGTCGAGTCGGCGGGCTTCGGGGTGGAGCTGCTGAGCTTCGAGCGGTTGCGACGGATGGACCCGGGGCGGCGCCGGGAACGGCCGCAGCGGCCGGACTTCCACGTCCTGGCGCTGGTGCGTTCGGGCCGTGGCCGGCAGGTGGCGGACTTCGTCGACCACCCGCTGGGGGAACGGAGTGCGGTGTGGATCCGCCCGGGTGTGGTGCACCGGTGGGCGGACGTCGACGGGGTGGACGGACCGTTGGTCCTGTTCGAGCAGGAGGTGCTGGCCGGGGTGGGGCTGGAGGCGGCGACCTTCGGGCGCTCCTGTTGGCAAGTGGAGCGAGATGTCTGGGAGTTGGTGCTGGCCGGGGTCGAGCACCTGGAGCGCGAGCATGCCGTGGCGGTGGCCCGGGGAGAGGCCTCGTCCAGGGCGTTGCTCGGGCACCTGCTGGCGGCGCTGCTGCTCCGGGTGGGCCCGCCCGAGCCGGTACCGCCATCGGCGGCGGGCGGCGACCGGGAGGTCTTCCAGCGGTACCGTGCGGCGGTCGAGGAGGGCTTCGCCGGGCGGCACCACGTCGCCGACTATGCCCGCGAACTCGGCTACACGGTACGGACCTTGACCAGGGCGAGCCGTGCGGCCAGCGGGCTCGGGGCGAAGCGCCTGCTGGACGAGCGCATCCTGCTGGAGGCCAAGCGGCTGCTGGCGCACACGGACCTGCCGCTGACCCGCTGCGCGGAGCGGGTCGGCTTCGACGATGCCGCCAACTTCGCCGCCTTCTTCCGCCGGCTGGCCGGGGAGTCGCCCGGCCGGTGGCGCGAGGCCGCGGCCGGGCGTTGAGCGCTGCGCGTTGAGCGCTGGATGCTGGGCGTTGAGCGCTGGATGCTGGGCGTTGAGCGCTGGGCGCGAGGGCTTGTGCTCGGCGCTCGGCGGGAGTCCGGTCGCAGCGGAAGCCCGGCGTCAGTGGAGTCCGGCGTCAACGGAGCGCGGTGTCAGCGGGCGAACGGGCCGAAGACGGTGGCCGCCAGGCGCAGTGCCGGGGCCGGGGTGATACCGCTGGCACCGACAGAGTAGACCAGCCGCTTGCGCAGGTCCGGGGTCGCGAAGAAGCCGCCCGAGTAGCCGAGGTCGTGTCCCGTCTTGCCCCACAGCACGGTGCCGTCCTGCAGCGGGAGGGCCAGTAGCCCGGCGCTGTAGCAGGCCCTGCCCTTGTCCGGCCCCAACTGGCAGTCGCCGGAGTCGTGGTAGGGCAGCAGTCGTCCGGAGGTGTCGCGCGGCAGGGTGAGCAGGTCGTGCAGCTGCTGTGGGGGCAGGAGTTCGCCGTCGAGCAGGGCTTGCAGGAAGCGGTCCAGGTCGGCGGGGGTGGAGACCATCGACTCGGGGTTGCCGCCCTGTTCGGAGACGTCGGTCGGAATCCGGGCGTTGTCGGGGAAGTAGCCGGTCAGGTGGGGGTCGGGCATCTGGGGCGCGCCCTCGGTCAGTTCGGTGTGCCGCAGGTGGAGCGGGTCGAGGATGCGGGTGGTGACCTCCTGCTGGAGCGAGTGGCCCGTCACGCGTTCGACGAGCAGGCCGGCGAGGCGGTAGTTGACGTTGTTGTACTGCTGTTCGGTGCCCGGCGCGAAGGCCGGCCCGGGCCAGGGCCCGTCCGTGGGCCGCAGGGTGCGCTGGACGACCTCGTCGAAGGTCTCCAGCCCGAAGCGTCGGGCGATCTGGTCGTCGTTGTCCTTGATGTGTTCCGGGCCCTCCACGACCGGGGGCAGTCCGCTGGTGTGGTCCAGGAGTTGGCGGACGGTGATCGGCTGGTAGGCCGGACTGCCGCCGGACCCGTCGGGCAGCGTCCCGGGCAGGTACTGCTGGACGGTGCCGTCCAGGTCGACCCGTTGCTCGGCGGCGAGCTGGAGCACCACGGCGGCCACGAAGGTCTTGTTGATGCTGCCGATCCGGAAGGCGGCGTTCGGTGCGACCGGCTGCCCGCTCACCGGGTCCTCGTCCGTCCCGCGCCAGGTGCGGCCGTCGACCGTCACCCGGGCGACCACGCCTGCGGCGGGATCCCCTGGTCGGGTGGCTATGGCGGTGTCCAGGGCGGTCCGGTCGGGGCCGCCGGTGGGTGCCCCGCCGTCGGCCAGGGCGACCGTGGGTGTGGCGGCGAGGATCAGGGCGGCGAGGGCGAGGGCGCTGCGTTTGGCGACGGGCATGTGGTCTCCGAGGGCGGTGGGTCGGGTGGTCCTTTCGGTGAACAGCCTTGGAAGGACGGCTGGTGACGTCAAGTCAGTTGCGAGGGCCTGGTGGCGGGGGGAGTGAGGTGGAGGCGGTGAGGTGTCGGCCGGGTTCGGCTGTGGAGCCGAGGATGACACCGGGCAGCAGCACAGCAGGTGTTCGGGCCGGCTCAGGAGGTGGACGGGGTGGGCAGCTCGACGGAGTGGACGGTGAAGCCGCCGCTGGTGACGGGGGTGAAGGGGGCCAGCGCCATGCAGGTGCCGACGACGGGCTGGTAGAGCTTGCCGTCCTTGTCGACGTCCGTGTTGCCGACGCCCCAGGAGAAGCCGAGGCGGTCCCGGCCGTGACCGTGGGCGTCGTAGATGCTCAGGCCTATTCGCTCGCCCACCGGCAGGGCGTCGGACTTGGTGATCACGGCGGTCAGGGTGGCGACGGGGCCGCCGGTGGCGAGGCAGTCGACGGTGGCGTCGGCCTGGCGGTACTCGCCCGTGCCGGCCACCCGGTGGGAGAAGTGGACCGTGCCCCGGGCGTCGGTGGGCAGGCCGCCGGGGAGGCCGGGGAGCGGGTGACTGTTGGGTGCGCCCTCGGCGTCGATGGTGAACCGGATCTCGTCGTCGGGTCGGGGGGCGTAGTGGATCCGGCCGGAGCCGCTGACCCGGGCGGTGGCGGTGGTGGCCGCACCCGCCGGGCCCGGGGCGCCGAGCGCCATGAGGGCGAGCCCCGCGAGGGCGGCCACAGCGGCGCGGGCAGTGCGGGCGCGGGCGGTACGGGCGGTACGGGACACGGTGGAGACTCCTTCCGCGGCGGCCCCGGCGGCCGCCGTCTCGGTGACTCCAAGACTGGTCGCCGACACCCCCTCCCCACATGTGCCGATCGGCATAAAGCGATCACCGAGTTCGGCGGCCGGCCCTGCCGATCGGCAGGGCCGGCACGGGAGTTCAGGCATGGGCGTTCAGGCACGGGAGTTCGGGCCCCTCCCGGCCCCCGACCGACTTCTGCCGGAGCCCCGGTCGGAGCTCCGGCTACGCCCGGGCCGGCAGCCGGCTGCAGACCGTCCCGGTCGCCAGCGAGGCGCTCTCGGCGCCCACCGTCGCCAGCGCGAAGTCCGTGGTCAGCGCGTTGATGTCGGCGCTCTGCCGGACCAGGTAGTGGCTGCCCCCGGGCACCTCGTAGCGCGCGAGCTCGGGCACCACCTGCCGGGCGCGCAGCGCGTACTCCAGGGACTGGGCGGCGTTGGCCGCGCTGCGGTCGGCGGTGCCGTGCACGATCAGCACCCGTCGTCCGGCGAGCTGGTCGACCCGGTCGCCGGTGGGCAGCCAGGGGGCGATCCCGGCCACCCCGGCCACGCTCGGGTGCCCCGCGCACCAGAACGCCGCCCGCCCGCCGAGCGAGTTGCCGATCAGCACCACCGGTGCGCCCGGGTAGCGGCGGGCGAGCTCGTCGAGCGCCCACCGGGTGTCGACCGCGGTGTCGGCGTCGGCGCCGTTCCAGCCGCTGTAGCGGTAGCGCAGCAGGTGCACCGCGAGGCCGTGGGGGCGGCCGCGTCCGGTGAGTTCGGTGGCGAGCCCCTGGAGTCCCAGTTCGGCGATCCGTAGCGGTCCGCGCCGGCTGCGGAGGAACCCGCCGGGCAGCAGCAGGGCGACGCCGGAGACCGGGCCGTCGCCCTCCCGCGGGGTGAGCTGTGCGGTGCGCGGGCGCTGGGCTCGGAACACGCCGGTCCTCCTGGGGAGCTCTGGGGACTGTCGGGGACGGTCGGAACCTGTCGACGACTGTCGGCGACGGTCAGGGGCGGTTGGAAACTGACGAGGACGGTTGGAAACTGACGGGGGCGGTCGGAAACTGACGGGGGCGGTCGGGCCACGGCGGCGCCGGGCCGGACACACGGATTCTACGGTTCCGGCGGCGGGTCACGGTGCGTCAGGAGGGCCCACAGCACCCAGCCGGTGACGCGGGTGCGGGTGACCAGCACCTTCGCCCAGCGGGCGCCGAGCGGGGAGGTCCAGGTGTCCACGACCTCGACCCGGTCGCCGGAACGGGCCAGCCCGGTCACGGTGTCGCCGCCGAAGTGGTCGATCCGGACGTTGGCGGCGTTCGCGGAGACCTCCCACCACCCGGCCCCGACCGCGGGTGTCCGCTGTTCGCCGGGGGTGACGGCCGCCGGTACCAGCAGGATCGCGAGGGAGAGCGCCGCCGCCGTGGCCCGGCCGATCACCGCCACGACGGCCTCGGGGTCGTGCTGTGTTCGGGGCGTGCGGAAGCTGTGGAGAGCACGGGGGTCATGTACAGCAGAACGAGCCGTCGGGTGTGTGCGAACGGTTGGGGGTGGATGCTCACCCGGTCGGGCGAGCGCGGGAGGGTGGTGCCGCGACGGGCCAAGCTTGCTACCACCCCAACTGCTCACGCACCAGCGCGAGTTGGCCTACCGGCGGCGCCCCTGCCCGTCCTCCGGGCCCTGTGCGTTCCGCTGGCCCGCCCGGGCGCGGCCCGAGAGCAGCTCCTGCACGCTCGGGAGCTTCCGCCGCTGCGCGGGCGGCTCGATCGACTGCGACCGGGGCGGCTCGACCGACTGCGACCGGGGTTCCGGCGTCGGGCCGAGACCGGCCTTGGCGACCGCGTCGGCCAGGAAGTCCGAGGCCTGTCGGCGGGCGTTGTCCACGCTGCGCCGCAACTGCTCGGCGTCGCCGCGCAGCTTGTCGGCCTGGCGGCTCAGCAGGTCGTTGCGCTGCTCGGTCTCGCTGAGCTGCCTGAGGCTGGCGGCGGCCCGGGCGGCGGACTCGCGTTCGAGCTGCTCGCCGCGGGCGCGGGCGTCCGCGATGATCTGCTGCGCCGCGGACTCGGTGAGGGTCCGGATGTTGTTCACGTCCTGCTCGGCCTGGCGACGGAGGAGGGCCGCCTCGGCCTCGAACTGCTTCCGGAGCAGGGTGACCTCCTCGCGGGCCCGGGCGAGCAGCGTGTCCGCCTCCTCGCGGCGGGCCAGGACGTACGGGTCCTGCTCGGCGGCGGCGTGGGCGGCGAGGGCGTCGAGGACGGTGGGCCGCTGGATGTGCGCCCCGGAGGCCCCGGCCGGCGCGGTTCCCCCGACCCCGACGGCCCCGGCTCCCCCGACGGCTCCGGCGATTCCGACGGCACCGACGGCCCCGGCGATCCGGAGCAGCCGTTCGGCGACCTCGTCGGCGTCGGCCGGGCGGCGGGCCGGGTCCTTGGCGAGCAGGTCCAGGACGAGGGCGTCGAGCTCCGGCGGCACGGGTGGCCGGAGCTCCCCGGGGGCGGCCGGCCGGGCCTCGGCGTGCTGGCGGATCAGCTCGTACAGGGTGCCGCGGAACGGCGGCCGGCCGGTGAGGAGTTCGTACAGCAGGCAGCCGAAGGCGTAGAGGTCGGAGCGGGCGTCCAGATTGCGGTTCTCGAAGCGTTCGGGGGCCATGTAGGCGGGGGTGCCGACGATCACGTTGGTGCTGGTGACGCCGTCGTCGGCGTGGCCGGTGCGGGCGATGCCGAAGTCGACCACCTTGACCGCGCCGCTGGACTGGATCATCACGTTGGCCGGCTTGACGTCCCGGTGGACGACCCCGGCCCGGTGCGCGGTGGCCAGGGCCCGGGCGATCTGCTCCGCCCAGGCCAGCGAGCGCTCCAACTCCGGTACGCCGTCGGCCAGGTGGCGGCTGAGCGGGGCGCCGTCGAGCAGCTCCATGACCAGGAAGAACAGCGGGCGGTCGGCGGTCCGGTGCTGCCCGAAGTCGTGCACGGTGACGATCGAGGGGTGGCTGAGCGCGCCGGCCGTGGCCACCTCGCGGGCGAACCGGGCCGCGTCCTTGGGGGATCCGCTGCCGCCGGGGAGCAGCACCTTGACGGCGACGAGGCGTTGGATGCGTGCGTCACGGGCCTTCCAGACCGCGCCGAAGGCGCCCTCGCCGATCTGCTCGACCAGTTCGTACCGACCGTCGAGTACCTCGCCCGGCTGCATCCCCCGCCCCTTCCCGCGATCCGGTGCCCGCGCTCGGGCCCGTTTCAACCTACCCCGGGGAGCGGGCGGTTGGTCACCCGCTGCGGTCCGCGGCCAGCTCCGCCAGGACGGCGCCGAGCAGGCCCGGGAGGCGGGTGTCGAGCTCGGTCCGGCGGAGGGTGACCAGGCGGGTCTTGCCGCTGGTGCGGACGGCGACCACGCCGGCTTCGCGGAGCAGCCGCCAGTGGTTGGAGAGGGTCGAGCGCGGGACGGTCATCCCCTCGGGGCTGCAGGTGGTCTCGCCGTCCTCGGCGAGGCGGCGGACGAGCTCCAGGCGGACCGGGTCGCCGAGGGCGTGCAGGACGGTGGCGAGGTCGAAGTCGTCGGGGTGGGGCTGGGGCAGAGTCCGCATCGGATTCCTCGGGTGGGCTGCGGCCGGCTCTGGTGGCGGGCCCGGTGCGCTGCCTAGTATGACGATTCGACAGTTCGGGAAAGTCGAATTGTTCAGGGGGCGACCCCGGCCGCCGAGGGCGGGGGCCGTGCGGAGAGGGAGGTCGGAGGATGAAGGTGCTGGCGACGCTGGCCCGGGTGTACGTGGACGATCTGGACGAGGCGCTGCCCACCCTGCGCGAACTCACCGGCGAGCGCGAGGGGTTGCGCTTCCCGCACGCCGGGGTGGAGGTCGCGCGGATCGGCGGCCTGCTGGTCGTCGCGGGGACGGAGGAGGCGCGGGCGCCGTTCCGTCGGGTGCAGAGCACCCTGCTGGTCGACGACCTGGACGGCCTCGGGGAACTGCTGCGGAGCCGGGGCGGGGAGCTGCTGGACGGCCCCAACGAGGTGCCGACCGGGCGCAACGCCACCGCCCGGCACCCCGGCGGGGCGGTCTTCGAGTACGTCGAGTTCGTACCGGACCGGCCGGTTTCCGCGACGGACTGACGCCCCGGGGCGCCAGTCCGGCCGACCCCTCCGAGGCTGTGCCCGGGCACCGGGGCCGGGGGCGGGAATCGTCCCGATCGCGCCGGTGTGACCTCCCATGTGCAGGGGCGGAAGGGGTTTTTCCTGCTCTTTGTTCAGGATCTTGCTCTGCTCTGCGACGATCCGATGATCGCCGCCCGATTGTGGTGGGCGGCGCTTCGCAGGGGAGAAACCGGCATGGCCGAGCGGCCCGAGGACAGCGGCGTCCGGCTGAGGATGAGGTGGCGCGCCAGGATCGCCAGGGACGGGGAGACCTGGATGGTGGTCTCCGGCGGAGTCCTGGGGGCCATGTTCGCGAGCCTCGGCCTGGCGGTGCTGTTCGGCCCGGCCAATGGGTTCGGCGGCGACAGCCTCGGGGTGATGGGCGCCCTCAGCATCCTCGGGATGCTGCCCTGCGGCGCGGGCTTCGTCTGGGCGCTGATCCACCCCCGGCGCGGGCTCCCCGCGGCGGCCGTCGGCACCCTGCTCGGGCTGGCGATCTTCCTCTGCTTCGCCGGGGACGGCCTCAACGACTCCTGGAAGGCGGCGCCGGACCAGCCGTCCACGGTCCGCGCGGTCGGCAGCTGGACCAGCGGTGACCTGGTGGTGCGGGTCCGCCCGGACGAGGTGGTGGCCTACCGCCGCGGGGGCGGGGCGGTCGCCTGGCGCTGGGCGCCGCCCGGCGAGGACACGGTGTGCACGATGAGCCGGGGGATCGGCGCGGGCGGCATCGGCCTGCTCGGGCACTCCCCGCACGGCAAGCCCTGCGCGGCGGTGACGTCGCTGGACCTCGCGGACGGCAAGCAGGGCTGGACCGCCACCGTGGCCGCGCCCGCCCGGGACGGCGACAGCGCGGACTCCGACCTCGTCGCGGTCGCGGGCGCCCAGGCGGTGCTGCAGGGCACCGACGGCTGGCGCGCCGTCCGGCTGACCGACGGCCGGGAGCTGTGGCGCAGCGCGCCCGACGCCGGGTGCACACCGATCGAGGTCGCGGGCGGGGGCCAGGACGTGGTGACGGCCGCGGAGTGCGGCGACGGGACGGGTGTCGTGCGCACCCTGGCGCCCGGGGACGGGCAGGGGCGGACGCGGGCTTCCGTGCCGGCCGAGGGCGGGCTCAAGAACTTCATGGTGGTCTCCGTCGACCCGCTCGCGGTCTGGGTCGACGCCCAGGCCGAGCGTGGCACCCACGCGGTGCTCAGCTTCGACCGGGCGGGCCGCCAGCGCGCCGCCATACCGGTCTCCGGTGACGAGTACGACCTGGACGTGATGCTGGGCGGCGTCCACGCCTTCGACGAGTTCACCGCCCGGCCGCTGCTCGGCGGGGTGGTGGTCGGGGACCTGTTCATCGTGCCCGGGGAGCGGCAGGGCGACGTCAGCATCAGCGGCGGTCCGCACCCGAGCCGCACCGCCACCGGCCGGCTGGTCGCGTACTCCCTCGCGGACGGCACCAAGCGGTGGACGACGGGCCTGGACGACCAGGTGACGGGCGTGCTGGTCGACGGGACGTCGGTGTGGGCGATGACCCGCGACAAGCTGACCCGGATCGACGCGGCGACCGGCCGGCGCAGCCGCGAGCTGGACGTCAACGACACCGCCTCGCTCTACCCGGTGGACCTCTCGGCGGCGGGCCGGGAGGAGTTCACGGTGGTCGCCGAGGACGGCACCAGGGACGAGCCGCCGGTCCGCGGCATCAGCTGACGGAGTGGCCCGGACCGTTGGTGAACGGGGTGAACGGGCCGGGCCGGGAGCGCAGTTGGCCGTACGGAACCCCGGCAGGGCCTGGGCTCCGTGTCGCGCGGGCCCGGGGACGGCCGGGGTGTGCGGGGAGGAATCCGCGTGTTCGGGGGCTCCGCCGGCCTCCTTGTCCTCCGCAGGACAGGCTTGCGTACCGGCTCTACGGTTGAACCGGTAGCCGCTCTTTGCCGCATGAGTGTCCACGTCGGTTCTTGTCGGCGAGTCTTCCGGCACCGGCTTCGTCGGACCTGGCGAAGCGCAGCCTCGTTCCCCAGGAGGGGTTATGGCTACTGGGACAGTCAAGTGGTTCAACGCCGAGAAGGGCTTCGGGTTCATCGAGCAGGACGGCGGTGGTCCGGACGTGTTCGTGCACTACTCGAACATCGACAGCTCGGGCTTCCGCGAACTGGTGGAAGGCCAGAAGGTCGAGTTCGACGTCGTCCAGGGCCAGAAGGGACCGCAGGCCGAACGCGTCCGCATCGCAGGGTGACGGTCGGCCCGGGCCCGCCCTGGGCCGGAGCCAGGCGAGCCCGGGCCCGCCCGGGCCGACACGCGGGAGGACACGATGAGCGTTCGGCACACCCTGAACATCATGGACTGGCACGAGGACGGCTCCTCCACCTGGCTGCGCTGGGCCGTCAGCGCGGACCAGATGAGGATGGTCCGGGAGCTTCTCGACCGGGCGCCGGACGCCGAGGGCGTCGTGACCCCGGAACAGGCGGACCAGGCACGCACGGCCACCGACCGGTGGCTGACCTGCGCGGACCAGGACTGGTCGCCCCCAGGTTGATGTCACACCGGATGTGCGGCCGTCGGGCGTGCCGCACATCCGGCTCGGCGGGCGCTCCGCCGAGGTAGTGGCCCGCCGAGGTAGCGGCCCGGGGTGGAGGCGGCGAACAGCCCGCCCGGACTCGGTGGACGAGTTCTGCGAGAGGTTCCCGATGTCGAAGCCCGGTGGCGCAGGGGCGCTCCGCGGGCATCGTGTGCTGACGCCGCAGCTGCGGGACGCGGCGGAGGAGATGTCCGAATCCTCTGGCGAGGAATGAGCAGGTCTGTCCGGCGGTCGACTGCGAGTGGCCCGGCCCGTTGGTGAACGGGCCGGGCCGGGTGCGTAGTCAGGCGGTGAATCGGGGGTCGCGGGCTTCGATGGCCTGGACGAAGGCGGTCCACTCGCTGTGGTCGAAGGGCCTGTGTCAGGCTGGTGAGGGAGCACCGCCGACATCGGGAGGCCCGTGATGGCCGAGATCAGGGTGAACGGGGTCGGGCTGCATTACGAGGCCCAAGGCGAAGGCCCCGGAGTCGTCCTGGTGCACGGCTCGTGGAGCGACGCGGACTCCTGGGCCCGGGTGATGCCGGGCCTGGCCGAGTCCACCACCGTCGTCGCCTACGACCGCCGGGGCCACAGCCGCAGCGAGGACCCGCTCACGCAGGGTTCGGTGTACGAGGACGCGGCCGACCTGGCCGGGCTGATCCAGGGGCTCGGCCTCGCGCCGGCCTTCGTCTGCGGGAACTCGTACGGCTCGCTGATCGCGTTGCGGCTCGCCGCCGCCCGCCCCGACCTGCTCCGAGGCATCGCCGCCCACGAGCCGCCCGGTACGAGTCTGCTGCTCACCGAGCCGGAGCTGCGGCCGGTCGGCACCGCGCTCGCGGGCCGGATCGCCGCCGTCCGGGAGCTGCTGGAGCAGGCCGAGTCGGCCGCGGCGGCGGAGCTGTTCGTGGAGACGGTCGCCTTCGGTCCGGGGGCGTGGGCGCAGTTGCCCGCGCCGGTGCGGCACACCTTCATCCGCAACGCCCCGACCTACCTGGACGAGCTGCGGGACCCGGACGCCCTGGATCTGGACCTGACCGCGCTGTCCCGCTTCACCGAACCGGTCCTGCTTACCCAGAGTGATGACAGTCCGCCGATGTTCGGGCACGTGCTGGACATCATCGACCTCGCCATGCCGACGGCGGAACGGCACGTGTACAGGGGCGCCGGTCACGCTCCGCACCTGTCACAGCCGGAGGAATGGGTGCGGGTGGTGCTCCCGCGCGCGTTGGTGTGAACCGGGCCTGAGGGGCGCGAAATCGGGAGCACGCGCCCGCTCATGCGCCTGTCGTCGTGCGCTCCTCAGCGCGCCGTCACCAGCTCCTCCCCGCGCGGCGTCCGCCGGTACAGCACCTCCCGCCCGCTGCGCACCCGGCTGACCAGGCCCGAGCGGTGCAGCACTCCCAAGTGGTACGAGACCGTTCCGGCGCTGAGGAAGTGCCGGGCGGCCAGGGCGGCGGTGGTCGCCGGGTCGACCAGCGCGGCCAGCAGGTCCGCCCGGGTCGGCCCGACCAGCTGGGCCAGGGCGGGCGCGGGAGCCCGGGGCGCGGGCACAGGCGGTGTGATGGGGTACATCAGGGTCGGTGCCCGGTCCACGCCGTCGACCGGATCGAGGATCACGTGGATCTCCTGGCTCACCAGCGTCGGCATCAGCAGCACCATGCGGGCCGGCAGGCACACCTCGAACCGGCTCTCCAGTCGGATCAGCCCGTTCGCCCAGGAGAGCTGCGGCGCCAGGGAGTTGAACAGCGGGCCGGAGCCGTGCCGGGCGAGGAAGCGGCCGCGCCGGTCGATCTCGGCGTCCAGCACCGCCCGGGCGTCCGGCCAGTGCGGGGCGAGCGCCGCCTCCCAGTAGCGGCCCAGCTCGTCCGCCACCCGGTCGGCGAAGTAGCGCGGGCCGCGCTCCAGCGTGCGCAGCACCACGTCGGACAACTGGCGGCCCGTCAGGTTCGCTGCTGCCAGGCCGTGGAGCGCGGTGTCCAGTTCGGCCCGCACCCGCTCGGGCGGGGTGCGGCGGACGGCCTCCAGCTGCTCCGCCACCGCCGGCTCGGGGCCGGTCGGGTGGGGGGAGAGGAAGTCGGGGATGTAGCCGCCCGACTGCTCCAGCGCCAGCCCGGACAGCAGCTCCAGCTTCTCCCGGCGCAGCACCCGGCGGGTCCGGCCGACCCAGGCGTACGGGCCGGTACGGGAGTTGAGGCCGGAGGCCATGAGGGTGTTGACCGCCTCGTGCAACGGCGAGACGACGAACCGGGTGCGGGAGAGCCCGGTCGAGTCGATCGTGAGTCGGATCATGCCGTCCACCCCTCTGCCGGCCTGCCGGAACGGTCGGGTTTGTCGGCCTTCCGGTCGTCAACCCTTCGACGCTGGTCGAATCCTGACACGAATGCTCGCCATCGAAGACAGCCCGGCGCAGGCTTCTCCCGTGACCGCGTCAGCACGGACGCGGCGCGAGCGGAAGGAACCCCGACGAACATGACGAGCAAGCGAGGCCGCGTCGCCGCCCTGCTGGGCGCCGTCGCGGTGGTCGCCGGCACCACACTGGCCGGCCCGGCCGTCGCGGCGCCGGCCGACCCCCAGCGGCACGGCGGCGGGATCACCGGGCAGGCGCCCTGCCAAGGCGCACCCGAGTTCACCTGCGGCACCCTCACCGTGCCGCTCGACCACAGCGGCGCCACCCCCGGCACCCTCCAACTCGACGTGGCGATGAGCGGCAACGCCGACGCCCCCAAGGGCGACCTGCTGTTCCTGGCCGGCGGCCCCGGCCAGCCCGGCGTGCCGCTGATCCGCCGGATCGCGAGCAAGCTGGAGCCCGTCCTCAAGGACTACCGGCTGGTCATGTACGACCAGCGCGGCACCGGCCAGCGGGCGCTCCAGTGCCCCGGCCTCCAGGAGGACATGGGCTCCTCCGACCTCGCCCTGCCCCGCAAGCAGTCCATCGCCGACTGCGCCACCGCCCTCGGCCCGAACGCCCGCTACTACAGCAGCGCGGACACCGTCGGCGACATCGACCTGCTGCGCCAGGCCCTCGGCGACCGCCGGCTGACCCTCGACGGCGTCTCCTACGGCACCTTCGTCGCCGAGCGCTACGCCCTCGCCCACCCGGCGCACGTGGACCGGCTGGTACTCGACTCGGTCGTGCCGCAGGGCGGCTACGACCCGATGGACCTGGTCGCGCTGCCCGCCACCGCCCGGGTGCTGCGCACGGCCTGCCAGGCCACCGGCTGCACCACCGACCCGGCCGCCGACCTCGCCGCCACCGTGCGGAAGTACGGCGACGGCGCGCAGATCCTGGACGCGCTCACCAGCTACGAGTTCGCCGACCCCAACTACGGCGGGGTGCCGGAAGCCCTGCACGCAGCGGCCGGCGGGAACCCGCAGAAGCTCCAGGCCTTCATCGACCAGGTGCACAAGGACGACGCCGCGCCGGCCCAACTGCTCAGCCAGGGCTTGCACGCCGCCACCCTGTGCGCCGACGGGCACTACCCGTGGGGCACCTCGGACACCCCGGTCGACGGCCGGGCGGCCGCCCTGGAGGAGGCCCGGCAGGACCTCACCGCCGAGCAGACCTGGCCGTACGACCCGGCGACCGCGACCGGGCTGGGCTCCCTGCTGGTCTGCCTGGACTGGCCGCGCGAGCAGGTGCCGCCGACGCCGCCGGAGCACCGCAAGCTGCCCAATGTGCCGGTGCTGCTGCTCGGCGGCGACCGGGACCTCTCCACCCCGTACGAATGGCTCTACCAGCAGGCGAAGTCGACCCATGACCCGCAGATCGTGATCGTCCCGGGCGCGGCGCACTCGGTGCAGACCCGGGCGGCCGATCCGGCCGGGCGGCAGGCGGTCTACGACTTCCTGGCGAAGTGACCCGGGGCCGGTGGCGGTCCGTTCCGCACAGGGGAGGGAACGGTCCGTCACCGGTTCAGGATTCGTCTCCGGTTCAGGGTTCGTCTCCGGTTCAGGGTTCGTCTCCGGTTCAGGGTTCGTCGCCCGTTCTGCGTTCGTCGCCGGTTCAGCGCTCGGACGCTCCCCAGCCGTCGTCGGGCAGGGCGGGGTCGGGCTCGGGGCAGTCGGGGTGGTCGTAGCCCCAGAGCCCGACCTTGTGCAACAGCCAGTCGTCCAGCGGTGGTTCGTCGTCGGCGAGCCGGTCGACCAGGACGAAGCCGACCCGGACCTCCTCGGCCGGCGCGACCTCCAGGGTCCGCTGGCCGGGAATGTTCTCGTACGTCACCGTCTCCCAGGAGCAGCCGGCGGCGGTCAGCTCGGCGGTCAGCCGGGACTCGCTGACTCTGGTGTCGATGGTGTCCAACTCGCCGTAGGGCTGCGGTAGTTCCAGCTCGCCGTGCCAGGTGGGCAGGGAGAACGAGCGGAGCCGGCGGCAGCGGCAGAACACCGTCCAGGCGTCGCCCCAGCCGAAGGCGTGCGGCCAGCGCGACTGCTTGTGGATGCGTCCGGCGTCCCACGGATCGCCGTAGCGGGCGGCGAGTTCGGGCAGTGAGGCGTCGTACCGCAGGTCGCCGTACCCGCCGCTGACGGCGAGAGCCGCGAGCAGGCCCGGGAAGGTCAGCGCTACAGGCACCCGCGCACCGCCTCGATCAACCGGTTGGCCCGGGCGTCGCCGTGGCCGATCATCCGGTTCGCCACGTAGGCGAAGCCGACGCCGAACTCGTCGTCCCCGAAGGCGAACTGGCCGCCCGCGCCGTCGTTGCCGAAGCTGCGCGCGCCGAGCAGCGGGCGGAACGCGGGGGAGTCGAGCAGCAGGCCGGAGCCCCAGCGGGCGCCCATGTCGAAGCCCAGGAAGCCCTGGCCGGAGGAGAGTTCGCGCAGCGCGTCGGTCACGGTGTCCGGCGAGAGCAGCCGGGGCCCGCCGTCCAGCCCGGTGGCCGCGGCCGCGTACAGGCCGGCCAGTCCGGTGGCGGAGGCGACGGCGCCCGCGCCGGGCAGCTCGATCGCGTGCAGGGCCGGGTCGTTCCAGCCGTGCGGCACGTCCAGGCCGGGGAAGACCAGGGCGCCGTTCATGGTGACGATCCGGGTGAGCAGGTGCTCCGGGCCGGGCATCGGGCGGCGCCCGTCGGCCTCCACCAGCCGGGCCAGGCGCGGGAGTTCGCTATCCGGCAGACCGATCCACAGCGGCAGGCCGCCGAGCGGCTCGGTGATCTCCTTGCGCAGGAACGCGCCCGGGGTCAGTCCGGTGACCCGGCGGATCACCTCGCCGACCGCGAAGCCGAGCACATGGCCGTGGTACTCGTAGGTGGTTCCCGGCTCCCAGAGCGGCTGCTGCTGCTCGATCGCGCGGATCACCGGGGTCCATGCGGCGATCTCCTCGAAGGAGGGCGAGGCGTCCAGGACGGGGATCCCCGCCCGGTGGCCGAGGACCATCCGGGTGGTGATCCCCTGCTTGCCGTGGCGCGCGAACTCGGGCCAGTAGCGGGCGATCGGGGCGTCCAGGTCCAGCCGGCCCTGCTGGGCGAGGAGCAGGGCGCTGATGCTGACCGCGCCCTTGGCGCAGGAGAAGACGGGGACGACGGTGTCCTGCGCCCAGGCCCGGCCGGTCCGTTCGTCGGCGGTGCCGCCCCACAGCTCGACCACCTTGCGGCCGCCGACGAACACCGTGACGGCGGCGCCGAGTTCGGGGAACTCGGCGAAGTTGCCGGCGAAGGTGTCCGCGACGGTGCCGTAGCCTTCGTCGACCCACCCCTGGTACTGCTGCATGCCGTGTGCCCGCCCTTCCCGCGCCAAGATCATCGACCGGACCACGGTACGGCGTCGAGACGGAAGTGACGAGGGATTTTACCCGGCCTGGGACGGGTGGGGCGGGTGTGAGGGGCCGCCGGGGGCCGCCGGGAGCCGGCGGCGGAATCAGCGGGGGAAGCGGAGGACGAGTTCTTCCCAGAGGCGGCGTTCGAGGGGGCTCATGCGGTCGGTGGCGAGGCGTTCGGGGTGGCCGGGCGGCAGGGCCGGGGGCGAGGCGGGGTGCGGGGCGGCTCCGTCGGCGTCGGGTACGGGTGCGGCGCCCGGACGGTAGTCGTGGGGCGGGGAAGCCCAGCCCATCAGGTACGCCAGGTCGCCGACCCCCTGCCACCAGCGGAGCAGAGCTGCGGGGGCGATGCGCCATCTCGCGCGGTGCGGCATTGCGATTCCTCCACCGTCCCTGGGCGCCGGTCTCCCAGCCTGTGGAGGTCGATTCTCGGAACGGCCGCTAAGTCGGGGCTAAGACCGACCACCCGGACGTACGGGCGGAAGCTCCGAGTCGGACAGGCACGCCCTAGCCGGAGGCAAGGCCGGTATTAGCCCTGCCGGGGAAC
>NZ_JBVIFM010000012.1:0-248810 GCF_055571335.1 Kitasatospora sp. NPDC030952
TGCGCAAGCGCGTGCTCCTCGCCGCGTGACCGCCACCCTCCGCTGGCACTGTCAGTGATGGTCCGCCAGCTCAGCACGGAAAGTGATCCAGAACCCGATTTCAGCCGTTGCCGACAGCTCCGCCCACGCGGAGGTCACCCGACCGCCCCGTACCTGATCCACGTCGTGCAGCTGTCCGCTCCGCCCACGCAGGGGTGGCCCCGGCGACGGGTTACTCGAGTACACGGTGAAGGCATCGGCCCCGCCTGCGCGAAGGAGAGCAAGGGTCCTGGTGCCGACGTCCGCGGCCTTCGTGACATCAAAGCGCATCATCAGACTGAGAGACAGTCCAGCGCTGAGAGCCGGTCCGTCTGCGCGGAGGTGCCCCACGAGTCAGCTACACCCCCCGAATGTGACCGTGTCCGCTCCGCCCTCGCGGAGGTGACCCGGCGTCCACGCTCTGAGTCGCGTACCACCGCCCGTCCGCTCCGCCCGTACGGAGGTGCCCCGATCGGACCGGGGCGCTCGGCCGGCTACCGGATGTCCGCTCTGCCCGTACGGAGGAGTGCCTCCTGCACGGTGAGAGTTCCTGGGTAGCTCTTCACCGCGGTGCTGTCCGCGAGCCATGGCACCATGGGCAGCGAGTGCTCTTTGACACCACAACAGCACTGCCGACCCGACACTGCGGCACAGTCAAGAAACCGCAAAGGCCGCGCTGCGCCGCAGGTCGCGAAGGGTCCGCTCCGCCCGCGCGGAGGTGACCCGCCCTGCACCGCTACGGCCCGACGCCGACCGGGGTCCGCTCCGCCCGCGCGGAGGTGACCCGGAAGGCCGGGGCGCGAACCGGGCCGACACCTAGTCCGCTCCGCCCGCGCGGAGGTGACCCGGTCCGGGCGCCTAGACAACTCCCGGACCTCGTGTCCGCTCCGCCCGCGCGGAGGTGACCCGTGCCAATCTGGTGCACCCCCTATTTCCGCAGCGTCCGCTCCGCCCGCGCGGAGGTGACCCGTCGGCGTCGAACGCACCCCACGGCAGGAAGGTGTCCGCTCCGCCCGCGCAGAGGTGGACCCGCTCCCTCGTGCGGCGGCACCAGGTCGTCGCCGCGACCTTCGCTCAGGTCACCGGGTTCGGCCAGCCCGGGTGGGGACGGCTGAGGCCGGGGTCAGGGAGTCGGCGGCGGTGTGATTTGGCAGACCACGACGAGTTCCAGGCGCGGAACGACGTAGTCGGTGAGCAGGCCGCCACCGACGTCGAGGTAGCGCATGGGTTCCCCGCTGCCTTGGTAGGAGGTGCCGTCCAGGTAGAGCGCCTCGGCGGCGCGGACGAGTTCGGCGGCCCGTTGTCCGATGGCGGTGAGGAACTCGGCGGGGGCGCCGGCGGTGACGTGCTGCTCGCTGGGGAGGTACTCCCAGCTCCAGGTCACGCGGTCACCGCCGCGTAGGCGGCGCGGTAGATCTCGGCGACGGTGGTGGCGTGCTCTCGGCACTCGTCGACGGTGCCGGCGTGGTTGGCGAGGTAGTTCGCCCGGTGGAAGGCCTGGGCGGTGGCGGGGTGCCGCTCGATCTCCACGGCGGTGGCCCAGTGGGCGACGAACGAGCGGATCGGCTGGATACTCCCGGTCTCGATGGCCTCGGCCATCGCCCTCGTCTGCCCGTCGACCATCTCCGGAAGCCGGTCCGGAGCGACGACAGCCAGCGCGGCCTTGAGCGCGGCCGGGTTCTGCTCCGGCCTCGGAATCAGCTCGACTCCGTCGTGCACTGGCTGACTCATCACGGCACTCCTCCCCTCCGATGCGAGACTACTCGGCAACCACCCCGGAGCGGGTGCCCGCACCGCAAGCAGCCTGCTACCGAGCCCGCCCCGCCCACACGAATGGCGAGCACCAGCACGTCGTCCTCCGCCCGCACGAAGGCGCCCAGGAAGCTCCCGACGACGCCAGCGGTCCGCTGTCCGCAGCGCGTGGCACGACGAACCAGCGCTCCTTGACACCACAACAGCACCATCGACCCGACTCCACACCACGGTCAAAACAGCAAAGACCATACTGCGCCGCAAGTCGCGAAGGGTCCGCTCCGTCCGCGCGGAGGTGCCCCGAACTCAACAGCGGTCTCGGTCACCCGGCCATCGTCCGCTCCGCCCGCGCGGAGGAGTGCCTCCTGCACGGTGAGAGTTCCTGGGTAGATCTTCACAGCGGTGCTGTCCGTGAGCCGTGGCACCATGGGCAGCGAGCGCTCTTTGACACCACAATAGCAATGCCGACCCGACACTGCGGCACGGTCAAGAAACCGCAAAGGCCGCGCTGCGCCGCAGGTCGCGAAGGGTCCGCTCCGCCCGTGCGGAGGTGCCCCTGCCCCAGCAGCCTGACCCCGCCTCCACGCGCGGTCCGCTCCGCCCGTGCGGAGGTGCCCCGTTGTCCGCCGCGATGATGATGTGACCGGTGTTGTCCGCTCCGCCCGTGCGGAGGTGCCCCGACCGCGTTCGACATCCTGTTCGCCACCCCGGAGTCCGCTCCGCCCGTGCGGAGGTGCCCCGTCGGATGACGATGGCGGAGAGCCGGGCGGCGAGTCCGCTCCGCCCGTGCGGAGGTGCCCCGCGACCGATCATTCCGCCTCGCAGCTGCGATGGGTCCGCTCCGCCCGTGCGGAGGTGCCCCGGCCGAGTACAAGGTCGCCGCCGCCCGCCTCGCGTCCGCTCCGCCCGTGCGGAGGTGCCCCGCTCGGGCAGCTCCTGCTCCAGCGCGGCGGTAGGTCCGCTCCGCCTGTGCGGAGGTGACCCGGCGCGTGCCGGCCTCGATGCGGTGATCGGGTTGTCCGCTTCGCCCGCGCGGAGGTGGCCCGGACTGGCGTGCCGTGGTCAACGAGGAAGTGCTGTCCGCTTCGCCCGCGCGGAGGTGACCCGCCGAGGCCGAGTTCTTCCACCAGGTAGTCCTGGTCCGCTCCGCCCACGCGGAGGTGACCCAGGCAAACAAGGTGCCTTGGTCGCTGCGGGTTGTGTCGCTATCGGCTCCGCCAGCGCGGAGGTAACCCGCTCCCCAGCACCAGCCAACTTGCCGCTGAACAGTCCACTCCGCCGGCGCGGAGGTGACCCGTCCAGGAGGCGGCTGGCGGCCTCTGACTGCACGTCCGCTCCGCCTGCGCGGAGGCGTCTCAGTGCCGGCGGTGCCGTCGTCGCCCTGTGTGAGGTGTGCGGAGGCGACCCGCCGAGGGAGTCGCGCAGGCCGGAGAGGACTTCGGCTGTTCCGCCAGAGCGGAGGTGCCCCGTCGGGCGACACCCTGTTCGAGATCGGCCAGCGATCCGCTCCGCCCACGCGGAGGTCACCCGCTCGCCGCCGAGCGCGAGGGAATCGCAGCATGGTCCGCTCTGCCCACGCGGAGGTGGCCCGGTGAGGCCGTTGTGGACGTCGGCGTTCCACAGGTCCGCTCCGCCTGCGCGGAAGTGACCCGGCCGCCGCCCGGGCATGGCTGATCAAGAACCCGTCCGCTCCGTCCGCGCAGAGGTGCCCCGCTCACGGACGGCAGCGAGGAGACCACGTTGACGTCCGTTCCGCCCGTGCGGAGGTCCCCCGCAGCGCCAGGACGCCACGCTGGCCGCCGTCCTGTCCGCTCCGCCTGCGCGGAGGTGACCCGCCGATGATGTCGCCGTTGTCGTCGCGGATCGGGTCTGCTCCGCCCTTGCGGAGGTGCCCCGATCGGACCGGGGCGGTCGACCGGCTACCGGATGTCCGCTCTGCCCGTACGGAGGAGTGCCTCCTGCACGGTGAGAGTTCCTGGGTAGCTCGTTCACCGCGGGGCTGTCCGCGAGCCGTGGCACCATGGGCAGCGAGCGCTCCTTGACACCACAACAGCACAGCCCAGCCTCTCCATCACGGTCAACAAATTGGCAAAGGCCGCACTGCGCCGCAAGTCGCGAAGGGGCCGCTCCGCCCGTGCGGAGGTGCCCCGGGCGGCCGCCCGGCCAACGACGGCATCGTGGCGTCCGCTCCGCCCGCGCGGAGGCACGAGGAGCCTCCCGAGGTCCGCTCCGCCTGCGCGGAGGTGCCCTGCTGCCCTCAACCGCCGGCCTCATCGAGCGCTTGTCCGCTCCGCCCATGCCCCACCACCCCCCGAATGTGACCGTGTCCGCTCCGCCCGCGGAGGTGCCCCGGACATGAAGCCGAAGGACAAGCTGACCCTGCTGTCCGCTCCGCCCGCGCGGAGGTGCCCCGGTCGGATTGGCCTCCAGGTCAGCCTTCGTGGCGTCCGCTCCGCCCACGCGGAGGTGCCCCGGCTCGGGGGGTGCGGCCGTTGAGGACGAGTACGTCCGCTCCGCCCACGCGGAGGTGACCCGAACACCCAGGCGAGCACCTTGGAGTGGGTGAAGTCCGCTCCGCCAGCACGGAAGTGCCCGCCGGTTGAGGTCGATCTGCTCTGCCCGTGCGGAGGTAGCCCGACCTGCGCGGCGTACTCCACCGTGTTCGGCCCGTCCGCTCCGTCCATGCGGAGGCGGCGGTCAAGAAACTGCAAAGGTCACGCTGTGCCACAGGTCACGAAGGGTCTGCTCCGCCCGCGCGGATGGCCGGGCGGATGGCCAGCACCAAGGGGTCGTCCTCCGCCCGTGCGGAGCCGGCCTGACGATGCCGACGACGGCGACCAGGCTCTGGAGGTCCGCTCCGCCCGCGCGGAGGTGCCCCGTCGCGGCGGTTGGTCACGAGGAGCCTCCCGAGGTCCGCTCCACCTGAGTGGAGGCGACCCGCTCGCCGACGCCACCAGCGACGCCCAGGCCGTGTCCGCTCCGCCGGCGCGGAGGTGGTCAGATTCCCTGGGGCATGTTCGGTTCCAGGTCTGGTCCGCTGGTTTGGGTGGTCAGCCTGTTCGGCCGAGGTGGATCACGACGATGGTGACGGTGGCCTCGGTGATTTCGTAGATGACGCGGTAGAGGCCGATGTGCATCCGGCGCAGGTCGGGCGAGCCGTATTCCGCGGTGCCCTGCGGGCGGGGGGTGTCGGCGAGCAGGTCGACGGCGTCCATGACCTGGCGCAGGCCGTCGGGGTCGTCCTTGAGGAAGCGGGCGGCTGCGTTGATGGCCGGCTCGTCCCAGATGATCGTGTGGTTCAAGCGGCGGGTCCCAGGCCGAGCTGGGCGCGGACCTGCTCGTGCGGTACGGCGGTGGTCTCGCCGGCGGCCTGCCGGGCCCGGTACTGGGCCAGGGCGAGGGCGTCCTCGAGGTCGGCCAGTTCCTGGGGGTTGATGAGGACTGCGGCGGGCTGGCCGTGGTCGGTGATGGTGATGCGTTCGCGGGCGTGGGAGGCACGTCGGACCAGCGTCCCGAGGCAGGCCCGAGCCTCCGTGATCGGTAGGGTGTCACTCATGTACTAAACTGTACACTTCATGCAGGTTCCGTACAGGGTGAACCACCCGGCCTTTGTCCCCGCCGACTAGGTTCCCGGTGACCTGTGGGTTCGTTCCGCCCTCGTGGAGGTGACCCGTGGATCGAGGCCACTGCCACCGTCGTCTTCAGGTCCGCTCCGTCGCGCGGGGGTGGCCCCAGCTTGTGCACCCCGGCTCCGGTGGGGTCGGTGATCGGCCCCGCCCGCGCGGAGGTGCCCCGTAGTACATCCCGAACTGGACCAGGGAGAAGACGTCCGCTCCACCCGCGCGGAGGTACCCCGGCGCACTCGACGAAGCGTTGCTGCGACTGGGTGTCCACTCCGCCCGCGCGGAGGTGACCCGCTCCCCAGCACCAGCCCAACTTGCCGCTGAACAGTCCGCTCTGCCTGCGCGGAGGTGGCCCGTGGCCGCACCGCTGGTGGGGCGCCTGCTGGATGTCCGCTCCGCCCGCGCGGAGGTGACCCGGTCCTGCGCAAGGTCCCGACCCCGAAGCCCCGTCCGCTCCGTCCACGGACGTGACCCGCTCGGCGCGGAATCGACCCCCCACTCAAGACGTCCGCTCCGCCCGTGCGGAGGTGGCCCGATCAGCCCCGCGCCCGGGCTCTTCGGAAACCGGTCCGCTTCGCCCGCGCGGAGGTGCCCCGCGGTTCCCAGGCCACATCGCCGCCTGGTGCGAGTCCGCTCCGCCCGCGCGGAGGTGCCCCGCGCTTGAGCCGCTTCGAGAATGTCGTGCGCGCCGGCCGTGCGCCACTGGTCCGCTCCGCTCGCGCGGTGGTCACCCGCTGCCCGTCGGCAGTGCGTCTGGGTCGGTCTGGTTCGCTCTGCCCGCGTGGAGGTGCCCCGAGGTTCGGGTCGGTGGCCTTCTGAACGAGGCGTCCGCTCCGCCCGCGCGGAGGTGCCCCGATCCGTTCCCAGCGCCGGACGGCGAGGAGTTCGTCCGCTCCGCCCGCGCGGAGGGACCTGTCCTTCGAGCGGGAATCGAACTGAATGCGCTGGCACACCCTCGGGTCTATAGCTGCAGGTCAGGATGTATCGGCCCCGCCTGTGCTGAGGTGGCCCGAAGCGGCTTGCCGAACTCCATGGCGGCCAGGCCGTCCGCTCCGCCCGCGCGGAGGTGACCCGGACGGCGACAAGGGCACCGCCGGGTTCAGCCTGCCCGCGCGGAAGTGACCCGTCCTTCGACGCCTGCCCGCGGGACGAGAAGAGGTCCGCTCCGCCTGCGTGGAGGTGACCGGATCGGGCCGATCGTCTGGCCGAGGGTGGTCCCAGCTCGCCTACGTATCGGTCCTGCCTGCGCGGGCGGTGGCCCCGCGAAGACCGCGCCACCGCCCGCGACACGACCATCGGCCCCGCCTGCGCGGAGGTGGCCCGGGCTCCTCAACGACTGATCGGACTCGGGCTCGGTCCACTCTGCCTGTGCAAAGGCGACCCGTAGTACCCGATCTCGGTCACGGAACACCCCTCGGCCCGTTCCGCCGCGCGGAGGTGACCCGATGCCCACCCCGGCAGAGGTCTCCGCACTGCAGTCCGCTCCGCCCACGCGGAGGTGACCCGACATCCTTGCCGATGTCCTGGACATCATTGAGGTCCGCTCCGCCCGTGCGGAGGTGCGGAGGTGCCCCGTGGCGGCCTACCAGAACTGCGGAAGCAGCCTCATCCGCTCCGCCGAACTGCTCTGCCACCCCCACGTCTGGCAGTTCATCGGTTCACGCGCGGCGGCCGCCAGCCCGCACTTCCAGTTCCCCGCCGGCGTCGCCCAGGAGAAGACCGACATGGTCACCGTCCTGCTGCCCGGCCCCAGCCTCATGGCCGTCATCAAGGCCCTCTACAGCGCCTACTGGACCGCCGGGAGCGACCTGACCAGTATCGAGGACCGCGCCCTGGCCCTGCCCTACTACACCGCCATCACCCACGAGGTCCGCAAGACCCAGCCGGTCGCGCCCGCCTGCTGAGCAATGCCCTCGACACTGTTGACAACATCGCCATCGCCACCGCGGCGGCCGCCGCCGGCCTCGCGGCCTGCCTCGCCGACCAGGTCACCACCCAGCTCCGCCGACCGCTGCGCCACCGCCTCGGCGTCCCCGCCTACGGGTACGCTCCCGCCGTTTCGGCGCCTGCGCCGGCGCCGTCGAGGGAGCAGCTCGCCGAGGAGGTCACCGCCGACGCCGCACACCGCGCCGCCACCGGAGCCCACGGCCTCGACCGCAGCGGCGGCAGCCTGACCGAGGCCGCCAACTGGACCGGCGCCCAGGACGGCACCGCGACGTGCGAGCTGCCCAGCGGCGCGCACCTGCTGTGCGTCCCCTCCCCCGCCGACCAGCACGGCTACAGCACCCGCACCTACCTGCTCGTGCGCGACGGTGAGCAGCAGATCCAGGTGAGCAGCATCAGCGAGCTGGTCGCGCTCCTGGACAACACCACGGCCGGCGCGGCACAGCCCGCCGACGACGAGGACCAGGCCGACGACCCGTGGTCCACCCTCGGTGAGGAACTCGCCATCGCCGAGCTCTGCCCCGTCGCGGCCGTCGACGAGGACGACGAGGACCAGGTCGACGAGGACGACGAGGACGACTACCGCGACCAGGAGGCCGAGGCCCACGCGGCCGGCCTCCTGTAGTTCGACAGCACCTCGGCAGCGGGCCGGCCTCCACCGAGGACCGGCCCGCCGCTCCCTCCCCCACCCCGCCGCTCAGATCAGGGAGACCACAGCCATGGCCCGCACCGCCACCTGCCGCACCACCCACAAGCCGGTCCTGATCGCCCTCCCGATCGTCTCCTCGGACCCGTACGCCGGACCCGCCGGCCGCCGCCACTACACCTGCACGCCCTGCGAGACCTCCTGGGCCGGCGGAGAACAGGACTGCTTCAACTGCGGAAGGCCGGCCACCGGCGAACACCCCAACATCACCGCCGCCCTCCAGCTCCTCCTGCACCGCCCCACCGCCAGCCACGCCTGACCACCCGCCAGCACCCCGGCCCGACCCTCGCACCCCAGCGGGCCGGGCCGACCCGTCGAAGGAGACACACACCATGACGATCACGCCGATCCCCCGCCGCGGCCTCTACGCCACCAACCCCGACGAGCGGCTGCGCCCCGGCACCCCGGACCAGCCCTGGGAGCTGTGGCTCACCGGCCCCAACGCCCTCCTGCCCATGCCCGACCTCGCCACCGCCCTGATGGCCGCCGCCGAACACAACGCCCACTCCACCGACCTGGACGACGGCTCCCCGCTCCAGCCCGTCAGCTACGCCATCGTCCTCCAGTACGGCTGGGCCTGGCGGCGCCGGGGTGTTGCCGCGTCGTCCGCCAAGGTGGCGGTCCCGTCGCTGTGCTGGACCGCCAAGTGCTCAGTGTGCGGCGACGTGATGGAGCACGAGTTCATCCCCCACCACGCCAGCCCCGAGGACGCCGCCGACGATGCGGTCGGCAGCCAGGAGTGGAGCCAGCTCCCCGACGGGACGCTGGTCTGCGAGACGCGCGACGAGGCCCACGACGACGCCCGCGCCCAGGCGCTCCCCCAGGACGACACGGCCGAACCGAACGCCAACCAGCTCACCTTCCTGTAGGCCACAACCTGACGGAGGACCATATGCACCGACCCGTCATCGTCCCCAGGCCCGACAGCCCTGCCTCCCAGGCGGTCGGTCTGGACCTGGATGGCACTATCCACATCGACCAGGGGTGGCAGGGCGGCCGCCCGACATCGTGACCGAGCGCGCGAGGAGGGTGTCGAGAGGATCAAGGAGATGACCGGCGGGATCGGCGCGGACAGCGTGCTGGAGTGCGTCGGCACCGCCGAGTCGATGCGGCAGGCCCTCCACAGCGCCCCGCCCCGGCGGCTCCGTCGGCTCCGTCGGCTTCGTCGGCTTCGTCGACGTCCCGCACGAGGTCGCCCTCGACGGCCAGGAGCTGTTCTTCTCCCACGTCGGCCTGCGCGACGGCCCCGCCCCCGTCCGCCGCTACCTTCCCCGACCTCAACGCGCGCGTCCTGTCGGGCCGCATCGACCCCGGCAAGGTCTTCGACCTCACCCTCCCGCTCGCCGAGGTCGCCGAGGGCTACCAGGCGATGGACGAGCGCCGCGCGATCAAGGCCCTCCTCAAGCCCTGAGCGCGACGGCCGCCCGTGACCGCCCCGACCACACGCACCCTGCCGCAGCGCCCACCCGACTTGAGCTTGCTCAGGTGGCAGGCTTCGTCGGCCGGACCAGAGCAGTCCAGGTCCCCGCCGACCGCCTCGACCGACGCCTGGCCGAACAGCTCCGCACCCGGCGGCACCATCCACGACCCGCTGGGCTGGCTGCTCGCCCGGGGGCTTCCCCAGCGGCAGGAGTGCGGCGACGCACGGTGCGACGATCGAACACTTCTCGGCACAGGCCGGAACTGCCCGCGCTGCGAGGAACGGCAGGCCGACCGCCGCGCCCAGCGGCGCGCTGGTGCAGCCGAGATCGACGCGGCAATGCCGCACACCTGCGAGACCGAACGTCGAAAGGAAACCGAACAGCGCCTTCACCGGGATGTCACTGCCAGGGCATGGGCCCGTGAGCGCGAATGGGAAGAGCTTCGTGCTCGTCGGGCCGCTGCGGCCGCCAGCTGTGCGCCGACCGCCTGATCCTGGCCGTCGTAGCCCCGGAACCCCGGATTGGCGCGGTAGCTGACGGTGGCGGCTGCCCCGCAGGTGCGGGGAGGACTCGGCCACGGTGCTCAGCTCGGCCGCGCCGACCGGCTGACCCCCGCAGGTGCGGGGAGGACACTCGGGTGGACAGCCCCAGGGAAGAAGTCGCCGGCTGACCCCCGCAGGTGCGGGGAGGACCCGAGGCCGTCTCCACCGGCGGGTCGCGAGAGCGGCTGACCCCCGCAGGTGCGGGGAGGACAAGAACGGCTTCACCCTCCACCTGTCCGGCACCGGCTGACCCCCGCAGGTGCGGGGAGGACACTTCCTGACGTGCAGCGCTGTAACACCTTTGCAACTTCTTGACCATGCCTGCCGAGCCGAACACGGGCGGCCGACCCCCATCCGCTTGTTGATCCGTCAAGCAATACCGGACATCGTGCCATGGTGCCCCGCCCCAGGGCGCCGAGCACCTCAAGTTCCGAACCCTCACAACTCAGCATCCATTGGGAATCAAGTGACTTCGCGAACGCCAACTCGTCCAATCGCAATCACTAGCCAGCGTTCTCGTGCGCCCATTCCCCCCTCCGCAGCGCGGACATCGCCACACACCGGAAACCGGAACGCAGGAAGGCCGCCGGACGAACAACCGTGTTTCTACGGAAAGCCAGGTCCATGGGTCGCCGCTTGTGCTCCAACACACGCGGGTCGTGTCAGGCTCCGAGTCGATCATCTGGAATGCTGTCCCAGTCCGCCGCCCACGGCTTTGAGCGGCGGGCGTCCGCAGTACCGGGCGAACGCCGTCCGGGAAGCCCACGGAGAGAACGGAACATCATGAAGCCATCTGTGCTTGTCGTGTCCACTGACCCCCAGGGGTCCGCCGTCGTCTGGGCCGAGCGGGTGGGGGACAACCTGCCCTTCGACTTCATGGCGGCGCACGAGCAGGCCGAGCAGCTGGTCCACCTCAAGAAGACCGGCGCGAAGATCCACGTCATCGCCAACCAGAAGGGCGGCGTCGGCAAGACCACCACCACGGTCAACCTCGCCGCCTGCACGTTCGACGTCCTCGGCGCGAAGGACGAGTACGAACACATCTTCATCGACACGCCGGGCACCCTTGCCGACGAGGAGATCCTGCGCCGGGCGCTGGAGATCGCGGACGACGTCCTGGTCCCGATGATCACCGAGCCGCTGTGCTTCGACCCCACCGCGCGGACCATCCAGAAGGTCATCGAGCCGATGGGCATCCCGTACCGGGTCGTCGTCAACAACTGGGACCCCCGCGACGGCCGTGCCGACCTCGAGGACACCGAGGCGTACATCGCGGCGAGGGGCTGGCCCCGCGCCAAGACCGTCCTGCGCCGGTACAAGATCCACTCCCGGGCGGTGGCCGAGGGAACGGTCGTCACCCAGTACAAGGAGAGCGGCACCGCCTTCCGGGCCCGGGAGGACTTCTTCCGCCTGTCCCTCGAGCTCGGTTACGGGGGTCGCTGATGGCAGGCCGTCGCGTCTCCTTCGCGTCGATGGCCGCCGACCCGGTCGTCGCCGCCCCGGGTGTGGACAGCCCCAACGACGCCCCGGCACGGTGGGTCCCCACCGCCAACTGCCTGCCCAACCCGCGCAACCCGCGTGACGAGCTGGGCGACCTCTCCGACCTGGCGAGCATCAAGGACCGCCAGCTCCAGAGCTGCCTCGCCGTCACCCCGGCCGCCTACCTCCGGCTGTGGCCGGAGGACCGACAGGTGCTGGGTGCGGGCCCGGATGACGTGGTCGTCGTCAACGGCAACCGGCGGCGGGCCGCCGCACAGCTGTACGGACGCGAGAAGCTGCTGGTCGTCGTCGACGACGCGGTGGCCGAGTCCAAGGCGACCCTGCTGCGGGCGGCACTCGACGAGAACATGGCGCGCAAGGACTTCGACCCGATCGAGGAGGCCAACGCGGTCCTGCTCATCGTGGCGCAGTACCCGACCGCCAAGGAGGCCGCCGAGGCAGAGGGCTGGTCCCAGAGCTGGATCTCGCACCGCAAGAACCTGCTGAAGCTCCACCCCGAGCTTCAGCGCCAGGTGCGGGCCAAGGCGCGCGGCGAGGAGGGCGTCTCCATCAACGTCGCCCGCCGACTGGGCTCGGTGAAGGGCATCGAGGAGATGTCCCTGGCCGAACAGACGCTGGAGCTGGAGCAGCTTCTCCAAGCGGACGCCGACGCCGTCGCGGCCAGGCGAGCAGCGAAGCAGGAGGCCAAGGCCGCCGCCAAGGCACCCGCTGCCGCGCCGGCTCCGCAGCCAGTGGTCCAGCAGCCCGCAGCCGCTCAGCCCGCTGCGCCCGCCGCTCGACCGACTGCTGAGGTGGTGACGCCCACTCCTGCCGCAGACCGGCCGGAGCCCGCGCCCCGCAGCCCGCTTCCGAGCGCTGAACCGGCTCCGAGTGCTGACCGATTTTCCGCGGAAAATTCCGAGCCCCGCCCGATGCCGGAGCAACGGGCCGTCGCCTCGTCGGACGAGCAGCCGGCGACGGCTGTCCCGGATGCGGATCTCGGCGACGTCGACTGGCACAACGTCGAGGAGCTGGCAGACGCCATCTGCCGGACCCTCTCGGCCGATGAGGCCTACCGCCTCGCTGACGCCCTGGCCAACCGTCTGCTGACGACCAGCAGCTGACACTCCCTGGTGCCCTCCCCCACCATCCGGTGGGGGAGGGCACCAGGCTTCTGCCACAAGCTGGACTCCCGCAGGCTCACCTACACCCGTCAGAGCCCGCCGGGCTGCGGGTACATGGCAGGATGTCCGATGTTCCTTGACCTATCAACAGCTCGGCCGACTTGCACTTCACGCAGTTGGCAACGGGGCCGCGCTCCAGCCCGAGGCCAACAGTCAAAAAATGGCAAAGGCCTCGTTCCATTGCAGGTCAAAAAGGGTCCTCCCCGCACTCGCGGGGGTCAGCCGATGTTCGGCCTGCAGGTGCTCAGGCACCGCAAGTCCTCCCCGCACTCGCGGGGGTCAGCCGTCAGCGTTGAATCGGTGCCGGTTGAGGATTACGCCCCCCGAAGCCTTGAGAACAAGCGACGGCCCGAAAAGTCCTCCCGATCGGCCTGAAAGCTATTAGTGACGCGGCGCGCTACGGGAGCGCTGCCGGTGCGTCGGGGTCTTCGCGGGGCCAGGTGTCGCGGTCCTCGAGGTGGCGGTAGACGGGCAGTTCGGCGGCGAGGACGTCGAAGTGGGGCAGGTCGGCCCACAGGGCGCGGTCGCCGATGACGTAGAGGCGGCGTTTGGCGCGGCTGGCGGCGACGTTGAGGAGGTGGGGGGTGCGGGCGGCCCAGGCGCGGGCGCCGGGGCGGCCGGCGCCGAGCAGGAGGATGACGACGTCGGCTTCCTTGCCCTGGGCCTTGTGGACGGTGGCGCAGCGCTCCTCGAGTACGTCGAACGTCCAGCCGGGGTGGGTGCGGCAGGTTTCGCGGGCTTCGCGGACGAGGGCGCGGAAGGGGGCGATGATGCGCAGGCGTTCGGGGGTGACCCCCTGCCGGTGGAGGCTGCGGAGGACGAAGTCGAGGGCGCGGCGGTCGCGTTCGGCCCAGGGGTCGTCGCCGTTGCGGGTGGGGTCGGGGGTGTCGAGCCAGCGGCTGGGCAGGAGGCCGTCGCGGTCGGCGTCGGGGAAGGGCTGGGGGTGGGTGCCGTAGACCATGAGGCCGTCGTAGGCGACCCGGTTGCTGATGGTGAACATGGGGTCTTCGCAGCGGCGGTGGACGCGCAGGGGTGAGCCGACCCAGACGGTCTCGTCGTCGCTGCCGGTGGGGTCGGGCAGGTAGGTGCCGTAGCGGTTGACGCGGTCGGCGACGGCTTGGGCGGAGGTGGCGGCGGGGAGCCATTCCTCGTCGACGCCGTGGGCGAGCAGGAGGCGGCGCTGGAGCGCGGTGGGCATGGTGACGACGGGTTCGAGCTGGAGGGGGTCGCCGACGAGGACGGCGCGGCGGGCGCGCCAGAGGGCGCCGACGGCGGCCTGTGGGGTGGCCTGGCCGGCTTCGTCGACGAGGATCCAGCCGATGCTGCCCTGGCCGAGGCGGGCGAACATGCTGCCGATGGAGGAGAAGGTGGTGGAGACGACGGGGACGAGGAGGAAGAGGGTCTGCCAGGCCTGGGCGACCTGTTCGTCGGGGACGGGGCCGCTGGTGCCGGCCATGAGGTCCATGAGGACCTGGAGGGTGCCGCGGATGCGCAGGGCGTTGTTGGCGACGAAGGCGCGGTGCAGGTCGAGGGCGCGCATGAACAGGTTGCTGCGGGCGACGCACCAGGCCTCGTCGGACCAGGGGGAGCCGAGTTCCTGTTCGGGGTCGTCGAGGTGGGTCCAGTCGAGGGGCAGGCTGGGGAGGGTGGTGGCGGCCTGGCGGAGGTCTCGGTGGGCGGCGTCGAGGGCGGCGGTGGCGGTGGCCAGGTCGTGTCGGGCGGCGGTGGCCGCGCGCCGGGCCTGCTGGACGGCGTCGTGGGCGGCGGATTCGGCGGTACGGGCGGAGTCCTCGCGGGCGTGGGCGCGGGTCAGGGCGGTGGTGGTCTGGGTGAGCGCGGTGGTGGAGTCGGTGTGCTGGTCGCCGGCGAGTTCTTCGGCGTGCACGCAGCGGGCGATCTGGTCGTAGGCGTCTTCCAGAGCGGTGCGCTGCTGGACGAGCAGGTCGCGGATCTCGGTCTGGGTGCGTTCGTGCTGCTGTTCGGCGGCCTGGCGTTCGGCGGCGCTCTGGAGCAGTCGGCGCAGACCCGCGCGCAGGCCGGGTTCGGCGGTCGGGGGTGCTTCGTGTCGGGCGGTCAGGGCGTCGACGTACTGGCGGTGGTGGTGGGCCCGTTCGCGGGCGGCCGCCAGGTCGGCGCGGACGGCTGCGAGGGCTTCGCGGGCCCGGGGAACGCGTCGGGCGGCGGCCTGGTGAGCCGCTTCGGCGGCCGCGGCGGTGGATCCGGCGGTGACGGCGGCCGTGGCGGCGTCGGTGTGCCGGGCCTCGGCGGCCGCGACGCGCTGGTCGGCGTGGGAGACGGCGGTGTGCAGGACGTCGAGGCCTTGCCGGGCGCGGCCTGACTCGCTGTCGGCCAGGGCGGTGGCGAGGCGGGCGCGTTGGGTGCGCAGGCGTTCGACTTCGGTCTGGGCGGCTTTGAAGGCGTCGACGGCGTCGCGCCAGGAGGGAACGGGCTGGGTGGGGACGGGCTGGGTGGGGCTGGCTGGGGGCGGGGCTCCGTCGCCCGGTGCTGTGCGGGCGGGCCTCGGGGCGTGAGCCGGTTGTGGGGCCCGGGAGGGTCTCGGGGTGCGGGGCGGGACCCAGTCGCTCAGGATCGTGTTCATGCCGCGCAGCGGGGGCAGCCCGGCGGCGGTGCGCGCGTCGGCCTCCTTCTCGGGCAGGCTGCCCCACCAGAAGCGCTGGCCGAATTTCGTCCGGTTGGCCTTGTTGCCGAGAACGGCGGCGACCAGGCCCCAGGCGGGCGCGCTGTCGAGCAGGGCGGAGGCGAGGTCGGAGAAGTGGTCGGGGCCGCCGTGCCAGTGCTCGTCGCGGGCGGAGGCGCCGGGAAGTTCGGCGGTGACGTTCTCCACGGCGCCGTTGTTGGAGGAGGTGACCACGATCTCGTAGCCGGTGAGCTTGGGGTCGAGGGCGGCGACGTAGCGTTTGTGGCGGCCCTGGCGGTCCCTGCCCTGCCAGGCGCGGCCCACGAAGGCGTCCCCGGGCCGCTGGTAGGACGCCATCACCGTGGCCCGTTCGACCACGAGGGCGGCGACCAGGTCGCGCAGCATGGTGGTCTTGCCGGTGCCGGGCGGTCCGTTGACGGAGAACAGGCCGCCGTCGGTGCCCTCGCGGTCGGCGAGCATGCGGTTGACGGCGAACTGCTGGCTGAGCGCCAGCGGGTGGCCTGCCTTGGCGGGCCACCGGCCGGCGGGTACGAGGGCGGGGGCGACGCCGTCGAGGACGGTGCCGCGGTCCTGGCGCAGGTCGGTGCGGGCGTGGACGGCGATGGCGCTACGCGAGGTCAGGTAGGTGTCCAGAGCGGGGCCGAGGCCGGCGCCGTCCGCTGTGAGGGAGTCGCGGACCCGGGCGAGGTCGGGCGGCAGAAGGCTGTTGAGGAACGGCTGGCTGGCGGCGGGCTTGACGGCGGGATCGCGGGGAAGGCGGACGAGGTGGCTGCGGATGCGAATCACGCGCGGGTCGAGGCGGTGCTGGACGCCGCAGAGGTGGGCGATCTGGGCCGTCAGGGCGACGAGGTCGGCGAACGCGACGGGACGGGCGTCGGGGGCTTCCGCGGGCGGTGGTGCGTCGGTTGTGGTGGTGGCGGGATCGGCCGGATCCGCGGCCTCGGTGGGCGCGTGACCCTCGATGGCACCGTCCTGTGCCGGACGGCGGGCCGCCACCCATTCCGCGACCCGCCGCACCAGCGGCTCCGTCGCCCCCTGCACGGCGGCGCCCGCGACCTCGCCGAACAGCGCGCCGACCGCCGCCACCGCGGCGCCGCCCAGGACCTCGGCGAGCACCTGCTGCCAGGAGCGGCCCGCGGGGTCCGCCAGTGTGGGCGCCGGCCCCGTCGACCGGAACACCGACAGGCCGTACGGGCCCGGTGCGGGACGCCTCCCGGCGGTGTACGCGATCGGCGCGGCGGCCAGCTGACCCACCGCCACCTCGAACGCCTCGCCCAGTTCCTCGAAGCCGTCCAGCCAACCCGGCGCCGACGGCCCCGGCTCGAACAGGCGCCCCGTCGCCCAGGCGCACGCCGACACCACCGACGTCCCCTCCACCGGACGCCCGTGCTCGTCCAGGACCAGCGCGAACATCGCGCTCCGCCCCGACAGCTCCAGCTCCTCCTGCGGGACCCCGGGATCCGGCTCGGTGCCCTCGGGCAGCACCGCGATCATCGCCCGGCGCAGCAGCTCCAGGTCGAACACGCCGCCGTACACCTCGTGCCGCCACACCATCCCGTCCGGCGCCCGGTGAGCGGCCGTCTCCGGATGCCCCGCATCCCACGGCAGCACGGGCGCGGCCTGGCCCGCGGTCGGGGTGAGGTCCACGACCAGGGCATCGGATGCGCGCAGCCTGCCCGCACGGCGCTTGCGGGGGATCTCCGAGATCGTCGGCGGACTGAACAACTCGATGGCCCGCCAACACTCCAGCAGGTCCGCTACCCGCCGATCCCGCCCCTGTCCGCCCCGCATGCCACGCCCCCGTGTCGAACCCGCGGCCCATGGCCGCTTCGTGTGCCGATCAGCTGGCCGCAGAATCTACCGGACGGCGGCCGGTGGAGCTGAGACACCCGGGTGGCGGGTACGGGGGGGCGGTCGGTCGCTGGTCACCGCGATCGTCTGCCAACCGCCAGAGCTGCACAGGCCCGCAGGGGCGGACCCCGGGAAGATCGGCCGCATCCCGGTCGGGTGTCACCGGCAGGTGGCACGATGGAGGCAGTTCTTTGACACCTCAACAGGTCACCAGCTTCCGCCGCTCGCCGCCATCCAAACTGGTCAAGAAATGGCAAAGGCCGTGCTGCGCTGCAGGTCAGAAAGCCTCCTCCCCGCACCCGCGGGGGTCAGCCGGGAGTCGGCGGGCCGCTGTTCGGCCCGGATCTCTCCTCCCCGCACCCGCGGGGGTCAGCCGATTGAGCTCCGGCAGCAGGCCGACAAGCTGGGCTCCTCCCCGCACCCGCGGGGGTCAGCCGACCGACCCGATCAACGAGAACCCCGGCCAGGACTCCTCCCCGCACCCGCGGGGGTCAGCCGGAAGTCGAACTCGCCGTCCACGCCGCCGCCGACTCCTCCCCGCACCCGCGGGGGTCAGCCGTCGGAGATGGTGCAGTACCGGTGGCCGGTGCCCTCCTCCCCGCACCCGCGGGGGTCAGCCGGACCAGTTCACGGAACTGTTCGACGAGTTCATCTCCTCCCCGCACCCGCGGGGGTCAGCCCGGGCAGGGTCTGCTCGACGCCGCCCGGGTGTCCTCCTCCCCCACCCGCGGGGGTCAGCCGGTGGGCCACCACGGCCCCGGCCCCGGCCTGCGTCGGTCGTGTGCTTGCCCCGGTCCAGCAGGCAGGCTTCCGTCGCATGCCGCCCATCCAGAGCCACTACCTGGCTTCCGCGGACGGGCCCTCACGGCTGGGCCGGGTCTGCTAGTTTCACCGTGCGCGAAGAACCGGTCACGCATGCGAGTCAGGCCGTCCGCAGCGGGCTCGCCGCCGGCTGCGGCTTCGCGGGGGCGCAGGTCGGGTGACAGGGGGACGGGAATCCATGAACGCGTACGCCGGCTCGGACGGCCCGGGCGGGCCTTACGCCGTTCCGTCGGCCACGTCATCGGGCGTGCCGTCGGTCGGGCAGACCTTCGGGGTCGACCCGGCGGACCTGGACACCGCGGCCAAAGCCGCGAAGGACACCGGCGAGGCGATGCCGAATGAGCTCAAGGCCGTTCACGAGCCCTCGGACACCGTGGTCTCCGCGATGTCGGGCTGGCGGGTCGGGGCGTCGCTGAAGAACTGTACGGCCGCGTGGGAACAGTGCCTGAAGAGCCTGGCCACGGAGGTCGACCAGGTCAGCATCAAGCTGAGCCAGACGGCGACCGACTACCGCAACGCCGACAAGAACAGCGCCGTCAGCCTCGCCCCGTACGGTGCGGGTGCGTCCCCGCAGGCGGGGAGCTGAGATGGTCACCCTCGCCCAGCTGCGCGACACCGACCTGTCCGGCCTGGTACCAGCGGCCACCGCGTACGACACCCTCTCCGGCAACTTCAACAAGCACGTCCAGACGATGCACCACGAGGTCGTCCGGCACCTCTACAGCGCGGGCTGGGTCGGCAACGCCGCCGGTGCCGCCAACGCCTCGCTGCAGCGCACCAGCGGGCGCCTGGACGCGGCGCACACCGAGATGTCGGCGGTCTCCGGGCTGCTGCGCGAGGCCCACGACAGCCTGCTGCTGGCCCAGCTCAAGCTGCAGGAGGCGCTGCAGGAGGCACGGAACCTGGGACTGACCGTCGCCGACGACGGGACGGTGACCTGGCCCGCACCGTCCAAGGCCGAGCAGAACGACCCGGGGTACAACATCCCAGAACAGGCGAAGGCGCTCGCGAACCGGATATCCGGCGCCGTCACGGAGGCCGACAGCGCCGACCAGAAGATCGCCGGGCTCCTGGACGCCCTGACCGAACGCGCCCGGAACGGCACCGGGCTGGAGGCCGACAAGGCCGCCGCCGACCTGAAGGCCGTCACCCAGCAGGGCGTCGACCTGATGTCGGCCGGGTTCCCGCCCGCCGGCGCCCCGGCCACGGAGGTCAACGCCTGGTGGAAGCGGCTCCCCCCGGACGAGCAGCAGCACCTCATCCAGACCTACCCGGACCTGCTGGGCATGCGCAACGGCATCCCGGCGGCGGCCCGCAACCAGGCCAACCGCCTCCAACTGGACCACCTGATCGACGTCTACTCGCACAAGCCCCACCTGACGGACGACGAGCAGCAGAAGCTCGACGGGTTCCGCGCGATCGACACCAAGCTGAAGACGTACGGGAGCCAGACGCCGCCGCTCTTCCTGCTCGGCGTCAGCGACGAGGGCCAGGGCCGCGGCATCCTGTCGTACGGCAACCCGGACACCGCGAAGAACGTCAGCGCGTACGTGCCCGGGCTGAGCACCACGCTCTCCGACGTCGCCAACATCGACGGCGACCGCGCCCGGAACGTGTGGCAGGCGACGGTGAACGCCGACGCCACCGCCTCGGCCGCCTCCATGGTCTGGCTCGGCTACGACGCCCCACCGGGTCTGGACAAGCTCGTCGGCGGTGACACCCGGCCGCTGGAGGTGATGAGCACCGACCGCGCCGTCAAGGGCGGCGCCGCGTACGACAAGTTCCTGGAGGGACTGCGCGCCACCCACGACGGTCCGCGCGCGCACCTGGTCGCCGTGGCCCACAGCTACGGCTCCACCACGGTGGGCATGGGCGCGCAGATGGCCGGCGGCACCGGCGCCGACGACATCGTCCTGATCGGCTCGCCCGGCACCGGCGCGCAGCGGGCCTCGCAGCTGAACGTCGACCCCGGCCACGTGTGGGTCGGCGACGCGGAGAGCGACCCCGTCAGCCACCTTCCGGCCGCGCCCCGCGCCGCCATGGGCGCCTTGTACCCCGTCATGGGGCCCCTCTCCAGCGACCTGTACGCGGCGGCCGGCGGCCAGCCCAACGAGCTGTGGTTCGGCCAGGACCCGGCCAGCAAGGAGTTCGGCGCCAACCGCTTCGCCGTCCCGGTCGGACTGCCCCAGGCCTCCCACTCCCAATACATGGTGAACCCGGACCCGAACGCCGGCCCGTACGACAGCGCGGTCTCGACTAACAACATCGGCCAGATCGTGGCCGGCAGGTACAACAACGTCACCAGGCAGGAACAGCGATGACCTCGACCCCGGGCAGCCCGCTGCCAAGGCGCCTGGCCGCGGCCACCGCACCCGTGGCGCTCGCGCTCGCCCTGACGGCGTGCGGCGTCGGCAGCGGCGCCGCAGGCCCCTCGCCGTCCGCCTCGCTGGTACCGCCCGAACAGGCCCTGCAACGCCTCGACGCCCTCCTCGACGACTCGCTCGCCCAGGTCCAGCCCCGCCCGCAGTACTGGGACGCCTGGCCCCACTCGACGGAGCAGGCCGGTGGGATCTCCGACCGCTCCCTGGGCTACGCCACCGCCACCCGCGACCGCTACATCATGACCAAGATCGCCCCGGCGAAGTACCCCACCCTGCTCGGGATGGTCGAGCAGGGCTGGAAGGCCAAGGGCTACACGGTCGCCACCCCGGCCGGCTCCGCCCTGCCCTCCCTGACCGCCCGGACCCCGGACGGCAGCAGCGTCACCATCACCATCCACGAGTTCGGCAACATCGACATCGGCGCGGCCGTGCCCCGCATCCCCGTCATCCGCGACCACGACCCCTTCGGCACCCCCACCCCCGACCCCGTCATGCCCAACGGGAACCTCGACATCCTCCCCAAGTACGACGACCCGTTCTGGTCGCACTGAACGTCGCCGATCAGCGGCGCCGGGCCTCGTCCCACCCCCTCATCCACCGAAAGCTCCGCTCATGACCCCCGACCAGGCCGTCCGAGCACTCGACGCGCTCCTCGACGAGGCGACGTCCACGATCCGCCCCCGCCTACGCCACCGGGACGGCAGGCCCCGCTCCACGGAACAGAGCGGCCCGGACGGCCGCTCCCTCGGCTACGCCGTGGCCACCCGCGACCGCCACATCATGACCAGGGTCTCGGCGGCCAAGTACGGCGCACTGCTGGGCGTCACCGAACGCGGCTGGCAGGCCAGGGGCTACCGGATCACCTCCGTCGACCCCGGCCAGCCCGCCATGTTCGCCACCACCGACGCCGGGTACGGCGTCTGCGCGCTCTTCGGCGCCGCCGGCAACATCACCTTCCAGGCCACCGTCGGCCCCATCCCGGTCATCCGCGACCGCGACCCCTTCGGCAGCTACGTCCCCGAGCCCACCCTGCCCAACGGCAACCCGGACATCCTTCCGCGGTACGACGACCCGTTCTGGTCCTACTGAACACCCGCCGCGTGCCCAACCACCTCCTGCCGTACCGTCACCGGCGTCGACCGATGGCATGGCACGATGGACGCGTTCTTTGACACCACAACAGCCCGCCGCCATGCTCGCCGTCTGACGGACCATCCCAAGTGGTCAAGAAATCGCAAAGGCGGTGCTGCGTCGCAGGTCAGAAAGCCTCCTCCCCACGCACGTGGGGGTCAGCCGCTGCGCCTGGCCGCGAGCAGCACCGCGTACTCCTCCTCCCCACGCACGTGGGGGTCAGCCGAGCCTGATTGCCGGCACCCAGCGGATGGACACCTCCTCCCCACGCACGTGGGGGTCAGCCGGTGAAGACCAGACCCGGGGGTCTGCGCGGGGGACTCCTCCCCACGCACGTGGGGGTCAGCCGGTGGTCCAGGCCGCCATCGCGGTGGCCGGCTACTCCTCCCCACGCACGTGGGGGTCAGCCGTCGCCGGGGCGCTTCCACGCCCACGCGGGGATCTCCTCCCCACGCACGTGGGGGTCAGCCGCGAGCAGGTGATCGTGTGCTGCCATCAGCAGGCTCCTCCCCACGCACGTGGGGGTCAGCCGCCGAAGCGTCCACCGGGCTGGATCCTCTGGCCCTCCTCCCCACGCACGTGGGGGTCAGCCGCCGTGGGCGGCGTACACCAACAAGAGCTACCTCTCCTCCCCACGCACGTGGGGGTCAGCCGAACGCGAACACCACCGTCACCGCTGACTCCCTCTCCTCCCCACGCACGTGGGGGTCAGCCGCGGGCGCGGGTCGTCTGCTCGGTCATCAGGTGCTCCTCCCCACGCACGTAGGGGTCAGCCGCCTCTTGTGGCCGTTACGCGGGCTGGCCCGGTCTCCTCCCCACGCACGTGGGGGTCAGCCGAGCCGACGGCCATTGGCGCGGGCCTCGTCGTACTCCTCCCCACGGATGCGGGGGTCAGCCGGCCTGGCCATCCTCGGTGTTGGACAGCCAGTCCTCCTCCCCACGCACGTGGGGGTCAGCCGCAGCGGGGTTGGGCGTATGGGCGGGCGCTGGACTCCTCCCCACGCACGTGGGGGTCAGCCGCGTTCCGCCTCGGCACGCGCCCATGACCCGTCCTCCTCCCCACGCACGTGGGGGTCAGCCGCCCGTCGATCAGGGCTTCAAGGTCGGACTGGGCTCCTCCCTACGCGCGTGGGGGGGGCAGCCGTTCTGGACGGCTCCGGCGAGCATGACGTTGTTCTCCTCCCCACGCACCTGGGGGCCACAGGGCACGCCTGGTGGCCGTGACGGTCATGCCCGGATCGGATGAGCAGGTCGGCATCGTCAAGCACCTCTTCGGGCGGCTCGGGGTGAGCGCGCCGGCCGGCGCCTACCGGGCCGGCGCCGACGTGAAGCCGGTGTCGGGCTTCCACCGCCGATGGCTTGGGAAGGTTCCGGCTCGCGAAGCCGACGCCGAGGCCTGGCAGTTGCTGCGGGACGCCTTCGCCGGCGGGGACGCGACGCTGCTCACGGGGGCACCGTTGAAGAATCCCGGCGTGCTCCTGGAGCGGGAACCGGACGTACGCATCGCCCGCTGGGTCGCGCAGGGCGGCTTCGCCAGCGACTGCGTCGTCCCGCCTGAACACCGTCTCCCCAAGTTCGAGGGACGCGATACCTGCCCGACGTTCAACTTCAACGGCGCTCCGGACGCCGCGTTGAAGCTGCTGGAATCGCCCCACGTCGGCGAGCGGGTGCTCGTCTCGAAGAACGTCTGCCACGGCGTCGTCCACGACGGCGCGATGCACGCCGCCCTGTCGGCGCGACGCCTCACACCGGGGATGGCGCTCGTGCGGGAAGGCATGGGGGGCTACCTGGCCAAACGCCGAGCCGGCAAGGCCTTCCACGACCCGCTCGCGGCGGCCGTGGCGCTCGACGAATCCGTCTGCGCGTTCCGCGAGGTCGAGGTGTACCGCGAACGCGGTGCCTGGGGTGCGCGTCCGGAGGCTGGCACCCGGACGCGGATCTCGGTCTCGGTCTCGGTCGACCACGCGCGATTTCTGGACGTCCTCACGGCTACCGGGTGACGGCACTCGCTCCGAGCGCGCTTGAAGGAGCCCGCTCCAGTACGCGCGCCCGGGTGAACGGCTCGGTGGAGGGCCCGGAAGCGGTGCTCGGCCAGGGCTGGGGGCCGATCGCCCGGTTTCGACAAGGACCGCTGCAAGAAGCGCAACATCGTCGAACGAGGGCCCACAACGGCAAGACGATCCTCCGCTGGGCGGAGAACAACAACGTCCACCTGTGCTTCACCCCGACCAACGCCTCCTGGGCGAATCCGATCGAGGCGCACCTCGGAGGAAGGCCGGTGGCGGATCTTCCGTAAGGCCGCCCTCGCCGGACAGTCCTTCGCCGGCCCCGACGAGATCACCCAGGCCACCCGCCTGGCCACCACACCGCTCAACACCCGTGCCAGAGGCTGGATCTGGGGCCGACCCGCCCCGCCCACCCGGATCCTGCGACGCCGCTACGTATACCGGCTTTACGGAACGCAGCACTGGCAACAGTGGTCCGACGAACTGGCGTCGCCACGTACACATACAACAGCTGCGGCCAACTCCCCGGTCATTGGCTGACGACCGTCGAACCGGGCCTCTCCAACCTGAGCACCATCTGCCCACCGCCCTACGAAGGTGCCTTGGAGGTCCGCCCGATCGTCAACGGGCCGGGATCTCCTGGCTAACGTATTCCCGCGGCGTGGAAGAACGCCCCTCGGCGGCTGTTGGGGCCAGCGCCAGGCCATTGCCTTGCCACCGCGACACCCCACGAGGTTCGCCTCGTTCGCACCGGGTGCAGCGAGGATCTGAAGTGGTAGCTGCGCAGCCTGCGGGCGAGCGTTGACGCTGTCCTGGAGAGACGTCGCATCCTCCGGGGCAGGCCCGAACGACAGCCAGTCCTCGATGGACGCCTCGACGGTGACACGGTAGGCGGGACGCTCGATCTCCCGCAGGCAGTCCCGGCTCGTTCGCTGAGCTTATGTGTGGTCATGACGCGCAGTCTCGAACCGAGCCGCTCTCCTCTGACACGCGTCCCCTATCTCTGGGCGCCGACGGCCGCCCGGGCTTCCTGGGCCGGTGCCGCCATGCCGTCGGAGAGGTGGCCCGGGCTTCGGTGGGGGTGTCCCTAGACCCTCGCTCTTGAACGGCGGCTGATCGCAGGTCCGGAGCAGTTGCCCGCCTTGCGCGAGCGGCGCTTCGCAGGAAAGCCTTGAGTCGATAAGTAAACGTACTAGCATCTCATCGCACCACAATGCTATAGATCGTCCCCATGACGATCAGGTCGATGCAGCAGGAACTGGCCGAGTTCGCGGCCGAACGGGACTGGGAGCAGTTCCATACACCCAAGAACCTCGCCATGGCCCTCAGCGGCGAGGCTGGCGAACTCCTCGAGTTGTTCCAGTGGCTGACGCCCGAGCAGTCGTCCGCAGTCATGGCGGACCCCGGGCGCGCGCAGCGGATCCGGGAAGAGGCGGCGGACGTCCTCGCCTACCTGCTGCGGTTCGCGGACGTCCTCGGCATCGACCTCGAGCAGGCCCTCACCGACAAGATCGCGGTCAACCGCGCCAAGTACCCGGTGCACCTCGCGCGCGGCCGGGCCGACAAGTACACCGAGCTGGGGGACTGACCGCCACATGCTCATCGTGCTGCAGCCGGCCGCGAGGTCGGACAAGAACGTCAACACGCACTACCTGGACACCATCGCCTCCCCGGTCGTCCTCGACGACCACGCAGACCTGCTCGCACCCGACGTCCGCGCACGCCTGCACCAGCTGTTCCCCGACGGCTCGGTCCAGATGTGGGGCGTCGTACCGGGCAAGAAGGAGGTCAACGTCTCCAGGGTCAAGAAGATGAACCCGGGGGACTTCGCGCTCTTCAGCGGCGACAAGAAGATCTACTTCGGCGGGACCATCGCCCTGATGTGGCGCAACGAGGCGTTGGCCGAACGCCTCTGGGGGCGGAACCACAACGGCCAGACCTGGGAGTACATGTACGCCCTCTCCGGTACCCAGGGCTTCGACATAGCCGTCGACGAGATACGCCGGCTCCTCGACTGGAACGCCAAGCGGAACATCATGGGCATCTCCGTCCTCGACCAGGACGAGAGCGATACCCTCCAGGCCTACCTCACCCTCGAGGCCTCCACCGCAGACACCGCCGACATCCCGGCCCCGGACCCGCAGACCGACGCCGAGGCCGCCACCGCCTTCGACGGTGAGCTCGAGCGCACGGCGACGCGCGCCTACCGGGGAGAGCAGGCCGCCCTCAAGCGTCACCTCCTGCCCGGCCCCACCGGGGAGTGCGCCCTGTGCGGCCGCACCCTGCCGGCGACCTTCCTGATAGCCGCCCACATCAAGAAGCGCGCCGTTTGCACCGACGACGAGAAGCGCGACTTCACGAACATCGCCATGCTCGCCTGCAGCCTCGGCTGCGACAGCCTCTACGAACGCGGCTACATCACCGTCAGCGACACCGGCCACATCCAGGTCAGCCCCCTCGCCCACACCATGCCCGGCGTCCACGACCACATCCAGCAGCACCTCACCGACCGTGCCGTGCCCTGGTGGACCCAGCAGCGCGAGCCCCACTTCCACTGGCACCGCACCCACACCTTCAAGCCCGACCCGCCGGCGTAGCAGCCCACCGAGCCTTGCCAGCCTCGGACGGCGGGGTTGATCCACGGCCTCGCGTCGGGTGTCCACGTGGCACGATGAGACGCGTTCCTTGACACCAGAACAGCTCGCCCAATCCGCTGTCTCGTCAGCCATCCAAGGTGGTCAAGAAATTGCAAAGGCCGCGCTACGCCGCAGGTCGGAAAGCCTCCTCCCCGCACCTGCGGGGGTCAGCCGACTCCCGCACCCAGCAGAGCGCCTACCAGGGCCTCCTCCCCGCACCCGCGGGGGTCAGCCGGACATCCAGGCCCGGTACGGACGCTTCGACTCCTCCTCCCCGCACCCGCGGGGGTCAGCCGCATCCCAGAGAGCGAAGGAGCGTCCCATGTCACTCCTCCCCGCACCCGCGGGGGTCAGCCGTGCTGCACTCCCGCTGCCCGCTGCCCGCTGCCCGCTGCTCTCCTCCCCGCACCCGCGGGGCTCCTCCCCGCACCCGCGGGGGTCAGCCGCCCTGACCAGACGGATCGTCGATGTCGACGGGCTCCTCCCCGCACCCGCGGGGGTCAGCCGATGGCGTGGACCGATGGAGACTGGAAGCTCACCTCCTCCCCGCACCCGCGGGGGTCGGCCAGACGACCGCCATGGAGGTGGCCGCCGACGCCGCTCCTCCCCGCACCCGCGGGGGTCAGCCGCGCCTGGACTGACAGGCAGTCCGGCTTGCCTTCTCCTCCCCGCACCTGCGGGGGTCAGCCGAGCGACGCCACGATCGCCTCGCTGACGCTGGCCTCCTCCCCGCACCTGCGGGGGTCAGCCGACGGGCGCTCTTGCCCGCCTCGACCGCAGCGGCTCCTCCCCGCACCTGCGGGGGTCAGCCGGCCTTCCGCGCCTTCCTGGAGTTCCGGGAGAGCTCCTCCCCGCACCTGCGGGGGTCAGCCGGCGTACATCCGGTATGCCTGTGCGCTGCACCCCTCCTCCCCGCACCTGCAGGGGTCAGCCGCCAGCGGCGACGGCCTCGGCCCACAGGTCGCACTCCTCCCCGCACCTGCGGGGGTCAGCCGGCTCCTGTGCCCGCGTGCTGGCAGGCCGTGGGCTCCTCCCCGCACCTGCGGGGGTCAGCCGCTGCCGCTGGAGCACGTCCAGCGCGCTCCCGGGCCTTGACGGCCCTTTCCGCGCTCATCCATCCCTATGGCCGGTCGCCGATCGGCACCAGGCTGCGGCGGTCGGGCCAGTCGGTCCCGCCTTCGATCCGGTGGGCAGGACCGGCCGCACCGCCGTACGACCGGCCCGGGGGGGTCGCTACTCGGTCGGAGGCGACACGGTGTTCGGTCCGGACGGCAGGTTGGACGGAGCGTCGATGATGCCACCGGAGTTCTCCTGATCGTTCTCCCCCGTCTCCTCCACCACCGGGATCCGGTCCAGCGGTGGCATCGGCGGATGGGACTTCTGCCGAGTCGGAGCCGCCGCTCCGCGGCGGCGGCCGGGCCAGCGGCCCTGACGTTCGGGTGGGACGACGGCGCTCATCGGGTGCCCTCTCGTGGTTCTGCGGGGCTCACCATCCTCGCGTGGGAGGCACTACTACCGCGGCGACCCCGCGTGCCAACGCGCCGCCGACAGGAGCGCGGCCACGGCCGCGAGCCCCGAGCGGGCTGTTCACGAGCGGAGCCGGCCAGGAAGGATCGCTTTCAGTACCTGGTCGGCCCTCTGCGCCCGTCCGAAACATCATGCCGTCAGCGCTCCGGCGGGGTGACCGTGTTCTCGGCCGCACGCTGTGAGGGCGAGGACTCCGCAGCCCGCTGTCGTGGTGTGCGCCCCCAGCGCTGCGGGATCGACGGAGAGCCGGGCGGCGATGTCGGTGGCGTAGCAGGTGTCGGGGATCCGAAGCTCCTCCTTCACCTGAAGATACCGGGCATGGAAAGCGTCGGAGTCGGAGGGGCTGACGCCCTCGAAGGCGTCGTCGGGGAAGCCGTCCTGGTGCGGCAGAAGGTAGCCGGATTCGGCCGGGTGCCCGGGGCCCTCGTCGCCGTCCTGCTCGGCGTTGTCGGCGTCGTAGTGACGAACGACCTCGCCATCCTCGGCGATGCACCAGGCGGTCCAGCCGTCCCCACAGCTCATCCCGTACCACTGGGCCGAGCCGAACCGTCGGCTGAGGGCGGCGCACCGCTCCCGCACCGTCTGGTCGAGGGCCTGATCCCGGTCGTCCGCGTCGTCGATGCGGTGGGTGCCCTGGGAGGAGTCGCCGAAGACCAGGGTCCAGCCGTCCAGGGCGGGGCTGACGAAGACGCGTGCGCAGGATTCGTGGGGCCGGGTCCGGCTCCAGTTGTGGTGGTCGTGGTTCCAGGCCGCAGCGCCGGTCCGGAGCGTGACCGGCCGGGGGTCGCCGAGGTCGAAGGCCTCCAGCACCGCGTTCTGGTCGGTGGTCGGCACCGCGTACCAGGACCCGCACAGGTGCATGCCCTCCGGCACCTCGGACAGCAGCTTGATCCTCGTCAGCCGCTCCCAAGCCGCCCGGTCCCAGGGGTCGAGGACCGCGGGACCGCCGATGGTCGCGATGGCCTCCAGCGCTCCGGCCCGCACCCTGGGCCCGGGCGCGGGCCGACGGCGCACCCGCTGCAGAGCTGGAAGGGCCTCGGGGCCGATCGCTTGAAAGGTCCAGACCGCTCGCTGTCGAACCTCCCGCTCCGGGTCTCCCAGCCGTGGGATCAGCCTGTCGACGAACCTCCCCGCCGCCTCGCCCTGGGTCCGGAAGGCGAAGAGCGCGTCGCCTCGGACGTCGGGATGTGAGTGCTCCAGCAGCGGCAGGTAGACCGCGTGGTCGTCCACTTCCAGCCGCCCCAGCGTCCATCCGACCCTCCTGGCGACCTCGGGCGTACCCGCCGCTACAGCCGCCCGTACAACCGGCAGGAGTGCGGGCTCGCCGATCCGGCACAGGACGTCCGCTGCGACGGCCCAGTCGACCGGTGACCGTTCGTCGCAGAGCAGCTCCAGCACGGCCGCCACCGCCCCTGCCCCCTGTTCCACGAGCGCGTCGCGAGACGCACGGGTGTCGTTCCAAGCGCCGGTGAGTTCCTCGGCCAGCGGGTTCTTGTCCATGGCGGGCACCGTAGCCGGGGGCAGTGACAACCGTCCCGGAGGGGACGGGGGCCGGTCCGTCCGAGGCCTGTGCGGAACGAGCCGTACGGCGGCACGGGTGTTCCGCCGCTCCGGAAAAAGCCGGATGACGCCCCGGTGTTGCCGCTCGGCTCGTTCCGCCCCGATATCAGGGGCGCGTGATGGAGCGCGCGTTCCCCCATGTCATGACACAACGCCAGGGTGGCCCGGTTGGCGGGCAGCGTCGTGTCGGCGACTGTGGGCGGCGAGATCGGCGAACCTCGTTCGGCACGTGCTCAGGTGAGAGATCTGTCATCACTCCGGACCTGAGCTTCAAAATCACACCGACTGGCCGAATCGCCAGTGCCCACCGACATCGTGAGCTACATGCCGGTGAATGGCTTCGTCATCCTCGGCACCGGCCGCCACACCGGCGATAGGTCCGGGCGTGAGGCGTAGCGGGCGCAGCGGCTCGCCCTCCCCCTGCGCCGCCTCGCGCTGCTCACCGGGTTCCTCACCGCCTTGCGAGGAGTCCGCGGACGGAACCGAAGCCGGATGTTCGACGCCTTCGCCCGCTGCCTCACGGCACGCCCGAAGTGGCTGCGCCGATGACGGCCTTCTCTCAGGGGGGCGGTCGGGACGCCCTGGGACCAACGCGCCAAACGCCATGTGCGGACCACAGCCCGATTCGACCTCGGCGACCGACACACCGCCGGCGCGCGCGGGCGTCCCGCACTGAAGGCTTCCCCGGAGGGGCGGGGCACAGCAACGGCGTAAGTCGAATCTGACGTGGCGTCATCTTCATGGCCGCCGGCGCTTCACGCACTCGAACTCCGGACGGCTGCGCGGTACCAGCACGTGCGATGATTCGCGAGCCCTTTGATACCTCAACAGCTCACACTCGATGCCGAGTTACTGGACGATAGCAAGCCAGTTCATGCAAAGAAATGGCAAAGCCGCCCCATCGTCCCAGGTCGCGAAGGGTCCTCCCCGCACCCGCGGGGGTCAGCCGTCGACCGAGACCTTCGAGGGCGCCCCGGTGTAGTCCTCCCCGCACCCGCGGGGGTCAGCCGGGCACCGTCCACGTCCAGATGGAAGCCAAGGAGTCCTCCCCGCACCCGCGGGGGTCAGCCGGACATCGCAGGTGCTCAAGTCCCTCGGCCTGCGTCCTCCCCGCACCCGCGGGGGTCAGCCGTCCCCCATCTCCCCCTGCTTCTCGGCCAGCTTGTCCTCCCCGCACCCGCGGGGGTCAGCCGATCTGGTTGTGGAGCGGGGCGCAGCCGGACGGGTCCTCCCCGCACCCGCGGGGGTCAGCCGTCGATCTCGTCATCGGTCTCCGGCGGCGTCCAGTCCTCCCCGCACCCGCGGGGGTCAGCCGCGGAAGCACGTCCTCACCCCCCGGTCGTACGCGTCCTCCCCGCACCCGCGGGGGTCAGCCGAAGCGGGACAAGTCCGCGACGTTCCCGCGCTGGTCCTCCCCGCACCCGCGGGGGCCAGCCGCGGTCGGCGGCGGCGGTGCGCTGCTGCTGTTCGTCCTCCCAGCAGCTCCGTCAGCGCTGTCTGCTCGATCCCAGGCACCTGCAGCACACGTCCCCTCACCTTGCCGGCGACCGGCGACCGGCGACCGGCGACCGGCGACCGGCGACCGGCGACCGGCGACCGGCGACCATGATGGCCGATGCATCGCCAGCCAAGGGAACCGACGCCTAAGGGAGGACCGAGCCAATTGCGACGTGTTGTACCGGGCTACCAAGCGCCTCGGATAAATCCGTTGGCACCGAGAGCCTCCAGATGACAAGACTGCACCGGTGAACACGCCGCCGCCGTTGCCCGGCTCGCTCCCTCTGCCAGTACCGGACCCACGCGCCCGCGATGTCGTTCTCGACTATGCGGGCATGGACGCCTTGGTGGCCGACCTGGTTCTGCCTGGCGACGCGTCGATGTACGTCATGAGCGCGATGGAGACGTCCCGTGAGCTCATCCGGCACTCCTACTACCGGTACGAGTTCGCCACCGTCGCCGTCACGCATTCCCTGTTCGCCCTGGAGCACGTCCTTGCCGGGCGTCTGGCCGTCAACGGACCGCTCCAGGACCTCATCGAGCGGGCCGGCGACGCGGGGCTCATCCCTGCCGAACTCGCTGCCGAGCTCGACCGCAGCCGAGTACTGCGCGACAGACTCACGCAGGGCGCCGTGACAAGTGCCGCTCTCGGCCCGGCCAGGGCCATCGCCCTGGTGCGTGCCGTCTTCGATACCGTCTCCCTGCTCCTTCGCCCACCAGCCACGGCAGAAGCGGCAGCCGTCGACATGAGCCGGGCACAGCCTGAGGACCGGCTCGCCCGGCTGTGGGAGGAACACCGGCGCGCCCTGTACCCCGACAGCTTCCGCGGTGTGGACATCGAGGGCGTGGAGCTGATCGTCCTGGACGCCGACGTCGCCGGCCTCGTCCAACGAGAGTTGAGCTGTGGGCTCGACGACCGTGGCATTGCCATGCTCTGGGCGTGCATCGCCGACCTCGACAAGGTCGTGCCCCTGATCAACTCGGAGTACTGCGTCTCCTACTTCGCGAGGCTTCGGACGATGGCCAAGCTCGCAGCAGCACGCTACATCCCCGCCGCGACCTGACCGGTGGAGTCGAAATCGGAGTCTCCCACGACCCCCGTCAGGGTGGGGCCTGGTCGCGTTCGATGATGCTCCCGGGGCGTCTGACGGTCGTGCCCGCGTCGTAGCGGGTGGCGGACCACTTGCTGTCCCTGTGTCCTCGCCGCACCCGCGGGGGTCAACCAGGAAGTACTCCGTCCACCCACGGTCAGAGGGGGTCCTCCCTGCGCCCGCAGGGGCGGTGCGTTCCGCGGACGCCGACCTGGCATGAAACTGCGGCCCGAAGCTGCCTCACTGAGGGGATCCTTCCCACCGCAGCAGCTCATCCCTGATCTGTGTACTGCGGCATCCAGCAGATCCTCCACCTCAGTTGACCGTTGGTATGCCATTGGATACGTTCCCTTGACGTGACGCAGCGTCAAAGCAGCGCGCTGCAGAGGGAGAGAGAGTGTCCATAGCCACGTTCACGAAGCCGATCACCACCGGCTTCCCGATCAAGCTCCTGGTCGTCCGCGAAGGGGTCATGGCCAACGCTGTCATCGACGGGGAGAACCTGCTCCACCTGGTCAACGACCCGGCGAAGGTCGAGGAGGACGCCAAGCGCGCCGCGAAGGCCGGCTACGAGGTCGACCCCTACGCCCGCATGCGCGCCGAGGTGCAGCGACCCATCGGCACTGCGGCCAGCAAGAAGGCGAAGAACGTCGGCGAGTACGCGGACTACATCGCAGCCGGCTTGCGGGGGGACTTCGACAGCGCTTGGTCGGTTCCGCAGATCACTCTCTGGTCCCCGCGTCCTCTGGCGCCGGACGAGAACGGCATCTGGCACCTGCCGATCCGGGACGGCCTGATCGCCCTCGACGCCGAAACTCAGGTCACGGCGCTGCACCGGATCAGGAAGAACCAGGCGGCGTACGGCTTGGAGGACTTCGACTTCGGCGACATGAAGCTCTCCGTCGAGATCTTCCACGGGATCAGTGTCATGGCCGCCCGGCAGATCTTCCACGACCGCAACCTCAAGGGCGTTCCGGTCGACAAGTCCCTGGCCATGTCGATGGACGGCCGCGACTTCGGCACCACGGTGACGCGCAAGCTGATGGAGTCGCTGAAGGTGCCGGCCGGCGAGACCACGGTTCCGCTGTCCGGCCTGATCCTCACCGGCAAGCGCCAGGTATCGGACAAGGCTCCCGAGTGGATGACGATGTCCGTCCTGCGGACTCTCATCTCCACGACCATGCTCGGCAAGGCCGGCATCCATGCCGCCTCGACGGGCATCGAGTACGAGGACATTCCTGCCGGCAGGAACAACGACCGCCCTGACCAGGCCGTTGTCCAGCGCGAGATCATGGAGACAGTCGGTACCTTCCTCGTGGAGAACGCCGAGTTCTTCCACGCCAAGACCGCCATCACCGCGCCCGCAGTCGTGGCAGGACTCGGCGCGACCATGAACCGCACCATGTCCTGGTCCACTGACCCGATGCCCGAGGGCATCACGCTCGACACCCTCCTGGCGAGCGTCCAGTGGGATCGTGAGGCGAAGTACTGGGGCGGTGTCGCGGCCAAGGTCACCGACAAGGGCGCGGTCAGCTGGGCCGGTGGGGCCCGCGACTCCGGCCACAAGGTCTACGACGCGCTGAACAACCCGGAGACCGAGACCGGCATGCAGATCCGCGGCCGCTTCTAGCCCACGGGCAACGGCGGCTCCTCCCCGATAGCAGTGGGGAGGACCCGCTCGGCGTCCTCGCACGCAGGCGGGTTCCCGACGGGCGTGGCTTTGCGCGGATCCAGACGGGGCTGCAGACGACAACCCCGTCCCACCGCGTCTGGGCGGTGGTGCGGTGCCTGCGCAGGGTGCGCTGCCACCTGCTCGGCGCCGAGAGATGCGACCCGCCGTAGGTCGCGCAAAGTCTCCTCGCCACACCTTCCCACCCCGATGGCCTGGGCGTCACAGCGCAGTGCAGCAAGCACACGTCCGAAGTAGCGGTCTCCGATGTCCCTCACCCCGGCTTCCCAGTACCGAACGGCTCGGGTGGTGACACCAACCCTCTCGGCGAACTCCTCGATGCTGAGTCCCGCAAGCTCGCGCCGGTGCCTCAGCCTGCTGGGCATGTCGATATCGGATGCCATGAGGTATAGAGGTATAGGAGAACGGGGGGAACTGTTCACTGCACCCGACGCAGCAGAAGGGTAATGAGACGAGTTGCCTCACAGCCCAAGGGCACCCACTGTCCCCACACAGGAAGCCCATCGGAGTGGGCCCACGCGCTCCGTCATCCCATCTGGCGCCCGAGCACGCCGAGATCGCTCGCTCGTGGACGAGGCCAGCACAGACGAGTCGGGCCGACAGGTGTCGAGCAGTCGACGATAGTGAGATGGTTTGCGGCCCGCGAGGCTTCCCCATCGAGGATGATGCTCGCCTTGACGCCAGTGGAGTTCAGGCAGTTCTCGACCTCCCCGAAGGTGATCGTCGGCCCGGATGCCTCGACTGCCTCGTCGCCCGAGACGTTGACGGTCGTCGCGTCCACGGGCGTACCAGCCGCGGCCGCGAGGGCTCCGAGCGGGCCCGACGAGTCGGCGGTAAGTGCCGACACCGGGAGTCGCGGCCGGCTTGTGATGATCCATGCGCGAAAAAGCTGTGGACCGGATCACGGTCGGCGCCTCTACGATTCCGGAAAGTTGACGACGGACTGCCCGTGCGCACCGGAGAGGGAAACCGTGACCGAGGTACTCGCAGCGTTGAGCCTTGTCGAGCGTGCCGTCTCGGCCGCCACGGCCCGGGCTCTGCCGCGTGAGCAGTCGAAGCGAGACCCTCTCGTCCGCCCCTCCGAGCACGCGGACTTCCAGTCGAACGTCGCCCTGTCGCTGGCCAAGGACGCCGGGATGCAGCCCCGGGAGCTGGCGCATGCGCTCCAGCGGGAACTGGGCGACGGTGCGGTGTCGTCGACCGTGTCCGGGCCGGGGTTCCTGAACCTGACGGTGGCCGACGCGCAGCTCTGGGGTCAGGTCGAGGCCCGACTCGCGGACCACCGGCTCGGCCTCGGCCTGCCGCTGGCCGGTACGCGGACCGTCGTCGACTACTCGGCGCCGAACATCGCCGAGGAGATGCACGTCGGTCACCTGCGCACGACCGTGATCGGCGACTCGCTGGTCCGGGTACTGACGTTCCTGGGCGGCGATGTCGTCCGGCAGAACCACCTGGGTGACTGGGGCACGCAGTTCGGCATGCTGATCCAGTACATCGACGAGCATCCCGAGGTGCAGTGGCGAGGCTGCGGGACAGGCTCCGGCGCGGGCGAGCAGGTCTCGGTTCTCGACGGCCTCTACCGGGCGGCACGGCAGACGTTCGACGCCGACCCCGCGTTCGTCGAGCGGGCGCGGCAGCGGGTGGTGGCGCTCCAGTCCGGCGACGAGGCGACTCTGACCATGTGGCGCGAGCTGGTCGAGGTGTCCACGAAAGCCTTCCAGCAACTCTACGACCGGCTCGGGGTCCTGCTCACCGAGCAGGACCCCGCCGGAGAGTCGACGTACAACCCCTTCCTCGACGAGGTCGTCGCGGAACTGGTCGAGGCCGGCATCGCGGTGGCCAGCGAAAGCGCGCTGTGCGTGTTCTTCGACGACCTCATCGGTCCGGAGGACGAGCCGGTGCCGCTGATCATCCGTAAGAAGGACGGCGGCTACGGGTACGCCGCCACCGACCTGGCCACCATCCGGTACCGCGTCCAGAAACTAGAAGCCCACCGGATCCTGTACGTCGTCGACGCTCGGCAGGCGCTGCACTTCCAGATGGTCTTCGCCACCGCTCGGCGGGCCGGGTGCCTCACCGACGACGTCGAGGCCATCCACGTGCCGTTCGGGACCGTGATGGGCCCCGGCGGCACGCCGTTCAAGACCCGCTCCGGCGGCACCGTGCGGCTCTCCGAACTGCTGGACGCCGCCCTCGAGGGCGTCCGCGAGGCGATGGCCGACAAGCCGCACGACCTGACGGGCGACGCATTGGAGCAAGTGATCCAGGCGGCCGGGATCGGCGCGGTCAAGTACGCCGACCTGTCCACCTCCCGGGCGAAGAACTACGTCTTCGATACCGCCCAGATGGTCTCACTTCAGGGCAACACCGGCGTCTACATGCAGTACGCCCACGCCCGGGTCCGCACCATCCTCAGCAAGGCCCCCAAGGAAGCCCTGGAACATCCGATCGACACCACGCTGCCGCCGCACCCGGCGGAGCGAGCGCTGATCCTGCTGCTGGACGGATTCGACGCCACCATCCGCGAGGTCGCCCAGGAGCTAGAGCCGCACCGGCTGTGCGGTTACCTGTTCATGCTGGCGAAGTCCCTCACCGACTTCTACGGAGCCTGCCCTGGTCCTCAAGGCGGAGACACCGGCCCGCCGGGCAAACCGGTTGGCACTGTGCCGACTGACCGCGGAGACGCTGGCCCGGGGCCTCGACCTGCTCGGCGTCCAGGCGCCAAACCGGATGTAGTGACAACCACCGCCGCGCCAGCACAATGCCACCCGGGTCCGCTTCCGCCGACGGCCTCTGACCAACTGCACGCCCGCGTCCGCGCATTGCGGCGGCCCGGGTTGGAGGTGTCCGATGTCCGAGGTTGATGAGCCGATTCACGCTCTCCTCGCAGACCTGTCGCAGCTGCCCGCAGAAGGGACACTGGTCGATCTCGGCTGCGGCGCCGGACCGACGCTCACCGCGCTGTCGCGCCGCCACCCGCGGGCACGACTCGTCGGTCTGGACCGCTCAGCGGCGGCACTCTCGACCGCCCGGACCCGCCTGACCGAACATGGTCGAGGCGTACAGCTCGTCCAGGCAGACCTGCGGCGACCCCTTCCCCTAGCCGGTGGTTGCGCCGACACGGTCGTGTCCTACAACGTACTCGAGTGCCTCACCGACCCTGCGGAGCTCGTTCGCAAGGCCGTTCGACTCCTCAAGGTCGAAGGCACCCTGGTGCTCGCGCACGTCGACTTCGACTCGATCATGGTGGCCGGTCCGCCGGCTGACCTGGACCGGCGGGTGTGCCACGCCTTCACCGACGATCGCCAACCGTGGATGGACCACGCGAACGGCCGCATCGGTCGCGCACTGCCCGGCCTGGTCGCCGCCGCCGGGCTGACCCTGCAGCGCACCGAGACACTCACGACCGCCTCGACGGTACTCACCGGCCACGCCGAACGTCGACTGGACGACATGCGCAGAGCACTGCTGGGCTCAGCTGCACGCGGCACGATGACGGTCACCGCAGCCGAGGTGACGGACTGGCACACGGCCGTGCAAGCCGCGGCCCGCGATGGGCGCTTCTTCTTCTCCGAGACGGTAGTGGTGACCGTGGGCCGGTTGACCTGAACTCTTCCGGCCCACCGGACAGCGCTGCCTGTTCCCGACGGTCAGGCGCTCGCCGAGCACCGGGGCCGCGCGCGTCGGTGCCGGCTGCGCTCGACATCCACCTGCGATGTGACAACTCACTTGGGACGTAGGTCGAGTGTGTACCGCAGCGCGGGAATGGTGAAGCCCGTGATGGGTCCCAAGACGTCCTTGTGAGTCCCGGCGCAGTCCGGTTGGATATCCGCTGTGAACGAGCGATTGCGCTCCGCAATCGCCCAGCGCGGTGTGCCACCTGCGGCACTCGCAACGGTCTGCGAGGTGGACCCCAAGACCGTGACCCGTTGGTTAGGCGGTCGCGTACCCCATGCCCGTCACCGGTGGACTGTTGCACGCCACCTCCAGGTGGATGAAACCTTCCTCTGGCGGAGCCCCGCCCCCGGGCCGCACAGGTCACCGGTCCCGATGCCGGCCTCGTGGCCATCAAGCCCGATCGTGCCAGCGTCCCGCGGGAGATGTGGCTCTCCCTGCTGCTCGAGGCAGAGCAGGGCATCGACGTGCTGGTGTTCTCGGGGACGTTCTTCGCCCAGTCGAACCCGCGCATCGCCACGATGCTGGCGCAGTGCGCGGTGGCCGGGGTGAAGGTCCGGCTGTGCTCCGGTGACCCGCACGGCCGCGCGGTGGCGATCCGCGGACGTGAGGAGGGCATCGGCGACGCCCTCGCAGCGAAGATCGGTGCCTCGCTGACCTACTACCGGCCGCTGCTGGGCACGCCCGGCTGCGAGATCCGCCTGCACGACACCACGTTGTACAACTCACTGTTCCGCTATGACGACGACCTGTTGGTCAACCCGCACGTTTGGGGTCAGCCGGCGTCCGCGAACCCGCTGCTGCACCTTCAGAAGGACGGCGGGCTGGGCTGGTTCGACCGCTACGCTTCGAGCTTCGACGCGGTCTGGGACTCCGCCCGGCCGTGGACCAACGACGCACAGGGGAGCCAGTCTCATGGCCGGCAGGACTGAGTACTACGGCGATCCGGACGCACCGGCCGCGAACTCGCTGGTCCCTGCGAGCAACCTGCTCGTGCAGAACGAGGCCGGCGAGATCCTGCTGCAGCGCCGACGCGACACTGGGCAGTGGGCGCTGCCCGGCGGTAAGCAGGACATCGGCGAGTCCGCCGCCGACTGCGCGGTGCGCGAGTGCGAGGAGGAGACCGGGATCAAGGCGGAGATCACCGGTCTCCTCGGGGTCTACTCCAATCCGGAGCACATCGTCGTCTACAGCAGCAACGGTGAGGCGCGCCAGCAGTTCGAGGTGGCGTACATCGGCCGCCCGGTCGGTGGTACCCCGACGATCAACGATGAGGCCGACGGTGTGCGCTGGGTGCGGCCGGGCGACCTGGACGAGTACGACATCCACCCGAGCATGCGCCAGCAGATCGGCCACTACCTCAGCGGTCGCTACCCCTACCTCGGCTGACTCGCGGCGGGCCGGTCGAATTCGACCGCGCCCGTCGAAGAACAATACGCCGCTGGCGGTACGCGGCTGGGCTACGACCTCAGGGGGCGGGGAGTCGCTCATAGTGCCGACGGTAGCCAGGGGAGCAGAGCGGTGGCCGAGGCCGAGGGACGAAGTGGCGCTGACCTGGCGGGAAGTCAGTTCCTGGACGAACAGGGCTGGGTGGGTTCTTCGAGGAAGCCGACCCAGCCGCGTCGTCATCCCGCTGCCGGCTCCCAGCCGTAGCGGCACCGCTGGTCGTGGCCCCTCGATGATGTCAACCTCGCCCTGGACAGGCACCGAGTTCAGAGGGTGAGCGAGATCCCTCGTCGAGCAGCGAACGCATCGAAGTGGTCGAGTGGCAGGACCGCGTTCCGGGATTCAGCGGTGTGGCCCGACGGGTTGCGGAAGGCAACCACCCCGGCGTGGTGGCCCGTGACGAGCACCAGGTGTCCGCCGCGTGCAGGTGCTGGGCGGTCGGGGCGACGGATCTCCTTGTGGACGGAGGCCATCACGAGGTGGCCGCGGTCGAGTTCAGCGAGGAGTCGGTCCGGGGTGAGGTCGGTGATGATCTCCGATTTGAGGCCGTGGTTGGCGAGGGCGTACTCGGTGAACGGCTGGTAGTAGAGCCCACCGACGCTGCCGTCGTCCTGCTGGACGTAGCCGCCGTAGGCGAGGCAGCCGTCCAGGAGGTCGAACAGGGTGGGCGCGTGTCCGTCGCGGGCGAAGAGGGCCATCTGGAGACAGGCCATGCCGCAGACGCGGGTGGACCAGTAGGCGTAGGCGTCCCTGTCGGGGGCTCCCGTGGTGGCCCAGTTGTCGTCGTCGCCGGGCGGGTGGCCCTCGTAAGCGATGGCGTTGATCAGGGCCGGGGTGGCGTACTGGGTGATCAGCGGGATCGGGTGGCGCTTGGGGTGGTCAGGCAAGGGCCGGTTCCTTCCGGGGTGGCGGGGTGGCCACGAGTCGGTGGAAGGCATCCAGGTCGACCGAGCCACCGGAGAGGATCACGCCCACGGGGCCGGGCCGCAGGTCGAGGCCGGCCAGGGCCGCGAGTGCAACGGCTCCGGAGGGTTCGGTCACCACCTTGAGGTACTTGAACGCCCAGCCCATAGCCTGCACGATCTGGGCGTCCGTCACGGTGATGACGCCGTCGAGCAGGGTCTTGTTGATCTCCCAGGGCAGGGCGGCCGGGGTGGTGTGGCGGAGGCCGTCCGCGATGGTGTCGGGTACGGCGGGCAGCTCCGCGATCCGCTCGGCGCGGAGGGAGGCCGCGGTGTCGGCCGCGGTCTCGGGCTCGACGCCGATCACCTTGATGCGCGGGTTGATGTGCTTGGCTGCGACGGCGGTGCCGGCGGCGAGGCCGCCACCGCCCACGGGGACCAGGATCGTGGTCAACACGGGGGCCTGCCAGAGCAGCTCCAGTGCGGCGGTGCCCGCTCCGGCCATCACTGCCAGGGCGTCGGCGGACGGCACGACAGCGAGGCCTTGGTCCAGGGCCAGCCAGGAGACGATGGCATCGCGGTCGTCGCGCTGCCGGTGGTAGGCGACGACCTCGGCGCCGAGAGAACGGGCACCGTCCACCTTGCCCTGGGGCGCGTCGTGCGGGACGACGACGGTGACCGGGACGGACAGCAGCTGGCCCGCGAGGGCGAGCGCCTGGGCGTGGTTGCCGGACGAGGCGCCGATCACCCCGTGGCGGCGCTCGCGCGGGCTCAGGGCCGCCAGGGCGTTGTAGGCGCCGCGGAACTTGAACGAGCCGGTGCGCTGGAGGGCTTCGGCCTTGCAGACCACGCTCCGCCCGGCGATCTCGTCCAGCGTCGGGTGGGAGAGCACCGGGGTGGAGGTGGCGACACCGCGCAGACGGCGCTGGGCGTCGTAGATGTCGTCCGCCGACAGCGGCAGTTCGGCGACGTTCACGGGCGGTACCCGTCGGTGTGGACGGTGGCGAGGATGGTCGCGATGAGGCGGTCGTAGCTGATTCCGGCAGCGGCGGCCATGGTGGCGAGGTTGCCGTGCGTGGAGAGGCCGGGCAGCGTGTTGATCTCCAGCCAGTGGACCTCGCCGGTCGGGGTGACGAGGAAGTCCGATCGCGAGTAGCCCGAGCAGTTCAGCAGCTGGTGGGCGCGGATGGCCGCGCGGGAGATGGTGGCGAGGGCGGCGCCCGGGAGTTGGGCGGGGCAGCGGTAGCGGTGGCCGGCCGGGTTGCGCTTGGCCTTGTAGTCGTAGAACTCGGCGGTGGTCGGGAGGGTCTCCAGCGGCGGGAGCGTGACCAGAGCGCCGTCCTGCTCCAGCACGCCGCAGGTGACGGCGGTGCCCTCCTTGAACGGTTCGATGAACCACTCGCCGCCCCGGGTGTCGTGGGTGAGCGTGGTGGTGAGCGAGTTCAGATCGCGGAAGACGCGCATGCCGATGGAGCCGCCTTCGGAGGTCGGCTTGAGGATGACGGGCAGGCCGAACTCGTCGGCGCAGGTCCGAGCGACCTCCTGGGCGTCCTCCGTGCCGCGCAGGGGGAGATGCGGGAGAACGGTGACGCCGCCGGCGAGGACGAGGATCTTGGCCGTGGGCTTGTGCATCGCGACGGCGCTGGCCAGGACCCCGGAGCCGGTGTACGGGACGCCGAGGCTGTCGAGGAGGCCCTGCAGTTTGCCGTCCTCGGCCCACTGGCCGGCGATGGCGAGGAAGGCGACGTCGGCCTCGCGGACGCGGTCGGCGAAGTCCTTGTCGGTGGGGTCGAGGACGAAGTGCGGCAGGCCCTGGCGGACCAGCGACTCGCGAACGGCCTCGCCGGAGATCAGCGAGCGGTCGCGTTCGCCGGAGCGGCCACCGGTGACGAGGGCGATACGACGTTCAGCTGGAGACATGCTCATCTTCCTTTTGTCACAGTCTAGTTCGGAATGCGCGGGATGGCGGGCGCGATGTTGGGGAGCCGCTAGCGTCGAGGGCAGGCCGCCCCGAGGACGGGCGGGTGCGTCGATGGATCGGAGCCACCGTGGTCCCCATGACCCTGCAAGAGATCGCCGAGGCTGTCGGGGGCGCTCTGCACGACGTCTCCGATCCGGGCGCCGTGGTCGACCGGCCGGGGGTCATCGACTCGCGCCTGGTAGAGCCCGGGGCGCTGTTCATCGCGCTGCCGGGCGAGCACACCGATGGGCACCGGTTCGCTGAAGCCGCCGTCCGCGCCGGGGCTACGGGCGTGCTCGCGGCTCGGCCGGTCGGGATGCCGGCGGTCGTGGTGCCGGACGTCCAGGACGCGATGGGCGCCCTGGCCCGCGCGGTGCTCGACCGCCTGAAGGCGCCGACCGTGATCGGGCTGACCGGCTCGGCCGGGAAGACCAGCACCAAGGACCTGCTGGCCCAGGTGCTGGAGACCATGGACACCACGGTGGCCACGCCGCTGTCGTACAACGGCGAGATCGGCCTGCCGCTGACCGTCTTCCGGGCGGATGAGAACACCCGCCTGCTGGTGCTGGAGATGGGCTCGCGCGGCGCCGGGCACATCAAGTACCTGACGGGGATCGTCCCGCCGAAGGTCGGCCTGGTCCTGAACGTCGGCACCGCGCACGTGGGCGAGTTCGGCGGCGGGAAGGAGTCGATCGCGGTCGCGAAGGGCGAACTCGTCGAGGCCCTGCCCGTCGACGGCCTGGCGGTGCTCAACGCCGACGACCCGTACGTCATGTCGATGGCGCCGCGCACGGTCGCGCAGGTCCTGACGTTCGGGGTGCAGGCCGGGGACGTGCGGGCCGTCGACGTCGAGCTGGACGCCGCCGGGCGGCCGTCGTTCACTCTCACGTACCGGGGTGACAGCGCCCCGGTGAAGCTGGGGCTGCACGGCGCCCACCACGTGTCCAACGCGACGGCCGCCGCCGCTGTAGCGATCGGCCTGGGCGCGAGCGTCGGGCAGGCGGCGGATGCGCTGACCAGTGCCAGGCAGCTGACGCCGGGCCGGATGGACGTCACCGAGCGGCCGGACGGCGTGACGGTGATCAACGACGCGTTCAACGCGAACCCCGATTCGATGGCCGTCGCCCTGTCCGCGCTCACCGCCATGGCCGGCAGCGGGCGGAGAACGGTGGCGGTGCTGGGCGAGATGCGGGAGCTGGGCGAGGAATCCGAGGCCCACCATGCGGAGCTGGGTCGGCTCGTCGCCTGGACCGGGGTCACCGACCTGATCGCGGTCGGCGACTGGGAGGCCCGGTTGGTGCACGCCGAGGCGGTGGAGGGAGGCGTCAACGGCACGCTGGTGCCGGACCGCGACGCCGCCCTCGAGTTGCTGCTGACCTACCTCAGGCCCGGGGACGTGGTGCTCGTGAAGGGCTCCCACAGCGTCGGGCTGGAGGACACGGCGATGCGTCTCACCAAGCCCGACGCTGCCGACGCCGCGCGCTGACTACGCGGCCGAGACCGCGACCGGGGTCTTGGCCAGCCGCAGCAAAACCGCTCGTCCGACGCGGCCGGCGGTCCCGGTGCCCATCGTCACCACCAGGTCGCCGGGCTCGACCAGCTCGGCGACCACGTCCGCCGCGCCGCGCCCGTCGCCCGCGGTGTGGGCCCGGCCGCCGCAGGCGGCGACCTGCGCGGCCATCGGCGCGATGCCGATCCCGGTGAGCGGGGACTCGACCGAGGCGTGCACGTCCAGGAGGACGACCTCGTCGGCCGCCGCGAGCCGACGCCCCATCTCCTCGCCGAGGGCGGCGGTGCGGGTCCAGCCAGTGGGCTCGAACACCGCGATCACCCGGCCCTCGGTAAGCATTCGGGCGGTGGCCAGGTCGGCGGTGATCTCGCTCGGGTGGTGGGCGTAGGAGTCCAGCACCGTCACCCCGGAGTGGCTGCCGGTGGTGGTGAGCCTGCGCTTGATGCCCTGGAAGGCGTTGATGCCGGCGACCAGGTCGGCGGGCTCGGCCCCGAGCACCCGGCCGGCGGCGAACGCGGCGGCGGCGTTCAGCGCGTTGTGCCGCCCAGGGACGGCCAGGGTGAACTCGTGCCACGATCCGTCTGTGTCCTGGACGGTGACGTGGCTGGCTGCCCCGTCCCACAGCACGCGCAGCACCCGCACGTCGGCGTCCTTGGCCTCGCCGACCGTGACGACCCGCGGGCCGGGCGCCGCCTGAAGGCGCTCGGTCAGCAGCCGGGCTCCGGGGTCGTCGGAGGAGACGACCAACACGGAGCTGTTGCGGGCCAGGCGCTCGAAGACGTCCAGGACGTCGTTCAGGTCGACGTACTGCTCGGGGTGGTCGTCATCCACGTTCAGGACGACGGCGACCTGCGGGTGGTAGCGGCCGGCGGTGCGGTCGCTTTCGTCGGTCTCGGCGACCAGGAGGCCGTCGAGGCCCTGGTGGGCGTTGGGGCGGCCGACGGGGGTGGCGCCGATGGCGTACGAGGGGTCGAGGTGGGCCAGAGCGGCACTGAGGACGCCGGTGGTCATGGTCTTGCCGTGGGTGCCCGCCACGGCGACCGACTGCTCGGCGGTGGCGATCAAGTGCGCGAGCACGTCCGAGCGGTGCACGACCGGGATGCCGGCCCGGCGGGCGGCGGCGACCTCGGGGTTGTTCGGGGTCACCGCGCTGGACCACACAAGGACGGTGGCGTTGGCGGGCAGGTTGCTGGCGGTGTGGCCGATGGCGACCGAGGCACCGGCGTCCTCCAACTCACGCAGGGCGGCGGTATCGCTGGTGTCGGAGCCGGAGACCCGGCTGCCGCTCTCCAGCAGGAGGCGGGCGGCGGCCGACATGCCGGCGCCGCCGATGCCCACGAAGTGCGGGCGGGTGAGGTCGATGGGGCCGTCGTGGACGGGGACGATCACGTTCCTGGTTTCCATGCTGTGCGCTCCAGTTCGGAGTCCAGCCCGTGATGGGCGATGGGTGGAAGGGCGCTACGCGGAGGTGCCGCCGTCCGGCGCCGAGTTGACCGCTGGGTGAGCGCCGAATCGGGCCGTGTCGAAGTGGTCGTACACGATGACGCCGAGCAGGGCGATCAACACAGCGTTGCCGACCGCCCACAGGGAACCGAGGAACGCGCCGACCGGATCGCGGTGCTGACCTCGACGGCGGGACGGGGACTGGTGCACGGCTAACTCCTCGCGGCAGAAGGGAAGCTGGTGCTGGCCGGGCGCTTGAAGTGCGTGCCCGATGGGGTAATGACAGCCGGAGACAGGGCCGTGACGGGATGGTGAGCTAAGGTCACTCACGGTTCATTCATCACTCACTGGGGGCGGAGCGGATGGAGACGAGGACCGACCACGACGCGGTCGACCAGGCCTCGGAGGCGTTCGCCGCCGAGGTCGCCCACTGGCGGGAGGTACGAGGCCTCTCCAAGCGCGCGCTGGCCGGGAAGATGGGCTTCGACCCGTCGTACGTCAGCCACATGGAGTCCGGCCGCCACAAGCCGACCGAGGAGTTCGCCCGCCTCGCCGACGAGACCCTCAACGCCGGGAAAGCCATCTGGCGGCGCTGGCTCGACTACGACTCAGTCCGTTCCCGAAGCCGCCCCCAGACCTCCGCGCCGGCGCCTCGCCGCCCCGAGCAGCCGTACGCCTCAGGGGCCGCGATTATGGTCGAACACGACGAAGCCGTGCTCCAATTCGACGGCTCCACCTACCGGTTGACCATGCGCCGCCGCCTACGGAACACCGGCACCGAGCCCATCACCCGCTACCTCATCCGCATCGCCGTCGACCGCTACCCCGGCGAACCCGAGCGCTCCAACGCCCACTACCGTAAGCGCCCACTGACCTGGGACGAACTCGCGCTCACCGCCACGTGCCAGGGCGAGGACATGCGCTGGCAGGCCAAGCACGACCGCGACGCCTTCAAGGAGGTCTGGCTCCTGTTCGACAACGAGCAGGGCCGCTTCCCGCTCTACCCGGGCGACGCCACCTGGATCGAGTACGCCTACAGCGTCGGCGCCGACAAGTGGGGCCACTGGTTCCAGCGCGCCGTCCGCCTGCCCACCGAACACCTCGCCGTCCGGCTCGACTTCCCCGCCGCCCTCGACCCGGTCGTGTGGGGCACCGAGACCTCCATGACCGCCGAAGCCGTGCCCCTCCGCACCGCCGTCAGCCGCCGCGACGAGGGCGAGCGGCGGCACTTCGCCTGGGCGACCGACGACCCGCCGCTGCACGCCCGCTTCCGCCTCGAATGGCGCTTCCGCGCCACCACCAACAACCAACACCAGACCAAGGAGACAAGGTGATCGAGGTGCGGCCCAGCCAGCAGATGCAGTCCCTCGGCGTCGTCCAACAGGGCACCCCCATCCTCAACCGCCCCGCCGAGCCCTTTGACCTCCCGGCCGAACGCTCCGCGGCCCAGGCCGTCATCGACGAGCTGTTCAACGCCGTCGACCGGATCGGCCGCGTGCACTCCTTCGCCAAAGGCATGGGCCTCGCCGCCCCACAGATCGGCATCCCCCGAGCCGCCGCCGTCGTCCTCCCCCCGGCCGCCGGCGCCGAGCCGATTATCTTGCTCAACCCCAAGGTCACCGCCGTCTCCGACGAGACCGACGAACAGTACGAGGGCTGCCTCAGCTTCTTCGACGTCCGCGGCATGGTCCCCCGCCCCCTCCGCATGGACGTCACCTCCACCACCCTCGACGGCACCATCACCACCGCCACCTACGAGTTCGGCCTCGCCCGCCTCATCGCCCACGAGATCGACCACCTCGACGGCCTGCTCTACACCAACCGCATGCGCCCCGAGGTCCACCCGATCCCCGTCGAGGAGTACCGGGGCACTGGGTCCTCCTGGACGTACTGAGGCGCGACGAAGCGGTGGCGCAGGCCCAGCTGGTGGCCGACACGCGGGCACGGGTCCTCGGCCGCGACCACCCGTGGATGGCGTGGTCACTGGAGCGCCTCGAGGGACGGCTCCGGGCGAGTCGGCAGGACGTCGACCGCAGGCTTGGGCCCGATCCCTGACGCCACGCTCGAGGCGGACAATACGTCAGGCCCGGAGCCGCTTTCGCGGTGGCGCGACGACGGCCCTGGCCAGCCCGACCGGCGACGGCTACCACCTGCTCGTCGACCACGACGAGGGCCAGACCACCCTCCAGAAGGCAGCACAAACCCTTCTGGAAGGTGACATACTGTACGCCGCTTGTTGCCCGTAAGCCCTGGCCGCGTCAATCCACAAGGCCGCCTGCCGCTCGGGAGCTGGAATGCGACGACGCATCAGGGGACGAGCGGTTTCGAGGGCCGCACCGGCGTCGCCCGGCTTCACCTCGACGCTGACCGCGTGCAGCGCCGGGCGAAGACCAAGATCAGAATGGAACCGCCAGCCCGGCCGCGCGCAACTGCGACAGGGCGGCGGACATGCACTGCTGCACGGTCCTGCCGTCGGCACGCATGCCGTGCTCCAGGGGACCACCGCTGGCGGCGAACGTCCACGCCGGCGCATTGTCGGCCACCCGCTCGGCGTCCATCCTGATCATCGCGTTCACACCTTGCTCGCCGAGCCACTCCAGGATGAGGAGCGTCACGTCCTCGACGCCGCGATCCTGGTCAGTCTTCGGCCAGCGGTCCGTGTTTCCCGTGTTTCCCGTGTTTCCCGTCATCGCCCAGACTCTATCGAGGGCGCTGAGCGGCCAGAGGATCAGTGCCCGGCTTCCAGTGCGGCGAAGCGTTCGGCGCACTCGCTGGCGAAGGAGCTGAGCCGGTCCACGGATTTCCGAAAGCCCTGCGGATCCCACTCCCTGCGGGCCGGAACGTCCGTCCACTGCTGCCACAGGCTACCTTCGGCAAGGTACTGAGACGCGTTCTCGGTACCGAGTGCGGTGTCGAGGTGCAGCAGCGCGCCGAGCGCGAAGCCCTGGTCGTAGTGGAGGTCAAGCCGAGGCAAATAGTGATCAAGGTACCTGCAGAGCAACTCCGCATCCGCGCCCTCGCCGAACGTAGCAAGAGTGACGCAGTAGGCCGCGCCGGCGTAGGGCCCTTCACTGGCCAACAGGAGTTCGCCGATCCGGCTGCGGAACTCGGTCCTGCCAGCGATGACGACCAGCCAGGAGGCTGTCCTACGCTCCCGCCACCCACCCTCGAACAGGATGGCGAGTTCAGCGGGAGTGATCTCCGCGGCAGCCTGGACCAACTCGGTCACGAACACCTCGCGCTCAGGCCCGCTCAACCACAGCATGCCTCCGCCCACCCGGAGATACCGGCGTCCGGGCGTGACGAATCGACGGATCAGGCTCATCAGCTCAGGGTCGGTGTAGTCTCGTCGCACACCTGCATCCTCGCCCGGACAACGCCCGACTGCCAGGGGTTTTCTACGCCCGGGGCCGCCGGGTGACGACCGCTGGATGAGGGGCGCGAGGGCCGTTCATAGGCGCGCGCGGAGGCGATCCAGAGACCGGGCCCGGGAGCCCGACGACGGCCCGCACGAGCCCGTCGTCGTCTGGGGCGACCCGACGCCTACCCGTGGGAGGGCCGCACTCGGAGCTGCTGAAGAGTTTGTCCGGCAGTGACTCACAGAATCCGGAACCTGGAGTGGTCATCGGCCCGGTCACTGGTTCCCCATGCCTTCGAGCGGGATATTCGAGACGGACGGTGGCCGGCCGCTCGAATGGATGAGCGCGGAAAGGGCCGTCAAGGCCCGGGTCCGGCGGCAGCCGGACTTTCGTGATCGGCGCAGTGACGCCCACTCGGTCGGGTGTGCAGCCGACGACGGCGACCGGACCGGGCGGCGGAAGCGGCACGGACCGTCAGGCTGCCGGGGCAACGGCAGCTGGGGTGCGGAAGGGTAACGGTTGAACCGTGTCCACCGGAACCGGAATCGGGCTACTGCTGTCGATGTCAGCGGCGGGTATTAGCGTCCAGGGTATGGGCTTCACCAGCGTTTGGGCGATCACCAGCCACCCGGATTCCTTTATCTCCGACCTGTCTCCCCGGTTACTGCCCGCTATGGAGACGGACTGGTCCCAGCCCTGCGCTCAAGCGCGATGGGAACGTTGGCTGCAGGAACCCCTGCCCGACTACCGTACGTGGTACGAGAGTTCAGGGCCAGCCTCGGCTGACGTTGCCGCGATGGAGTCGTTCCGGGAGCTCACCGCCCCAGGGCTCAACGTTGACGCTATGTGCTGCGGAGAAGCCGATCCGGACTTCTGTGCCATCGACGATGTGTGGACGGATCATCCGGGTGACGGCCCTTTCGTCTCGGTAAATTCCACGGAGTACACGGTCGCATCGCTCTTCCATGCCATCGGCCCAGCCCGCGCCTCCCTCCTTCCGGGCTGGTGCGGCAACTTCCTGCTCACCTCCGCCCAGGTCCGCCAGACCTTGCCGTGCGTGGAGCGAGCCTCCACTTTCACCGAGGCCGAACGTTCCGCAGCGGATGCTCAGGATTGGCTGCATTACTCGCCCCGGGAGGAGTCCGTCCTTGACGGGCCGCTGCGACTGTGGCGCGCAGCGGCCGGGAACGGGCTCGGCTTGTGCGGCGTCGCGGTACACGTCTCCTGACTCTCGCCCCAACTCGGCTTCCTGGAAGGGTTCTTACGCTCACGTCCTTGGCAGCCCGCCGGTCGGGCCAGCGGGCAGTTGTCTTGCTGGCCGAGCTTTCGGATCTGGGTTGGCGGCCCGGTTCGTCGCACCCGGCCCCAGGGCTCGAACAAATTGTCCTGTCAGTCGCCAGTCCGCAGATCACGCAGGCCGTCCTCGAAGGCTGTGAGTGCGTACTGCCCTGTGCCGCGGCCGGGCATCTCGAGCTTCTTGAGCTGCCCTCCGACGGTGTGGGACACCAGCGGTACTGGCAGCGCGTCAGGCCAGAGACCGGTCCGCTTACCCTCAGAGAGCACTCGGCGGAACGCGCCGGTGGATCCCCGCAGGCTCCGGCCGTTCGCCTTCAACTCCTCTGCGGCGCACTCGCCTTCGCCGTGGACGACCTGGAGCAGGATCTGTTGCGCGCGGGGCGGAAGACGGTCGTAGTACGAGCGGGCCCGCTTCGGCGTCCAGCGGTCGTCGGGTTCCGTGGTCACGACAGCGGCCGGCATGGCGGCGAGCGCGAGCAGCTTCTCGAGTGCCTCGGGGGTTGGATTCTCCACGGTGATCGTGATCTTCATGGCGGACACCCTTGCACCCCAGAGGGCTGAACACAAATAACCACGGCAGACATTCTAGAAACAGAGGGCGCACACCGGGCGCCTCCTTATGTATCAGACCCTGTGTTGCATCCTCTAACTGGATTTAGAGGATGCAACACAGGGCCTGGTACAGATACGCTGTCCCGGACGGATCATCAGCCCGCCGTGCCGGAAGGAGAGCACCTGTGGACACGGACGCGAACAACCTGCCCGCTCTGGCGGAGGCCCCCATCGAGGTGGTGGTCGGCGAGCTGGTGGATGACAGTCAGGCTCTCACGCGGTTCGCGCTCGACGGTGCCGACCCGAACGAGATGCTGACCGAGGACGCGGCCGACGATCTCGCCTCCGCCCGGCCGGCGCGCACCAGCCAGACCTACGCAGAACAGTGGCGCTACTTCGCCCGCTGGTGCGCCGACAACGGCCGGCACCCGGGGCCGCGTACCAGCGAGGCGAACATGGTCTCCTACATCTCCCACCTGCGCCGCCGCGGCGGACGCGACGGCACGGGCGCGCCGGTGAGCTCGCTACGCCTGGCGATGGCGGCGATCCGCGACGCCAACGCCCGTGCGGGGTACGAGAATTGGCCCCCGAAGAAGGCCACCGCCGAGCTGATCCGCAAGCAGGCCGCCGACCACGCCCGCTCCCGCCGCACCCCCAAGTCCAGCCCGCCCGTCGACGCCGCCCGCATCGCCCACCTCCAGGAAGGCACGACCACCGACATCCCCCTCGCCCGCTGGCGCGACCTGACGATCCTGCACCTCGGCTACCGCACCCGAGCCCGCCGCTCCGAGCAGTCCGCCTACCGCATTGACTCCATCGTCTTCGAGCAGCTAGAGGACGGCACCGAACAGATGGTGGTCGGCAAGCGCACCAGCAAGAACGACCACTGGTCCACCGGTCGCGAGTACCTCGTCCGCGACCCGGTCGCCATCTCCGTGGTCCGCACCTACATCGCACTGCTCGCCGAACTCGGCCAAGCAGAGCCACAGTTGCCGCTGCTCCGCGGCATCACCCGCTGGGGCCGACTCATGCCCGTCCCCGCCTCCGGCACCGGCACCGGCATGACCGGCCACGCGGTCAACCGCGCCTTCAAACGCATGATCACCCGCACCCCAGGCTTCGATGCCAAAAACGCCACCAGCCATGGCCTCCGCGCCGGCGTCCCCGCCGACCTCGCGGCCCAGGGCTACAGCCCGGCCGAGATCATGGTCATCACCGAGGACTGGAAGTCCACCACCATGGTCGAGAAGTACGCCAAGGCCGGCCTCCGCCGCGCCGGCAAGGACAGCCTCGGCCGAGCCCAAGAGGCTCTCGACGCCCTGACCGTCCCACCGCCAGACCGCCCCACTGCGCAGAAGGACATCGCTGACTGAAGCGACGCTGCCGAGGCGAACCCTCGATCAAGAGCGCTACTGAACTTGAATTCGTGATGTTGGTCGGCCGCTTCAACAGCCACCAGGTGCCCTCGACCGTATACGAGACATGGAACAGCCCTCCGATCAGCGTCTTGATCCACGCCAGCGTCCACCGCTGGTCCGCCCACCCGTGAGCCAACGGGCCACGCTCCAACGCCCGCTCCGGCCTGACGATCTGGTCTTCGCTGAGTCGAGGTCGTCCCGGCGACTCCTTCGACAGGACTCCAGCTTCTCCGCTCACGCGCCAGGCCCGGCGCCACCGCTCGACCGACTGCACGCTGATCCGCAGGGCAGCGGCAATCTCCGCGTTCCTCTGCCCGCCCTCGAAACGCTCCACGACCTGGCGCCGTAACCGCTCCCGCGTGGATCTCTCGGCGTCGGTCAGCCCGCCGCCCTGCGCGTACCTCACACCCCAGGGCTACTGGCGCCCACACCCAACTGTCAGGCGAACGGCACCGACATCACCCAATCAAGTTCAGTAGTGGCCCGAGCAACTGAACAGCATAGGGAATCACGGGCAGTACGGTTCGCCGACTGCAGTTGGGAGCTCAAGGAATACCTCCTTAGGTGTATTGACCACGGAGGTTGATAACGGGTTCACGACGTGATGATCTTGAGATGAGTGAAGGCCTTCTGGCTCGGTGTGGATGCAACATCTACCCAGCTCCCCGAATTGGCCCTCATGCCACACCGTCACGTACCGCTGACCGAGACCGGACGTTTGCGTCTCGCCCGCTTCGAGGTCGAGGACGACTGGCCGCTGCGGCGGGCCGCTGAACGCTTCCAGGTCTCACCGACCACGGCCAAACGCTGGGCGGACCGCTACCGCACGCTCGGTGAGGCCGGTACAAGCGACCTATCCAGCCGCCTACACCATAGTCCGCGTCGGCTGCCTCCCGCACCGAGCGGCGGATCGTCAAGTCCGCCTCACCGCCTGGGGACCGGCCCGCATCGCCCACCTGCTGCGACCCATCCCCGCCACCGCCGATAGGACACGCCCGTACCGTGGGCTTCACACGGCAAAATCGCCGCCTGCTGGAAACCCGACCGCATTGCGCCGCCACCACCAAGCTGGCGCGGATGTGAATCCGGCCGAAATCGATGTGTGGGCCGTCTGCCTGCTATTGGCGGACGGCCCACACAAGTGTTGATCTCAGTGCTGCGTGGCGTGGAGCGCCTGGATGAACACCGTACCCAAGGCTACGAGAAGAACCACGCTTATGACAGTCGATCCGATTATTCGGGGAATACCTGGCGAATTACTCCGGCCGCCTTCCCGCCGCCTTACCTGGAAGGTCAGGAGCGGACTTGGCTCGGACCAAAGATAGGCAAAGAACCCGAACCCGGTTAGCAGGCCAATCCAGAGCCATGCCCAGCTTCTCTGGACCCCGTCCTTGATTCCAAGCAGGATGTGTCCGATGGTCAACAGTCCGGCAAGGTAGGTAGCTACGCCGAGGAGTGACCATCCAAGCAAGCTCGGATACGCAACAGAGATCAGCAATTTCAGGCCACCAAAGCCGTGGCTCGCTTCGAACATCTGGTACTGGACGGTGGCACCGCTACCGACGATCTCCCGCCCGATGGCCTGCTCGAACGCATCGATGGCACCGGCGGACCCAGGATTCCCATAGGGGAACTGATAGATCTCCTTCTTGTGTGACAGAAATCCCGTCGACCACTCGACGAACACCTCAGAACCGTCAGTGTCCAACTGGACGACAGAGGTCCGCCCCGACCGCAGGTCGTCAACAAGCTCCGCATTGTCCGAACGAGCCGGAAACAGGACGACCAGTACAGCCAGGTAGCTGGCCGTCAGGATAATCAGCGCGGCCCACCTGGCCGTCCTTCCTGATATCAAGGCCGACATTCGGCCGGTGAAGCCGCCGCTGAGCTGGGCGCTACGCATGAAAGGTTCCAAACCAGTAGAATTCCTGCCTGACGCTGGCGCCGGGTCCCGTCCCGGTGTTCCCCGTGAGGTGGGTCAGGGAGGCAAACCCGGTGTCGTTGTAGGCGGCGAAAGCCACGGTGAAGGAGTGCGTCTTCGGCGATACGTTGATCACCTGATACACCACGTCATATCCTCCCAGAAAGGCTTCCGGTGTGGGATTGCCATGCTTCCCATCCGTCGCCATACCCAACAGATCCTTCGGAAGGTTCTTGCCCTTCTCGCCCAAGTCCTTCCCGTCAACGAAGTCATTCTGCCCACCGAGCTCGGATAGCGGGACCTGGTAGCTGCCGTCCCGGATCTGGCCGGCCAGACCCTTGAGGATCTCCTGGCTGTGCTGATCTGCGGCGATCTGTTGAGTCAGTTGACTTCCCCCATCGAAGGAAATGTTAGCGCCGTCTTTCCCCTGCGCCCAGAGCTGGAGGAGGTCTTGCCAGGTCAGCTGTGGCGAGGTGCCGGATAGCTGATTGCATGCCGCAATCGTCCCGGACGTCACCATGGCGCCCTCCGCGCAGGGCCGAGTGTTCCCGCCCATAGCCAGGATGTACTTCTGCAGTTCCACGGCGAGCGCCTGGTGGGCCCCCTTCTCCAGGTCGTCGTCCTTCCAGTGGCCGCGACGGACGAGCGAGTCCAGCGCACTTTGGCAGGCGCTGTCGCAACCACCGGTCGACGAACCTGGCGTGCTGGAAGGCCGCGGCGTTCCGCAGTCGCCAGGCTTACATCCACCGCCGTTGTTGGGAGTCAGCCCGTGCTCGGCGCCCCACACGGCGTTCTCGGAGCTTCCGCAAGGACCTCCCTTGCAGCCGTTGTCGGGCGAGTAGCCATAGCAGGCCCCTTCGGTCCCGCATCCCAGCGGGATCAGGCCGGATGGGTCGGACTTGGCCAGCGGGTTGTCGGAGGCGTAGGTGTAGCCGCCCATCTGATTGGAGTCCCCGGATTCGAAGACCGGGTCGACGGTGAGGAAACGGCCCAGGACCGGGTCGTAGTTGCGGGCTCCCAGCAAGTCGAGCCCGCTGCCGGTGTCGGTGGGTTTGCCTAGGTAGCCCAGGTTGTCGGCCCAAGCGAGCGGGCCGCCGCCGCGGGGGCTGCCGTATGGGTCGAATGCGCGCCTGGTCACAGCCTTGGTGCCGGCGTCGATTTGGAGCGTGGAGCTGTGCTGGGGGTTGGTCAGTTCATAGGTGACGGCTCCGCTGCTGGTCCGGATGACTGTGGTGCCGTCGGGATGCTCGTAGTAGCGCTTGCCGACGACGGTGGTGCCGTCTGTGGAAAGGGTGAGCTGTTCGGCTCCGCCGAACAGGTAGAGGACGGTGCCGTCGGGGCCGCGCTGGATGAGCAGGCTGCCATTGGCGTCATAGAGATATTGGGACGTACTGGCACCTGTCCCGTTAGGGGTGTTGACGGTTTCGGTGCGGCCCTCGGCGTTGTAGGTGAAGGCCTGGGTTCCGCCCGCGGTGGGCTGAGTGCCGCCCGGGCCCCACTTCTGGTTGGGGCCCTGATTGCAGGTCCACAGTGCGACGCGGGTACCCCGGTTGGTGTTGCCCCCGGGCAGGTCCAGGCACAGGCCGGAGGTCTTGTGGACGAGGGACCCGTCAGAGCCGGTGCGCCACTGCTGGCTGCTGTCGTTCGGATCGCAGGCCCACAGTTCGATCTGTGCGCTAGCGCCGGAGGTGCCGCCGACGGGGCGGGCGCAGGCGCCCAGGACGCGCAGGGTGCCGTCGGTACCGATGGTCCAGTCCTGGGCCGCGTTGCGGTTGCAGGTCCAGGTCTGAACGGCGGTGCCGTTAGCGTTCTGGGCACCGGAGGCGTCCAGGCACAGCGCAGTGGTGCCGGTCTGGACTGCGGACGGCAGGGTGGTGGTACCGGTACTCGCTCGGGCAGTGGTGCTGCCGATCGCGTCGTACTGCGGGGTCAGCGTCGCTGTGGAGGCCGGACCGCTCGGTGCGTTGACCGTGGCCGGCCAGTTCTGGTTGGGATTGCCGGTGCAGTACCAGAGGCCGATAGGGGTACCGGGGTTCTGGTTCCATCCAGGGATGTCCAGGCACAGCGTGGAGGCGGCGTGGACGAGGGCGCCGTTGGCCCCGTCCTGCCACTTCTGGTTGTCGCTACCGTCGCAGGTGGCCAGCACGATGCCAACGCCGGCGCCGCCGCTGCCGTTGCTCGGGACGGCGCACTTGCTGAGCGCCCGGAGGGTCCCGTCACCTGGGCGGGTCCACTTCTGGGCGCCGCTGCCGTTGCAGGTCCAGGTTTCGACTGCGGTACCGTCGGCCGTCCGTGCGCTGGTGACGTCGAGGCAGAGCTGGGTGTTGCCGGTGCCCGGCATGGCCGATGGCATGGTGCTGGTCGGGGTGCCGGTGCGGGAGGTGACGCTGGTGAGTGTGTTGGGCTTGGCGGCCGGGGTCCGGTCGTTACCGGGGTAGGTGCTGGTCTGGGTGATGTCGCGGGAGGTGTCTCCCGCGAGGTCGTGCCGGACCTGCTGGGTGCGATCGCCGAGTAGGTTGTACTGGAAGCTCTGCCAGTACGGAGCCGGTCCGCCCAGCGAGTTGAGCCCGACACTGCTGTTGTTGCACTGGGACGTCTGGCCTGCGCCCGGTGCGCTCACACCCCAGGTGTCGGTCCAGGCCTCTGCCAACCGGTTCAGACCGTCGTAGCGGAAGCACTGGGTGTCGGTCACCTGGTCCGTGCTCCCCGAGGACTGAAGCTCGGAGGTACTAGTGGGGTTTCCGGCCTGGTCGTAGCCGTAGCTGGTGTAGGAGATCGGGCTGGCGTCGGACTGCTGGAGCTTGACGCTGCTGGTGGTCAGGCGGCCGGTGGTGTCGTCGTACGTACGCGCCGTGCGGAGCAGTTCGCCCCGTGTTCCGTATTGGCTCAGCAGGAGCTGGCCAAGCGGATTGTAGTTGGCCAGGTCGAGCAGCTTGGTGCTGTCGGTGCCCGTGTTGACGATCTCGCCCATCAGATCGCGGCCGAAACCGAGCTTCTCGGCGGGGAGACCGCCGTCGGCGCTGTAGCCGTAGCCGGCGAGCAGGCCGAGGTTGTCGGCATAGAAGGCGGTTTGGGTGTAGTCGCCGGCGAGCTTGCCTTCGACGGCGGGGATGGTGCTGGTCGTGGAGGTCGGCTGGTACCTGGTGTTGTAGCCGTTGATCTTCTGCACGTACGCGCTGCCGGTGGCGCCGCCGGCGAAACGAGTGGTCGAGGTCGGGTAGCCCTTCGCGAGGGTGTCGTAGGTGAAGGACGCGAGCAGTTTCGACTGATCGCTGGTGTCGGTGCCTTCGTAGCGACCGGTGCTGCGGCCGAGTAGGTCGTAGGTGTACGACAGGCTCTTGCCTCGGCCATCGGTGACGCTCGACACCCGCCCGAGGTCGTCGTACGCCGTGGTGCTGGTGCCGGCGTCCGGGTCGTTCTGCGAGATTCGGTTGCCGCGGACGTCGTAGCGGTAGGTCCAGGCGTTGCCTGCGTTGTCCGCCGTGCTGATGAGCTTGCCACGGGCGTCATAGTTGTAGCGGGTGGTCACGTCTCCGATGCCCGAACCGCCGTGCTGTACCGAGGCTGTGGTCCGGTTGAGGGCGTCGGTGTACACGGTTGTCGGGACGCCGCCGGCAGGCGGAGTGGTGTCGGTCCGCTCTGCGCCGGGGTAGGCGATGGCGGTCTGCCACAGCTCAGTGGCCTTGGCGAAGAGCTTGCTGGCGACTACCCGGCCGGTCCCGTCGTAGACGGTCCGGGTCTGGGAGGGAACGGTGTTGTCGTCCTCCTCGAACAGGGTGGTGCCGGGGCTGGTGGTCGGATCGGACCAGGCGGCGGTGCTCTTGGTGACCTTGCCGTTGCTGTCGTACCTCGTGGAGGCCACGACTCGGCCCGAAGCGCTGTTGGCGGGAGTGGACTGGGTTTGGCGGGACTGGAGGAAGCCGTCGTAGATCGTGCTGTCGGTCCGGTAGGTGCCGTTCTCCAGCTGTGTGCGCGTCGTGACGCTCGGCGGGTTCGCGCGGCTTGACGGGGTTGGGTCGACGCCGTGGAGTTCGTAGCTGAACGTCCGGTCCGCTGCCTTGCTCGCGTCCTTGCTGTTGCCGGGCAGCCAGACGGAGGTCCGACGGCCGAGCGCGTCGTAGGTCGCGTCGGTGACGCGACCGTTCGGGTCGATCGCCCGGGTGACCAGGCCGCGTGCCGGCGAGAGGATGGTCTTAGCGTTCCAACCGAGTGGGTTGGTGGTGGAGATCTCGATCGGCAGGGTTCCCGTGGCCGGCGTGTAGGCCGTCAGGCTGACCGCGCCTGCGCCGTCGGTGCTGCGCACCACGCGTCCGTAGGCGTCGAAGGCCTGGGCGGTGAGGGTCTGGTAGGTGGCCTGGCCCTGGGCGTCGTACGACTTCAGCGACTGGGTCGCCGTGGCGTAGCCGAGGGTGGCGCCGTTCTGTCCGAGCACGTTCACCGGGCCGGGGCTGGCGGGATCGGCGCTGCCGTCGTAGATCAGGCGGCGGTCGCTGATGGTGGTGGTGGTGGATGGTGCGGTGTTGCAGTCCCCGCCGACGGTGAGGGTGTCGCTCGGGTAGGTGAGCATCATGGGATTGCCGGACGGTGCGGCCGCGTAGGTCGTAGTAGCGCAGGTCCGGCCGTCACCGGTGGTGAGGTCGGGCTGGTTGTCGACCGTGGAGGGCCGTCCGAGACTGTCGTAGGTGGTGACGGTGCGGCCGGTGCGCCAGGTCTTCTGGTCGGACAGCAGCGCGCTGGAGCGGCTGGTGGTCGAGGTGACGCGATGTGCCTCCAGCGGCGGCAGTGTTGAGACTGCGGCGCCCGTCTTGGAGGTCCAGGCCGTTCTGGTCCTGCTGGCAGTCGGGCTGGGGGCGAGCACCGTGGCGTCGTTGAACTGCTTGGCGATGGGCGTGCCGCCAGCCTGGCTGTAGGTGGCGGTCTCCTGCGGTGTACCGGCACGCCAGTTGCTGTCGGTGGCCTCCTCGCCGAGGGAGTTCTTCGGCTTGCTGACTCGGCGGGTGGTCCGGTCAGCGAGGTAGTCGCCGTCCATTCCCTGCAGGTAGGAGACGGTGGTCTGGCCGACCGGGTCGGGTGCGGTGCCGGTGGTGGTGGTGACGGTCCGGTAGCCGCGGAAGTCATTCCAGGTGCGGTACTGGTCGTCGGTCTGGTCGGAGTCGTCGCGGTGCCACGCGGCGCCGTTGTAGCTGTAGGAGGTTTCGCGGGGCGGGGAGTTGGCCTTGGTGGTGTCCGAGGAGGTGACCTTGGTGACCAGGGTCTTGTTGAACCAGTCCGCGATAGGCGCGGCCGCGCCTGTCGGGGTCCAGTAGACCGGGTAGCAGGCCATCGTGTTGGTGTCGGCCGTGGTGGGCATGGTGCCCTTGGCCCGGGAGCACTCGGGGTCGCGGTAGGTGACCGCGATGGAGATGCCGGACTCGCTGTTCACGCCGATGATCCGCGGCCGGTACAGCGGCGGGGCTCCGGTGTCGGAGCCGTCGACGCGGTTGTCGATCTCGGTGCCGGCGAAGGTCGTCGGGTCGAGCTTGATCTCGCCTCCGCCGGCGGAGGGGTCCTGCGCGGTGTGTTGGACCTTGGACAGCCACATCACGGACTGCAGGCCGCCGACGTTCTGCTTGTCCGGGGTCTTGCCGGTGACCGGGTCCATGATGCCGCCGGCGTCCGAGAAGACCTGCGTCAGCTCGTACTTGTCCACGGGCTGCCAGCCGCTCTGGGTCCGCAGCTCGGTGCGGACGGCGGCGAGCCGTTTGGTGGACCAGAACGTCGGCGACACCGGCCGGCAGACGTTGGAGCCGGTCCCGCTGGTGCTCCAGCCGTCCTGGCAAGCGAGGTCGTATGGGACGTCGGGCCAGTTCGTGGCAGTGGAGGAGTTGAGGTTCTCCAGCTTGCACGTGTCCACGGAGGCCACGCACCGTTCGGCGGTGTCGAAGGTGATCCGGGCGGAGGGCTCGCGGCCGGCGAGCGCGTCGGCGAGCTGGTAGCCGTAGGAGACGCGGGTGAGGTAGCCACCGCGGGTGTACGCGGTGAGGGCTCCGCTGCCGCCGGATCCGCCGGCCTGGCCTCCGCCCATGGCGTAGCGGTTGGTCTCGGTGGCCCAGTCATAGCGTTGCACGTTGCCGTGCGGGTCCACCACGAAGTCCAGGTTGAAGCGCCAGCCGGGCTGCTGGTCGCACTGGGACTCCTTACCCTTGGCGGCGTTGTAGCAGGGGTCGCCGCTGTTCGGGTGGTAGACCGGGACGCTCCAGGCGCTGTTGGTGGCTCCGTCGGTGGTGGTGCCGGGGGCGTGGTTGAGGCCGAAGTAGTAGGCGCTGCCGTCGGTGGTGGTGACCTTGAAGTACTCGCCCTGCCACAGGCCGTTTGCCGCGCCGGTCAGCCGCTCGATGCGGGTGCCGTCGTCGTTCTGCAGGTGGTACAGGCCGTTGTCGTCGCGGACCAGTTCACCCGTACGAGAGCCGAGCGAGATGGTCGCGGTCCAGCCGGCCCAGCACTGGTCGCCGGACTGGTCGATGCCCGCGTTCTTGCACGCCTTGTAGGAGCGCTCGATGAAGCCTGGGCTGTACGACCAGCCGTCGCCGATCCAGGAGGCCTGGGAATTGCGCGCCGAGGTCTCGCCGTCTACGGCCTGCGAGTTGTACGAGAAGGCAACGCCTGGCGCCGTGCCCGTCAGCGAGGGTGAGACGGCGACCGGGTAGCTGTAGGTGAAGGCGCCGGAGGCGTTCTGCGACCACGAGCCGGTGGCGGACAAGTCGGTCGCGGTGTAGGAGCCTTGGGAACCGCCGGGAGTGGAGACCGCGGCCACGGCCATCCCGCCGCTCGCGGAGGTGGTGGCGGAGAGCGAGTCGAGTTTCATCGCGGCTGCCCCGCCGGGACGAGTCTTTGTGTCCGTCGCGGTGCCGCTGCTCGGCACTGCGACGGTGCCGCTGATCGTCTTGGCCACCGGGTCGATGACGGAATCGAGCGGTTGCCTGGTGCGGCACTCGGCCAGCTCAGGGGTGGTCAGCGCGCAAGCGGGCATGGCGACCAGGCGGAGGCGGGAGGCCCAGCCGCCCCCGTAGGCGTCGGCTATCGTCGTGTAGTCGAGGGATATGTCGAGGCCGGCCGCGTCACTACCGCCGTCGGTTCGCTTCAGTCCGACCAGAAGGCCGTCGACGTTGGCCTTCGTGGTCTGGGATCGGTCGGCGACTGTGACTTCGACCGAGGACGGCCGGGTGATCTTTGCGGTGCGTCCGGCTACGGCCTTGGCCTTGTCACCGACGTGGTCCGGTCCTACGGCACTGAGCCGGACCGGGGTCAGACCGGCCTGGACGGCGGCGACGTTGTTGTCGTTGGCGTTGCTCCCGACGGCCGGGAAGGCGGGTTCGGCCTTCAGGTCGACTGCGGCCGTAGCCTGGCTGGGCCACCGCACTGGGCTTGGGGTGTGCGTCGCGAGGTCGCGGGCTCCGGCCGGGCGCGGGATGTCCTTTCGGTTCGTCTTGCCGTCCACGTTGTGTCCGTCGACGTGCGGCAGCTCAGGAAGGTTGTCCTTGCCGTGGTCGGCGGCGTGGGCGATGAAACCGGTACCCATGTCTGCGACCGGTACGACCAACGACATCACGGTCGTCAAGGCCGCCGCTGTCAGGACGCTTCGTCGGCCACCGGCTCCTGGTGACCGGCCGACTTGCCATCTCCTGCTGAGTTTCATGCGTGTCCTTGCGTTCCTTTATCCGAATTCGGCTGGCCTGTATCGGTATGTAGTCAGATCAAGTCCATGAAGGACGGCGGGCACCGTATTGTCAGCACGCCATTCGACGCAATAGCGTTTGGCCACGTGCGATCGATCTACCTGACCGACCATCAGGTGAGGTCCAGTCAGATATCGCACCAGAAAAGGACAAAGACCACACCCCGCTGCGGTCACTGTGACGTATCACATATCCGCCGGCGGGGATTCAGCCCTGCCTGAAAGCGATTGACACACCATGGGGGAACTCCTTCCCATCCCGCCGTCGGCCTCTCGGAGACTGACGAGACGCCTTGCCGCCGTGTGCGCGCTCGCGCTGCTTGCCACCGCACCAGGAATCGCAGCGGCCGATGACCGGCCGTTTGCGGCCGCTCCAGGCCAATCCATCACGAAGGCTCCGAATTCGACCGAAATCACCCCGGGGAACGCCATCCAGGCAGCCCGGCTGACTGCGAAGAAAACGGGCAAGCCGGTCACAATTGACGCCTTGACCAGCGAGACATCGCTCACCGTCGCCGAACCCAGCGGCAAGCTCACCGTCACCTCACACCTCCGGCCGGCGCGGGTGAAGAAACAGGACGGTACGTGGGCCCCGGTGGACGCCACACTCAACCGCGGACCGGACGGGAGCTACTCACCGAGCGCCACCCCGTCACAGGTGTCCGTTTCCGGTGGTGGCACGGGCCCATTGGCGACACTGACCGACAGTCACGGGCGCAGCCTCGCACTGACTTTCCCGGTCGCGCTGCCCGCCCCCGCTGTCACCGGAAGCACTGCCACCTATTCCGGGGTTCTGCCTGGCGTGGACCTACGGGTCGATGTGTCCGATCAGGGCGCAGTCCGTGAGGTTCTGGTCGTCAAGGACGCGAACGCCGCCGCGAACCCGGCGCTCAAGACCCTCACTTTCGGCACCGCGGCCAAAGGCCTGACGGTCTCCGCCGATCCTCAGGGCAACCTGACGGCGGCCGGAGCGGACGGCACTCCGGCGTTCCGGGCGCCCGTGCCTCTCATGTGGGACTCGGCGGCGACGGAGTCGGGGGCGCCGACCGCGGCTCCGGCCAAGAAATCGTCCGTTGCGGCGCCGCGCGTCGGCTCGCTCGCTCCCGCCTCGGACTCAGCGCCGACCGGCCCGGACGCATCGTCCGCGGACGGCCCGGGCCTCGGAGCACACGTCAAGCCGGTCCCTGTCGACACGACGAACGGCAAGCTGACCCTGACCCCGGACTCGGACCTGATGGCCGGGAACGGCACTGTCTGGCCGCTGTTCATCGACCCGCCCTTCCAGCCCGCGCCGACGATGGGCGCCAGCCACTTCGCCCAGGTCATGGAGGGCTGTGCCGGCACCCCGCAGTACGACGTCGCCCAGGACAACGGGCAGGGCGTGGGCTACCAGCACTACCGGACCAACTGCTACGGCATGGAGCGTTCGTACTACGAGTTCGGCACCGGCTCGCTGACCTCGCAGATGTACATCGACAGCGCAAGGGCCTACTTCTCCGAGACCTACGGCGCCGCCCACGACTGCGCCGCCACCGCCCCGGTCACCCTCAAGTGGACCTGGGGATTCGACGGCGGCACCACCTGGAACAACCAGCCCGGCGTGCGCCAGGACGGCGAGACCAAGTGGCCGAAGAGCGCGTACGGCACCTGCGGCTCCCAGGGCGTCGACTTCGATGTCACCGGCGCGGTGCGCCAGGTCGTCCAGGAGGGCCGGCCCCTGACCGTCGGCTTGTTCGGCGACGAGACCCGCTCCACCGGCATCGACCACTTCATGCGGTTCAACGCCAACCCGTACGTCATCGCCCAGTACGACCTGCCACCGAACACTCCAGACTCGATGTACACCAGCCCGATGCCGATCAACCCGAACGGGTACGCCTGCGGCAACGGGCAGCCGGGCTGGATCGGACGGACCGTGCCACTGGGCAACGGCGCCTCCGACATCACCCTGCACGCTTACGCCTCCACCCCGATGCCGGGCACCAACATCAACGTCGGTTTCCACGTCTGGGACAACATGGCGGCGGACGCCAACGGCAGTCCCAGCACCGTCACCTGGCCGACCAGTCAGGCCATCAACGGCCGGGGCTGGGGCGACGCCAACATCGGCTTCCCGGCCTCCGACGGGCACCAGTACGGCTGGAACGCGTGGGCCACCGACGGGCTGATGAGCAGCGCGGGTACCGCGTACTGCTACTTCAACGTCGACCTGACCCCGCCCACTCTCGCCTCCATCGCGCCCTCCACCGTCTTTCCCCCGGTCGGCAGCGGTATCAAGCCCACCGGTCACGCGGGCGACCAGGGCGCCACCATCCGCGTCACCAGCAGCGACCCGGTACCGGGCGGTTGCACCCGCGGCAGCTGCCTGGCCAGTGGTGTGCGCGAGTTCCAGTACAACCTGGACGACAACATCCCGCCGACCGGCTACACGGCCCAGCCCGTCGCCGGCGTCGACGCCAACGGCAACGCCTACGCTGACATCCCGATCAACCTCAACCCCGACCAGTGGGGCACGCACCGCCTGTACGTGCGCGCTACCGACAACGCGGGCAACACCCAGCCCCAGGCCGCGACCTACGACTTCTTCGCGCCCTGGAACCCGACCACCAAGGTCGTCGCCGGTGACGTCGACTTCGACGGGACCCCCGACTACCTGGTCCCGGCGGCGGACGGGTCGCTGACCCTGCTTCCGGGCAACAGCGACTTCACCGCCCAGTCGGGCACCGCGTCCACCCGGGCGCAGAGCCCTGAGCAGGACAGTTGGAACAACTACCTGATCGCCCACCGCGGCTCGGTCAGCCAGAACAGCGTCGATGACCTGTTCGCCTACAACAAGGGCACCAAGCACTTCTACGTCTACTTCAACGACTCCACCCGCGTCCCCGCCGGCACTCCGGGTCACTTCAGCGACCGTTCGGGCGTCATGCAGATCGGCAACAGTGGCACGTGCCCCAAGGGACTCGGCGGCAGCTGGGACCACGTCGACCAGCTGACGGCCCTCAGCGCCACCCCGACCAGCGCGGGCCGGCCCAACCTGATCACCATCGAAAGCGGCCACCTGCGGTTCTACCCCGGTAGTGCGGTCGGCGGCTGCCCGCTCGGCGACGGTGTCGAGGTCGGCGGTGACAACGAGGACTGGGGCGGCTTCACCCTGCTGTCCCCCGGCGTGATCGCAGGCGTCCCGACCCTGTGGGTTCGCGACACGACCACCGGCGCGATCACCACCCTTCCGATGCCCCTCACCAGCGGCGCTCCGGCGACGAAGTCCCTGCACATCCCCGCCCGCAAGGCTGTGGTCTCGGCCGTCAAGAACGCCGCCGGAGCCGGAATGTGCGCCGACATCAACGGTGGCTACACCGACAACGGCACCCCCGCCCAGCTGTGGGACTGCCTCGGCATCAGTGGTCAGTCCTTCACCCGCGGCAGCGACGGAACCATGCACGTCCTGGGCAAGTGCCTGGACGTCAAGAACGGTGACACGTTCAACGGCGCCAACGTCCAGCTGTGGGACTGCAACGGCAGCGGCGCCCAGAAGTGGCTCGACGGCCCCTACCCCGGCACGTTGCAGAACCCCCAGTCGACCCGCTGCCTCGCAGTCCCCGACGGCCAGAACAACCCGGGCAACCACCTCATTCTCTGGGACTGCCTGAACAACCTCAGTCAGCAGTGGGTCAGCCCGACCGCCAACGCGTTGCTGCCCGGTGGGTTCAGCTCCGCCCTCTACCCCGTCGTGGACTCCCCGGGTGACGTCAATGGCGACGGCAACCCCGACCTCATCGTCACCGACACCAGCGGTGCCCTCACCCAGTACCTGGGCACCACGCCCGAGGCCGGCCTGCCGCGCTTCGGCACCCCGCGACAGCTGCCTGTACCGACGCCGGTCAGCTACAACATCAATTCCGTACAGAATCCGAACCGCTGCTTCGATAACTGGGGCGCCGGCAACGGCACCAACCTCAACTTCTACAACTGCTGGAACGGAGCCAGCCAGAAGTTCACCTTCGCCGCCGACGGCACCCTGCGCACCGGCGGACGCTGCGTCTCGACCAAGGACAACGGCACCGCCAACGGCACCCAGGTCGTCATCGCGGACTGCAGCGGCGCCACCGGCCAAGTCTGGACCTTGCAGGCTGACGGCACCATCTACAACCCCACCGCCAAGCGCTGCATCGAACTACCCGGTTGGAACGACGCCAACGGCACGTCCCTCGACATCTGGGACTGCCAATCCGGTCACGCCAACCAGCGCTGGACCATCTACCCGAACACCACCTGACGTCCTACGTCCCTGACGGGCCCGGCGGCGCATTCGTGCCGCCGGGCCCAACCCGTTTCAGGCCCGCCCGCGTGGTGGCCTGCCACCCAGCGCTCGTGTCATAGATGCACACTGAGCGGCACGTATCCGGTTCACCGCGGTCCGGTCTTTCGTTCGAGTCGGCCATGCTCTATGGGGGATCAGCCTGACGCTTCACGTCTCGAAGTGATCGCCGTCATCGGCCGTAGCCTCGCGCGTGCAGTGTCCTCGCCACTTGACGCTTCCTCACAGAGCAACGCATCGCCAGGCACCTGCCCCGATCGTAGGGAGCGACGAGTTCGACGCCGTCCGTCGGCGGACCGACAATGTGGCTTCCTTCGAGGGCAGTTGGTGCAGTTTCTCGCCTGCAGGCTCCTGCTGTGCCCGATCCCCGGCCCACGTTCGGGCAGCGTCCCCCTCACCGGATCACTTATGACGGCTGTGGATCTTGACAGGGCCGGGGAGCGGGCTGGGATCGTTGCCGGATGTTCACCACGCCCTCCCGGCCCTTCGACATCCTCATGGCCTTTCCGGAACTCGCGGCGTACGCGAAGCCCGCGACCCGGTTGCATCCGCGTCGCGGGCACCCGCAGGCTGCGGAGAGCTCCGTGGCGGGGCCGATGCTCTGGCCGGCGGACGAGCCCTGGCCGACCTGCCGACTGCCCCACATGGTCCAGATCGAGCGCGAGGCCACCGATGAGGAACTGGCCGCGTTCCGGCTCGCCGATGAGACCCGGGCCCGGCGGGAGGCTCAGTGGAGTGCCCAGTTCCCGGAACAGGCCGCCGACCCGGACTCGCCGCTCGGAAGAGTGCTGGCCATGCGGCCGCGGTCCCCGCAGGGAGCCCATGGTCAAGGCTCTCGCGGGAGGAGCGTGCGAACGTGGGCGCCTGCCGCTCCCGTCGAGCCGGTTCCCATGCTCCCGGTCGTTCAGCTGCACGCCGCCGACATACCGGAGACCCGCTTTCCCGACGGGACGGACCTGCTGCAGATGCTGTGGTGCCCGTTCGACCATCCCGAGGTCCCCGGGATGCACGAGCACTACCGAGGGCCCGCGCCGAAGGTCGTCTGGCGGGCCGCCGGATCACTCACGACGTCGGCCGCCGCGCCCGGCGGAGCGGCGCAGAACGGCGGCTGGGGCCTGGAACCGTGCGTCGTGCATCCGGAACCGATCACCGAATACCCCGACATCGATGACCTCCCCGAGTCGCTGCGGTCCCGTATCCGCGCCTGGCTCAGCGGCCTCGGCGAGGAGCCCGGCTTCGGCTACCGCAACGATCTTTCCGTTGCGCCGGGTCTCAAGAGCGGCGGGTGGCCGTACTGGCCCCACTGCCCGCGCCCGGTCCGGTGCTGCGCGTGCGGCTCGGAGATGAGCCTGCTCCTGACCCTCCCCAACGGCGAGCACACTGCGGAGAGCTGGGTCCCAGTGGAGGACCGGTCCCGCGCCGCCGAACCGGGCTACGATGCCCGGTTCCACAACCCGACGGGCTTCCGCGGCGCCCGCGACGAACTCCTCGTCTTCGCCTGCCGGGAAGACCCCGGACACGAGGTCTGGATCTCCATCGAATAGCCGGCCAGGAACACCGCGGGTGTGGGCGCGGACATCGATGCCGAGGCCCCCGGTCGGACCGGGCCGCTTCGAGCCCCTACTCGGGGCACCGAAATGCGCGAGACGGCGGAGGACCCTTGGGGCGCGGTTGGGCTCGAGCCAGCTCAGTTTGCGCGCGACGTTCTGGACCAGATCAGTGCCGCCTTGGCTACGTGACCTGGGTTTCTACACGCAGCCGCCGCTGCCTTAAATTACGTTCCACGCTGGTCGGGGGTGAGGTCTGCGGCGGCCGAATCAGCCACCTCGGAGCCGCTCCTACGCTAGCCTGCCAGGGGTGACAGAAGCGATCTCCGACGGCCCAAGCGACGCTCGGTACAGCGAGATCACAGACGACCTGGCGGTTCTCGGCGAGGCTCTCGGGCTGGGTGAGGTTCGGGAGTGCCGCTTCCTGTCGGCTAAGGGCTGTCCCGTTTAAGCAGGTGAGGCGGCACTGGCGGCCGCGGTACGGTCCCCCGGTGGAGCTCTTGAACCCGGCCTGCCCGCTGCACGGACCCGGCATCGACCCCTTGTCCTTGGTCGGCAGCCAGCTCCTTGAGGTGCTGGCTTCTTGGCACGTACACGAGGGACGCCCCGACGACGGCCCGGTCAAGGTGTGGCTGATCGACGATCAAGGCAGGTCCACCAACGTCGCCAGCGGCACGGACTGGTGCCTCGTGATCGAGTCCTCCCAGCCCGATGACGGCATCGACATGGGCGACTGGGGCCGGATCGACGTTCTACCCGTGCGTGACGAGACACCCTTCGCGGCCCACCTCGGGGAGCTCATGATCGGAGTCCGACAGGAGTGGGATCCGGCAACCGGGCGCGCGGCGCTCGAGCTGGACTTCCCCTCGGGCAGTGTCCGCTGCGAGAGCTGGAGCGGTGACCTCCGGGTCCTGGCCGTGGACCGGCCCGCGAGCTCGACCAAGCCAATGCCATGATCTTGGAGTGACTGGCGTGATCATGGCGTCAGAGCCGTCCTGGACATCCCCGTTCACCGGGGCTGGGCCCGCGCGACTTCCACAGGCTGATCACGATGCTCCGCCGCGAGGGCGCCGACACGGTACGCCGAGGCCGCCCGTGGAGCCTGTCGTTGGAGGATCGGGTCCTGCTGGTCGCTGCTTACTGGCGCACGAACCTGACACTGCGGCAGCTCGCTCCGCTGTTCGGGGTGTCCGAGTCTGCGGCCAGCCGATCATTGACCACGTCGGGCCCCTACTCGCCCTCAAGCCCTGGCGCCGGTTCCGCAAGGGCACCGTGCTGATCGGGGACGGCACCTGGTCCCCACCCGCGACCACACGATCGCCGAACAGTCCAAGAACTACAGGTACTCCACCAACCACCAGGTCGTGATCGACGCCCACACCCGGCTGGTCGTCGCGCTCGGCAATCCCTGCCGGGCAACCGGAACGACTGCAAGGCCTGGGAGGAGTCCGGAGCCAAGGCCGCTGTCGGCCGGACGACGACCATCGCCGACGGCGGCTGTCCGGGCACCAGCCTGGTCATCCCGCGCCGCCGGCCGCGCGGCGGGGAACTCACCGAGTGGCAGGCCGAGCACAACCGCGAGCATAAGCGGGTTCGAGCCCGCGTCGAGCACGTCTTCGCCTGGATGAAGACCTGGAAGGTCCTCCGCGACTGCCGCCTCAAGGGCGACGGCGTCCACCACGCCATACTCGGCGTCGCCCGCCTGCACAACCTCCTCCAAGCCGCATAGGCGAAGTCCGCTCAGAGGCGGATCACGCCGTCCCGATCCGCCAGAGATCAATTATGGGACGCCCCTTGGCTTGATGAACGGAAACTGGCGGCTGAATAGGGCCGAGGGCTCGTTCGCGTTGAAGCGGATCATGGATATGCCGTGGCACGTCGGAACCTGGCTGTGATGTCGGCGCTGGCCGACGACGGACTGCCAGTGAGCAGCAGGGGACGCCGTGGTCGAGGTCACTGGTCGCGGGTACTACCTGATCCCGTGGACGGAGGGGAGCCATCAGCCGGGTACGGCGCTTTCGGTTGGGCAGGCCGAGCCCACACCGCTCCGGTGCCCCGCTGCACCCGGAGCCCTGGCCAGCGAGAATGCGGCCCTCAAACCTGGAAACAACGGCCATTCAGGTGTGCTGTCGCGTGGAAAGAACAGGAATTCGCGAATCCGTGGTCCAGGACGCAACGGTGAACGCTGGCCCGCGAGACAGTGTCTCGCGGGCCAGCGTCGGGTCGGACGAGCCGGGTCAGCGCCGACGGGCGGTGACCCGGAGCCGTGCCTCTGGCATCAGCTTGAGCACAAAGCCGAGCTGAATGACCGTCAGCGGCCACAGCAGCCATCCAGGCCCACTGATCATCAGGATGAACAGCAGCGGCCCTGCCAGTGTGATACCGACGACGGCCCGCAGGTGCGGGAAGAACCGTAGCGGCGAGAGGGCCAGCAGGAGCACCAGGGAGGGCACGCCGAACAGCGGGAAGAAGATGTACCCCAACCCGAGCAGTCCGTAAGGCACTTGGTCGTACGACGGGTGGAACAGCAGGGTGAGCACGCCGGCCAGCACGAACCAGCCCACGGCGAAGGCCAGGATGTACCTGATCGCCGCCCGGAGGAACCAGCGCAGCGCGCCCTCCTCCCGCGCCTCGGCACCCATCAGCAGTTACCGGAGCATTCGAACTTGGCGTCGCGGCCGCCTGCAAGCGGGGGCGACGTGCCGAGCCCGTCGTCGATGGGGAAAGAGGTCGCCCTGTCCACACCTAGCATGTTCGGCGCCATCCCTCGACGATACTGCACCACCTCCATGTTCGGGTACCTGTCCCCCTTGCGCTCCACCGAGACGGAGTGCGTGCCGAGGCTGACCGTCACCGTCGCGTTGGCGGAGAACGTGTCCATCGCGGAGTTGATCCCGTGGATGTCCATCTTGATCTTGTCCGCGGAGAGTTCGAGCGGGTTGAGGTTGTTGTGCCAGGCCAGCGTGGTGTCCTTGGCGCTGTACGGGCCGACGTCCAGCGGTCGGGCGGCAATCAGTTTGGAATCGAAGCGCGTGCCGAGGCCGGGGATGAACCACGGATTAGAGGTCGACGGCGCGACGGTGAAGCTGATCTCGCCGGTCGCGGTGTCCCAGAACAGCGCCATCCGGTAGGCGGCCTCGGGGTCGTCGGAGGGGCCGCGGTCGTCACCACGCAATTGGAGGAGCGCTGCGTATTGGGTGTGGATGTAGAAGCGGACCATGATGATGCCGTGGTCCTCCGAGGACTTCGCGGTGGACAGCACCCTGCGCTGCGCCTTCGCCGGTGGGATACATCCGAAACCGAACTGGATGACGTCGTCCACCTTGTCGGCCGGCGGCGTGTACGGGGCGGGCGTCGATGTGGAGGGCGCGGTGTCCGGGCAGCTGTTGACCGCCCACGGGCTGTAGCTGCACGAGGCCGCGCCGCCCGAGGCGTTGGTCGCGTTGCAACCGATCTGGAAGATGCTGCAGGTGGGGCCCCCGCCGCAGACGTCCTTGACGCCATCAGCACAGGGTGCGAGTCCACTCGGGTCGGTCAGGTTAACCGGATTGTTCTCGCTGTAGGCATAGGCGTTCCACTGCTGCGGACTGGTGGGCTGGGTGATCGGGTCGGGACTGATGAATCGTCCGGTGCCCGGCTGATACATCCGGGCACCGAGCGTGGTCAGCCCCGTTGAGTCGTCCTTCAGGCCGCCCACGAAGCCCTTGTCGCCGGCCCAGGTGCTCGGCTGGCTGCCGCGCGGGTTGCCGAACGGGTCGAGCGGACGCCTGGTTTCGGCCAGCGTGGTCGCGTCGATCGACAGGATGTTGCTGCCGTGATTGTCCTCGAACTCGAAGCACTGCGAGTTGCCCTGACGCACCAGCGTCATACCGCCGGGGATGGTGTAGTACCGGGTCCCCGTCACCACGCCTGTGGTGCTGTTGTAGTGGAGCTCATCGTTGCCGAGGTACACCGTGGTGCCGCTCGGGTCCTGCTTCTCCAGTTGCTTGCCGGCAGCGTCGTAGACGTACGTCACTTTGCCGGCCGTCGTGTTGGTGAACTGACCGAGCTGGCCCTCGCTGTTCCAGGACAGGTTGGTCTGCTTCCCGGCGGCGTCGGTGATCTGGGTGGTGTCACCCGAGGCGTCGTACTGCGTGCTGGTGACCGACGGGGTGCCGGCACCGGTGACCGAGCTGGCGGAGACCAGCGCGTGTGGACCCGCGACCGCGCCGTTGAGCCCGTTGACCGACCCCGGGGCCGGGAAGGACTGGGTGACAGTGCGGTCGGCGGCGGTGTTGCCCGCCGGGTCATGCTGGACGAACTGGGTCCGGTTGCCAGTAGCGTCGTACTGGTAGCTCTGCCAGTAGGCGGCCGGCCCGCCGACCGTGGTCAGCGCCGGAGCCTGCGCGCCGCTGGTGGGCGTGGAATTCCCACACGAGCCCTGTCCGCCGATCGAGGGCTGCGCAGCCAGGGTGAGCCCGCCCGTGTCGCTCCACGCGGTCGTGAGGCGGCCCAGGTAGTCGTAGCCGAAGCACTGCAGGTCGGTGGAGGATGGAGCGTTGTCGGGAATGTTCCGCACGCCGGTGATCTGGCCGCTCTTGTTGTACGCGTACGTGGTCTGCTGCACCGCGCCGGTGGCGGCGGTCTGCTTGTCCACGAACTGCGAGAGCATCCGTCCGGTCGACTCGTCGTAGGTGTTGGTCAGGACGATCTGGGTGCCCCAGGGGTTGACCGTGGCGCGGATGCTGCGGCCGTATGCGTCCCAGTCCGAGGACAGGTCGTAGGTGGCGCCGCCGACGGCGCCGTAGGAGCGCAACGGGCCGTAAGAGTCGTAGGTGTAGTGGACCGTCTCCTCGGCGAGGTCGCCGACTGCAGAACGGTCGTCGTCGGTCAGTGCGCCGGTGATCGGGTCGTATTGTGCCTGGTAGGTGTAGGTGAACGGGGTCGTCGCGCTCTGGCCGATGTCCGTGCCGGGGATTGTGGTGGTGGTTGTGGTGGGGTGGTAGGCGGTGTCGTAGGTCAGCACGGAGCTGGTGTAGGCCGGGCCGCCGGCGCCGTTGGTGTACCGGGTGGAGGAGCCGGGCTGACCCGTCAGCACGGTGTCGTAGGTGTAGGAGGTCAGCTGGTTGGCCGACGCCACCGAACCGTTGTAGGAACCGGTCTTGCGGCCCAGCAGGTCGTAGGTGTACGCGATGGTCTGGTGACGGCCGTCGGTCTGGTTCACCAGGCTGCCGCCAGGGTTGTAGACCTGGGTCACGGTGCCGCTGTCCGGGTCTGTCGAGGTGGTCTGGCGGCCGCGGAGGTCGTAGCCGTAGCTCCAGACGTTGCCCGCCGAGTCGGTCCGGGTGGCCGGCTTGCCGCTGGGGGTGGAGGTGAACACGGTGACGTCCGCGTCGGACTGCTTGCCCGTGGCGGTGGCGGTGCGGTACTGCCAGATCTGCGCCACCTTGCCGCGGGCGTCGGTCACCGTGCTGGTCGGCGTGGTGCCCGTTGGCGGGGTGACGTCGGTGCGGTCCACGCCCGGGTAGCCGGTGGTCGTGGTGGTCTGCACCACGCCGTAGGCCAGGAACTGGGTGGCGACTGGTCGGCCCTGGCCGTCGAAAACGGTGTAGGTCTGTGCCGGGACCTTCTGTGTGGTGGTCAGGAACGGCGTGGTGCTGGGTGCGGCGTCGTTGTTGTACCAGGCCGCGTTGGAGCGCATGGTACGGCCCTGCGAGTCGTAGTTCGTGTCGGTGATCATGCGGCCCTGGTAGGCCGAGATCGCTGGGTCGGCCTGTATCTGCACGGTCCGTGCCAGGCCGTCCATGATCTGGATCGACGTGGTGTAGGTGTCGTTGGACAGCAGGCTCTTGGTCGTGATGGTCGGCGGGACCGCCGCGTTGTTCACGACACCGGGCACCGAGTAGCCGAAGGTTTTGCTGGCGTTCTGGCCGGTGGTCCGGCCCGGCTGCCAGACTGCGGTGAGCCGGCCGAGTGCGTCGTACGCCTTGGTGGTCACCCGCCCGTTGGGGTCCGTCACCACCAGCGGCAGGGCGCGCCCGGGAGCCATGGTGGTGGTGGTGATCCGGCCCGCGCTCTGCGCGTCCGGGGCGCCGGCGGGCGCTGGGGTGGTCACCGTCATCGAGTTGGGCAGTTCGCCCGGGCTCGCCGAGGAGTACGCCGTCGTGAAGGTGACGCCGCTGTGCGTGTTGTCGGTGTGGTTCGGGTCGGTCACCGTGGCCGAGCGCCCGTAGGCGTCGTAGGTGGTGATCGCCGAGGTGGTGAAGGTCGGGTTGCCCGAGCCGTCGATGCTCTCCACGGCCTGGGCGCTGGTCACATCGTGGGCGGAGCCGAGCTGGTTGAGCGGCTGGCCGTCGTAGAACGAGCGGGTCCAGGTCACCGTGTTGGAAGCGGTCGGGGTTGCGGTGCAGGCACCGCTACCCGACACGGTCTGCTGTTCGGAGGGCAGCGAGGAGATCTGCGGGTCGGAGCCGGCTGCGTACGAGTCCCGCTCGCAGCTGTCCGGCAGGCCGTCCGCGCTGTTCAGGACGGTGAGCACGCGGTTGGCGTGCGCGGGGTCGGTGGTCGTGGTGGTGCTGGTGGTCCGCCAGGTGCCGTCCGTTTTGAGCGCCTTGGCCGTGGTGGCTGTGGTGGTGGAGGCGTAGCGGGCGATCAGGGCCGGCAGACTGCCGCGACTGTGGGTCGCGGTGGTGCTCGGACCGCTGCTGGTGTTCACCGTGTACGAGGTGACCGAGCCGCCGGCGCCGGAGTAGGTGTCGGTCTCCAGAGCCCGGCCGGAGAGCCAGTCGGAGTCGGTCACCGAGCCGCTCTTCGGTCCCGCCACCGAAACGCTGCGGGCCGTGCCTCCGCTCAGCAGGTCGCCGTCCATGCCCTGGTGGAAGGTGCTCGAACTCTGCGCCTGCGGGCCGTCGTTGCCGCTGCCGGTGACGGTGGTCACCGAGGCGTAGCCGCGGAACTGGTCCCAGGTGCGGTCCATGTCCTTGACCATCGGCGAGTCGTTGCGGTGCCAGGCCGCGTTGCCGTAGCTGTAGGCGGTGGTCTGCGGCGTGGAGCCGGCCGTGTTGGGGTTGACCGTCACGGTGCTCACCGGGTAGCGCAGGAACCAGTCGTCGATCGGCTGGGCGTTCGGTTGCTCAGTTGACGGATGCCACTTGACGTTGTAGCAGGAGAGCGTGTCGGTGTCGGCCGTTGCGGGCATGATGTTGTTCACCCGTGAACAGGCCGGCTGGGCGTAGTTGACGCCGATCGTGCCGCCGGTCTCGGTGGTGATCAGCTGGATGCGCGGGCGGTTGAACGCCGGCCGGGCGGGGATCAGGTTGGTGCCGTCCACCCGGTTCGGCAGCAGTTGCTCAGTGAAGCTGACCGCGGGCAGCGAGACCGAGGTGGCCGAGGCGGTAGAGTCCTGCCCGGTGCGCTGGACCGAGCCGAGCCACGGGACCTGGGTGTTCTCGGTGGCGTTCTGCACGTTCACGAAGCGGTGGTTGAGGGCGTAGCCATCCACCGGGATGTACGTGCCGTTCGACCGGATCTGGGTGGTGATGCCGGTCAGCCACTTGCTGGTCCAGAATGTCGGCTGGTAGATGGTGCAGGAGCCAGTGGCGTCACACTGCTCGTCCATCGGGACGTCCGGCCAGTTAGCCGCGTTCGCCTTCGTACGCTGCGAGGGGTCGCAGGCGGCTGTCGACGTGACACAGCGCTCGGTCGAGTTGAAGACGATCTGGGCCGCGGCCTGGTAGTTGCCGCCCGCGCCGAGCTGGTCGGAGAGGCGCTGACCGTAGCTGATCGCGGAGAGCACACCGGATCGGGTGTAGGCGGTGTTGGTCCCGGTGCCGTTGTTCTGGCCGCCGCCGAGCGCGTAGTAGTTGGTCTCAGGGGCGTAGGTGTAGGTGGTCAGGTTGCCGTGCGGATCGACGACGTAGTCGAGGTTCCACCGCCAGCCCGCGTTGCACCAGGACTTCTGGCCCTTGGAACTGTCGTAGCAGGGGTCGCCGCTCTTGGGCGAGTAGACCGGGACCGTCCAGGCCGAGTTACTGGCCGGACCGGTGCCGGTCGGGTTGCCGTTCGCGTCGGGCAGGTGGTTCAGACCCAGATAGTAGGCGTTGCCCGCGGTGTCGGTCACCTTGAGATAGGAGCCGTTCCAGGTGCCGTTGGTGGCGCCGGTCAGGAACTGCACCTTGATGCCGTCGTCGCTCTTCAGCCGCCAGGTGCAGTTGGACTGCTCAGTGGAGCCCGGGGCGTTCGCCTGGCAGCTCGCGTCGTCCGGCACCAGTTCGCCGGAGTGCCCGCCCAGGGACAGGGTCAGGTTGGCGCCCGCCCAGCAGTCGTCCCCGGAGTTGGTGATGCCGTCGTTGTTGCAGGATTGGTAGGAGCGCTCCACGTAGCCGGGGCTGTAGCTCCAGCCGTCGCCGATCCAGGACGCCTGGGCGTTGGTGGAGGAGGTCAGGCCGTCCACGGAGGAGGAGTTGTAGGAGAGCGCGACCTGAGGCGTGGTGCCACCGAGGGTGGGCGGCGAGGCGATCGGGTAGCTGTAGGTGAACGAGCCCGCGGAGCCGCCGGAGGCCCAGGCCTGCGACGGGTTCAGACTGGTGGCCGCGTAGGTGCCGGCGCCGCTGGAGGAGCCGCTGACGGCGGCCAGCACCATCGGCGCGGCGGCCGTGGCGAGCGCGTCGGCCCGCGCCGCGGAGTTCGCAGCACCACGCGGCAGGGCACCATTGTGCGTACCGCTCGCCGGCAGGGTGACGTCGGCGACCAGCTTCTTGGCGGCCGGGTCGTAGTGCGAGGGGACCGGCTGCTGCGCGAGGCAGCCCGGCTCCTGGGGCATCGTCAGCGAGCAGGCCGGAAGCTCCACCACATGGGCGCGGGAGGCCCAGTCGCCGCCGATGCCAGCGCCGAGCTGCGTGGTGTCGAGCGCCACCTCGACCCGGCTGCCGGGGGCGGAGTCGGTGCGGGAGAGGGAGAGAGCCAGGCCCGATATGCCGGCGGCCGAGGTGGTCTTGGCATCGGCCACGTCCACCCGCACGTTCTGCTTGGCGGCCGGCGCGGCGGCCTGGTCGCCGGGGGTCGCGGCCAGCGGGGCGATGGTCACGGGCAAATTCTGCGCCTGGGCCGGGTCGCCGGCGGGTGCGGGCGGCGGAGTGTCGTCCGGCTGCGCCTGGGCCGTCCGCGCACCGGCGGTCGGCGCGGCGCCGAGCACGACGTCGGCCGTGCCGTGCGGGTGCGGCTTCGAAGCGGTGGCGGCCGGCGGCTGCCAGGTCGGCGGCACCGGGTGTTCCGGCTTCGGGGCCGCCACCGGTGCGGCGTCCTTCCCCACCACGGAGGGAGTCGTCGGCAGGGCCGTATTCGGCGGGGACCACTTGCGTGAGTAGTCCGGCCCGGCCGCTGCCGCGAGCGGCAGCGGACCGAGCATCGAGCCGAGGACAGCAGCCGTCGTGACGGCCGCCAGCCGTCCACGCAGTCTCCCCCTCCTGCCCCTTTTGTTCCTGAAAATCGGTGGTCGCCCAAATGGCATGCTATTTACCCCCACGCAGCTTTTGGCCCCCCGAATACGGGAGGCACGTCCTGTATCCGAACTGACGGATGGTAGCGCCCGTTGGTGACTGAACGTCAAGACATCGTGACTGGTGAGGATTCTCACGGGAGTCCACGAATCGACTTTATCGATGCAAGTCTGGACTTCGGTGTCGAATTGAACTGGCCGATGTCATTGCCTCCCCCTACGTTGCCTCTGTCCTGCGTTAATCCAGGCCTACCGTTTCCTTTGGGGGGAGATTCCCGTTTTGAACAGAAAACGCCGCCATAACGGTGCACCGCTCAGGGCCCTGACGGTGACTGCCGTTCTCGCGCTCACGACCGGCCTCTCGGGGCCCTCCGCGCTGGCTGCTGATACACCGACCGTGCCGTCGCAGGCCGCGATCGACGCCGCCACCGCGCAGAAGATGCAGGAGCGTCCACCGGCCAACGCGACCGATCGGGCCATTGCCCAGGCCAAGGCCACGCAAAAGAACGTCCCGGTCGACTCGCTCACGACCGAGTACAGCGAGACCGTTGCCACCCCTGAAGGCCACCTCGCGCTCACCAGCCACCTGGAGCAGCAGCGGGTGCGCCGGGGCGGTGTCTGGCAGGGGCTGGACGCCACCCTTACGGCCAACCCGGACGGCACGTTCTCCCCCAAGTCGGCGGCGGGGCAGGTGGCGCTGTCCAAGGGCGGGAATGGGCCGCTGGCGACCATGACCAGCGCGGACGGGAAGAAGCTCGCGCTGTCCGCTCCGTTCGCACTGCCTGCGCCGACCGTCAGCGGTGACAGCCTGGTCTATCCGTCCGTGGCCCCCGACATCGACCTGAAGGTCACCGCCACCAAGCTCGGCGGCCTGACCACCGTTCTGGTCGTCAAGACCCAGACAGCGGCCGCCAACCCGGTCTTGAAGAACCTGCACTTCGGGACCGCCCTCGACGGCGTCAGCGTCAAGAGCGACGAGCACGGCAGCGTCACCGTCGTAGGCTCGGACGGCAAGCCCCGCTGGGTCTCCCGCACCCCGCAGATGTGGGACAGCACCACCACACCCGCCGCAAGCGCCCCCGCGCCCGTGACGAAGACCGCCATGACGTTCAGAGCCGCCGCAGCGGACTCGCCCGCCCCCGCGCCGACGGACGCGGGCCAGGCTCCGGCCGTCGGCTCCGACACCGGCCCCGGGACGACCTCCAAGGTCGCCACCATGCCGGTCAAGGCCGACGACAACGGCATCGACCTCACCCCCGACCAGGACCTCCTGGCCCACGGCACCGCCCCGTACTACATTGATCCCGACTACCTGCCCTGGACCCTGACGGGCAACTCCTGGACCTGGGTCCAGTCCGCCCACGACAGCCCCGGCAACTGGAACCGCCAGGGTCCCAAGGATGCCGACCACCCGGGCGTCGGCAAGTGCGGCTACTACCCCAACGGCGGCAGCTGCTCACCCGTCGACATCGAGCGCAGCTTCTACCAGTTCGACATCAGTTCGCTCGGCGGGGCGGTCATCAACTCCGCGACGATGACCATGCAGGAGTACGTCTCCGCCGACTTCTCCTGCACCACCAAGTACCCGCTCAACCTGTACGTCGCCAACGGGCCGATCGGCAACGGCACCACCTGGTCGAACCAGCCCGGACAGCAGGGCGGTCAGCTCGGCGATACGGCATGGGTCGGCGGCTCGGGCCAAGGCACGTGCCACGACAACGTGCCGTTCAGTTTCGACATCACCGGCGCGATGAGGCAGTACGTCAACTACGGGCAGCTGACCTTCGGCCTCTACGGTGACGAGAACAACCAGTACGCCTTCAAACGCTTCACCTACCAGCCGGCGCTGTCGGTGATGTACGACCGGGTGCCCAACGTCCCCACCAACCCCGGGGTGTGGCCCGCCCCCACCACAGTCAGCCCCGCCGCGACCAACCAGTCCTGCGGCGACGGCAACGGCGACCACTGGGCCTGGCTCGGCGCCGGCTCCGCCCAGAACAACGCCGTCTGGCTCAACGCCACCGTCAGCAGCCCCGTCCAGTCCCAGGTCGCGACCTGGGACCACATCTGGGACTACAACGTGTCCGGCGTCCCCGACGTCGCGCAGGGCATGACGGCCCCCGTCGCCAACGGCGGTGTCACCAGCTTCCAGGTCCCCGCCAACGTCATCCAGGACGGCCACGCCTACGGCTACGGCATGGTGGCCAACGACACCGTGCGCGACATGCCGTCATCCGCCTCCACCCCGGCCTGCTACTTCAAGGTCGACCTCACCCCGCCAACCCTCACCTTCCCCACCACCGTCGCCGACACCAGCAAGCAGTTCCCGCCCAGCGGCAACGGCCAGGCCCCGCAGATCTACGCCGGCCAGAGCGGCGGCATCCCCTTCACCGCCACCGACCCCAACCCCAGCGGCGGCTACACCTCCGGCGTGGTCTGCCTGCGCTGGAGCTTCGACCCCCAGCTCGTCGACTCCACCTGGCAGTGCGGCGGCGCTATGCCCACTGGCCAGATCCAGGTGACCGCCGGACGCTGGGGCACCAACGTCCTCTACATCCAGGCCGAGGACAACGCCGGCAACCTCTCACCCGTCGCCCAGTACGCCTTCTACGCCCCGTGGAACCCCAACAGCCCCGCGCCGACCTTCGGCGATGTCACCGGTGACGCCCTGCCCGACATCGTCACCGTCGACCCCAACGGCGACCTGCGCGCCTACAGCATCCCCGCCACCGCCATAAAGGCGCCGCTGGCCGCCCCGAAGGCCAACTCTCCTGGCCACGACTCATGGGCGAACTACCGCATCACCCACCGCGGCAGCCTGCGCGGCGCCAACAACGTCGACGACCTCATCGTCCACAAGGACGGCGACCAGAATCTCTGGTACTACCAGAACCCCGGCAACTCCGGTGTCACCGGCGTCTTCGACGCCAAAAGCTCCTTGACCAAGCCTGCCTGCGACTCAAAACTGACCGACTGCACTGGCTACAACGCCACCGATTGGTCCACCACGCTGCAGATCGCCGCCAGTGGCGACCCCAGCACCACCAACCTCGACACCAGCAAGAAGTTCCTCAACCGTACTGGCCTGTTCACCGTCGAGACCACCCCGGACGGCACCGGCGCCCTCTGGTTCTACCCCACTATTGGCAATGGCCTCTTCGGGTCACCCGTCAAGCTCGCCGCGGCCGGCTGGAAGGACTGGGACCTCGTCTCCCCCGGCGACTGGGCAGGCCAGGGCCACCCCGGTCTGTGGGCCCGCAACGAGAGTAACGGCGACCTACGCGGCTACACCTTCACCACCGGCACCATCACCATCGCCGGCCCCTTCGGGCACAGCGTCAACTACCCCACCCTCACCGGCATCGCCACCGACACCAAGATCGGCAACGGCGTCACCGCCGCGAACTGGCCCGTCATCGGCTCCGACGGCGACCTCACCGGCATCGGCTCACCCACCCTCTGGGCCCTGAACCCCAACGGCGTGATCCAGACCTTCACCGGCCACTCCACCACCACCGACCCCTACTTCACCTGGACCAACGGCTGGACCAACGTCGTGAGCGTCTACGCCGAGAACAGCCCCATCACCCACACCGCCCAGACCGGCAAGTGCATGGACATCGCCAACGCCAGCACCGCGAACGGCACCGCCGTCCAGCTGTACGACTGCAACGGCAGCAACGCCCAGCAGTGGACCTTCAAGCCTGACGGCAGCCTCGGCGCCCTCGGCAAGTGCCTCGACGCCACCGACCGCGGCACCGCCAACGGCACCCCCCTGCAGATCTGGGACTGCGGCAACGGCGCACCGCAGCAGACCTTCACCCCCCGGCCCGACGGCAGCCTCTACAACCCCGCCTCCGGCCGCTGCATCGACCTCCCCGGCGGCACCACGTCCAACACCGCCCGACTCCAACTGTGGGACTGCAACAACACCCCCGCCCAGAAGTGGACCGCTCTCGTACGAAGCTGACCCCAGAGAGCAAGGATCGGAGCGGGCCGAGGTGAGCAGGTGCGAGGCGGTTCACCCGGCCCGCTCGGGGTCGTGTCATTTGGGACGGTAGTTCCCGTCCGAGCGCTCACGGAGCGCACGGATCTCGGTCGCTGTCGTTCGGCTGAGCCGCTGGGCTGCGAAGCGCAGCTCGGTCTCCCAGGCTCGGAAGGCGTCCGGCTGCTGGTCCGCGATGTAGTCAACGTAGTACTCGTCGCCTACAGCCTGTAGGAACTCACGCTCCGCTCCGGTCTGCGCTGATGCCAGGCCCTGCCAGACCCTGGCTGCTACGTCCCCAGGGGTCTTCGTCCCCGCTGCGAGCTGGCCGGCCAGGTGGTGAAGAAGGCAGCGTTCAGCGGTTTCCTCACTCGGCATTGACTCGCCGAGCTCGTGCACGGCTTGCCGGAACAGTTCTGCAAGTTCCGTCGTGACCTCGCGCCTGCCACGTCCGGCGAGGTCGCGCAGAGCGGGCGAGTCCATGCCGGCCGCCAGCAGCTCCGCTGCCCGCACAGGTAGGTCCTCGGACTCGATGATGCCCACGACGTACTGCCAGGCGACCGCGTACAACTGATCCATGTCGACATCCTGCCGAATGCCGGGCGCCCACGACGAGCGCATTCCCCGCAGGGCGGGAAGCGGGCGCGGCGCCTGTCCCTACGCTCGGCGCGTGACGATGGTGGAGCACCTGGTCCCTGACGAGTTGTGGGAGCTGTTCGAGCTGGTAGTGCCGGATGCCCCGTCCAGGCCCCAAGGCGGTGGCAGGCGGCGCTATGCGGACCGCGAAGTCTTGGCGGCCATCGTGTACGTGGCGACGTCGGGCTGCACGTGGCGCCAGTTGCCACCGGTGTTCGGGCCCGCCTGGCGGACGGTCTACCGCAGGTTCGCCGAGTGGACCCAGGCACGGGTGTGGGCCAAGCTCCATCGTGTCCTCCTTGACGAACTGGGCCGCCACGGAGCGCTCGACTGGTCCCGGTGCGCGATCGACTCGGTGAACATGCGCGCCCTGAAACGAGGGGACCTGACGGGCCCGAATCCCGTTGATCGGGGCAAGTACGGGTCGAAGATTCACATCATCACTGAGCGGACTGGCCTGCCCCTATCGCTGGCGATATCGGGGGCCAACGTCCACGACAGCCAGGCGCTGGTTCCGTTGGTAGAGAGGCGATCCCGCCGATACGTTCTCGCTGCGGCCCCAGGCGGCCGCGACCAGGCAAACTGCAGGTGACAAGGCCTACGATCACCGTTTCATTCGGGCGTTCCTGCGCCGCCGGCAGATCCCGGCTCGGATCGCGCGGCGCGGAGTCGAGCCTTCCACTCGCCTGGGACGGCACCGCTGGGTGATCGAGCGGACGGTCGCATGGTTCAACAGCTTCCGGCGTCTGCACCGCCGCTACGGGCGCAAGGCCGAGCACTTTACTGCTTTCGCCAGCATCGCGGCAGCGCTGATCTGCTATCGCAGATTCACCAAATGACACCTCTTAATCCGTAGGCCTGCCGATTTCATTCGGCGACCGCTTTTCGGCCCGCTACCCTTCGTGACCTGGTCTTTCTTCCCGTGCGAGAACGCGGCCGGGCAGGCGGCTCGTCTCCTATGGGTCGCTCGTGGGACATCGGGGCCGGGTGTCAGGCCGTCAAATGCTGACCCCGAGCTACACATTCCTCTGTTTATCGAGGTTCCCGGCAGTGCCTTCGCGCGCGCTGTGCGGCGTGGACTGGCACCGGATGCCCCGGGAGAACTTTCGGACCGCATCGATGACCAGTCGGACCGACGTTCTGCGAGCCGACGAAGATATGCGGCCCCGTACAGCTTCGCCTGGATGGGGATCCGCTGCCCAGCGGGGTGGTGGCCAGCACGTCCGCCGTGAGATCCCCCGCCCCGACGGCGGCTGACGGCGTTGGTGAATGAAGCAGCTCAGCGCCCCAGCAGGAATGTGCCACTCAGCCCACAGCCACACTCTCGTGGCACGATGTCCATCGTTCCTTGATTTCTCAACAGCCTGACCTGTCAGATTTGCCGCCAGCACACGAACGACGACGACTTAGCCGATGGTCAAGAAACAGCAAAGCCGCCGCGTCGTCGCAGGTCGCGAAGTATCCTCCCCGCCCCTGCGGGCGTCAGCCGCGCCTCGACGCGGAGGGCGAGCACCTGTTCGTATCCTCCCCGCCCCTGCGGGCGTCAGCCGCCGGACGGCAGTCAGGTCTGGGTGACCGCGTCGTCCTCCCCGCCCCTGCGGGGGTCAGCCGCGACGCGCGAGCGCACCGAGCAACTGGGACGGGTCCTCCCGCACCCGCAGGGGTCAGCCGTCGGTCACCGCTGCCCCGCTCCGGTTCGGCCGGTCCTCCCCGCACTCGCGGGGGTACTTCGGACAGCGCTCCACTACCACCACCGCCACCCTCGATGCGGCAGGTCACCGGCTGGCTGACCGGCCACTCAGCCGGGCTCAGCCCGGACGAAGAAGTCCAGCGCAAGACGATCCTCCCGCACTGCCCCGAACTGAACACCGCCGCAGGCCTGGTCAGTTCCTTCGCCGAGATGCTCACCCGTCTCGAAGGCGAACACCTCGCCGAGTGGATCACCGCGGCCATGACCTCCGGCCTGCATGGGATCAGCCCCACCGAAGGCACGGTCACCCGGATCAAGATGCTGAAACGACAAGTGTACAGCTGAGCCAGCTTCCGACTCCTACGTATGAGGGTTCTGCTGGCCAGTTGAGCCTGTAAGTCCCATAGGGTGTGCACCGACGAGAGAAGTAACTTGATGGACTCCCGCGTACCCCGCGTGCGGTGCAAGCTCGCCGCCGCACCTTTCCAGCCTCTCCGCAGCCACTCCTTCGGCGAGGAGAAGCATCAGTTCCGCCTTGGGCCGAAGCTGACCGAAGCCCGGATCGCGGAGTTCGAGTCCGAACGTGCCATCGCTCTACCCGGCCCGTACCGACAGTTCCTCTTGCACATTGGTGGTTCAGGAGCCGGACCCTTCTACGGCCTCAACCCGCTGGAGAAGTGCACCGTGCTCGTCATGCAGCCCAGCCCGGCGCCTGGCACCCCGCGCGGCTTCGACGAGGCGAGTACCGCAGAGGAAGGCGACCTGTTCCTCCACATCGTTGAGATGGGATGTACAGACGTCTGCGTTCTCGCCCTCACCGGTCCCCTCGTCGGTCGCGTTGTGATCGGCAACAGTGACGGGCACTGGGGGCCCAACGTCTCATCGGCGAGCGACTTCCTCGCCTGGTACGAGCGATGGCTCGACCATATGACGGCCGGGCTGGACAACCGCGCACTGGAACTCACCTCACCCCACCTCCGAAGCCACCCGCATCAGCATCGGCTGGCTCCGAAGATCTGACTCTCCGTAGCCACTCCATGGAAGTTGGCTCTGTCGCTGTTTGAGGGGTTTGTGCTGGACATCAGGTGGGCGGCGGGCCGCGTCACGGCGCTCGGGCCGGGGCTGTGGTCGTTGGTGGTGTGTGGCTACCCGTGTCGGTCGGCCCCGGGAAGGCGGACGAGCCCGATGGCTTCGATCTCGATCATCCACTCGGGGTCGGCGAGTGCGGAGACCTCGACGAACGACTCCGCGAGGTGGGGCTCGTCGGGGAAGTGTTCCGCGCGCAGCTTGGCGAAGATGTCCTGCTGTGCGATGTCGGTGACGAATACGGTCGCCTTGACCACGTCGGCGAGGCTGGAGCCCGCGTTCGTCAATACCGTCGACAGGTTCGCGAGCGCCTGGCGGGCCTGCGCCTCGAAGTCCCCGGCGCCGACTGTGGCCCCCTGGGCGTCGATCGGGGCCTGGCCCGAGGTGAAGACCAGATTCCCGACGCGGATGCCGAGCGATATGCCGGCCGACTCGTACCAGTCGGGCTCCGCGGAGACGCGTACACGCTCGGCGGCGGGCGGGGTAACGGACATGGTGCTGACACTCCTTCAAAACTGCTGCGTGTACCCGAGTGGCGGAACTTGCCAGCTCGGTGGTGATCCACGCAGGACAGCCACGGAATGCCGTGATCCATTCCCGAGGGCGTGTGGGGTCGCTCCTGGGCCAGGTCGAGTGTGAGCGCGCGGTGACGGTCGTCCAGGTACGCGAGGGCACGCCACACCTCAGACGTGATTCATCGGACGGGCTCGGGCAGTGTCCTGGCGGCCATGGGCGAAGCCCGAGGACCGGCGCGGCTGCGGTGACGGTGCCGAGGGCAGGGCCGGAGAACGCGATCGGACTGGAGATGTCCGCCGCGTTCGCCGACATGCTGACACAGGGAGAGAACCCTTGACCGGCACCGCGTCGCATCAGGGTGTACTCGCCGACCCGCTGACGAAGGCCGCGTCCTGACCACTCCCCCCTGGCGCACCGCCGTACGAGCGATCCCCGCGCGAGCCGTTCCTGGACCCAAGGGTCTTCCTGCCCAGGGGCGACAGTCGTTGGCGACCCTTTCCCGCACTGGTCACCGATCCGGTCGAGTTGGGCCGAGATCGCCTACAGCGACGAGTCCCTGACCACCCAGCTCAATGGCCGTCTGACGGCCGGCCGGACGGCGGCCCGTCACCCGGCGCCCCCACGTCCGCGTCCACCACCCCGTCACGGTGGTCGGCCTGCTCGAGCGTCTGGAGGTCGAGGACGGGCACACCGTGCTGAAGATGGGCGCCGGCACCGGAGTCCGCCGCCCTCATGTGCCACCGCCTGGGCGAAGACAACGTGACCACCGTCGAGGTGGACCCACTGGTCGCCGAACGCGCGGACACCGCGCTGGAGACGATCGGCTTCTCCACCCGGATCGTGACCGGTGACGGATTCCTCGGGTACCCGCCGCGCACCCTTCAACCGCATGATCGCCACCGGCGCGCGTCCGCCGCATCCCCTACACGTGGATCCGCCAGAACAGACCGGGCGGAATCGTTCTGGCGACCGTCGGTTCGTGGGGGTACGAACCGGGCTCGCCAAGGTCGTCGCCGACGACGGGACCGCCGAAGGCCGGGTCATCGACCGCTCCTCCTTCATGTAGGCACGCTCCGAGGCCGTGTTCCCGGGCTTCGGCAACCTGTCCGCCCGTACGGCCCATGCCGAGGGCGGGCGAACTGCCAGGGTGCCACCGACCGTCCTGACTGAATGGATACCGGCCGTTCTCGCCCAACTCACCGCTCGCAGCACACAATTCGTCCGCGCCACGACGGGCAACGGCGCACGACTGCTGTACGTCTTCGCCCCAGACCACGAGCCCTTCGTCCGGTTCATCGCCGACGGGGACGGCTGGACGGTCCGCCAGGGCGGACCGGTCGTCCTCTGGGACGACATCGAGCGGGCGCTCCTGGCCTGGGAGGACGCGGCAGCCCGGACATCTACCGCGGTCCGGCTCCGCGTCACCGAAGAGGCTCACACCTACTGGATCGACGGCACCCGGCACTCCACGGCCAGCACAGCCTGACGTGATCGCCGACAGCGACCTCAGGCGGCCCCGGTAGTCTGGCATCGGCCACACGGTCCCAGCCCAAGCGAAGGAACCAGGATGGACGACGAACCGCTACCGCAGTGGGCGGAACGCCGTGACCGCCGCCTGCGCCCGGTGGGCCAGCTCAAGGCCGTCATCCTCGGCCACGAGACCAGCCCCACCCACCTCTACCAGGACCTCCCTCGGCTTCTCCTCCGCTGGGACGGCTACCAATGGCTGGCCGACAGCTATGCCGAGAACTTCGCAGCTGCTCAGCGTCTCCTACACGGCGTCCCGGGCGATGGGGTGATCCAAGGAACTCCACCGCCGACGCGCAAGAAGTCGGTCGGCAGGCACCGAAAGCCGGCCTGAAACACGAACCGGCCCTGGGGTCTTGATGGTCAAGGCGATTCACTGCGCTCCGAACGATCAAGTGCGGACGAGGAACAGGCTGCCGCCGACGACCACCTCCGGCCACGGAACGGACCCGACGCCCACACGGGTCAGCTCGGGCTGATCCGTCGATGCTGCACGCGCCGCTCACCAGGCCCAGACGCCACGACAGCGGTTCCGCCGCACGCCTCCGGGTGCTGGAACTCCTGATTGACCAAGGCCAAGGTGCCGCCATTGAGAGGATGCTCGATCAGCGCGGCACACACCGTCAGCGGGGAGGCGATAAAGCGGTCATCGTGGTCGTAGGCGCCGACACAGGAGGCATGGGGGACGAGTTCGGTCGACCGCGCGGTCGACTCCGCTTCAAAAGGCTGATCAACCCAGTCTGACCAGGGTCATCGCTTTCCTTCCAGGGTCGATCACATGGCACGATGCCTATCGCTCCTTGACTCCTCAACAGGCCTGCCGTCTTAGTCCACCGCCGTCCCATCACACTTGCGGCGCCCCTCGCCCAATAGTCAAGAAACAGCAAAGCCGCCACATCGCCCCAGGTCGCGAAGGGTTCTCCCCGCACCCGCGGGGGTCAGCCGTCCGTGATGCTGGTGGACATCGCTCGCCACCTGTTCTCCCCGCACCCGCGGGGGTCAGCCGATGGGGCGGCCCGCGGCCCGGGTGGTGTTGGAGTTCTCCCCGCACCCGCGGGGGTCAGCCGCTGGCGGTGGGCGTCAGCCCGTCCCCCTCGGCGTTCTCCCCGCACCCTCGGGGGTCAGCCGTTCTCGATGATGCGCTCTTTGCGGTTGCCGAGGTCCTCCCCGCACCCGCGGGGATCAGCTGATCTAGCGGATGCGGCGCCCGTACGGGTCCATGTACCCCGCACAGGCGGCGTGCCGGCCCCCAGGATGGATCGCCCCGGAGTGGCGGTGCCGTCAGTCCGTGGCCTGGGGGTTGGGGAAGTCGGCGCTGAGCGTGACCTCCCGCCAGTCCTCGAAGCCGGCCTTGAGCGCGTCGAGCTTGGCGGTGACGAGGTCGTAGGCCGCCTTGCCCAGCAGCAGGCGCAGTGGCGGGTGTTCGGCGGTGACGGCGTCGATGACGGCTCGGGCTGCGCGTGCCGGGTCGCCGGGTTGGTGGCCGTAGGTGGCGAGGGTGGTGGCGCGACGGGTGCCTGCGGTGGGGGCGTAGTCGTCGATGGTGGTGGCGGATTGTCGCATGGAGGGTCCGGACCAGTTGGTGCGGAAGGCGGCGGGTTCGACGATCGTCACTTTGATGCCCAGTGGGGCGACTTCGGCGGCGAGTGACTCAGAGAGGCCTTCCACGGCGAACTTGGTGGCGTGGTAGTAGCCGGTGGCGCCGAAGGCGAGCAGGCCGCCGAGGGAGGAGACGTTGACGATGTGGCCGGTGCGGCGGGCGCGCATGCCCGGTAGGACGGCCTTGGTGGTGTCGATCAGGCCGTGGACGTTGGTGTCGAACAGGGCGCGGACCTCGGCCTCCTCGCCCTCCTCGATGGCGGCGAGGTAGCCGTAGCCGGCGTTGTTGACCAGGACGTCGATCCTTCCGAAGGTGGCCTCGGCGCGGGTGACCGCGGTGGCGATCTGTCGGGGGTCGGTGACGTCCAGGGGCAGCGGCAGGGCGCGGTCGCCGTGTCCGCGGACCACGTCGGCGACCGCGTGGGGGTCGCGGGCGGTGACCACCGCCCGCCAGCCGCGTTCCAGTACGGCGGTGGCCAGGGCCCGGCCCAGGCCGGAGGAGCAGCCGGTGATGAACCAGACGGGCAGGTCAGGGGAGGTCATGAGGGGTGTGCCCTTCGGCGGGGGTGTCGTGGAGGTCATCGGTGAGGGCGAGGCTGCCGAGCAGGGCCAGTGACTGCTCGGCGGCGGTGCCGGGTTCGGCCCGGTAGGCGACGAGGTGCTGGCCGGGGGCGCTGTTGACGGAGAAGGTCTCGAAGCCCAGGGTGAGGTCGCCGACCAGCGGATGGCGGAAGTGCTTCGTGGAGGCCGTCTTGGCCCGTACCTCGTGGCGCGCCCACATGCGGGCGAAGTCGGGGCTGCGCACGGACAGTTCGCCGACCAGTTCCTGTAGCCGCCGGTCGTCCGGAGCCGGGTTGGCGGCCCGCAGCGCGGCCACGCACCCCTGCGCGATGAGGGGCCAGTCGTGGTAGAAGTCCCGGGCGGCCGGGTTGAGGAACATCGCGGTGATCAGGCTGGATTCGCTGCCGAGCCACGAGAAGAGGGCCTCGCCGAGGGAGTTGACGGCCAGCAGGTCGAGGTGGCGGCCGTAGACCAGGGCCGGGGTGTCCGCCCACGCGTCCAGCAGGGCCACCAACTGCGGCCCCGCGTACTCCCGGACGGGCCCGCGGCGCTGCGGGTCCGGTGGGTGCGGCAGGTGTGGCTGGTACGGCGGATCGACCAGCGCGCGCAGGTAGGCGGCCTCCTCGTCCTTCAGCAGCAGTGCGGCAGCCAGCGCCCGCAGGACCTGGGGCGAGGGATTGCGTTCGCGTCCCTGTTCCAGCCGCACGTAGTAGTCGGTGCTCACCCCGGCGAGGACGGCGACCTCCTCGCGTCGCAGACCGGGAGTGCGGCGCGGCCCTGGGGGCATGTCGTGGTCCTCGGGACGCACCAGGGCGCGCCGGGCCCGCAGGAACTCGCTCAGCCGGTTCGTGTGCATGGCCACCAACGTAGGGGCAGGCGGCACGAAGAAGCTGGACCTGTCACACCCACCCGGGGAGCCCGGGGGTCACAGCCCTGTCCGAGGACAAGGTCATCTGAGACGGGACACCGGTTGTCCCGTCTCAGTGGCTGTCACCATCGGGGATTCAGGCCTGTGCCGGCTGCGCGATCGGCCAGCGCGGTCCGTTCGGACTGCCCTGCCACGCCCACTGGGAGTCGGGGGTCACGGTGATGCCGTAGTCGTAGAGGTCGGGCCGGCCCAGAGCCTCCCACTGCGCCCAGGCGGTCATCACCTCGTCACCGATCCGGCGCGGGCCGCCCTGCAGCAGCACCGGCCGGTCGGCCGTTCCCGGGTGGACCTCCGCCCAGGAGTGCGCACCGTCATGGACGAGGACGACCAGCCCTTCCGGCCCGTGGTTGCTGTAGATCACGGCGTCGGGGACGGCGACCCGCAGGGCGAACCGCACGCCCCAGTCCGCCAGCCCTGCCGGGTCCCGGTCCAGCATCCGCCGTACCCGGGGCTCCGCGTCCGCGCGCACCGCCGCGTGGGCGGCGGGTCCGCTGCTCGGCTGGGCGGGGCCGTGGCGGTCGCCCATGAACTGGGCGAGGCCGTGCACCCAGCCGCGCGCGCTGGTGCCGTCGTCAACGACGGTGAGGGCCACGTACCCGAGCCGGCCCCACGGGTAGACGATCCGTCCGCCCGGCCGCACCGCCTGGACCCAGGACCACGGCACCGTCTCCACGGCGTAGGTGGCGTGCAGCCGGTCGACCTGGCCGCCGCCGGGCGGCCCGCCCCGGGAGCCGTCGGCGACCACCACCTCGACGTCCAGCCCGGCCGCGGCGAGGCGGGCGCGGGCGAACGCGGCCAGGCCCTCGTCCACCTCGGTGGACACCACTCGGCCCGGACCGGCCCGCCAGGCGGACAGCGCCGCCGTCCAGCCCTGGCCGGTGCCGACGTCCCACACCCGGTGCGCGGGTTCCAACCGCAGGCTGTCCAGCATGTCGGCCACCACGCCGGGCGCGGACAGCGACGACGACGGGATGCCGCCGGTGACCTGGGTGATCGCGGCCGAACTGACGTCGCCGTACACCTCGTCGGCCCAGCCGTCCGGGTCGGCCGCGCGGTCGACCGGCACGTACGCCCAGCCGTCCCAGCGCCACAGCCGCTCCGGCGCGAACCGCTCGCGGGGCAGTGCGGCGAAGGCCTCGCGCAGCCACGGCGCACCGATCGGCCACTGCCCGTACCGGTCCATCTCCGAGTCCAGGGCCGTGCGGTGGGCGGCCAAGCCGTCGTCGTCGCTCACCCCTGCTCAGTCCTTCTTGTGCTTGCCCGTGCCGGCGGCCGGCTTCTCCACCTTGCCGTCCGCGTTGTTCGGGGGCGGATCGCCCTTCCCCGGATCCGGTGCGGGCTTCGAGTGGTCACCCATGCGCGTCCCCTTCGGCCGTGATGGACAGAGTCGCCCGCCATCCTGGCGCAGCCATGCACCGGACGGCAGGGGGCGTGTGGGCGCTTCCGAGGGGCGCGCGGCGGTGGAGGTATCCGCCCCTCTCCACGAACCTGCCACCCCGCCCACGCCCACCACTGACGCGGCCCGGCGCCGATCGCGTTGACGCACCGTTGACCGGTTGTCTACCCGGCCCTGTTGTCATGCCCTGCATCCGCCTGCACATCCGCACGCGGTCCGCCGAGCGTAGGAGACTCCCGTGTCCCACCCGTCCACCCGCACCCACCGTCCGGGCACCGGCACCCGCCGCCGCACCCGGCTGGCGGCCCTGGCGCTCGCCGTCTCCGCGATATCCGCGAGCGGCGCCACGCTGCTCGCGGCGCCGGCGAACGCCGCAACCACGGGCGTGGTCGAGCAGATGGTCACGATCCAGGACCACCAGAACCACCACTCGCTGGCCAGCGCCGACGGCGAGGGCTCGCGGATCGTCGCCCGTAGCTACCAGGACGCCTCCACCTCGTTCTGGATCTCCAACAAGCCCGGCGACCGGGTCGACTTCGCCCGCAACGTCAACGGCACCGAGCGCGTGCTGGAGATGGACACCCGGGACGGCCGGACCACCCAGTTCATCCACTGGTGGGCGGGCGACAACCAGCAGTGGACCCTGGAGTCCGCCGCCGAGGGCGGCACCTACCTCCACAACGCCAACGGCAACGGCTGCCTGACCTACCACGGCCTCGACCGGGAGGTCACCGTCGAGGGCTGCGACGGCACCATGTCCCAGCGCTTCGACCTGGTCGGGTCGGGCACCGGCCCGGGCACCGGTCCCGGCCCGGTCACCTCCGACCAGCAGCGCTTCCTGGACCGGCTGAACGCCGTCCGCGCCCAGTACGGCAAGGCACCGGTGCGGCTCAACTCGACGCTCTCCCAGGCCGCGAAGTGCAATGCCGACCAGATGGACCAGCGCCGGGTCTCCGGGCACTTCTGCGACTCGGGCAGCATCGCGGCGGGCCTCGGTTACACCGGGCGGGGCTTCGGCGAGATCGCCTTCTACGGGCCCACGAACATCGACGCGGCGGTCGACGGCTGGATCAACTCCCCGAGCCACCTGGGGATCATGATCGGCGACTACAACGAAGTCGGCCTGGCCCGCACGGGCGCGGCCTCCTGGAACGCCGACTTCAGCACCCGCTGACCTCAGCGCCCACAGACGTCAGCACCCGCTGACGTCCACCGGGGCCGCTCCACCTCCCCGGAGCGGCCCCGGAGCGGCCCCTCGCCCTCCACGAGAGTGATGAGGTCAGGGACTCAACCGCCGCTGGACCCGAAGGTGCCGGAAACGCGGAACGCGTCACCGCTGATACCTCCGAGGCGCGCCGACCAGGCCAGGGCGTCGTCGAAACTGACGTCGTCGCTCACCAGGCGCGCGGCAGCGAGGTTGGGGGGTGCGTTGCCTTCGTCCAGCAGGACGGACCACTGCTGTGCGGTGAGTGCCAGATAGCGCAGACCGTGAAGCTCGGCCAGGACGGCGAGGTCCTGCGTGTCGGCTCGGGAGAGGTCCAGGCAGCGCAGGTTCGGGACGGTGCGCAGCGGTGCGAGGTCGGTCGCGGCCGTGGCCCAGGTTGAGGGTGGCGAGGTGGCGGTGGCCGGCCAGGGGGGTCAGGTCGTTGCCGTCGAGGGTGACCCGCAGGGCCTCGACGGGCAGGGCGCGGACCGGGGCCAGGTCGGTGGTCGCACCGTTGTGGTGGTGGAGCCGTCGCAGGTTCGGGGCGGCGGTGAGCGGGGTGAAATCGACTGCGCCGGACAGGCTGTTGATGTGGATGTCCTGGAGGGTCGGCGGGATCTCCGTCGGGATCTCGTTCACGACCTCGTTGTGGCTGGAGCCACCGGCGCGCTCCAGAAAGCGGATGGAGCCGCCCTCCACCTCGTAGGCGCCTTCCTCCAGCAAGTCCAGGCAGCGGCCGAGCAGTGAGGTCACCGAGCCCGCGACGTACTCCGGGCGGTGGTCGTGGTCTCGGCCCATCTGGATGACTTGACCGGGCCGGCCCTCGCGGGCTGGGGCGGTGTCCACGGCCAGGAAGTTGCCGTCCTGACGGGTGGCGAAGGGAAGCCAGCCAGGGTGTCCGCCGCAGCGCCGGACGGTGTCGGTTGATCACGGGCTCTTCGCAGTTGAGGGTGTAGCGCCGAGAATGTAGAGCTGTTGGACGGTTGGATGGGTCGTCAGGAGGTGCGAGAGTCGCAGTTCTCGCGGTTTGCGAGGACCTCGGCCATGTGCGTCTGCGCCCACTTTCTGAGCCCGCGCGTCATCTGGTGGAGCGAGAGGCCGAGGTCGGTCAGCTCGTAGGAGACGGTGACAGGGACGGTTGGCGTCACGGTACGGGTGAGAAGACCATCGTGCTCCAGCGACCGTAGCGTCTGGGTCAGCATCTTCTGGCTGACCCCGGCCAGAAGACGAGAGATCTCGGAGTAACGCATCGGCTTCGGAGCGTCTGCGTGTGCCGCACCGGGCTGGCCAGCGCTGTTTTCGCCGCCCAGCGCACACAGGATCAGGACGACCCACTTGTTCGAGATTCGGTCGAGCAGCTGCCGGCTGGGGCACCCTGCCAGGAACGCGTCGTACTCCACCTTGGCCTGAGCCCTCTTCCGGGCCGCCTTCATCGTCGTCACTGATCGCACCTCTCACCAATGGGTGGGTTACGCACTCCAAAGTGCCTACTTCCCAACAGGAAGTTCCTCTCCAATGCTGATGCAGGGAGGCAGCAGGCGCCACCCCCAAGTGCACGACGAAAGGCAACAAAGATGAGCACACCCTCCCTCTCTCTTCCCGGCGGCACCTGGACTCTGGGTGACCTGACCGCCACCCGGTTCGGCTACGGCGCCATGCAACTGGCCGGCCCGTGGGTCATGGGGCCGCCCGCCGATCGCGAGGGTGCCCTGGCCGTTCTGCGTGAAGCGGTCGACCTCGGCATCACCCACATCGACACCAGCGACGCCTACGGGCCGCGCGTCACCAACGAGTTGATCCGCGAGGCACTGCACCCCTATCCCGAGTCGCTGCACATCGTGACCAAGGTGGGCGCGACCCGCGACGAACAGGGTGGCTGGCCTACGGCCCGGCGACCCGAAGATCTGCGCCGCCAGGTCCACGACAACCTCAACTCCCTCCGGCTCGACGTACTCGACCTGGTCAACCTCCGACTCGGCAACGCCGAAGGTCCCCAGCCCGGCTCGCTCGCCGAGGCATTCGAGACGCTCGTCGAACTCCAGCGGCAGGGCCTGATCCGCCACCTCGGGGTCAGCAACGCCACCGAGGAGCAGGTCACCGAGGCACAGAGCATCGCGCCGATCGTGTGCGTGCAGAACATGTACAACCTCGCCCACCGCCACGACGACAAGCTCATTGACCGGCTCGCCACTGACGGCGTCGCGTACGTGCCCTTCTTCCCCCTCGGGGGCTTTACCCCGCTTCAGTCCTCGGCGCTCTCGGCGGTCGCCGCTCGGTTGGAGGCGACACCGATGTCCGTCGCACTGGCCTGGCTGCTGCAGCGATCACCGAACATCCTGCTCATCCCCGGCACGTCATCGACGGCACACCTGCGCGAGAACATCGCCGGCGCGGGACTCTCCCTCTCCCATGAGGACTTGACCGAGCTGGACGACATCAGCCGCTGAATGCCCCAGAGCTGATGGTGAAGTTGATCGAGTCGGTCAGCCAGGGCGTCCCAAGCGCATTGAGCGAGATCATCACGCTCGGCCGGACACTGAAGAGCGAGCCGCGCTCTCATGGCACCATGTCCATCGCTCCTTGACTCCTCAACAGACCTATCGTCAGCGCCATCGCCATCACACGGCACCCCTCAGACCAACAGTCAAGAAATAGCAAAGCCGCTTCGTCGTCGCAGGTCGCAAAGGGTCCTCCCCGCACCCGCGGGGGTCGCCCGGCGCTGGAGTACACCGAGCGGGCCCGCGGCCAGTCCTCCCCGCACCCGCGGGGGTCGCCCGATGGCAGGTGCCGATCACGCTACCGAGAGCCAGTCCTCCCCGCACCCGCGGGGGTCGCCCGATGGCAGGTGCCGATCACGCTACCGAGAGCCAGTCCTCCCCGCACCCGCGGGGGTCGCCCGCGCCTGGGTCCAGTAACGGCAGCCGTGTGGCAGTCCTCCCCGCACCCGCGGGGGTCGCCCGCCGGCCTCATGGCTACCGGCGACCGCGCGCCTGTCCTCCCCGCACCCGCGGGGGTCGCCCGCAGCCATGCAGGCGCGCACCGTCTTGTGGACCGTCCTCCCCGCACCCGCGGGGGTCGCCCGCCCTCCACTGTCGCCCCTTGCTGCGACTGGCCGTCCTCCCCGCACCCGCGGGGGTCGCCCGGACGGGGAGGACCTTGACGTCGCCGTGGCCCTGTCCTCCCCGCACCCGCGGGGGGCGCCCGGCGATCTCCTCAGGCCTCTCCGCCGAGGGGCTGTCCTCCCCGCACCCGCGGGGGTCGCCCGATCCCCGAGATCGCCGCACGGCCAGTGGGGCTGTCCTCCCCGCACCCGCGGGGGTCGCCCGGTGGCGGCGTCCACGCTGCCGGCCGCGATCGGGTCCTCCCCGCACCCGCGGGGGTCGCCCGGTGGGCCCACGCGATCGTCCCGCCGGACGGGGGTCCTCCCCGCACCCGCGGGGGTCGCCCGATCCGGCTCGACGCGGTGACGCTGGTGTTGGCGTCCTCCCCGCACCCGCGGGGGTCGCCCGGTGGCGATGCGGAAGGCGATGTAGGACTGGTAGTCCTCCCCGCACCCGCGGGGGTCGCCCGCAGTCGCAGTCGTCGTCGCCGGTTTCGTCGTCGTCCTCCCCGCACCCGCGGGGGTCGCCCGGCCTGGCACCTCACCGCCCAGGGCGCGGCGGTGTCCTCCCCGCACCCGCGGGGGTCGCCCGGCCTGGCACCTCACCGCCCAGGGCGCGGCGGTGTCCTCCCCGCACCCGCGGGGGTCGCCCGTGCATGAGGTGTGGTCGATTCCGATCATGAAAGTCCTCCCCGCACCCGCGGGGGTCACCCGGTCCCCGTCGAGGTGGCCCCCTCCCAGATCGCGTCCTCCCCGCACCCGCGGGAGTCACCCGCCGGCCTGCTCCAGCCACTGGCGGCTGCGGCGGTCCTCCCCACACCCGCGGGAGTCACCCGACTCCTCGCACCTGAGACCCGGTCCCCGGTCTGTCCTCCCTGCACCTGCGGGGGTCACCCGTCCGCCTGCGCGTGGGAACTGCCCAGGTCGCGGTCCTCCCCGCGCCTGCGGGGGTCACCCGTTGGCCGGCGGGTCCGGCCTCACCCACCGTTCGAAGAGCGCCGTCCTCCCCGCACCCGCGGGGGCCACCCGTTGAACATGGTGGTGACGTGGTGGATGCTGCTGTCCTCCCCGCACCTGCGGGGGCCACCCGGTGTCGTCCGTGGCCAGGCTGGCGGCGTAGTCCTCCCCGCACCCGCGGGGGTCACCCGCCGAAGCGGTACGGCAACTCCCGCTGGTTCGGGTCCTCCCCGCACCCGCGGGGGTCACCCGTGGCTTGGGGTTCGGCCAGTGTCTACCCTTCTGTCCCCGCATCCGCGGGGGTCACCCGGCCGAGGACACCACACAGGCCGTTCTCCGGGCGTCCTCCCCGCACCCGCGGGGGTCACCCGCCCTCGCCCTGGTGGCCGTCGTCGGCCCCGAGGTCCTCCCCGCACCCGCGGGGGGTCACCCGCCGTCCAGGGCCGCCGCCATCATGTAGGTGCGGTACTCCCCGCACCTGCGGGGGTCACCCGGACAGCGTGCAGGCGCTCTCGGACATCATCTCGTCCTCCCCGCACCTGCGGGGGTCACCCGAGCGCAGATGGCTGCGTATGCAGAGTGGCTCCGTCCTCCCCGCACCTGCGGGGGTCACCCGTTGTGGGTCGCCACCGGCCCGACCGCGTGCCCGGTCCTCCCCGCACCCGCGGGGGTTAGCCGGGCGCCGGCACCGCCCTGTCTCAGGTCCGTCCTCCTCGCACCGCCTGCTCATGGCGGAGCGTCGGGCCCGGTCAGGGTGTCAGCTCGTGCTGGGTTCCCGGCATGGGCTGGACGGGGATGCGGGTGTAGTACTCGGTGGCGAGGATCCGGTCTCGGGCGTCGGCGCTCAGGCGGGACAGGAGGCTGGGGAGCGGGCGGTCCGTATCGAGCTGGCTGGCGTGGGCGAGCACCGCGGACCATTTCTGTGTCAGCCAGGGACGGACGTCGACGGTCGCGGTGACGTGCTCGTCGGGAACGCTGAGGACGGACTTGCCCACCCGGGTCAGCAGCGGGCCCAGATCGGCGAGGGCGGAGTCCGGGTGGGTCGCGCAGTAGAGGGCGTGGGGCTGCCAGGGTTCCCCGGCATCGGGGTAGGAGTGCCGGAGTGCGGCGGCCTGGACGGCGAGCAGGGTGACGCGGTGGGTGTGGACGTGATCGGGGTGTCCGGTCAGCCCGCCGTGGGCGTCGTGCGTGACGACGACCTGAGGCCGCACCTCGCGCAGGATCCTGACGAGTTGTCCGACGACTTCGTCCAGCGGCGCGTCGCACAGCCGCGGCCGCCCGGGCGCGGAGTCGGGGACGCGGTGGTCGGCCCACCCGAGCAGGCGGGGCTCGCCCGCGCCGAGGATCCGGACCGCCTCGGCCAACTCCCGCGCGCGGTACGTCCCGTGCGCCCAGGTGGCGGTGACCACCGTCGTCCGGGCTCCGGCGGCGGCGTGCTTCGCGAGAACGCCGCCGGCCACCAGGGACTCGTCGTCGGGATGCGCCATCACGGCCAGCAGGCCGGCTGGTCCGTCTGTCTTCTGACCGGAAGTCATCTGGCGGTGCTGGGTGACTCGGGTGTCGGGGCGGGTGGTCACAGGCCTCCCTTGCGCCAGTCTCCGTACGTCCACTGGCCGTCGCCAGCGTCCTGGAGGCCGACTCGGTGTCGCCGGTCCGCGCTGGCCATGGCGGTGTAGGTCGGGCCGGACATGACGGTCGTCCCGTCGTAGGAGACCTTGTCGGTCTGCAGTCGGAAGCCCCAGCCGTTCGACTTGTCGGCCTGCGCCCAGACGGAGTGGCACTTCTTGGAGTAGCGCAGCCACGCATGCACAGCCTGGTGGTGTCCCGGGGGGACCGCAGTGTCGGGAATCGTCTGCGCGTCCGCCGCGCAGCCGGTCGCCTTCGGGCTCTGGCCGTCGCAGGCATTGCCGTGGCAGGTCGTCGCGGCCACCGCCGCGGTGGGCGACAGCAGAGTCGGCGCCAGCACTGTGGCGGCTGCGAGAACCAGGGCAAAGGCCCCACGTGATACGCGCACTGTCCCTCCTTTCCGTCGGCAGCCCCGGCGGAGGCCGCTCGTCACTCATGTGAGTACAGCCGGCACCGCCGTGTGCGAGCACGGGACTTCGGGCGTTCACCCGAAAGGGGACACCCTCAGCCGACGCACTGGGGCACGGCGACGCGTGATGCCGCGGGCGGCAGCATCGGTCTCCCCGTGCTCGCGGGCTGCGGTGCCGCCGCTGGGGAGGCGGCGTCCGCTCATCGGTGGGCTTGCTGTGTCGCGGACAGTGCGAGGGGCGGGCAGGTCCAGGTGAAAGGGGTGGTGGCTTCCGGTGCCGCGAAGATCGCGTCGTAGGTGGAGAACAGGTCGCTGCCGGTCGAGGTGCCATGGAGGAGCCGGGAGGGGGTGAAGTCGGCGGCCAGCGGTCTCGGGTGGGCTTCGCCGCGGTGTGGTGAGAGCTCCCACTCCGGCCTCGTGAGCGCGGTGGCGGTGCTGGCGCCGGCCTCGAGGTGGGTGAAGGCCAGCTCGGGGGTTCGGATGAGGCCGCAGTGCCAGAGCGGGCGGGTTCACCCCGGGTCCCTCCCAGGGAGTCCGGGGCGGCGAGCCAGGTCACGGCCCCGGGTTCGACGGCCGGGCGGGCGCGCAGGTCGACGTGCCGTGGCCGCGGGAGGTGGCGGTGCTGGACGACGAGCACGAGGCGGGCGGGGTCGGGCACGGGCCCGAAGCTGCAGGCGATGAAGTGGACGCTGTGGTCCGGGGCTGGCATGGCCCGGGGAAGCGCGAGCACGGCGTGCCGGATGCCGGGCTCGGTCAGGTAGACAGTCCACGCCGGCGTCGCCTCGGCACGGGCCGGGGCGCTGGGGTACTCGAAGACCAGGACGGTGAACAGCCCTGGCGGCGTGTCGAGGATGCCCCCGTGGGACAGCCGCTTCCCGGGCTCGTCCAGCAGGGTTTCGGGAGGACGGATGACGGTGGGCCGCTCGCTCATCCTGCGAACGTAGGGGAAGGGCCGGTACGGCGCGCGCAGTCGCACCGGCCCGTCAGCCGGTCAGGCGCAGGGTGGTTCGGCCGCCTCGGACAAGGCCCGTCTCGTGCTTGCGCCGCCCTCACTGTGGACTTCCGCGGACACGGGATCACTTTCCGGAGCTCTTGACCGTGCCGAGGCCCGCGGACAACGTGAGACACATGAGCAACCAGACCTTCGAAGCCGAGGGCTACCGTTCGGGCGACGTATTGCGGATGAGCTGTCCGTTTGCCGAGGCCGTGGTCACCGGGGTCTCCCCGTACCACGTCTCGGTGCGCTGGCCATGGTGGGAGATCGACCCTGCGGCGGACGGGATCGAGTGGAACGGCGATGTGGCGCTTCCGACGCCGGCGGACCACGGCTGGAAGAGCGAGTACTTCCGGACGGTGCCGGCCTTGGACACGCTGAAGGCCGGCGACAGGTGCCTGGTGGGGATTCCCGCGACCGTGGTGCACGTCCTGGCGGTCCACCGTTTCGATCCGCCCCTGGAGACGGGCTGGCTGCCACGACCTGCGACTTACCTCGACGTCCTGCGGCAGGGCGAGTCCTACGACGCCAGGCTCGAAGAGCAGGGCTACCAGATCGACCCGGTCGGCGGCGTGCCGCTCCGACTCGAACTGCTCTTCCGCCCGTTCGCGTTCCTGGAAACCGGCGACGAGGTCGTCGACCGCGACGGGCGCGCGTGGACGTTCGACACCCCCTGGTCCTGGCACGCGTTCGACGGCGGGCAGCCGGGCACTCCGTCCTGGCCACTCGCCCTGCTCTTCCGCACCGGTGAGCCGACGCCCGAGGCCGCCGCAGCCGTCGCGAAGGCGACAGCCTCAGGCAGCCACGCCGACGAGGTGAGCCGGTGGATGGAACTCACCGGTGCGGAGCCGACTACAGGCGCCTGACCTGCCACCGCCGTTGGCACCGCGTGTCCTGTCCTCCCCGCACCCGTGCCCAGGACAGCTGGGCGGACCACCTCGCCGCTCGCCGAGAGAGCGAGCACCCCAGGCCGACGCGCAAACTGACGAAATCAGGGACCTCGGGGCCGTCCGGAACCGTGCCGTACGCGGCTTCGCCGGGCCCGTAGCAGCGCTCCGGCGGCAGTTCGCGACCGGGGATCGGGCGCCTCCGGGACAGGAGCTCACACAGCCGTCCACGCCCTCGGCAAACGTGGCCTGACCTGGTGTTTTCTCTGGATTCGCCTAGGCTGGGGAACTCGGTTGGGCACACTTGGGAGGGGACATCGTGAGTGAGGGAACCAACGCGTACGACGCCAGCCGGATCCAGGTACTGGAGGGGTGGGAAGCCGTTCGGAAGCGGCCCGGGATGTACATCGGCTCGACAGGTGAACGCGGCCTGAGCCACCTGGTGTTCGAGGTCGCCGACCAGGCCGTGAACGAAGTCCTGGCCGGCCACGCCAGCCGGGTCGACATCACTCTCACGTCCGACGGCGGCGTGTGCGTCGCCGACGACGGGCGGGGCATTCGCGTCGACGAGGCGATGGGCACCGGCGTTCCCAGCCTCGAAGCCCTACTGACCCGCATGCAGACTGGGGCCGGGCCCGGCAACCGCCACGACGTGACGCTCGGCTTCTGCCGTGTGGGGCCCTCCGTCGTCAATGCCCTGTCTGGCCGGATGACGGCCGAAGTGCGGCGCGGGGGAACCCGCTGGGTCCAGGAATACGCGCGCGGCGTGGCCGTCACCCCTCTCGCCAGGGCGGGAACGGCAACCGGAAGCGGGACCACCATCACCTTCTGGCCCGACGACGACATCTTCGGCACCGCGGAGTACTCGTTCGACGGCCTGGCCGAGCGTTTCAGGGAACTGACCTTCCTGAACCGGCCCTTGGAGATCCATCTGTCCGACGAGCGCCGTCCGGGCGAGTCCCGGTCGGCGCGGTTCCGATTCCCGGGCGGGGCGCGGGACTTCGTCGCCTTCCTCGACGAACAGCAGGAGGCGGCCGTTCATCCTGACGCCATCGGCTTCGAACACGAGGACCCGCGGATGGCGGGGACGGTGGAGTCGGCCTTCCGCTGGCGTGACTCCAGTGAGGAGCGGATCCGAAGCTTCGCCAACAGCCGGCCCACCATCGGCGGCACCCACGAGCGCGGCTTCCGCGACGGGGTGGCGGCCGCAGTCACCGCCTACGCACGGGGCAAGCGGCTGCTGACAGCCACCGACCCCGACCTTGACGCCGACCGGATCGGCGCGGGCTTGACGGCGGTCGTGTCGGTGAAGCTGGACCAACCCGAGTTCGAGGGCTCAACGCGCGATGTTCTGGGGAATGCCGCCGTACGCAGCTGCGTCGAACAGGCCGTCCGGGAGCACCTCGGCAGGTGGCTGGAGGGGCACCCGGAGCAGGCCGCGGCCGTCATCGACCGGATCAAGCAGGCCGCCCGCAGGGGCTGACCGGTGACGGACCGCCCTGCCGGTCGTCCGGGGAACGGGGCCCGGCAGGGCGTCGGCAGGACATGGCGCTCGACCAGGACCTCGACGGAATGACCCAGGGTCGGGACGCTGCCTCTCCGCCAGTACACCGGCCTGCTGGGCACTGACCGCACACCCATAGGGGCAGTCGGGCGGGCGTCCGCCCGACTGCCCCTGGTCGTTCCGGCCGAACGGGGGACGGTCAGCGCCGCAGTTCAGCGGCGCGGCCGGGCTCCTCCTCCCCCTGGAGGCGGTTCAGCCAGGCCGTCGGGTCGCGGAGTCCGCGGTTGGTCGGCAGGAGCGCCTCCTCGGCAAGGAGGCGCTCGACCAGCACGTGCCCGCCGTAGGTGTGGACGGCGGCGATGAACTGTTCGCCGAGGTCGTAGGCGCCGGCCAGGGGGAACTCGGAGGTGAGCCGGGTGAACAGGTCGGTCGGCTCGGGCTCGTCGGGGAGGGGCTTGCGGGTGGCGACCCCGCAGAGCCTCTCGGAGGCCCTGGACTGGACCCAGGCCGCGTGGCCCTCGATCACGGCCATCGGAGCGTGCTGGTCGTCGTGGGGCAGGCGGGCGTCGTTGTCCTTGAGGCTCCAGCGGGGGTAGGCGTAGGCGAGGGCGGGGTTCAGCTCGAACTGAGCGAGGTGGGTGATCTCGTGGGCCAGGACGCAGGTCAGCAACCGGTCGGTGGCCCGGGACTGGGCGTGGGAGGCGGGCATGAGCACCAGGGCCGGGCCTTCGGGGCTCCAGATGATCGCGCCCTGCACCATCGGCGCGAACTTGGCCGCCATCGACTGGCCCTTGGCCTGGGCCGCCCTGGCCGTCGCCTTGAGCAGCTTGGTCTTGATCGAGCCCAGCTCGAGGGAGTCGACCGCCCGGCTCGTCAGCAGGCGGTTGTGCGCGGTCTGCCCGGCGACGAACTGCTCGGCGGTGGCTATCCGTACGGTGATGCGCTCGGGCAGCGGCAGCTGGGAGAGGTCGGCGGCCAGGGGGATGGCGGACTCCAGCAGGCGTTCGTAGCGCTTCTGGTCGTCGGCGGGGGTGTCGGCGTCGTTGTGGATCGTGAACATCGTGGTCTCTCGATGGGTCGGGTAGTGGTGTGGCCCCGGGCCCGTAGGCGTAGGGCGGTAGCGGATGCGGCGGGTCAGGTGACCGGTCGGCGGGTGGTCATCAGGTGCTCGCCGGCTGGTGGTGGTGTGAGCAGGCAGGGCAGTCGGGGTTACGGGGGTGGGTGACGGGGGTGAGCGGTCGGCCGATGGGGGCGATCAGGCTGTGGCGGTGGACCGTGGCGGGTTGGAACTCGCGGGTGCCGGTGAGGTGGGTGAGCGCGGCGTGGGCGGCGAAGGTCCCGGCCAGGCCGGCGGTGACCGGGGTGACGGGGTGTCCGACGGTGCGGGGCAGTGCTGCGGCGGGGACGTCGGTGTCGATGCCGGGCAGGCCGTAGGCGAGGGCGTCGTGGTGGCGCAGGCACTCCCAGCACGGGCTGTCGCCGGTGCCGGGTGTATAGAGGGTGGTGCTGATGACGGGGCCGTGGTAGCCGGGGTCGATCCAGGCGCACCCGGTGTCGAGGGAGGCGCGGTTGGCGGTGCGGCGCAGGCCGTCGGGCTGGTCGGCGGCGAGGACGAGCAGGTCGCTCTCGCGCATCAGCCGGACGAACTGGGGTCGGTGGGTGATCCGTTCGGGGATCGTGACGAGGTCGAGGCCGGGGTGGCGTTCCTTGAGCCGGTCCCGGGCGGCGTCGGTCTTGGGGCGGCCGATGTCGGAGGTGGTGTAGAGGAGTTGCCGGTTGAGGTTGGACTCCTCGACGCTGTCGTGGTCGACGAGGACCAGGCGGCCGATTCCGGCGCCGGCCAGCGCGGCCGCGGCCGCCGTACCGGTGCCGCCGATGCCGACGACGGTCACCACGGCCCGGGCCAGGAGCCGCTGGACGTCCCAGCCGTTGCGGTCGGGCCGAAGGTCGACCATGTTCCAGTACTCGACGTCTCGGAGGTGGCGTCGGACGGTGGTGGGGTCCGTGTCGGCTGGCGGGCCGGGGGTGGCGTGCTGGAGATGTCCGTACCGGGCCAGGCCGGTGAGCAGGCTCATGACCTCGGCGGCCGGTGCGTGCGGGTGCTCCGTGGCGATGGTGGCGACGACCTGGTCCGTCGTCAGGGTGCCGTCCAGGAGTTGCAGGAGTGTCCAGCGCCAGCCGCCGGGGTCGGGCAGGATGCTCGCGATGCCGGGCAGCGATCCGATCTGGAGGTCGCCGTCCGGCCGGATGCTGGGTTGGTGTTCGGTGCGCAGACGGGGGTTCACCGGGGTTCCTCGGGGGCGAAGGGCAGGGACGGGGCAGGGACGGGGCAGGGGCGGGGACGGGGCGGGGACGGGCCCAGTCACCAGCCGGGCCCGTCCGGGTGCCGGTGCTACTGGCCGGAGACGGTGAGGGCCAGCAGGGCGCTGTCGGCGGCCGGACGCAGCCCGGTGTCGTCCTGCTCGGTTTCCTCGGGGTCGACGGCGGTGGCGGGGGTGTTCTCCACGATGTTCTCCTTTGATTTCTCTGATGGGGGTGGTGGTGGATTCTGCGGACCCCATGGAAGCATGTGTCCACTATTCCGAGAAGGGGTCTCCCGAGTATTTTCACCGGCGTTTTTGAGCCTGTCTTCGGGCAGCATTTAATTCCGGGCCGATGTTTTCGGTCCAGTTTCTGAAAGGGGTGTTCGTTGTGGCTGATGTCCTTTCCGGTCTTGGTGAGCGGCTGGCCGGCTGGGCGGATCTGGTGCCGGGCGGGGAGCTGGTGCCCTCCGTCGAGGAACTCACCTCGCGGTTGCGCGATCTGGCCCGGCGTGAGCCGGGACTGTGCCGGATGCGACGGATCGGCACGTCACGTGGGGGGCGAACGCTGCACGTCCTGTCGGTCGGCACGGGGCGGCGGGCTGTTCTGGTCGTCGGCGGCCCGCATCCGAACGAGCCGGTCGGATTTGCGACGATCGCGTTCCTGGCGGATCTGGTGGCCGGTCGGCCGGAGCTGCGCGACGGCGTTTCGTGGCATTTCCTGCCGTGTGTCGACCCTGACGGCTCGGCACTGAATGTGGAATGGACGAGCGTCACGCTCGACCTCTTCACTCAGCATCGCCATTTCTACCGGCCGGCGATGGCGGAACAGCCCGAATGGACGTTTCCCATTCCGTGGCGGGGCGGTGAGTACCGGTTCGGCCTTCCGGAGAACCGGGCGCTGGCCGACCTGGTGGACGAGCTGGAGCCGGCCGTCGCCGTCAGCCTCCACAACGCCGAGTTCGGCAGCCCTTTCTTCATCGCCAGCCACGAGGTGCCGGGCCTGCCCGAGCAACTGGCGGCCGTCGCCGAGAGGCAGGGTCTGCCGGTCGCCGAAGGGGCGCCAGGGGACGTCGTCGGCTGGCCGGTGCTCGGGCCAGGGGTGTACCGGATGCCGCCGGTGGAGGAGCTGGTGATCCGCGACCACGAGCAGCAGACGCCCGCCTTCGGCGCGCACCTGGCCCACCACTCCGCCCGGCACGGCACGCTCACCCTGCTGCCGGAGGTCCCCCGCTGGCACACCGCCACCACCTTCCAGGACGCCCCGCCCGTCGCACTCGCGGACCTGGCCGAGATCCTGAGCCGCGAGGCGGCCGAGGTCCGGCGGCTGATCGAGCAGGCCGGCCGTCTGGACGACGTCTTCGCTCGCGGGGCCGCCGACACCGTCGCGATCGCCGACACCGTCGCCCGCTCCTGGCACCAACGCGCCGACGACGACGGGCCTGTGCCGGGCGCCGACCTCGCCGAAGCCCACTACACCCGCGTCATGCTGACGCTGCGCTCGGCCGGGATGGCGCTGCGCTCCGTGTGCGGGGCGGCTCCCGGCACGGTCGACCCGGGCGTCCCGGCGCAGCTGCGCCGCCTGTTGGCCGAACGGGTCCGGCGCAGCGAGAGGGAGCTGGGGGCTACGCCGGTCGCGTTGCGGCGTCTGGTGGCGGTGCAGGCGTGCGCTGCGCTGGCGGCGGCCGCCCTCACGCGGTAGCGCTCGATCGTGGTCGGCGGTCACTGGATGAGGGCGGGCTCGTGGCCGTCGGCCAGGTATACCGGGGCAGCGGGATCGGCGAGGCGTCGTCGGTGGCCGGGGTGCTGTCCGCCCCGGGAGGTGTGAGGGTCTCGGGCAGCGTGTCCGCGTCCGCGTCCGCGTCCGCGTCGCGGACGGCCGCCGTGCAGGGGCTGGTCCTTGCGGACCCGCCCCGTCGGCTCCGTCCAGGCGGCGTCGTCGCGTACGTCGTACGACACGGTGAGGACGCGTCCGGCCGGGTCGCGGATCACGACCTCGGCGTGGACGCAGCGGCGGGGCGGGAAGAGCGGGTCGATCTCGAAGTGGTCCGTGGACATGGCGATCGGTCCTGGCGGTTGGGTTGATGGCGGACTGGTTCGGGGCGGTGGCTGGTCAGCGGACCGATGGCAGGAGGTCGATGACGCCGGCGGCGGCCAGCGCGTGGTGGAGGTCGCGGTGCTCTTCGTCGGTCATGAGCCGGGAGTGTTCAGCGGCGGCGCCGCCGTAAGCCGCAGCCTGGGAACCGAGCGGCGTGCCGGGGGCGGTGGCGGTGTGCGCGGTGGAGGTGTGGGGGCCGCGGAGCGTCAGGGTGGTGGTGTCGGGCCGCATCAGTGTCTGGTGCACGAGGGTGGGGGCCAGGGTGTAGGAGCTGCCGGGCAGTTCGGTGGTGGTGACGGCCGGGCGCAGCTGATCGGCGGTGAAGGGGCCGGTGTTCCGGCCGTCGGTGCGGGTGGCGATGGTGTGGAGGAGGCCGCCGGTGAGGACGCGGGCGCCGAAGGGGTAGGCGTGATTGTGCGGAGGCCGGCGGGACCGGGGGTTGGTGTTGAGGCGGATCTCGTAGCCGTGCTCGGGTCGGGTGCACAGGACGATGCGGTCCATGAGCGGGGTAGTGCGGCTGGCCTCGAACCGCTCGTAGTCGAGCACGGCGGTGGTGGTCAGGTAGGACAGCGCGCTGCGGCTGGTGGCGAGGTGGTGGAGGGCGTCGAGCTGGGCGTGGATCTTGGGCAGGTCGGCGCCGAGCAGGCCGGGGATGTCTTCGGGGCGGGTGCGGGGCCGGTGGTTGCCGTCGGGGCGGGTGCGGGTGAGGCGGGTGCGGGCCTCCTTCACTGCGACCTCGTACTCGGTCGGGGCGAGCTGACGGGCGTCGGGGGCGGTGAGCGGGTGGTGGGTGAGGACGAGCTGGACGCTGTCGGTGGAGCCGGTGAGTTCGGTGGCGGCGCCGGTGTGGACGGTGCACAGCTGGCCGGGGTTGAGGGTGCGCAGGTACTGGGGTCGGTGCTGGTCGACGTCCTCCTGATCCCGATAGAGCGTCAGGTCCAGGGTTCCGATGAGGGGGAAGGCGATGGTGGTGTGGGCGCCGGCTCGGGCCGGGGTGGGGGTGCCGTCGGGCAGGCGCAGATAGAGGGCGGGCTGGTCTCGGTGGGCGTCGGCGAGGAGCAGCAGGGTCTGGCCGGGCGCGGTGTGGGAGCTGGTGGCAACGGTTGTGGGGTCGGTGTGGTCGAGGAGGTGAAGGAGCTGGGTCGTGACGGAGGTGAGCCAGCCGTCGGTGATCAGGCGTTCCGGGATCGGGACGGTGCCGGGGTGCTGGGTGAGCAGGTCGGTGGCGGGCGGCAGGTGGAGCTCGGCCCGGGTGCCGTTCGGCAGGGTGAAGATCATGAGCGTTCTCTCGTCTCGTTCAGTGACGGTCAGCCGGCGCGAGGTCTGGCCCGGCGGCGGTGACCATCGGCACGTCGTGCTCGCGCCGGGCACGGGGCGGGGCGGTCCCCGCAGGTCGGGCAGGCCTCCGCGTCCGCGGTCCAGGCGGTGTTCACGCGATGCGACCCGTCGTGCAGGCGGGGCAGGGCGGTGTGGTGGCGGTCAGCACGCCGGGCACGCCGTGGAGCCTGGAGGCGGAAGGCGGCCGCCGGGTTGCCCTCGGCGAGCACCCGGCGCCAGGTGCGCGCCGGCGGTGTTCTTCGAGAAGCCCCGGAGCGCGGCAATCGCCTTGCAGGCCTTCCCCTCGGCCAGGTACTGGAAGGACACCAGGGGCCGGGGCGGTCAGCAGCCACCCCGGCGCTGCCTCCCCCGGCACGACGGGAAAGGGAGGCAGCTACCGGGCCGTATGGTGAGCGAAACACGGCTGGGGCCGCGCTGCTCTTCCGCTGCCCGCCGAATCCGGTGGGCGTCCTGGAGTCCGGCGGCATCTGCGCACGCGAAGGGGCTGCGGGCACCACCGGAGATCTACGAGGTGGAACTCACGCCGGTATTCGGCCGAGCCCCGGATGATCGGGCAGCGTGCCGACGGCGAGTCTGAGCCGGGCGCCCCGTACGGCAGTGTCCGCACCGGACTCCTTGTCGCACCAGGACGACCAGTGAAGCCTGACCTCACTCCCTCGGCCGGGCACCGAGGCGACCTCGAGTCGCGGCGCCTGAGCCTGCATGACGCTCTCCGGCTGCACTTCCGCCTCAACGGCGGTGGCCTGGCCGAAGATCAGCGGCAGATCCTGCACGTCCAGCTCGAACCATACGGACCAGCCGATCACCCTGCCCATACCGTCGCAGCGCTGGTTCCATCCGATGTCGTCCGCGTAACCGGCCACGACCGTGAGGCCCCGGCCGCCGGTCGCGTCTAGGTCGTCGACGCGGCTCTCCATCAGCGGCTCGACCATACCGGGATCCGTGACGGTGATCCTCAACCGCCTGCGCTCCGGGTCGACATCGCCTTCGACAAGCAACTCGGCGCTCTCGTATCCGTTTTCACGGGATCCGTGAGTGAATCCGTTGGCGATCAACTCGCTGGAGCACACACGGAGCGCGTATGCCCGAAGCTCGTCGAAGGTGACCCCAGCCCTGGCGATCTGGTCTGCCAGGAGGTTCCGGGTGGAGCCGAGGGACGCCGCTCTGAGCGGGGTCTTGATCTGTAGGACGCGGTGCATGGCAGTTCCCTCCGGGGCCTGTACGGCGGCTTGAAGGCGTTTCCGAGGAAGCGGCCTTGCGGCCGCCAGCGGGGCGAATGGGGTGCTCCGCTCTGGATCTAGACATGCTCGACTGCGCAATCGCCGATCACCGCCCGGAGGCGAAGTGCTGCGATCCGTGACAGCGAGGATGGCAGCTGAGTGTGCGTCAGTACAAGTCGTTCTCCAAAATTTGAGAATTCTCATGACCTGACCCCTGACTCGCATGCCAAGCCTGGGCATGGCTAGCGAGTGGCACCACGCAGAGGGCAGACTGGGCCACTTGATGGTTCAGATCTGAGAAAGGGGGCGCCGATGGCGGCAGCCACGGTTCGGCAACGCCAACTCGGCAACCAGCTGCGGGCGCTCCGCGAGAAGCGAGGCCTCACCCTGGAGGCCGTTGAACACCTCACGGGCATCACCATGGCAAAGCTCTCGCGGTTGGAGCTGGCCAGGACGCCGGCGAAGCACGCCGACGTCGACAAGATCGCCCGTGCGTACGAATGCGACGACGAACTCCGCGAATCGCTCGTCGCGGTCGCCCGGGAAGGCAACAAGCGAGGCTGGTGGTTCAACTACCAGGACGTGCTGCCGCCATGGTTGGCTGACCAGATCAGCCTGGAGTCCTCGGCGATCTCATTCCATACCTGGCAAGTTCAACTCATCCCAGGACTCTTCCAGACCGCCGACTACGCACGCGCTGCCATCAGTGGACTGGCAATAGGCGCGTCACCCGAAGACGTCGAGGCACGGGTGCGCGTCCGCCGTGAACGGCAGGCCGTACTCACCCAGCCGAAGCCCCTGGAGATGTGGGCCGTAATCCACGAAGCGGCCCTCCGCAGCCTCGTAGGCGGACCGCAAGTCATGCGCGGGCAGTTGGACAAGTTGTTGGAACTCGCTGTCCTCGCGAACATCACCATCCAGGTGATGCCCGCAGGGACCGGGGTCCACCAGGGCATGACCGGACCGTTCTCCGTCCTCGGATTCCCCGGCAGTGATCTCGACGTCGTCCTACTTGAAGGACTGCTGACCAGCGAGTGGGTTGAAGATCCACAGCGGGTGAGCGTCTTCGATCGAGCGTTCCGTGAAGTCGCTGCCGAAGCATGGCCTGTCAGCCAATCCCTCAACTTCATCGCTGAGCAGAAAGACCGGTTGAAGTGAGCATCGTGCCAAACTCCACGACTTTGCAGGTCACGTGGAGGAAGTCCAGCTATAGCGGCGGCAACGGAGACTGCGTTGAAGTCGCTGCTACCGACTCAATGATGTATATCCGAGACTCGAAGGACCCCGGAGGGCCAGCACTGGTCCTCTCCCCAGAAACCTATGCCATTCTTCTCCGCACGGTGGTGGCCGGGGGCTTCGACCTCGGCGTCCTTTGAGATTTCCTGGAACACAGTTACGGGCTCGGCGCGCCTGTGGTGCGCCGGGCCCTGCTGTTGTCCGGACCAGGAACCGCAGGTGAACCGGTCCAGGCGCGTGCGGAGGACCTGGTCCACCTCGGATGTCCGGGTGTCGGGCTCGACCCCTGGGGCCGCAAGGCGGCAGTGGCCGGGTCGAGCGGGTGTCTCTATGTCGGGTTGCCCTCTCACAGGAGGCTCGGGAAAGCGTGGGACCGGAACGAGCCGAGCCAGAACGCCGCGGCGGAGGGCTGGTCGAGATCGGCGGTGGAGCCGTCGTGTGGGAGGAGCTCGGTCGGCGCGAGGTAGGCGTCGCCGGGTTCGAGGCGCAGCCGAATGCAGGTGGGGTTGCCGCCGTCGGTGAGGTAGCGGCGGATGTCATCGGTGTGCGGCCATCGGGTGGCGAAGTCGACGGGGTGCACGGTGCGGGTGATGTGCTGAGCGTCGTGGTGTCCGAGGATGAGGTAGCGGGGGCCAGGGCCGAGGTTGACGCAGAGGCGGCGCCGGGAGAGGTGCCGTTGCGGGTACGGGAGGCGGTCCCAGTTGTCGAGGTGGATACCGAGCAGGCGCCCACTGTGGTGGTTGATCGTGGTGGTGGGCTGGCCGGGCGAGCTGGTGACCGTCCCGAGGTAGTGGGCCGGTCCGTCGGCGAAGCCGGTGAGGCTGGCTGGGCCGGTGGGCATGGCCAGTGCCCGCTCCAGGTTGAAGGAGGGAGGCAGGGCGACCAGTTGGGTGAGCAGGTTCGCGGGGGTGTCAGGTGCGACGGCCAGGCGGTGGGCGGCGGGCGGGGTGATGGGTGTCCAGAGGCCGGTGGGAACTGCGGCTCCGGGCTCGAAGGCGGGGTCGCGTCCGTCGGTGCGGAGCGTTCCGATGCTGCAGCGGTCGGTCAGGGCGGCCAGGGAACGGTAGTCGATGGCGATGGGCAACGGGCACTCCTCGTCAGGGCTGTTCCAGCGGCCGGATCGTGGCGTCGAGTTCCGCCATCAGCGCGTCGGTGAGCTGGGCGGGCTGGGCGGGGTCGAGGAGGACCCCGGCGAGGTTGGCTGCTCCCCTGATGGTGCTCAGGTCGTTGCCTCGCAGGTCGGTGTCCTTGTAGCGGCCGGGACCGAACGTGGTCCTGTCCAGGACGCAGTCCCGGAACACGACGCCGCGCAGGTCGCAGCCGGTGAAGGTGGCTTCCGTGAGGACGCAGCGGTCGAAGACCAGGGTGCCGCCCGCGCGAACGTTCTCGAAGGTGGCGTAGTCGAGGCGGCAGCCCTCGAAGAGCGTGTCGCTGAAGATGACGGCGGTGATCGAGGCCCCCATGAGGCGGTTGTCGGCCAGGAGGGTCTGGGTGGTGCGGCTTCCGGACCAGGCCAGGGCGGCGATCGTGCTGCCGGTGATCTCCAAGGAGGACAGCCGGACGCCTTCGAACGTGGCGCGCTGAGCCGAGAGGTTGCGGATGCGGCCTGCCAGGAGCGCGGTGTCGGTGAGGGCGAGGTCGCGCAGGCCGACGTCGGCGTAGACGAAGTCGCGGATGCTGTCGCCGACGAGGTGGGTGAGCGGCTCCAGGTGCGCGTCAGTCGGGCCGAGGCCGGGAAGGGCGACGGTGACGGTGCCGTAGGTGCGGGTGCTCATGGCGCTGCTCCGGAGTGGTGAGGGCGGGGCCGGGCCCGCCGTTAGGGGGCGGGCCCCGGCTGGGTGGCGCTGATTGTGGCAGGGCCGCGGGCAGCTATCGGTTGTTCGGGAAGTCCGCCCAGGCCGGGCCGTTGTGCCAGTCGTTCCACGGGTTGACGGGGGTGTTGTCCCAGGTGGGCTGGTTGTCCCACGGCGATCCGGGGTTGTTGCTCCAGCTGGGCTGGTTGTTCCAGCCCGCGTCGGGCGTAGCGGGGGTACGGGCGGCCTGCTGGATGAGGTGGTCGATCTGCGGGGAGCGTGCGGTGGCGAGTTCGGCGAGGGCGTTCACGCGGCAGTGCCCTTCTTGATGGTTTTGGTGACGGCGAGGACGAGGGCCTGTTCGGTGGAGCGGCAGTAGGCGGTCTCCGTAGCGGTGAAGGTGCTGTGTTCGAAGTAGCGGTTGCCGGCCTGGGAGCCGCGGCAGAAGTCGAAGAACTCACAGTGGGCTTGGCAGTTGTCCAGGCCGGTCAGGAACTCCTGGACGTAGCGGAGTCGGTGGGCGCGGGCGAGGATCGCGGCCAGCGGCTGTTGCAGGATGTTGCCGGCGAGGAAGTCGCCGTAGCCGGGTGCAGAGGTGTCGGCGAGTTCGGGGCTGAGCAGCACGACGTCTCCGTTGGCGGCGACGGTGGGGATCGGATCGTGGCGGCTGCTCTCCCACCAGGCGCGGTTGCCTTCGCGGGTCATCCGCAGATAGCCGCCGAGCCGGTCGAGTTCACGGATGGAAGGGGCGTCAGGGTTGTTCTGGCTCCAGGCGATCACGCTTTCCCAGAACCCGACGGTGTCGGTGAGGTCCGGTGTCGTCCGGCCGGTGTTGACTCCTTCGTACTCCTCGATGTTCAGGCCGATGGAGCGGCAGCCCAGGGAGGCGAGGAAGTTGAGCAGGAACTCGGGGTCGTGGAGGCTCTCGCGGCTGACGACGGAGATCACCGAGAACGGCAGGCCACGTTCGTGCAGCCTGCCGATGCCGCGCAGGATGCGGTCGAAGGCGGGGCGGCCTGACCGGTCTACCCGGCGTTCGTTGAGTGCGCGTGGACCGTCGATGCTGACTCCGATGCGCACACCGTAGGCGGTGAAGAGGTCGCACCAGCGGTCGTTGATGAGGGTGGCGTTGGTCTGGACGGCATGCTGGAGGCGTCCGGTTGCGCGAAGCGGTTCGAATGGGGCGAGGAGTTGCGTGAACCGACCGGTGCCGAGCGCCAGCGGCTCCCCTGCATGCCAGATGATCCGCAGCGGCGGACCGTCCGGAGTGATCAGGTCGGCGGCCGAGCGGGCGACGGCGTTGGCGACCGTGACGGGCATCGGGTTCTTCGAGTCGCGCTTGGGCAGGTAGCAGTACTTGCAGTTGAGGTTGCAGAAGGTTGTGGGTTGCAGAACGATCTGCCGGGGCAGGGCGGTGATCCGGCTCAGGTACCGGGCCCTGAAACTGGGTACCTGCAGGCGGGCCGTCGAACGCTCCAGTGCTGGTCGCATCGTGGCTGCCTCTCCGTGAAGTGGCGTTTGCACAGACGCTACGCAGTGCCCGTTTCCGAGGGCCATGATCTTGCGAGTTCTTGCGCAAGCTACCCGCGGTGGTCGATGAGCGCCGCGATCAGCGACCGGGCCTCCGCCCCGAACTTGGCCATCTGGGACAGCTCGGAGAAGGCGCGGGTGTACATCTCCATCTCGTGGGGCTGTGTCAGCCGCAGGTGTCCGCTGACCAGTTCGACGGAGGTCTGGGCGTCGTCGAACATGTAGAAGTCCTCCGCCGGCGACCTGGTGCGGCCCATGGCCAGCGGGATGACGCCCAGGCTCACCTGCGGCAGGGTGCTCACCGTGATGAGGTGGCCGAGCTGGCCGTCCATGGTGGCCGCGTCGCACACCGCTCCGCGCAGGACCGCCTCTTCGACGAGGAGGGCGAACGTGGCGCCGCCGGCGAAGACCATCGCCTGCCGGGCCATCCGGGACTCCACCGCGGCGTCCACGTCGTCCGCGATCGCCCGGGTCCGCTGGACGGCCCGAAGGACGGCCGTGGTGTAGGCGCGGGTCTGGACCATGCCGGGCACGGTTCGGCTGGCGTAGACGCGGAAGCGCCGGGTGCGCCGGTAGAGGTCGAGCACGGAGTCCTGTGCCTGGCGCAGCCCGGCTTTCTCCATGCGGCGCCACTCGACGTACATCGACTCGACAGCACGAGAGGTGGTGATCAGCTCCTGGGCCTGGTCTTCGGCGCCGCATGCCCGGCACCAGGCGCGGATGTCGGCGTCGGACGGGGCGGCTTTGCCGCCTTGAAGACGGGAGGTCTTGGCAGGGTCCCAGCCGCACCGGGCCGACAGCTGGTCGCCGGTGATCCCCGCGTCCTTTCGCAGGTCCCGGAGCCGCTCGGCGAGGGCCTTGCGGGCCGCGACGACGCTGGAGGACGGGGTGTACACCATGATGCGGTCGGTCCGGTGTGCTCCTGGGTGCGCCGGTCAGATCTTGTACTGGTCGTGCGGGATCGCCCGCTCCCACACCTTCTCGAATGCGTCAACGCAGAGCCGCACCGCGGCCGGGTCCTCGGTGAGTTCACCGCCGAGGGCGTCTCCGTCGCCGGAGAAGTGGCCCCACCGCACCAGGCGCCCGTCGAAGAGCCAGAAGTCGTTGCCGGGCAGCGCCAGGTCGCTAGCGTTGCGCCGGGGCAGCCAGCGGACCTGCTCCCCGGCCTCGACGTTGGGGAACGTCACGTCGTACTCGTAGCGGATGTACTCGCTGACCGGCTCGGAGACGATCCGCGCTCTGCGGATCTCCACACCGCGGCTGACAGTTTCGGCGATGACGTCCAGCCACGGCCGCCACCACGACGCCCGGTCGGCGGGGTCCAGGCGGTGCCCGGCCCGCCAAGCGTGCAGTGCGGGGTCGTCCTGCATGTAGCCGTCACGCATCTCCAAGTGGAGCGCAGAATGGCTGGTGTTCCTCAGCAGTTCATCAATCTTCGCTGCGGCGCTCTGCGACATCCAAAGCCTCCCTGATCGCCTGCGCGAGCCGCGCCGGCACGCGAACGACGGCCTCGTGATCGGGGATGCGACCGCTGGCGAGGCACTCGGCTTCCGTTGCCGAGTCGATCTTCCATCCCTGGATCACCAGGTCCCTCGTCTCCTCATCGACCCAGACCGTCGGCGAGTCACCGTCGGGGCTGTTCGGGTCCTTCGCGATGAACAGTAGCGACATGACGTCCCCCTGCACTCGATGGTTGCGAGATCTTGCGCTATCGCTCCATGCTGCTCCCGCCCGGGCACCTGGAGCAGAGCGATTCGGGCCAACTGTCGTCGTTTCCAATGGCCTTCCCCCGAACCCATGCGCCGGGGCGCGCCGGGCGGAAGGATTGCGCGAGTGAAAGCCACCTCCCCCGGCCAAGGCGCAGCGCCGGACCTCTGGCACCACTACGGCCGCACCCGCACCATCACCGACCGCGCCGTCCCCGACTCCTTCTCCTGGGTCTGGGCCCAGGACGGCGGGCCCGGACCCGAGGTCCTGGGTGACCTCACCGGCCTCGTGGTGGCCGACCTCGGCGCGGGCGCCGCCCGACACGCCGCCCACCTCGCCGTCCACGAGGCACCGGCCCGGGTCGACGCCATCGACACCTCTCCCGCCCAACACGCAATGGCCAGCGATCTCCACAGCCACCTCGCTCCCCGCCTGCGCACGGTGCACTCCGACGTTGCCGAGCACCTGGAGGACCACCCGGGCGAGTACGACATCCTCTACTCGGTGTTCGGCGCCGTCGACTTCGCCGACCCCCGCCGGCTGCTCCCGGCAACGGCCCGCGCTCTGCGTCCCGGCGGGCTGTTCACCGCTTCCACCCTGGGCCACTACATCGGCGGGGCGCCCGCCGAGCCGGACGTCCAGCACGCCGACATCCCGGCCCGCACGCCGGACGGCACCCCGACAACGATGCGCCGCTGGGTCCTCCAAGAGCACATCTGGACGAAGCTCCTGGACGAGGCCGGGTACGCGGCAATCAGCATCGACCGGCTCCCCCAGCCACTTCGGGCCCGCGCTCAGCCGACACCCTGCTCATCCGGGCCTACCGAACGGTGTGAGCGAACCCGCTGGTCAGCCGGGCGCGCCGGTGGGCAGCGTTCCTGAACAGCGCGTCCGCCACGGCATCCCACCCCCCAACCTCGACCGAAGGACAGAGATCCGGAGTACAAACCAGGTCGTCGCGCGCCCACCGACTTGCCCTCCCCGGCCACCCAATCAGGTGGTCTCCCTGAAGATGCTCCACCCGCCACCAGGCGTCGGCCGGCGGAACGCACCGGAAGCCACCCGCCGCACCGGGCGGGCCCGTACGGTCCTCGCATGACCGACACCACACCGTGGCGCGAGATCCAACGCACCACCGAGTTCAGCAAGTTCGGCCGGGCCATCGACCGCGTCGACTTCGAGATGCCAGACGGACAGAAGACCGAGTTCTACCTCAAACGGGAGCGGCCGGCTGGCGCCGTGCTGGCCCTTACCCCCGATCAGCACGTCATCCTCGCCCGTCAGTACCGCCCCGGCCCGGCCCGTGTGCTGCACGAGCTCCCCGGCGGGTACATCAGGCCGCGGCCGCCATCGCCCGGGAGCTACTTGAAGAGACCGGCTACCAGGGCACCATCCTCAAGGTCGGCTCCTACTGGCTCGACGCCTACTCCAACGCCCACCGCACCGCGTTCCTCGCTACCGGCTGCATGAAGATCGCCGACCCCCGCCCGGAACGCACCGAGTTCATCGACGTCATCACCCTCCCCCTGGCCGAGTTCCGCGATCGCGTGCTCCACCAGGGAGCGATGACCGACACCGCCGCGGCCTACCTCGCCCTCTCCCACCTCCAGCTCCTGTAACTGGAAATGCGGCAGACGGGCCGGGCACAGCACGACCGCCCCCCACCCGGGAGGACCCCCGTGAACGAACGGAGCACCGCCCACACTGCCGCCGAGTACTACACCAGCACCCTGCTCACCCTGCCCGAGCGCACCGTCGCCCTGGTCCTGGCCGGCGGGCGGGGCACCCGCCTGCGCGCCGCCGCCGACCCCGAGCTGCAATCCACGCCGAAGGTGCTCGTGCCGATCGACACCGCAACCGGCCCCACCCCCATGCTCGGCAACCGCGGCCTGCGGCCCCACCCCAGCGCCGTCGCCTTCGGCGCCCGGCACGACGATGGACTGCGACGGACCCAGCACGTAACCGAGCGCGGCCGCGACCACCTTCGCCGGATCACCCAGCTCCCGCCGGTCGAGACCCTTCTCGTCCCCATCCGCATACGCCAGCTGCCCGGCCTGATTCTGGTCGTAGGTGGCCAGAACCTTGTACGTCTGGAGTCGGCGCAGATCCTCCATCGGCACCCAGCCGGAGGCGAGTTCACCGAACGGCCCGACTCCGCGCCGCAGCGGCTGAGACATGATCGGCTTGTAGTTCAGCCACGACCACGCGTCGATGATCAGCTCACGCACGCCCAGGCCCATGAGTGCTGCCCTCCCAGGCAACCAGGCCCCACGCCGCCCACCAGCCTAGACGCCAGCAGGATCAGGTCGACTCGGCTCGGTCACTGGGCGGCCGGTGCGGGCACCCTTCTCTGCGACATGCCCAGTGGTCTACGCCGGGGTCAGGCAGCCGTCGTCGAAGCCTTGCTGGTCGGCCATGACCTTCTGCGCCGACGTGAACTTCTGCCCCTCGGCTTCGCACAGCTGCGCGTTGCCCTGACGCCCGCCGCTGTGGACGATGGCGAGTTGGGCGTAGCGGCCGACGACGCGGGAGGCATCGCGGTTCTGCTCGGCGTTGCCCAGCCACTTCGCGGCCCACTCCGGGGTACCCGCAGCAGGCCACCCACGAACCCCGCCAGACCAGCACCCTGAGCAACCGCATCAGGACGATGGATCGCATGGTCTATCAGCCCGCCTCAGCGGATCACAGGTGCGGGGAGACCGGGCGTTCAAAGAAGGTCTCCAGTACCACCGTGGCCTGCGTGCCATTGACGCCCTCGATCGCGTAGAGCCGGCGCAGCACGTCCTGGAGCTGCTGGGTCGTCGCGGTACGTACCTTCACCAACACCGAGGCGCTGCCCGCGATGACATGCGCCTCCTGGATCTCGGGCACCGCGGCGAAGTCGGCAGCCGAGTCGCCCATCCAGGCCGAGGAGTCGACCATCACGAAGGCCAGCACGCCCTGCCCGAGGGCCACCGGGTCGACCTCGACGGTCGTGCGGCGGATGACGCCGCGTTCACGGAGCTTGCGCACGCGCTCGTGTGCGGCTCCGGCCGACAAGCCGACGGCCTTGCCCAGTACCGCGTACGCCTGCGTCGCGTCCTGCTGGAGCAGTTCCACGAGCCGGCGGTCGATGTCGTCCACGCCTGCGATCCCACTTCCCGCGTTGCCCGGCCTTCCCGCGATCGGGGGCCACTTGCGGAGACGATATCCCATCCTGCAATACTTCACTTGAACAGAACCTGCTTCGGATCCTTCGGCGAATGAGGCAACTATGTCTTCCACTATCAGTCACGGGCTCTACGAGATCCTGGACGACCGCTTCCGCGCCGGACGCTGCGCCAACGGCGATGTGCGGCTGGAGAAGCTCTACGGCGACTGCCGCTGGGCCGAGGGCCCGATCTACCTGCCGGCCTGGCGGCAGCTCATCTGGAGCGACATCCCCAACGACCGGATGCTGCGCTGGGATGAGGCCTCGGGCGCGGTCACGGTCTTCCGCTCCCCGGCCGGCCACAGCAACGGCAACACCCTGGACCGCGAGGGCCGACTGATCAGCTGCGAACAGGGCGGCCGGCGCGTCAGCCGCACCGAGCATGACGGCTCGATCACGGTCCTCGCCGACCGCTTCGAGGGCAAACGGCTCAACAGCCCCAACGACGCCACCGTGCGCTCGGACGGCTCGATCTGGTTCTCCGACCCGGACTTCGGCATCACCAGCGACTACGAGGGGCACCGTGCCGACAGCGAGATCGGCGCCTGCAACGTGTACCGGATCGACCCGGAGACCGGTGCGGTCCGGCTCGCCGCCGACGGCTTCGCCACGCCCAACGGGCTGGTGTTCTCCCCCGATGAGCGGCAGCTGTACGTGTCCGACACTCGCGGCGCCTGCATCCGGCGTTTCGACGTGCGCGAGGACGGAACGCTCTCGGACGGCGAGGTCTTCGCCGCGGCCGCCGACGGCGTCAGCCGCTTCGACAACCTCCGCTTCGACGACGGCGGACGCCTGTGGGCGGCGGCCATCGACGGCGGCGTCCACTGCTACGACCCGGACGGCACGCTGATCGGCAGGATCCTGGTCCCCGAGCCGGTCTCCAACATCGCCTTCGGCGGGCCGAAGAACAACCGCCTGTTCATCACCGCCTCGACGAGCCTGTACTCACTGGTCATGGCCGTGACCGGAGCCCCACGCATCCGCCGAGCCTGACCCGGTGCCGATGGTGCGCCGAGCCTCCGGCTCGCTGCGAGCCGAGGCGTCCCGCCGGTGCCAACCTCAGTGACCTGAGCCAGGGTGAGGGAACGGCAGCGGCGAGGACACCCTGCCGTCCCAGCGCGACGGCTCCGGGCCCGGAACGCGGATGATCAGGGGGAACCGCCCTGTCAGACGATCAAGACCGCAGACTTCCACCCCCACCAGCACGAGCACGGTCAAGGGTCGTCACGCCAGCCCCGCTAACCAGCACGTTCGAGATTGCGAAGGCTCACCGGTGTATCTCTACAGCTACACCGGTGCACACCCCGCCGTTTCAGCGGCAGCCGGACAGCCGGTTGTCGTCCATGCCCTGTGCGAGGGCGTCGAGCTGCCCGCCGCCGGCCAGTTCGGTCAGGCCGTGCACGGGGGCGTCCATCCTGTCGGGGCTGTCCATCCCGGCGACCCACGTCGCCATCTGGCCTTCCAGCTCCGGGTAGTGGCCGACGTGGTGGACCCGGCCCTGCTCGTACAGCTGCGCCACGGGGCTCGGCTCGGAGCCTCCTGCCGACCTTGGCGTTGACTTCGACGATCAGCGGCATCAGCTGACCGCGGGTCTCGCCTTCGCGGGCGAGCTGCTTCCATGCCTGGGCGAGGATCTGGCGGGCCATGTTGCCGCCGTAGTTCGCCTCGATCACGATCGCGTCAGCGCCCAGCCGCAACGCGAGGCGGCACGCGGCGAGGCCCCAGTCGTTGGCGCCGAGGATGCCAGACTCGTCGGCGACGACGTACAGGCGGTCCTGGTAGTCGAGGCCGAGGTCGCGGTGGTCCGCGAGAAGCTCACCGAGTTCCGCCGGTTCATCACGGTCACCTCCCGCAGCAGCGGCGACCTGCTGGACACCAGAACCCCGTCGGCCGGCACCGAGCACCTCCAGCTCCACCACTCCCTCGACACCATCGCCCGGGTGTTGACCCCGGGCTCAACCCGTCCGCCCGGGCATACGACGGCTGAGCCCGTACGAACACCGTGTTCCCGACCGAGAAGCCGTCGGGTCCGGGCTGCCTGGGGGCGGGCGGCCCGGACCCGACGGGTGTCCCCACACGCGCGTGGGACAGTGGTGCGCGCGGGCCGGCCATCATCTCGGCCTTCGACGCATCCCCACGCGGGGTAGGGGGCGCAGGACCACGGTCCTGGCCAGCCGGTTCAGTCAGGCAACGGATCGTCAACGCACTGTCGAGGGGCGGCCCTTGTGACCGGGTCGGCCGGGTCAGTAGGAGTCGGTCTCCTGCCACCCGTTGAACGTCTCGTCGCGGGCCTTGGAGGTGAGGTCCTTGTCGTTGACCATGGGGCTCCAGATGGTGACGTGGCCGGTGGCGGTATAGGTGCTGTAGGACTGGCCGATGCTGTTGATGACCTTCACGGTCTCACCGGAGACGGTGTACTGCTTGATCCGTCCCCAGGCGGCTCGGCAGGACGGGCTGTAGCGCAGCTCGAGCGTGGTGTTGGTGGAGACGGTGATGGCGTCGTTGGCACAGGTGGTGCTGGCCGGGTCCAGCCCGTTGCAGCTGCTCGCGTAGCAGCTGGTGGCCGCCGAGGCCGGGGCGGCCGCGAGCACGGCCCCCGACATCGCCAGGGCCAAGGTGGCGCCGACCGAAGCGGCCTTGCGGGTGCGGGAACGCATGGAGTCCTCCGGACTGGTACGGGATCAATGGAGCAGCACTCCCACTCTCGGGCTCCGAACAGCGTCCCTCCACCATCCCGGCGTCCCAGGGACGCTGCGGACCGTCCCGGGACCCTCGCGTCACAGCCTGGCCAACGTGGTTGCCCGACCAACACCGGGCGACTTGGAGTCGTCGGGCAGGTCATGAACACATCTGGAGGCCTGGGGCGGCCGCTGGCCCTGGCCATCGACCGTGTTCATCCGTCCGGGGCGCGGCGATTGCCCGCTGAACGGCTCGCCGACGTCCCCGACGACCAGCTGCCCCAGGCCTGTTCCGACTCCATGGGTGGGCCCTGGTGTAGCTGAAGGGCTACACCAGGGCCCACCGCTCGCGTCATCGGCGGCCGGACGGCCGGTTGTCGGCCTGCTCCACCCGACCGACGGTGCCGGGAGACGCGAGGCCACCGACGCGCGCCGGACATGGGGCAGCAACCGCCCGTCCCTTCACTCAAGCGGTCACGGAACGGACGCCCGCCGACTACACCGAAGCCCTGCGACCACCCGGGCAACGATTCGCACTGACCGACCAGTTGCGGTAGCCCCGGGCACGGTTCGGGGCTACCACGGCGCGGACGGGTGGTCTTCGCCCAAACCCCTGCACCCGGGCGCGCCGGACACCAGGATGGCCCGGGTGAAGACCACCTCCCCCACCCAAGACGCAGCGCCGGACCTCTGGCACCACTACGGCCGCACCCGCACCGACACCGACCGCGCCGTCCCCGACTCCTTCTCCTGGGTCTGGGCCCAGGACGGCGGACCCGGACCCGAGGTCCTGGGTGACCTCACCGGCCTCGTGGTGGCCGACCTCGGCGCGGGCGCCGCCCGACACGCCGCCCACCTCGCCGTCCACGAGGCACCGGCCCGGGTCGACGCCATCGACGCCTCCCTCGCCCAACACGCCATGTCCCGTGACCTCCACAGCCACCTCGCCCCGCGCCTGCGCACGGTGCACGCCGAGGTGGTCGAGCACCTGGACGCGCACCCGGACGAGTACGACGTCCTCTACTCGGTGTTCGGCGCCATCGACTTCACCGACCCCCGCCGGCTCCTCCCGGCCGCTGCCCGCGCCCTGCGCCCCGGCGGGCTGTTCGCCGCCTCCACCCTGGGCCACTACCTCGGTGGAGCCCCCGCCGAACCGACCATCGTGCACGCCGACATCCCGGCCAGAACGCCGGACGGCACCCCGACATCGATGCGACGCTGGGTCCTCCAGGAGCACATCTGGACGAAGCTCCTGGACGAGGCCGGCTTCACGGCGATCACCATCGACCGGATCCCCCCGACGACATCGGGGCCACGCTCAGCCGACACCCTGCTGCTCCGGGCCCACCCGTCCCGGTGAGGCACGCCCCCAGCACGGCACATCCGGCGTAGTGGCCCCCGACCGCGAAGGCCCCTGCGCCCGCCCCCAACGACGGGCCCGGCCCCGCCCTCACCACCCCGGAGCACCAGCACCATGAGCACCCGCACCTACGGCACCGCCACCGTCGCCCTCCCCGGCCTCGGCCCGACTGACGCGCACCTGCAGCCGCTTACCCACCTCGTCGGCGACAGCATCCGCGACTTCGTCTACGCCGACGCCGACCTGCGCGACCTCGCCCTCACCGACACCGCGCTCCTGGCAGGCCGCATCCGCAACCTCTCGGCTCAGCGCGCCACGTTCGAAGGCGTCCGGCTGTCCTCCTTGGAGATCACCGGCAGCACGATCGCCGCCCTGGCCTGGTCCGGAAGCCGCACCACCCAGACCCTCCTGGCCGACAACCGCCTCATGGGGGCCTCGATCACCAGCGTCATCTTCAGCGACACGCTCTTCGAGGGCTGCCGCCTCGACTACGCCACCTTCGAGAACGTTCGCGCGGGCGGCACCCTGGTCTTCGACCGCTGCGTCCTCACGGAAGCCACCTTCACCGGCTGCGACCTGCGCGGCGTCGTGTTCCGGGACTGCGTCCTGGGCAGGACCACGTTCGGTGCCAGCCGCTACAAGGACACCGACCTGCGAGGCAACGACTTGAGCACCATCAGGGGAGCAGCCAACCTCGCCGGGGTCCTCCTCGACCCCGCCCAGCCCGCCCAGCTCACCGACGCGCTGATGGCGGAACTCGACGCCACGATCCGGCCGCTGGAACAGCCCTGACAAGGAGCACTCGTTGCCCATCGCCATCGCCTGCCCTGACCTGGCCGCCCTGGCCGCCCGCTGCGACGCCGCAACCATTTGCGCCGACAGTCTCGACCCCACCTTCGAGCCATCGCTTCCAAGGGGCTCCAGGAACCGGACGCGTGATCGCCATCACCAGCGACCACCGGCGCGTTCCAGGTCATCGGGGCGTGCCCGGCGTTGGACGTCGTCCTCACCTCGACCAGCACCCGCCGGCACTGGAACGATGCCAGGGCGGCCCTCGCCAAGCCGATCCCCGACAAGCGACTCAGGACGGTGCTCGATGTCCTTTCAGCCGGATGACGACACTCGGCACAACCTCACAGCGGCACACCAGAAGGCCGCCGCGTTCCTCGGCCTCGCGTGCACCGGACCGCCCGTCTTCGGCACCTCCGGAACCACCGTCGGCCGCCGGGCCGAGAACAGCTGGCTGCGCGTGTCCAGAAGCAGCCGCCGTCGGGCACCCCGGCCGCCCGGGCAGGGCGCCCTCGGCGCGGAACAGCTCATCCCCACCTCTGTACCGCGGCCCCGGCTCCACGACACCGTGGACTGGACCGAGAGCGGCTGGTTCTACCAGGCCGACGTCTTCGACCTGGCGGGTCCAGCGATCTGCTCCACCCCGGACCTTCGTGACGACCCCGGTCTGGACGACAGCTGGTGGCTCTCGCTGAAGCACGCGCTGGCCGGTATCGCGGAAGCACCCGGCACGAAGACCACCCCGCGCCAGACATGGGTCGAAGAGGCATTCCCGAAGTACCTCGGCATCCCGGCCCCCACGCGCGTCGAGCGGGTCACCGGCCACGGAGACCTGCAGTGGGCCAACCTGACCGCCGAGCCGTTCATGCTCCTGGACTGGGAACGCTGGGGATTCGTCCCGGTCGGCTACGACCCCGCTGTCCTCTGGGTCAACAGCCTTCTCGTACCAGCGGTCGCGGAACGCATCCGCGCCGAGTTCGCTGACATCCTCGACACCCCCGCCGGACGTGTCGGCCAACTGATCGCCCTCGCGGAGATGCTCCAGGCCGTCGACCGAGGGTACTACCCCCACCTGGCGCCGCTGCTCGCCGACCAAGCGCGCGAGCTGACCGGGATCACCCCGTCCCAGCCCACCGGCTCCGAAATCGTCCGGTAGACCATGGACCTGCGACGGGCCCCGTCGATCACGTACTCCCCCAATGTGGCCGGTCGATCGGACAGAATGTCGGTTTGACCGGCCGTTTTGGTGTTCGTGAACGCCGATCGCCCTCACCGGTTCATGAGGGGCGATCCAACCCGTAGCCATCGCACTCGCGCGCCGTCCCTGGGCGCCGACGGATCTGGTAGACGCTCTCCCGATGGCCGCCCAGCAACCCTCTGGGACTACGGCCGTGCTCCGATTGCAGCGGAGCCGGCCCCAGTCGACAGGCTGACCACGTTCGGGGACGCCCCCATGGCGTCCCCGAACCCCCGCCGGCCAGAAAGGCCGTCACGTCACGGCCTGGTCCACCTCGGCCCGCACTGTACGGTCACCCCGGCTCGCTCCGGACGACGGTAAGCAAGAGCCGGCCGGAGTAACGGGGACGGGGCTCAGCGACCGGGTAACGGCCCGATGACGGGATTTCCAAGGGCGGTAAAAATCTTCACCGGGAAAGAGTGTGCCTTTCGGACATTCCTTACCCGATCAACCACATCTGAGAAGGCGTCACACCGACGGGAATTGCGGACCGCTCCACCGGTCGAGTAGATGTTCCCGTCGGCATGCCCGTCCTGGCAGATCCGTCCCGGCATGCCCGTCACGATCCCAGGGGGACCTTCCACATGCGCAACTCGCGCAGACGCGCGCTCTACGCGCCCTTCACCATCGCCGCCGTCGTCCTCGGGGCGACCGCCGTCCCGGCGCACGCGGACGACCTGAAGCTCACCTTCGCCGGAGTCTCGAACTCCACCGTCCAGATCCCGACCAAGCCTGCGCAGCCAGGTCAGGGCAGCCAGAATCTGCACATAGAGATCGGCCGGATCGGCTCGGGCACCGCGCACGACGCGAAGGTCGTGTTCGACACCACCGACCTGGCCGGCGTCGCGGACCTGACCGTTCCCGGTTGCGCGACCGCGGGCAAGACCATCACGTGCGACCAGCGCGAGCTGAACTTCGACCGGATCAACCTCCTGTACAACCCGTGGCTCAGTGCTGTACAGGGGGCGACCCCGGGCAGCCACGGAGTGCTGCACCTGAAGCTGACGGCGTCCAACGCGCAGAGCGCGAGCCGGGACGTCCGGGTCGACGTCGGCGGGCCCGACTTCAAGGCCAAGCCGCTCGCCGACCAGAACAACGTCAAGCCCGGCACCGTGCTGACGCCGTCGGTGGAGTTCGCCAACGTCGGTGACCTGCCGGCCGGCAAGGTCGTGGGTGGCCGTCGACGCCATCTCCGGCATCGACTTCAAGCAGCGCCCGTCGAACTGCGAGTTCGCGTCCGAGCCGGATGGCGGCTGGGGCGACAAGACCTGGCCCGGTGACTCCGTCGCGATCTGCACCGTGGACACCACGGTCGCGCCCGGTCAAGTGGTCGCCCTGGACCCGCTGCAGCTCGGCATCACCGACAGCGCCTGGTACACCTTCGCGGACATCACGGTGTCCCCGGCCGAGGACGCCCAGTTCTCCGAGATCTCGGACTGGCGCAAGCGGCTGACCTTCCAGCGCGGCACCGGCCCGGCCCTGACCGTGAAGCCGACCAACGACCCCGGCCTGCTCAGCGCCCCCCGCACGAGCTACGACAACCGCGTCGAGCAGAACGTGCTGGCCACGAACACCGCCGATTTCTCTGCGCTGGGCTCCTGGAAGCCTAACGGCGACAAGCAGGGCACGCTGTCGGTCGGCTTCCGCAACAACGGGCCGGCCTCGATCTTCTACCGCAGCGGCGACGCGGTCGTGACCGTCCAGGCCGCGATCCCCGCCGGCGTCACCGTGACCAAGGTACCGGACGGCTGCCGACCCAAGACCTGGGAGAACGGCAGGCAGGTCGCCCACCCGGACAAGTACCTGTGCGAGTCCCCGATCTGGGTGGCGAGCGGGCTGGAGAAGGTGTTCCCGTTCGGGCTGTCGATCGATGCCGGCACCACGCCGCCGACCGTCCAGGTGACACTCCAGGACCAGGAGAGCCTGTACGGCACCGGCGCCACGATCGCCAAGTTGTCCTTCGAACCGGACCCGTCGCACGAGTCGGTCTCGGTCCAGCTGGGCACTCAGGCGAGCGGCTCGATCCCCGGCCCCGTCCCGACCTCGGAGCCCTCGCAGGGCCCGACGCCGAGTAGCCGCCCGACCTCCGCACCGCCGATCGCGCGGCCGACCGCCACGCCCTCGACGCCGGGCCAGGCCCCGAGCACGACGGCCCCGGCCGCGAGCACCACCTCCCCCAGCGCCCACGCGCTGAGCGGCGACCTCGCCCACACCGGTAGCGACGGCACGCTCCTGATCGCGGGCACCGGCGCGGCGGCCATCGCCGTCGGCGGCGCGCTGTTCGTGGTCGCACGCCGCCGCAAGGCCGCGACCCACCGCTGAGACCCGACGAGGGCGGGGACCGAGTACCGGTCCCCGCCCTCGTGCGCGTTCGGCGCCGCCCGGAACAGCTTCACCGGCGGGCCGAAGGGTCACGGCAAGTGCCCTCCCGCCGGGCAGGACCGCGCGGGAAATGTCTCCAAAGTCGCGGGCACGATCACCTCGCGGAACGGATGTCACTGCAGGTCAAAGGATTGTGTCGGTTGGCCTTGTAGGAGGGGCTGCCGCGGCAGGATCACGAAGACGATCTTTCCGTCGGCCCTCCGGCGGCCGCCCCGGACGCCGCCCTCCATGAGGGACATGGACGCCAAGCCGGTCGCGTGACTGTCGGCGCCGACGACCTCCCAATTCGGCGTCGCAGCTTGCCCGCCAGCACCAACCGACCTGCGAGGCAACGACCTGAGCACCATCAGGGGAGCAGCCAACCTCGCCGGGGTCCTCCTCGACCCCGCCCAGCCCGCCCAGCTCACGGATGCGCTGATGGCCGGACTCGACGCCACGGTCCGGCCGCTGGAACAGCCCTGACGAAGAGCATCCGGTGCCCATCGCCATCGACTACCGTTCCCTGGCCGCCCTGACCGCCCGCTGCGACGTCGCGACCATCCGCGCCGACAGTCTCGACCCCACCTTCAGGCGTGCGCAGCGTCGTCCTACCCGCCCTGGGCGGTCCGCTGACGGCGACCAGCGTCGGGCGGTCCGCCCCTCCCGCCCGTAAACACCTCGTCTACAACGTGTCTACAACAGCCTGCCAGCGTGCCTCTGTTCAACAGTGAAGTTCAGAGGAGCTCCTTATGGCACGCGCGGTCACGACCGCCCCATCGGCCGGACGGCGAATACGGTGGCGACCACATTGGGCGGGTGCGGCGTTCGTGACGCTCCTCGCCCTGATGGCAGGGCTCGTCGGCGGGTTCCCGGTTCCCGCGCACGCGGTGGGTCCTGCCGCCCCGCCGCAGGCCGGGCCGGCAACCGTCCAGGAACACACGGCCGCGACGTTCAACATCCTGGCCGGCACCAGGTGGCCGCGGGACATCTGGAGCGTTGCCCAACGCGTCGATGTCCTGGCACTCCAGGAGGTCAGGCACGATGATCTGATCGACGCGAACGACGACAAGAACGATCCGGACAACACCGACATCCATCGCCTGCCTCCGATTCAGGTGGATGCCAACGTCCAGGTCGACCGGTTCGAGTGGAACGCGTTTCCCGCCTCGATGGGCGGCACCCGCACCATCTACCGGCTTAACTCGAGCAACCCGCTCAGGCCCCTGATCAAGAACCGCTCGCTGGCCCTCGTGGTGGCGAAGCGCGTCGACAACGCGAACCCCGTCGTCCGGGTCATTCCAGCCCAACCGGAGGAGGACGACGGCCAAGTGGCGTGGGACTCCAAGCCCACTCTGGGCGTCAAACTGGCGGACGGCACGTGGTTCTACTCCATGCACGCCACGAACAGGGTGGGCGCCGCCGAACACAACAACGTGCCGGCCGTCGTCGACGCGATCGCGGCGACCGGCGACGCGAACTGGGCGCTGATGGGCGATTTCAACCGCAACCCGCGGTCACTGACGGCGGCGACGGCATTCGGCAGCGGCCGTGAGATCGTCAACTCCGGCCTGAACACCCACCCCCGGAGCAGGCCCGCCAACGAGTACGACTACATGATCGCCCGTGGGCTGCCCGCTGGCCACCAGTACACGGGGCGCCGTCTCAGCTACACGGAGGAATCGGACCACATCCCGGTGATGTTCAGCAAGGACCCGCTGCGCAGGCGCGACGAGCCGTGCCCGCCGACCGCACCGTCCCGGCCCCGGACGGCAGCCGTGCCCGCGCTCGCACTCGCCTCGTTCGACACCGCGGCCGACGGCACGCCGTCGACGCCCCCCGCTCCCGCCGCCACCACCCGGGAACCGCAGCACGGACGGGTGTCCGTCCTGACGTCCGCCGCAGCCAACCTGGTCGCCGACGTGCCGGATGCCTCGGCTGCTACGGGCAGCCTGGTCCTGGCGAGTGCCCCCGACTGCTCCGCCGGACAGAGCTGGGCGACCTGGCAGAAGCCGGACGACACCTGGGTGATCGAGACCGGCCGGACCAACGGCACCACCCCGGCCGGACAGGGCAGTGTGCTCAGCATCCCCGCGTACGGTGACCGGCTGACCATCCGTCCGATCGAGAACGACGCGACGACCGGCAAGCTCGACGGCAGCCCCGACCAGCGCTGGCGCTTCGTCGCCGACGGCGCGGGCGGCTACCGCATCACCTCGGCCGCCGACGGCCGCTGCCTCACCTCCGACGGCACCGGGCTGACGGTGGCGTCGTGCGACGGCTCGGACCGGCAGGGCTGGCGGCTGTCCGTGCCGTGCGCCGGTGCCGGCCACGCCGTCCCCGGCTTCCCCGACCTGCCGTGGCCGACCGTCGCGGACCACCCCGAGCTGACCTGGCCCTCGCTGCCCGGCCACCCGGCGATCCCGTGGCCGTCCGTCCCGGGCTTCCCGGGCGTCCCGATGCCCGGCGTCGCTGGCCTGCCGGAGCTGCGCTGGCCCGGCTTCCCCACCCTGCCCACCACGCCGTGGCCCACGATCTCCGGCCACCCCGAGGCGACCTGGCCGGCCCTCCCCGACTCCCCCACCGTCCCGTGGCCCGCCATGCCGGGCCACCCCGGCGTCCCGTGGCCGGTGCTGCCACTGCCCGGCAACGGCGACGGCACAACGCTGATTCCCGGGCTGCCCAACGCCGCCGACCCGGCGATCCCGGGGCACCCGGGCCAGGCCTGGCCCACTGTGCCGGGGTTCCCCCAGGTGAAGTGGCCCTCGGTGCCGGGCTCCCCGAACGTGCCGTGGCCGGGCCATCCCGACCTGCCGGACGGGTCGGCAGCGGGCGGGCCGGCCGTTCCGGACGTCACCTGGCCGACGCTCCCGAGCGCGCCGTTCTGGCGCTGGCCGTCCGTCCCCGGATTCCCGACCGTCCCGTGGCCCTCGCTGCCGGGGCTGCCGGACGTCCCCTGGCCGGCGACCACCGGCTTCCCGAACGACCCGGCCGCGTGGTCGAACCCGCCCAAGTCGCCGGAGGAGCCTCCCAAGTGCAAGCGGCAGAACCCGCCGGACGGCAACACCCCTGATGACCCGGGCACGAAGCCGACCGACCCCGGCACGGGTGGCACTCCCGATGGTGATCCGTCGGTGCCCCCGTTGCCGGCCATCGGTCTGCCCAGCTTCCCGGCGCTGCCGTCCTTCCCCAAGTGGGGCACCGGCCCGAGCGGGCCGGGTACCGGCCCCGGTGGCGGACCCCGGCCGGATCCGGCACTGGGGATCGGCATCGCGTCGGTGGCCGACCCCCAACTGGTGCCGGACGTGCGCGGCGGCGTGCCCGCCGCGGGCACGCCCGTGCAGGCGTGGCAGCCGAATGGGACCGACTCGCAGCGGTGGGTGTTCTGGGACCGCGGCAACGGCAACTGGCTGATCGAGACCCGGCTCAGCTACGGCAGCAGCCGTCCGCAAGACCGGATGGTGCTCGGGCAGGACACCGGCTCGCACCGGACGGCGCTCCAGCCGGTGGCGGCGGACCGGGCGGGCCAACTCTGGACGTTCGCCGACGCCGGAAACGGTTCCTCGACGATCACCAACGGTGACGGCAGGGGCTGCCTCACCCTGTCCGCCTCCGGGCAGCCTCTGGCGGTGAACACCTGTGACGGTTCCGACCAGCAGAAGTTCCGCCTGAACGGCCAGACGGGAACCGGCGGCGGCGACAACAGCGGCGGCACCCAGCCACCGCTGGGTGCCGGCGGGACCCAGCCCGCGCACAACCGGACGGTGGTGCTGCAGTCGGGCAACAACGCCATGGTCGCGGACCTCGACGCCGCGAACACCGCCGCCGGTACCCGGATCAAGGCGCAGGGCCGTAACAGCAACGACGCGCAGAAGTGGACGCTGTGGCAGAAGCTGGACGGCCAGTGGCTGATCGAGACCAAGCTCGGTGGCGGCATGGTGATGGACCACAATCCCAACACCCATCGCACCCACCTTCAGGGTGCGCAGGAGGGGAACGCGAACCAGTTGTGGCGGTTCGTCGATGCCGGGGGCGGCTGGTTCACGATGGTCAGCGCCGCCGACCGGGGTTGCCTCACGGCGGCGGCCGACGGCGAGGACCTGGCGATCCGCGGCTGTGACGGCACCAACGCGCAGAAGTGGCGTCTGACCGAGGCCGTCGACAATCCGCCGACCGACGGCGGCGGCAACGGCGGTGGTGACAACGGCAATGGCGGTGGCGGTGGCGGGAACGGGAAGCCCGACGAAGCGGCCGCGGTGCGGGTCTACTCGGCGTTCCCGTCCAAGTGTCTGGACGTCACCGGTGGCAACACCGCGAACAACACCCCGATCGACCTGTACGACTGCAACGACACCGCCTCCCAGCGGTGGACCCCGGCCGCGACCAGCGGTGGTCTCGCCCTGAAGGCGTTCGGCAAGTGCCTGGACGTCACCGGCGGCAACACCGCCGGCGGCACCCGGGTGGGTCTGTACGACTGCAACGGCACCGCGGCGCAGAACTGGCGCCAGGGAGCGGACTACTCCCTGGTCAACTCGAACTCGGGCCGGTGCCTCGACGTCACGGGCGGCAACCCCGTGAACGGGACCGCGCTGCAGATCTGGGACTGCAACGCGACCGACTCCCAGCGCTGGGGTCTGGGCGGCGTCCCGCCGCGCGCCCCGCAGCAGCCCGTGCAGCAGCCCGGCACCACCCCGGTGGTGAGCCCCGGCATCGCCTCCTCGCAGGTCGCCACCTTGCGCTCGGCCAACAACGCCATGGTCGCCGACCTCGACGGTGCGAACACCGCCTCGGGTACCTCGATCAAGGCGCTCGCCGGGAACGGCAACGACGCGCAGCGCTGGGCGTTCTGGCCCACCGCGAACGGACGCTGGATCATCGAGACACTGCTGACCGACGGCAAGACCGCCGCCGGCCAGGGCATGGTCATGGACCACGACCCCGGCAGCCACCGCACCCATCTGATCCGGGTGCTGGAGGGCAACGCCAACCAGCACTGGGCGTTCCACGACGCCGGAGGCGGCTGGTTCTGGATCACCAGCGATACCGACAACGGCTGCCTGACCGCCAACAACCCCGGCGAGCAGCTGGGCATCTGGGCCTGCGACGGCTCGGACCGCCAGCGCTGGCGCCTCGACAACATCCAGAACGGCCCGACCCAGGGCGGCGGCTCCGGCACAGGCTCCAACGGCGGAGGGAACACGGGCGGCGGCAACAACGGCGGCTCCTCGGCAGGCGGCGGGAACGTCAACACCGGCGGATCCCCGCAGGCGCCCGGCGCCAGCTCGGTGCGCCACGGCGTCACCACCGTCCTGCACTCCGGCAACAACGGCATGGTCGCGGACCTCGACGGCGCCAACACAGCCGCGGGCACCCGCATCAAGGCCCTGGGCAACAACGGCAGCACCGCGCAGCAGTGGATGCTGTGGCAGAAGCCGAACAACCAGTGGCAGATCGAGACGAAGTACGCCGGGGCGATGGTGATGGACCACAACCCCAGCACCCACCGCACCCACCTCACCAGCGCCCAGGAGGGCAACGCCAACCAGCTCTGGCGCTTCCAGGAAGGCCGGCCGGGCTGGTACCGGATCGTTTCCGCGGCCGACAACGGCTGCCTCACCGCCGTCAACGCGAACGAGGACCTCGCTGTCTGGGCCTGCACCGCCTCCACCGCCCAGTGGTGGAAGCTCAACGACTGGGGCACCGGAGACAACGGCGGGGACAGCGGGGGAGGTGGCAACACCGGGGGTGCCAACTCCGGAGGCGGCGGCAGCAGCGGAGGTGGTAACTCCGGAGGCGGCAGCAGCGGAGGCGGTAACTCGGGAGGCGGCGGCGGGTTCCGCCCGCCGGACGGCATCCAGCTCCCCCCGCTCTGCAACGGCAGGCAGTCCTCCAGCTCGTGGATGTGGCACGGGGACACCCTGTGCGCGGGCCAGAGCCTCGGGTCCTCGGCAGCAGAGCAGTCCACCCGTCTCGTCATGCAGCAGGACGGCAACCTCGTCGCCTACTACACGGAGGGTGGCGCCCTCGGCGACCACACCTGGTCCGTGTGGGAGTCCAAGACCATGGGCTGCGGGTTCCGGGCCGTCATGCAGGACGACGGGAACCTCGTCGTCTACGGCGCCGACGACCGCGTCTGCTGGTCCTCGGGAACCAGCGGTCGGGGCGGCTCCTGGCTGATGGTCAGCCCCCTGGGCAACATCCAGATCCTCCAGGCCGGCGACGCGACCGGCGCCGCCATCGACGGAGCCCGCGCGGTGGCCGCCGCGGGGAGGGGCGACTTCCTGGAGGCGTTCATCCACGCGCTGCAGGCGATCATCAAGGCCATTCCGAGTGTCCAGTGGGAGACGCGTACAGGACACCAGCGCCTTCTCCCGCCCAAGTGCGTCGTGTCGGGAGGCCGGGTCATCCCCTGTACCTGACCGACTCGCGCAGGATCCGGTAACGCCGGCCGCGTTCGCATAGCGGGAGGGGCACCCACAGGTGCCCCTCCCGCTCCATATGCCGGCCACCGGTCGGAAGGCGAGATGACCGCCACCTGCCGCCACCGCCTCGGTGACGTGGCACACCCCATCAGGTCAGTGAACGCCATCCGCCGGTGCCAGGCCCGCACCAACCGTAGCGAGACCGAGCGGGTCTGCGTCGCTGCCCGGGTCGGCGCCGGCCGAGACGACGTCCATGCATGCGACCCGCCCACCGCCCAAGGGTGCCGTCCACGGACCGGGCCAACACCCTCGCGCCGCTGGTCCGCTCCCTGACGACGCCCAACCCGCCAGAGCTGAGCGGCACCACTTCGGCCCTGCCAGGCCGACATCACGAGTCTCAGGTTCAGTGGTCCGCTTTGGGCCGAGGTCTGTCAGCACGTACTCGACCTTCCCGGCCTCGACGTGGCGGTCGACCAGGCCGCATCGTCACACCGCGCACGCCCGTTCGCCGCGCGGCCGCCCGCTACCGCCGGGATGGCTGCCGCCGGCCCCACCACCGGGTGCCTGAGGTGACGCCTACGGGTGGACGCCTACGGGTGGGTGTTCTTGACCGTGGGCTGGGTCTTCTGGTTGTAGATCTCCTTGCCGGCCGCGTTGAAGGCGTGGACGTAGGGCGTCGGGGGGCGGGAGTTCTTGTCGGGGCCGGTGGAGACGGCCGCCGTGTAGACGAACGCACCGTCGGCCATGACAGCCGGGTGCTGCGTCGGGTCGTCGCCGTAGCTGATGGTGACCTTGGCGACATCGGAGGTGTAGTGCCCGGCGCCCAGGGTGAGGAACTGCCCGGCACCGGCCGGCGTGCTGAAGCTGTCGAAGAACTCGATCAGGTGACCGGTGCCCCACAGGCGATCGTTGATGAACGTCGCGGGGACGGACCTGCTGGTGCCCTTGTCGCCCTTCGACTCGCACTGCACGTACTGGTTGGCGGAGTTGACCGCGATGACCACGCCGTCGGTGTCCGACGAGGCGACGGGAGTACGGACCGCGATCACCGCGTGGTACCGCGACGCGTCCGAGCCCAGGCAGGAGCTCAGGATCTTGGCGGCGGTCCCGGCGTCGATCGGGGTCGTCGCCGTGCTGGAGACGGTGAAAGCGCCCGGGGTGGCAGCCGCACCGGTGACGGACGAGCCGCTGCTGGGGGCCACCGGGGCGACGGCCGAGCCGGCGCCGGAGGGCGTGGCGGTGGGCGCAGCGGAGGGCTTGCCCTGGGCCGCGGGGGCGGCCGCGGGGACGGCCGGGGTGGCCGCGGGTGCGGCCGCCAGGGTGGCCGTGGGGGTGCTGGTTGCGGCAGTGGCAACTCCCCCGACGGTCGCGATGGTTGCGGCGGCGGCGGCGATGAGCACGATCGGGCGGATACGCATGAATCCGTGTCCTTTCCTGCGGGCGTCCGGTTGATGCCCGCACCCCTGAACGCCGCCCGACGCCCGGCAGGTCGCACCCCGCACACGTGATCCAGGTCATAGGCCGCGGGTGCGACCCTGGGACGGCGCTCGTGCGTACAGGCCGGGAGGCTCCGCCCAGGTCGCACGGCTCCACCACCGCGGCCGAGGAGTGCTTCTTCGCGAGCCGTCTGTGCCGCGAGCTGACGGACAGCCCCGGAGGAGAGGCCCTTGATGACGCCACAGGAGTTCGACGCGTTCTACGCGGCGTCCTTCTCCCGCCTGACCGGGCAGCTCTACGCGCTGACCGGCAACTGGTCCGAAGCACAGGACGTGGTCCAGGAGGCCTTCATCCGCGCGTGGGACCGACGGCGCACCTTCGACCCGGACAGCGCCCCGGAGGCATGGATCCGGACCACGGCCCGGCGGCTGGCCCTCTCCCGCTGGCGACGTCTGGCCCGCGGACTGCACCTGGCCGGGCGCCACCACCGCCAAGAACCACCCACCGTCGAGCCGCCCACCGAGGAGCACCTGATGCTGGTCACCGCGCTCCGCGACCTGCCCGAGGCACAGCGGAGCGCCCTGGTCCTGCACCACATGTGCGACCTCTCCGTCGAGCAGGTCGCGGCCGAGACCGGCGCCAGCGTCAGCGCCGTCAAGAGCCGCCTCGCCCGCGGTCGTTCCGCACTCGCGGCCAAACTCGCCGACCAGTCCCCCACCAGCGAGGAAGGAAAGCTCCGTGTCTGACCCCGTCCACGACGCCCTCGGCGACCGGCTACGGCTGCTCGGCTCGCAGATGCCCGCACCGGCCCTGCCCGCTGCGGAGGTCCGCCGACGCGCCGACCGGCGCCGCCACCGCCGGCACGCCCTCGCCGCGACCGCCGCCACGGCCTGCGTCGCGGCGGCCGTGTGCCTGGCACTGCCGTCCGCGCCGCACTCACCTGGCCCACAAGAAGGCGCAGCCACCACAGCCTCCCCCTCCCTGTCGGCTTCCCCCTCCCACCCCCCAGCCGCTTTCACCGTCACCAGCACGACGACGACCCCGATCGACGCCGGGGCGGTCGCCGAGATCCTGGGCTCCTGCCTGGGCTCGGACGCGTCGCGGTACCACGCGGTGATCGCGGTCCGTACTCCGGTCGCCTCGCAGAACGCCGACGGCGTGGTCATCGCGGTCAACTCCGCCAACCAGTACGTGCAGTGCGAGTCGAAGGGCGTCAAGGGCACCAGCAGGTCCGTCCCCGCGACGTTCATCAACGATCGCCTGTGGGGCACCGGTCACCTGATCGAGTTCTTCGACAACTTCAGCACGCCGGCCGGTGCCGGACAGTTCCTCACCCTGGGCGCCGGGCACTACACACCCGATGTCGCCAAGGTCACCATCAGCTACGGCGACGACCCGACGCAGCACCCGGCCACCATGGCCGACGGCACGTTCGTCTACACGGCGGCCATCTCCACCGACCCCAACGCGACCCCCTTCCCCCCGGCCCCCTACGTCCACGCCTACAACCCGGACGGCAAGGAGATCTACAACCAGAAGACCCAGCCCACAGCCCAGAACACCCACCCGTAGGCGCCCACCCGTAGGCGTCACCTCAGGCGCCCGGTGGTGGGCCGACGGCAGCCATCCAGGCGGTAGCGCCGCCTCAACGTTTCGCTCGGCTGCCTGGCATCCCTAAATTCGATTGCAGCCGGCCCGCGGGCTGCGTCGATACTTCGGCATGAGCAGAATCGCGCAGGTGATCGTGTTGGCGCAGTTCGCGGAGGGGGTGATGGAGCCGCTGACCAGGCAGGACGACTCGCGCAGCTGGAGTGGCCGATTCGAGCAGCTCGCCATGTTCGCTGACGGGTGGATGATCGAGTTCAACCGGGTGCGTCCTCGTTCGGGGCTGCTTCGGCACCTGGAGTCCCTGGAGTGGCCGCATCCGGAGAGCGTGCAGGTGCTGATCCATGACGAGGAGGATGACTGCTTCGGGCTGTGGATGATGCGGGACGGGGTGCTGGCCGAGGTGGAGATTCCCGGCCACAGGCGTCTGCATCCTCCGGCGCCGGCAACGGACGAGTTCCCTCCCGACCCGGGCCTGCTGTGGCGGACGGAAACGACCGTGCCAACCGGATTCTCGACGGAACGTCAAGACCAGCGCCCTGCCTGGTAGCGCTGGCTCCAGCCGCTGAGGAGGCTGCATCGGGGTCCGCCCCCCGGTCGGGGTCAGCCCGACATCACGTCCTCAAGTTCGGTGACGGCGGCGTGGGTGGGCGATCGGTACGACTCGATGGCGCAGAAGTGGGACTCCGGCGCGTCCCGCTGGTGAAGTCGGCCCGGGGCGCGGTTCCGGTCTTTCGACCGGCCCGTTTCCCCTGCCTGGTCTCGCCGGAGCCTGCCCGTCAGCGGGGGGTGTCGGCCGCCCGCAGCTCCCGGACCAGAGCGCGCACGGTGGCGGAGGCGAGGAGTTCCGGGGTGGTCACGTAGCCGACGCGGCGTATCGGGCGCTCCGGACCGAGATCGGTGATCTCGATCGAGTCTGGCGCTCCGACCAGGGAGAGCGCGGGCATGATCGCCATTCCGTGCCCCCCGCTCACGAGTGAGAGCACTGCTCCGTCGTCCTCGGCTTGGATCGTGGCCCTCGGGATCCAGTCCTGCGCGTGCCACCAGGCGCGGGTGTACGAGCCGCAGTTCTCGTCCCAGTCGACCAGCGGCAGTGAGCGCGGAGCGGGGTGTCCCGCCGGATGCACCAGGGAGTAGTTCTCTTCGAAGAGTTCGTTCGCCACCAGCCCCGCCGGGAACTGTGCTCCGTCCAGGGTGGCGATGGCGAGGTCCGACCGTCCGTCGGCCACCTCGCCCGCCGTGCCGCGCCCGAGCTCGCGGACGATCCGTACCTGCGGCTCGATCCCCGGATGCCGCGCGCGCAGCCGCTGCAGGACCGGCGGCAGCAGGTGCAGCGCGGTACTGCGGAAGGCGGCGATCCGCAGCGGGCCCCTTGGCTCCTGTGTCGCCTCGGAGCGGGCGGCTTCTCGCGCCTCGGCGGTCAGCATGTCCAGCAGCCGCAGGATGCGGCGCGCATGCGCCACGGCCTTGTCACCCGCCGGAGTGGGCCTGGCACCGCTGCGGCCGCGTTCGAAGAGAACGGCGCCGACCTTGCGCTCGCTGCCGCGTACGGAGTGGGAGACCGCGGACTGTGTCAGCCCGAGCTGCTCGGCCCCGGCCGAGAAGCCGCCGGCGTCCGCGACCGCCACCAGGATGCGCAGTTCGTGCGGAGCAAGATCGGTGTCGGTCGTGCGGGCCACAGGGCGTTCACCTCAGGTATGAGAACTGCTCATGGAACGGAGCATCGCATGAGCCTAACCAGCTGCCCGAGGGTTCCGTTCCGTTCTACGGTCCCGTCATGACCGAGAACGCGATCACCGTCCAGCAGACCGCCCGCCCTCGCGGTTTCCCCGCCACCGGGGATTTCGCCTTCGTCGAGTCCCGGATTCCCGATCCTGCGGTCGGCACCGCGCTCGTGCAGAACCTCTACTGGTCCGTCGACCCCTACCACCGCCAGATGATGGACGACGCGCCCGGCGGCTTCGCGCTCCACGCACCGCTCGAGGGCCGCACTCTCGGGCGCGTCGTCGCCTCACGGACGCCGGAGCTGACCGAAGGGGAGGTCGTGTTCCACCGGCAGGGCTGGCGCACACACTCCGTCGTCCGGCCCGAAGAGATCCGCAAGCTCCCCCGCTTCGACGGGGTCCCACTGACGGCCTACCTGAGCGTCCTCGGCGGTACCGGACTGACCGCCTACGTGGGCCTCACCCGCATCGCCCGGCTCCGCGAGGGCGATGACCTCTTCGTCTCCGGCGCGGGCGGCGGCGTCGGCACGGCCACCGGCCGGTTCGCCCGGCTGCTGGGCGCAGGCCGGCTCGTGGGCAGCGCGGGCTCGGCGGCCAAGGTCGACCACCTGACCCGGGAGGTGGGCTACGATGCCGCGTTCGACTATCACGACGGCCCTGCTGCCGAACTGCTTGCCAAGGCCGCACCGGACGGCATCGATGTCTTCGTCGACAACGTCGGCGGCGAGCAACTGGCCGCCGCGGTGGGCGCACTACGCGAGTTCGGGCGCATCGTTCGGATCGGCACCATCAGCCGCTACAACAACCCGGACGCGCCCCCGCCGAACGTCAACTACTCGGACATCGTGGAGAAGAGCCTTCGCATGGAGGGCTTCCTGGTCAGCAACTACCGCGACCTGCAGGACGAGCTGTACGCCTTCGCGGTCCCCCATCTGCAGAGCGGCCGGCTCGCGCTGGACCAGACGGTGGTGGACGGATTCGAGAACATCGTGGACGCATTCCTGGGCATGCTGCACGGCGAGAACACCGGAAAGATCATCGTGCAGGACCGCGCGTAGGCATGGTCCGGCCGTCTCGCGTGTGCCATCAGGTCAGGACTGGCCGGTCAAGGTTCCGTGAGACCCGTCAGACTCCGGTGAGACAGGACACCCGCCATGATGCGTTTCTGGCGCTTCACGTCGGTGATGCGGCCTTCGCGGACGCCGGAGTCGTGGTGCGTGTGATGCCCCGGTGGACCGCCTCCTGGTCTTCGCGCTGTGCTCGCCTTCGTACAAGGCGTTGTGGCTGACCAACACCTGAGGCGCTCACACAGGCAGTTCTGCGAAGCGGCTCAGGACGGACGGACATACCCGCGCCGAGGGCGTGGCCAGGCAGACTCGTCACTTGCCGGCGGGACCAAGGCTGCGGAACCGTCGGCCCTTACAGCGGACACAGACGTGGGCCTTCGGACCGCAGCCGACGCCTGGTCACCCCCGAACCGCCGTCGCCATCCGCAGCTCGAAGCGGAGGCCTGCCTTCAGGTGGCGACCCCGGCACCACACGACTTCTGGACCGTCACGCCGGTCACCCCCGCACGGCCGCGGCGCTGGACACCATACGATCCGCCACCCGTCGCACGGACCCGGCCCCGCAAGGTCGCGGCGGCAGGCCGGAAGGATCTCGGCGGCGGCCGCACCCGTTCCCGGTTATCCGCTCCTCACAGAAGCTTGGGAATGTCCTGGAGCAGGCGCAGGGCCTTCCGCCAGGGTTTGGCGGTGGTGCGCCAGTTCTTCTCCGTCTCGACGCTGGCACGCGTGACGGCGAGTCCGTTGCCGGTGGTGCGGACCATCTCGATCCGGTGGGCGACGGACGTCAGCGCGTTCGGGTGGTGCGGCCCGATGCCGAGGTAGGACGCCGCCTCTTCCTGGGTCATCCACGGACCGTCCGGCGCAGGGCGCGGCAGGGGAAAGGTATCTGCGGAAGACGGTCCGTCCAGGTCTTCACTGAGGCATTATCGCTGGTCAGGGGCCGAGCACCCTCACCTGCTCCCGGGCGTCGGTGTACCCGCGGCACCCTCCCCGCCAGCGCACCGCCCGGTTCTCCGGCAGCAGAGGTGAAGTCGGACAACAGCCGTGGGGTCACCGGCTGGGGCGCAGCTCCCGTTCGGCGACCTGCCGGAAGCCGTGCGGCGGACGGCCGGTGACACGCCGGACGGTGTCGGTGGTCCGGTCCTCGGCCCCCTCCGCGATGGCGCGGTCCATGCCGGCGAGCAACTCGGCGAACTCCGCCGGCATCAGGGCGGCCAGGCGGTCGCGCAGTCGCTCATGCGTCAGACGGCGGTGGACCACCGGTCGGCCGATGACCTCCGAGACGATCGCGGCGATGTCGTCGTGGGCGAGGGCGTCCGGGCCGGTCAGGACCAGGTCGGTGTTGGGCGCGGCGGCGTCGGTGAGGGCGTGCACGGCGACGGCGGCGATGTCGTCGGCGTCGACGAAGCCGATCCGGCCGGACCCGGCCGCGGTGAGGATGGCGCCGTCCTCGCGGATGCTGCGGGCGTGGAGGTGCTCGCCGGTGAAGTTCTGCATGAACCAGGAGGGGCGCAGCACCGCCCACTCGTCGAACAGCCCCGGCAGGGCCCGGTGGACCGCCCCCACGGCCGGGCCGCCCTCGGGTACGGCCGAGGAGCTGAGGAGCACCGCGCGGCGCACCCCGGCGGCGCGGGCGCGGCGCAGGAAGGGCAGCATGACCGCGGCCGGGTCGGGCTCGCCGACGGGTGGGACGAGGTACACGCGGTCCGTCCCGGCCAGGGCGTCGTCGAAGGTGGTGGGGTCGTACCAGTCGAAGCGCACCGGCTCCGCACCGGCGGACGGGACAACGGACGTGGAGACGGGCGCGGTGGCCCGCCGGCTGGCGGCCCGAACGCGGTATCCGGCGGCGAGCAGCCGCGCGACCGTACGGCTGCCGGTCGTGCCGGTGGACCCGATGACCAGGATGGTCCCGACGGCCGGGGCGGTGGCGGTGGTGGGGTCGGTCATGAGGCGGCGCTCCCGGCGAAGTCCAGGCCCGGCTGCTGGACGGCGAGGGGGTTCCAGTAGTCGCGGTAGGAGGTGAACCGCCCGTCCCGGACGGTCACGACGGCGATGTAGGTCATGTCGAAGGGGCCTCCGGTCCGGACGAGCCGGCCCACGCCGCGCATCTCCGCCACGACGGTCCCGGGATCGGTGGTCCGGTGGATCCGCAGGTCGGGGAAGTCGTGCAGTTCGATGTGGTCGGGGTAGTCGCGCATGTAGGCGGCGACGGCCGCCCGTCCGTCCAGCCGGCGCGGCCAGCCGGGCGGGGCGAACGGGAACTCCATGACGCCGTCCTCGGCCCACAGGCCGACCCAGGCGGGAACGTCCCCGGCCAGCAGCAGCCGCAGACCGTGGCGGAACAGTTCCGCGGGTGCGGGGTTCTCGGGCATGCGTGTCTCCATCCCGTACGATACGGACCGGCGGTCCGCTTCAATGAAAGATACGGACCGCCGGTCCGCATCGCAACCGGAGGCAATCACCCGTGCCCGCAGCCACGCCCGCACCCGACCCCGCCGCACCCCGACCCGCGGGCGTACCCCGGCCCACCGACGCGCCCGGCACCCCGGGCGAACGGAAGCCCCGCAAGGACGCGGTCCGCAACCGGGCGGCCGCCCTCGCAGCCGCCGACACGCTCTTCACCGCCTCCCGCCGCCCAGAGGACGTCACCATGTCCGATATCGCCGCGCAGGCCGGCGTCGGCAAGGGCACGCTCTTCCGCGCCTTCGGCGACCGCACGGGCCTGATCCGCGCCCTCTACGGAACGCGCCTCGCACCGCTCATGGACGCCGTCGAACACGGCCCACCGCCACTGGGGCCCACCACCCCACCCCTGGAGCGCATCCCGGCCCTGCTCGACGCCCTCCTGTGCTTCAAGTTCGACAACCGCCACCTCGCACTGGCGCTGGAGGGCACCGGAGCCGACAGCCCCTACCGGACGGAGCACTACGACCACTGGCACGCGCTGCTCCGGGACCTGCTGCACCGGACCCCGGCCGCGGCCGGCAGCGACTTCACCGCGCACGCCCTCCTGGCGGCCACCCGTGCCGACCTCGTCGAGCACCTGGCAGGCGAGAAACACACCTCCCGCGAGGAACTCCGCTCCCAGCTCGCGGACTTCACCAGGCGGGTGCTCGGCACCGGACTGCATCACGGCGCGTCGTAGCCGCCTAAACCGCTGCTCAAAGCCCTGCTGCTCCACGGGAAAGAGGCCACGCCCACGTCCGACAGCCCGAGAACACCAGGCCGCAAGCACGTATGAACTGCTCTCACCCCGCGGCCGCACTCTCCCATGGCACGATGTCCATCGCTCCTTGACTCCTCAACAGGCCGTGCCGTCAATGCCATTGCACGGACGGAAACCTTCAGATCAACAGTCAAGAAACAGCAAAGCCGCTTCGTCGTCCCAGGTCGCGAAGGGTCCTCCCCGCACCCGCGGGGGTCAGCCGTAACAGGCGGAGAATGCACGCGCCGTTGGGTTGTCCTCCCCGCACCCGCGGGGGTCAGCCGCTGTGCGCCTGGTAGTCCGGGTGGTGGGTTATGTCCTCCCCGCACCCGCGGGGGTCAGCCGGGCACCGTCAACAACAACGTCCGCTGAACCGGGTCCTCCCCGCACCCGCGGGGGTCAGCCGGAGGAGGTCCTGCAGGAGATGCTCGCGGTCGGGTCCTCCCCGCACCCGCCATGGTCAGCCGCTGCACCGCTGACCATGGCGCAGCGCAGGGGCGTCCTCCCCGCACCCGCGGGGGTCAGCCGTCGTCGGCATCTCCCAGGAGCTGCGCGACCAGGTCCTCCCCGCACCCGCGGGGGTCAGCCGATCTCCGGCAGGATGCCGGTCTGGCCCCTGGTGTCCTCCCCGCACCCGCGGGGGTCAGCCGCGGATGCGACTCTCGACTGCCGTCCATCTGCTGTCCTCCCCGCACCCGCGGGGGTCAGCCGTTGACGTTCGGCCAGGTCTGACGTCCGGCACCGTCCTCCCCGCACCCGCGGGGGTCAGCCGGCCCGCAACGGCATCGCCGGGACGACCCGGGTGTCCTCCCCGCACCCGCGGGGGTCAGCCGTGGACGCCGACCTCGGTTCCGAGTTCGCGCCAGTCCTCCCCGCACCCGCGGGGGTCAGCCATGACCGAGTTGTCCAGTGAGTTGGACACGCTCGTCCTCCCAGAACCCGCGGGGGTCAGCCGATGCTCGCCGCCACCTCGACCGGTGGCGTCGTGTCCTCCCCGCACCCGCGGGGGTCAGCCGGTGAAGATCAGGTTGCGGATGAGCGAGCCCATGTCCTCCCCGCACCCGCGGGGGTCAGCCGGTGAGCGAGTGACCGATATCGACTGGAGTTCGGTCCTCCCCGCACCCGCGGGGGCCAGCTGGACCGGGCCACCCGGCCGTCGTCACCTCTGGTGTCCTCCCCGCACCCGCGGGGGTCAGCCGGCACAGCCGGTGATCTCGGTTGTCTCCTCCCTGTCTTCCCCGCACCCGCGGGGGTCAGCCGCAGGTCGCGATGGTGGAGGCCCGGGGCACGATGTCCTCCCCGCACCCGCACCCGCGGGGGTCAGCCGGAATTCGTGATCGGGCCGAAGTCCTCGGGGATCGGCACCCATCCGATCACCGGGGCAACCATGATCAGTGCATCCCCCGGAGAAGCGATCGCCACCCGCCAACCATTCGGCGCCGCCACGAACCCGGCGAGCCCACTCTCGTTCAGCATGACCACCACGCTGGCCCCGACCCGTACCCGCCCCCACGTCCTGCCCTTCTCCGATGCTGCCCGGCCGGCCAGGCAACATCGGAGTGAAAGGGTCAAGCGGCCACCTCATCCGTTCCGGTGCCCAGTTGCTTGATGACGGCCCGGCAGGTGCGCAGCAGTGCCTCGTCGCCCTCGGCGTTCTGGAAGATGTCGCCGCTTCGGCGGGCGAGGGCGAGTTCCGCGTGGATCCGAGGACGGGCGGGCGCGGCGGCGGGACCCATCCGCCGCAGGCAGTCCAGGACATGGCCGGCGGTCGAGTCGTTCTCCTCCCACCCCTCCAGCAACACGGGCAGTACGACCACGGCCTCGGCCGGGCCGCCGATGTCGTAGATCGCTGCGGCAGCGTGCGTGCGGGTCAGGACATGGCCGGCTTCGAGCATCTGCCGCAGGCGGGGCAGCGCCTCGGCCGCCGGCGCTCCGATCCGGCCGAGGACGTCGGCGGCGTCGCGGTCGTTGTCGGTGTCGAGCAGGGCGGTCAGGCGCGGCACGGCGTCGGCGGGGTCGCTCTCGATGTGCCACAGGGCCTTGGCGGCGGCGAAGCGCAGGTTCGGGTCGTCGGCGTCGGCGAGTGCCCGGACCGTCTCCAGCGCGGATGCGGCGCCGCTGCCGATGGAGCTGAGCGCGTGGAGGGCCACGGCGGCGGTGTGCCATTGCTCCTGTTCGACGGCGGTGGTGAGTGCGGTGGTGAGTGCGGGTACAGCCGCCGGGTCGCCGAGCCGGTTGAGGGCGGTCATCAGCGCCGTGGCGGATCCCCAGGGCCAGGAGAAGTCCGCGTCGGCCAGGCGCCGGGTCAACCTCGGGAGCAGTTCCCCGGCCGCCTGGGGGAGGTGGCCGGCGACCTGCAGGGCACGCCACTCGTCGGTGCCGGTGTCGAGCGCCGTCAGCAGGCCGGGCAGGGCCCGCTCGTCGCCGAGGCGGGCCAGCGTCGTGACCGCCTGCTGGTGGGCCCGGCGCAGCAGCGGGTGCCGTGCGGCCCAGCCGTCCGGGCCGTGGGTGGTGCGGTGCGCTTCGACAAGGGCGGCGAGGGCTTCGCGGGCGGGTTCGGCGAGGGCGGCGGGGAGCTTGCCCAGGGTTTCGGCGGCTTCGGCGGCGGTGTACGGGTCGTCGGGAAGCAGGCAGTCGGCGAGCAGGAGGACGAGGCCGGTGTGATCGCCGCGCCAGGAGCGGATCAGGTCCCAGGTCATGGCGATTGCGTCGTGGCGGGTGGCCGGGTCGTGGCTGCGGAGTTGGGCGGTGAGCAGGGCGGTGCGCTCGGGTAGCCGCGCGTCCAGCACCCGGTGGAGGGTGGTCAGCAGTTCGGTGGTGGGGGCGTGGACGCGGCCATGGCGGTCGAGGTCCGCGAAGGCGGCGGCGATCTGCGGGGGGACGTTCTGGTCCGGTGCCGGCTGGGCGGAGGTGTCCGCGCAGGCGCACTGCCCGCAGTCCCCCGGCCCGGCCTTGTCCTTGTCCTTGTCCTTGTCCTCGGGCTCGGGCTCGGGCTCGGGCTCGGGCTCCGGTGCCGGTTCGGGGGTGAGCTGCTGGAGCAAGTCGGTCGCCGTCGGGACGAGGCCGGCGTCGATCGCCTCCGGTGTGCTGGAGGCCTGGTGGACGAGGGCGGCGAGCCGGATGTCGGCGTCCAGCGCCGGGTCCGTGGCCAGGGTGGCGAGCCAGGTCGTCACCGGGCCGAGCGCGGCCGGCAGTCGCTGGGCCAGTGTCGCGGCCGTCTCGATGACCAGCAGTCGCTCCACGGTGCCGTTCTCGGCGGCCAGCCGCTCGCGCAGCAGGGCGAATGCCTGGTCGGCGTCGTCGAGGAACAGTCCCAGGGCCGGTACGGCGGCCTGCCGCACCTGCGGGTCCGGGTCCGTGGCGTGCCGGACGAAGTCCTCGACGTGCTCACGCATCCGAGGCACGACATCCGCATGGGGCGTCGCCGCGTGGCCGGACGGACTGTAGTAGACGCCGTCGGGGTCGCAGTCCAGCGCCGCCCTGCCGATGCTGAGCACGAGCCGGATGACGGCCGCGCGGTCAGGCGTCTGCGGATCGTCGGCGAGCGCGAACAGGAACGGCAGGCTCGCCGCCGTGCAGGAGTAGACGTCGCCCTGGTGGTGGGCCGAGCCGTAGAAGCTGCTGAAGGCCCGCTCCCGGGCGTCCGGGTCCGGCGAGGCCATCTGCTCCAGCCACAGCGGGACTTCGTCGGCCGGACCGTAGGCGTGCCCCATCGACGACCAGTCGACGCGGTCGAGGCCTTCAAGATCGTTGGTCATGGGTCGCACGGTGACACGGGGCACTGACACCGCCACCAGCGCGCGGTCGGTCGCTGGTCATCGGCTCCCTGCGCAGCTCCGGCGAACGAGCAGAATCCTTTCAGCAAGCTCACCGGCTGCACCGTTCACCCGGGAGCCATGTCAGGGCCGGGATCCAGGTTCGTGGTCACGGACACCGATGATCTTGCCCGTCGGCCCCGCACGCTGACGGGTTGTCGTCCTCCGCCGCTGGCCACCGGGGCTTCTCGCCCGGGTCCGTGCCGAGCTGCTGGAGGTGCAGGGGGCTCAGAATTCGTGTCGGAATCTCAGGACCGGTGTGGGTCGGAGTACCTACGACTGAAGTGAACCTTTGATTTCCGACTGAGTTCCGACACGTCTGTTCCATCCCGTCAGGAACAGCCGCTGATGGAAACGGAGCATCGCCTGGTACGGCGTGAGACAACCGACCGTCGAGTGGAATTACTCTCGGTTGTGATGTTCCGCGACCCGCCGGACGACGTCTTATTGAGCCTGCGTCCGGAAGTCCGCTCCGATCTCTGCTTTGAGGACGGCGAGGAAGCTCTCCGCAATGGCATAGTCGAAGCACGACTCCGCGCGTCGTCGAATTTGCCGACTGATCGAGTGGTCGAATCTCCACGACGCCCGCGGCCCCGCAAATGCCATACCGCACCCGAGCCGGCAGCACCTCCACCGCGCCCCGGGCGACGGCCCGCCTCCCTGCGCAGCCTGGCAACCGGCGTGCCGAGGCTTGACGGGCACTACGACAATCTCCCTCGCCGGCGCGCGACACCCACCCAAGCCCGTGTGGACATTGCCGGTGAATCTCGATACCGTCCCGGAGCTCTTCCCCAATTCGCACCCCCGCACCGTTCCACTCCCGGAGGTCCGCATGCTCTCCTTAGCCACTCATGAAAGAAGGGACGTGCGTCGGACAATATCCCGCCTCGCTATTCCTCTTTTTGTGGCCGAATCCCTCAATTTCGCCGCCCAGCTCGGCGTCATCGCCATTCTTGGGCGCATGGGGGGAGAGACCATTTACGTACGCTCCCTCTACCAGCCTGTCAGCTTCGTCGTCCTCGCCCTGAGCGTGGGCTTCGCGGTCTGCAACCAGGCCGCCGCCGCGAGCAGCAAGGGGGCCGGGCGTCCCCGAGAGGTCATGTCGAACTCCGCCAGCCTGGCCAGGGTATGGCTCGGGCTCGGCGCGGCCCTGTACATGGTCCTCGCGCTCACAGCTCCCTTCCTGACCGGCCTGCTCAACGTGGACGCCGAGGTTCGGGCCACGTTCGCCTCCTTCCTGCGCTGGACCTGCGCCGCGAGTCTGCTGGCCGTCGGGGCGGAGCTCTGCGCGTCCGGCCTGCGCGGCTACGGGTACGTGCGACCGGCCACCGCCCTGGTCATCGGTACGGCGAGCGTGCGGATCAGCCTCGTGGCCGGCCTCGGCAGCGACCTCGGGATCGCGGCGGTGCCCATCGCCGAGGCGACGGCGGGCCTGACCGGCCTGATCACGGGCCTGGCGCTGCTGCGCCGCACCGAGCTGTGGCATCCTCCGGCCCTCCGGATCTGGCGGCCCGAGGTGCTCACGGACCTGCGCCGCATCGGGGTGCCCATCGCCATGTCCTTCGTCGTGATCTCGGCGTACAACTTCGCGGTCATCGGCGTCCTCGGGAACTACGGGGAGAACGCCGTGGCGGGGTTCACGGTCGCTTCCACGCTGCAGAATCTCGTGCTGCTGCCGGGCGCGGTCCTGGGTACGGCCACAGCGATCACCATCAACCAGCAACGCGGGTCGGGCGAATGGCTGCGGATACGTGCCTCGATGCGCGGTGGCATCGAGCTCACGGCTGTGACCTACGTGGTGATCGCGCTGCTGGTGTGGTCGGTGCACGACCCCCTGGCGAAGCTGATCGGCGGCGGCGACGCCGCCGTGGCCGCGGCCACTAGGGCGTGTCTCATAATTGATCTTGTGGTGGGTCGAGGAGAGATAACGGATGCTGCGTGGGCTCGGATCGAGCCGTTGCTACCGCAGCGGGATGGTGCCGGGCGTCCGTGGCGGGATCACCGTCAGGTGGTGAACGGGGTGTTGTGGCGGCTGCGTACGGGTGCCCCGTGGCGTGATCTGCCCGAGCGCTATGGTCCGTGGCAGACCGTCTATCGGCGTTTCGCCCAGTGGGAGAAGGACGGAACCTGGGCCGCGCTACTGCGGGAGGTCCAGGTCCGCAACGACGCGGTGGGCACCGTGGAGTGGATGGTCTCGATCGACTCCACAGTCGCCCGGGCACACCAGCACGCGGCCGGCGCCCGCAAAAAGGGGGCCAGTCCGAGGACGAATCGGATGATCCGGCAGCAGTTGCGCGCCGCGAGGCGCTCGGCCGGTCCCGGGGCGGGCTGACCACCAAGATCCACCTGGCGGTCGACGGCCGGGGCCTGCCGCTGTCGATCGTGCTGAGCACGGGCAACACGGCCGACTGCGCGATGCTGCCCTCCGTCCTCGACGCCATCCGCGTCCCACGCGTCGGGGCCGGGCGAGCGCGGACCAGACCCGACCGGGTCGTGGCCGACAGGGCTTACTCCTCCCGCAAGATCCGCAGCCTGCTACGGCGCCGACGGATCAAAGCGACCATCCCCGAACGCCGGGACCAGATCGCCGGCCGCGTCCGCCGCGCGAGCCGCGGCGGACGACCGCCGGCCTTCGACAAGGCCGCCTACAAGGGGCGCAACGTCGTCGAACGCTGCTTCGCCAAGCTGAAGCAATCCCGGGCAGTGGCCACCAGATTCGACAAGCTGGCCAACCGCTATCGGGCCGACGTCGTCCTCGCCTCGCTGATCCTGTGGCTGCGAGCCGAGGAGCAATGACTCACCACAAGATCAATTGCGAAACACGGCCTAGCGGTTACCTGGGCGCCGTGGCGCTCACCTACGCCGTCCAGGGCCCCGTGCTCACCTCGCTGACCGTCATGGAGGAGACCGGCGGCGGCTTCCGGGCCATTGTGCTCAACGCCATCTACTTCGGCCTGATCGTCGCGGTCAGCGCGGCGGCGGCACACGCCGTCGACAGCGCGGACGGCTTCTACACGGCGGTGGCGTACTGCAATCTGATCGGCGTGTCGGTGCCACTCATCGCCGTACGACACATACGGAAACTGGCGGCCAGGGGCAGCGCGCAGGCGGCGGCCGTGACTGGCTGAGCCACTGCGGGAACCGGACGACGAAGGGCGCCACAACCGCACTCCTGTGGCACGATGCCCATCGCTCCTTGACTTCTCAACAGGCCCTGCCGTCAATGCCATTGCACGGACGGAAATCCCTCAGATCACCAGTCAAGAAACAGCAAAGCCGCTTCGTCGCCGCAGGTCGCGAAGAGTCCTCCCCGCACCAGCGGGGGTCAGCCGTTGACCGGCTGCCACGTCTCGGTGGTGCCGTAGTCCTCCCCGCACCAGCGGGGGTCAGCCAGCGTACGGCGTCGTCTACGGGCTCGTCTGGGACGTCCTCCCCGCACCAGCGGGGGTCAGCCGCCGAGACGGCGCATGCCCAGGACCGCGCCCGGGTCCTCCCCGCACCAGCGGGGGTCAGCCGAGGCCCCCGGGAGACGGATTGGCAGTCCGACGGTCCTCCCCGCACCAGCGGGGGTCAGCCGGTCCCCGGCAGCCTGGCAGATCGTCGCCGTATCTGGTCAAAGACGTGGTCGGCCACGTCGTGACCGACTGCCAGCACGGCCCAGGTCGAGCCGAACGTCGCCAGCGTGGTCAGCCCTTCGATGCTGGCCACCGCCCACCCCCGACCGCCACGGGCGCGAGGCTGCGGTGTCCGATCCGGCGCATACGCTGTCGCGACGGAACGGAGATCTCGGAGCGGGAGGCGGCATGTCCTTGACGTGGCTGGAGACGGAGGGCGGCCCGTTCATCGTGGTTCCACGCGATGCTCTGTCGCAGTGGTCGGGAACGGAGGGCGACTACGACCGGGCCTGCGAGGTGGTGGAACTCGTCGGCGTCCTCGCTTTCCCCGGTGACGCCGAGGCGCTCGTCCTCGGGGATGAACCGCTCTCCACCGACTACCTTCCCGAGCACCGAATCCTCGTCCGCTGGTGCTAGGCAGAAACCGAAGAAGGCGTCGCTGACATCGTCCTGGCCGGACTTCCCACTGCCGAGTGGGAAGAAGGACCCGTACTGAAAATCACGGGCGAGCTCGTCATGTTCGACGCCGCCTACTTCGGCACCGAGGTCGGGACACTCGCTGAGAGCATCACCCTCACTCTTGGTCATGGGCACTACAGGGTGGACTCGGCAAGCATCGACCCGACGACCTGACCTGCTTCCGCGTCCACCGATTCGTTGAGCTGGCCTGACCTGGCGTTGATGCGGAGAAGGTCAAGGGCGTAGACGCCGTCCTCGCCGCACCTGCGGGGTCAGCCGCACTCCACCAACGGGGGAATCGACGGCGTCGTGTCCTCCCCTCCCCCGCACCGCGAGGTGGGCCTTGGCCCCGGCCCGGGTGGGCGAGTTGGTCAGATCGGCCGGGCCGGGTCGTCGAGCCAGGCGTGCCAGCCGTCCGAGGTGACGGTGATTCCGAGTCGCTCGACCCCAGGCTCGCCCGCGCCGTGCCACCAGGCGAGGGCGTGCTCGAAGTCGTCCCACAGCCGGCGTCCGCCGTACTGGCGGACCGGGTGCGCGTCCTCGCCGTCGCGGAAGGTCGCGGCGGCCCAGGCCGGAGTGGTGAGGGAGTAGAGCCACAGGGTGCGGGCGCCGTCGTCGTGCGGCTGGATCGCGTGGGTCACGTCGCGCAGGAACAGGCCGGCGGCGAACGGGAACGGGTCGAACTTGCCGTGCGGCGGCAGGACGGCGCGGGTGGTGGTCTCGGTGACGGTGTCGCCGGCGGGTGGGTTCTGCGGCCACCGCAGCCGTTGAGAGCGCATCTTCATGAACTCCACCGGCTGGAGGAACGGGCCGGACGCGGTGCCGTCGCCGTGGGCGGTGAGGCGGAGCAGGGCGTCGGCGTTGGAGTAGTGGGTGCCGAACGGCACGAGGATCAGCCCGCCGGGGCGGGTCTGTTCGATCCACGCCCGCGGGATCTCCCGCAGCCCGTAGGTCGCGGTGATCCGGTCGTACGGGGCGCCGGGATCGAAGCCGCGCGCGCCGTCCCCGCACACGATGTGCGGGCGGTAGCCGGCGGCGTGCAGGGCGGCGCGGGCCTGCGCGGAGATCCGCGGGTCGATCTCGATCGTGGTCACGTTCGCGTCGCCGAGCCGGTGGGCGAGCAGGGCGGCGTTCCACCCTGTTCCGGTGCCCTGCTCCAGCACCCGCATCCCCGGCTCGGCCTGGAGGTCGTCCAGCATGGAGGCGACCAGGGAGGGCATCGAGGCGGAGCTGGTGGGCACCGTGCCGGGCTGGGTGCCCTGGTGCTCGCCGTCGTCCCACTGGGTGACGATCGGGATGTCCGCGGCGGCCGCCGCCAGCCAGCCTTGCTCGTCCTCGGTCCGTACCAGGGGCCGGCTCGTGCCGGCGGCCATGTCGTGCGCCCAGATCAGGTCCGGCAGGAACAGCGAGCGCGGGACGGCCGCGAAGGCCGGCGCCCACGCGTCGGCGACGGGGAAGGACCGCCCCGGCACGGGGCGGTCCTCCTGCTCGGGTGCGAGCGTCACTTGCGGTGTCCCCCGTCCCCTGGCGGGGTGGTTCCGTCCGGGGACGGCGGGTCGGACGGCGGCGTCCACGGGGTACCCGGGTGCCCGTCCCCCTCGCCACCGCCGCCACCCGAACCCCCGCTGCCGTGGCCTCCGTCGATGTCCATACCAGGCTCCTTTTCGTCGCTGTGGTGGCCTCCCGGGGCGCGGGAGGAGTGGACAGGCGCTCTGGGGCACGGGTACGCCTGTGCTGTGCCGATCCGAGTGCGCAGCAGGTCCGCGAGGACGGACCCGCCGTGCGGATCGGGGGTGGCGCCCCCACGGCCGTCGATGGGCGGCCTCAGCCGTGGCCAGGGCCTGAGGTGCGCGGCCACAGTGGCACTCCGCTCTCTCGTCGGCGATGACGGCTGCGCGGATCCGACGGGGGCAGGTACGGCGCAGCGGTCCCAACTCGCCTGCCGGGGCGGGCCCGAGCGTCGGGTCCGTCACGGCGGGCGACGGATAGACAGTAGAGAGTGACCGGCCGGGCTCTCAAGACGTCTGCACGTGTTTGCAGGAAGTCAGCCCAGGGAGTCGGCGGCCCTGGTGATCAGAGCCCGTGCCCGCGCGCCAGTGGACCGCGAAGCCTTGAGCCGGTCGAACGCCTGGGCGTAGGGCGCGAGTTCGCCGGGCGTGGTGACGGCCACCTGGGCGGACAGCAGCTCCACGCCGGCTTCGGCGCCGTCGAAGACGGTGAACATCTCCGCCGGCCGCATGGTGCGCTGCGCGGTGAACGGGATGACGCCGAGTGAGACGGCCGGCAGTGCGATGGCCTCCGGCAGGTGGTCCAGTTGTTCGGCCATCGTCTCGACGCTGCTGCGACGGTCGTAGAGGCAGAGCTTCGCGACGGCGGGATCCTCGCACAGCTCCGGCCCCCAGAGGCCCCGTCGCCGGTGAAGTGTTGAACCGGACGACCGTCCCGTCGAACAATCAAAAGTCGTTCCCCGGCAGCGCGAGGTCGGAGGCCCGGCGGCAGGGCAGCCAGCGGACCAGCTCACTGGTCGCGAGGTTGACCACGGTTCCGGCGTGCTCGCAGCGGATGTACGCGGTGACCGGCTCGGAGACGATCCGGGCCCGGCGCACCATGACGCCGCGGGCAACAGCGGCTCGGCTCATCGACACCCAGCCGGACCAGCCCTCGCCCTCGGGGTCGAGGTCCGGGTGGGCCCCGGTCCGCTGGACTGCTCGAACTCCTCGGCTTCGCCGGCGATGCCGTTGGAGTCGCGCATCCCCAGGTGCACCGCGGAGTGCCGGGCGTCGGCTGGCAGCTCAGAGAAGGCCGTCAGAAGCCGTTGTCTTTCCGATAATGACGAGTGCGTTTCCGCTGGCCAGGTCGCCGAGCCGGAGCTGGCCGTTGACCGTATCCGCGGATTCACTGCCGAAGGTTCTTCGACCAGTCTCCCCCAGGGCGATAGGCCCGGCCGTCACAGACCTGCTTCGTCCCGCCGGGCACGACATCCCCGTGGTATGGATACTGTTCCGTCACCGCCGCCACCAGGAACTCCAGGAAGCCGCCCTCGAAGAGGTCCCACTCCCGCATCGAGTGGAACTTGGCGGCCACCGGCCACCGGTCCGGGTCCGGGCCCCGCATCAGCCAGAAGAAATGGTCGGAGTTCCAGTTGTTGCCCCACTTCAAAAGCCCGCCCTCGGCCGGGAACAGCGGATACGGGCACTCGTCGTGGTCCCCGTCCCGGTAGGCCTCGGCCAGCCAGGCGCAGTATCCGTAGGGCTCCGTCGTGTTGTACAGGAATCCCGCGAAGCCGAGCGGCTGTCCGATCTCGGGACTGGGCGCTGCCGATGGTGTGTAGATGTGAAGCTCGTTGCTGATGCTGACCATCCCGTACCGGTCGGCGAACGCCCGGTAGTCCGCAGGCAGCTGGAAACCGATCTCCTGAGACCCGAGCTCCCACGGAACCGGAACAACTCCATCCGAGGGCGGCGGCCCGATCACCGCGCCAAGCCGGTCCAGCATCTCTTCGATGTCCACGTCCACTCCCAGCAGCCGCCCGTTCCCGCCAAAGGCTATCCGCCTACGGTGACACCGGAGACGGATAGCCCGGTGACGGGCGAGCAGGTCGCGTGGTTCCGAAGACCCGTCGTCGTGACCTTGCGGGTCCGCCGGTTCTCCTGCGCGGAGGGGTCGTGTCCGCGACGGACCCTCGTTGAACAGGCGGAGGGGCTGACCCGTCGACACGGTCAGGGCACCGAGCGGCAGCGCGTCTCGCCCACGGGCCTCGGTCTGGCACTGGCGAGGCGGGTCGGCACACGGATGGCCCTGCTGCTGGGCATCCGCGCAGCGGCGAGCGGAGCCGGTTGGCCATCTGCTGACGGTTCCCGATGGCGTCCTGCTGAGCGCGGGCGAAGCCGGCGACGGCGCGGGCCAGGTCGCTGTCGTCAGGCAGAGGCCGGTGGGCGTGCATGTCGGTGCGGTACAGGCACCAAAAGCCTGCAGTCCCAGGCTGTCGGAGACGGCTCAGCCGCGTAGATGGGCCAGAAGCCTGTCGCTCGCCGGGTAGGGGCGCTCTGCGGGGAGGAGTCGGTGGGCGGCGTCCAGAGCTCCGTCCCTGACGTGGGCGTGGATATCGTGCGCGAGCGCGGTGACGTCGCTGATCGAGACGATCCACTCCTCCGCATAGCGCTCGGCGGCTTCGCCGGCGAGGCCGAGCTGCAGGGAGCGGTGGGCAAGCGGCTGTAGGTGCAGATCGCGTTCGGGGTCCCACTGCACTCGGGCCGGGGCTCGCTTGAGCCGGCGTTTCCAGGTGGCGCGATCGGGATGCAACCCGTGCTCGTAGTGGGCCAGGCAGGCGTTCTCCAGGGCCCATTCGAAGCTCTCTCGGGTGATTTCGATCGCGAGGACGGTCTCCTGGCCTTCCTTGGCCGCCCACCCGCAGCGATACATCATCCAGAGGAACGACGGCTTGATCCACGTCATCCGGTCCCGCCGCCAGATCGCGGGAAAGCGGCCATCACGTGCGGCGGGCAGGCCGATCTCCAGCGCGTATGCCTGGTAGACCGTCACGGTGGTCGCCGTATGGAGGGCGCGGATCTGATGCTTGGGCTCTGACACGGTGACCAGAGTCGAGGTCGGGTGCGCTTCGCGCCATCGAATTACTGGAGCCAAGTCCCATGGTCGGCTGCCGCATGGTCAGGCTCGTCCGGTGGTACAGGCCACCAGCAACACCCGGTCTGCCAGCGGCAGGCGCCATTGCCAGTCACCACCCGGACCGTTGCCACCCCACTCACGCACCACCCGTGTCAGGCCATCGAAGTACCGCACCCGCAGACCCGTGAACGTCCTTGCCTACAACGGCTCAGCCCGCCGCACCCCCCATACCGGAGGAAACACCCCGCACCCAACCTTCTGAAACAAGGTGTAGGACAGGTGGTGTCGCCGCTCAGGCCACACTGACGAACAACGCTGCGCAGCCGGAACTACGGCGCCGATAGGAAGCGGATACCCTCGCTGAGACATGGCATGGCAGCGCCCCGGCCGAGGGGCGGGGGGAGGACGAGCAGCCTGTGATCGACCTTGAAGAACGCCTCACTCGGATCTACAACGCCGAGGTTCGCCCTCTGGTACGGGACGCCCACCGCAGCTACGCGACCGGAGTACCCCGCGCCGCGATCGTCCTTACGTGGACCGCGGTCTGCGCCGACCTGATTGCCAAAGTCCAGGTCCTCAAGGACGACGGTGAGCCCGACGCCACAGCACTCGCGAAGAAGGTGGAGGAGGCGCAGAAGCTCGGTGGTGACAGCGACGAGAAGAAGCGCCGGGAGGCGGTGCAAAGCATGCTCGAGGTCGAGCGGGAGATCCTCGACACCGCGCTCAAGCTGGAGCTGATCGACTCCTCCCAACACGTTCAGTTGGAGCGGCTGCGGGAGGATCGCCACCAGAGCGCGCATCCATCCTTGCGCCCACTCGGCGAGCCGTACCAGCCGACCGCCGAGTACGCCCGCGCCCATCTGGTCGCGGCGCTGGACGCCCTGCTGATCCATCCGCCGAGCCAGGGCCGTAAGGTCGTGGCCAGCTTCGCGACGCACGTCGCCGACATTGGGTTCGTCCTCAACCAGGGCCACATCACCCACACGTACTTCGACCAGGTCCGCCCGTCGGCGCGTAATCGCGTGGTCGAGTTCGCGGCGAAGTTCGCCGTTCGGCAGATCGACGACCCCAATGTCGGGTTGTCGGCGGCGCAGCTGGCCGACCGGATGGCGGACTGTCTACGCTGCTTCGCGGAACGGGACTCCGCGCTGGTCGAGCAGGCGGTTTCCAAGCAGATGGTGGCGCTGGGGAACGCCGATCCGAGCGTGCAGCTTGCGGCCTTCGGCCGTCTGGGTGGCCTGCCGGCGTTCTGGAAAGCCCTGCCCGAGCCTCTACATGGCTTGTTCGCCGACCGGGTCGAACAGATCGGCAGCAAGGGAGCGGATGACGCCACGTCCTTGGGTGACGCGGAGATGAAGGTACTGGGACTTATCACTCACGCCGAGATAAGGCAGTCGTTTCCCGTGTTGGAGAAGGCATTTGAGGGACTGGCTTTTCCCAACCGAGTGGACGCCATCGGTCGACAGCCTGGCGCTTACCACGTGCAACACCTAGCCGGTCTCCTCGATAAGGTCCCCAACTTCGACACCGGCGAGTTCGTCGCCAGCACTGCTGTTCTGCCGTGCGCTCCCTTCCTCGACCTCGTGGCGTTGGAGAAGGTGCTGCGGGCTTGGTGGGACAATGATCAGTGTTGGGGGCGTCGCATGATCGGCTACTTGGAGCAGCTGTACCAGGGGACCGCTCATTTGGGAGTCGAGCGCGACGTCATCTGGCGCTCGTATCTGGATGAGCTGAGCGAGTACGAGTCCACCCATCGGAACCTGGCCCGCCGTCTCGCGCTTCCGAGCATCCCGACACAGGGATCCGAGTCAGAGCGGGTGAGGAGCTGAAGTCGCGTCGTCCGTCAGACCCCAGACGGTGACTACAGGGCGGGGCGGCGACCAGTTGCTGGTAGCCGCCCCGTGCGAGTGCCACATCAAGGGGTTCGCCCCGTCGAAGTCTTCCGTCACCGCAGGAACTGTCATCATCTGCTCCGCACATCATCGACAGGACAAGTTCCAATACCAGCCAACGACCGGACGATTCGCGGGAATGGCGTACCCACCGCCGACCCGTCGGAGGCGGAGCGGGTCCGGGTGCCGGAACGAACAGAACCCGCCGTTTGGTTGGCGGTGGCGCGGACCTGCTCGAACTCTCGTCGTACGGGACACGGGCGGCCGCGATCACGCCACCGGAGGAGCCCCCGCGTAGTCGGGGTTCTGAATCATCGTTCGGTGCAGGTGCGCGATGCTGACTCCGCAGTGGTCCGCGACCTCGATCTGGCGCAGGCGATCGACTGTCGGGATGGTCTCACCGTCACGGGTGGTGACGACTATGGCTGGACGCTGCTTCGCCCCGATGGCCTCATTGAGGGCCGCCCAGATGAGGTCCCGGAACGTGCCGACACGCCCCCAACACACATAGCGATTGATCTCGCCGTTCGTGGCGTAGCAATGATTCGGCTTCTCCCCGAGCGATCCGGACGCTACGGCCCAGCCCTCACCGAAAGCGGCGTGGACGATCTCCTCAGGTCCTCGGAAACGGTTCACGGCGTACCGGACGTAGTGACCGATGCCCTCCTGGGAGCGGCCGTACTCCTTCATGGGAACGTCCTTGATCCAGACACGGGCGTCCTTCTCGGGCCCGTATGCGAGGAGGACACCGCCCACCTTGGGGTCTTCGATCCACTTCCGGTACTGGGCCGTCTTCTCTCCATTGCTCAGGAACTCCCAGTCCAGGTCATTCGCCTGCTGGTAGATCTCAATCAGGAGCAGCTCGCGGACGGCGGCGGGTAGCTGCATAGCGGGCACGAAGTCACTCCCAGGGTGCGAGGGCGGTGGGGAACTGAAGGCGGTGTTCGTCGTAGGCGGTCTCGAGGCTTGCCGCGTCTTTGATCCATTCGTCCATGAGCGTGGCCACTCGCTGATCGCTGAAACCGATCCGCGATGGGGCGACCGTTGGCAGGATCTCGATCTGGCCGTCGCCGGCCAGCGCTCGCTTGAGCTTGAGGGCGGCCGCGATTCGGCGGAGGTCGCTGACGAAGTCGAGAACGATAACGCGATCCTTCCCCTCCCTGAGGCGAAGGCCGCGGCCCAGCTGCTGGACGAAGATACGGCGGGAGTGGGTCACTCGCGCGAAGCAGAGGATATTGACGTCCGGAACGTCTACACCCTCGTTGAGGATGTCGACCGATGTGAGGATGGGCACCTCACCGGCACGAAAGGCCAGGAGTCGGTTCTGACGTTCCCTCTTGGCGAGGCCGGCGTGGATCGCGAGCGCACCGGACCACAACGGGGTGCGCCGCAGCAGCTCCGCGAGGCGCTCAGCGTGCTCGATCGTGCGGCAGAAAACGATGGCGCGGGGGTTGGCGGTCGTCGTCCAGACCGCGGCTAGTTCGTCCCGGACCGCCTCGTCCCGCTGAGGCAGGAAGAGCTTGGCGTTGAGCTCGGCAAGGCCGTACTCGTGCTCGCTGGCATCGCGCACGACGTCCCAATCGACGTTGTCGACGAACAAGCGATAGTCGACTTGGGCCAGATAGCCGCGCCTCATCCCTTCCTCGATGCCGAGGCTGAAACTGGTGGGTCCGAGTTGCCGGGTGATGTCGTGCTTGTCACCGCGCCAGGGAGTCGCCGTAACGCCCAGGTGTCGGGCTTCGCGCAACAGGGCGAGGAGTTCGTCGAACTGGCCTTCCTCGCCGAGGTGATGGGCTTCGTCGACCATGACGAACCCGGGGCGGTACCCGAAGCGCGCGGCGTTGAGCGCCGATCCGACGGTCGCGCAGGTGAGACCCGAGAGATCGTTCGGCCGGCTGTCCCCCGTGAGAAGCCGGGTGGGTACCTCCTTCGGGAGATGCCGCCACAACGCCCGTTCCAGTTGTTGCACGAGGTCCTTGGCGTGCGCGACGACCAGGACCCTGTCCCCGGGATTGCGCGTCAGGTGGGAGGCGATCGCCTCTCCACCGACGACGGTCTTGCCCAGGCCCGTGGCCAGAACCAGAAGCGCTCGGCCGGTGGCGTCGAGATCCGAACCGAGGGCCTCCAGGGCCTCGGCTTGATACGGCCGCGGAGTCACTCTCGTGATCCGCTCGGGCACGCGGTCGAAACTCGCGGCCAGGTCCGCACCACCCCAGAGCATTATCGCGGGCCCCAGGCGGGCGAGGCTGACCACACGTTGGCGAGCGTCAGGGCTGAACCGGGTGTTGGTGACGACGACGGCGCGATGAGCGCGATAGGTGTCCCGCGCTCGAGCGACCTCTTCCACGGCGGCGGCCCCGACCGGCCCGCCGCGTCTCCACTTGCACTGAACCACCCAGACCTCGCCCCTGAGCCGTGCGAGGACGTCGCCCCCCTCGTCCCCCGAGCCATCGATGTTGGACACGTCGGAGAACCCCAGGTGCCACAGGAGTCTCTCGATCTGGCGTGGGAACTGCAGGGGACCGACGTCCAGTAGCGAGGCCGCGTCCAGGAATCCTGACATATGGAGCTGCCTCTAGTTGTTGTCAGTCACGAGTGCGCGAGCGATCAGGCGGCAACTGATACGGAACCGGGCCATCTCATCCACGTCCAGACGCGGTCGGTGCTGTTCGAGCAGCGCCAGGTCGCTCAACGGGTTGATCAACCGTTCCACCACGAGGGCCCTCGCCTCGGGGTCGCTCAGGGAGACGTATCCACGCTTGAAGACCCGGCCGTCGAGGAAGCTGTCCGGGGTCTCCTGGATGATGCGGATCACGGCGCTGGCCGGCACGTAGCGGATGAAGTCCCCGTTGGTGAGCGCGTCGTTCCATGAGAACTCGCCGCCGGACTGAACCGCGAACTTCCTTTCAGACCTCGCGCGTTCCTCCTGTGTCAGGAGCAACCAGTGGATGGCCGGGTTCTCTGCTACGGGAGTCACCATCGCCCCCCGCACCTGGTCCAGCAGACGTTCTGACTCCTCCGCCATCGCGGCCGCGGTCAACCTCGGGCTGGAGGTCTGGGCTTTGAGCTCGGCGATGATCCCCGTCAAAGACAGGGAGAGGTTGTTCGCGCGAACCCTCATGAACTCCGCGACCTCCACCAACGCCAGGTCCCGCAGATCCGCGCCGTTCTCGCTGAAGAGCGGGTGCCCGGTGTTGATGAAGACCTCGAGTCGAGGAGCTCGGAGCATCGACACGACCACCGGGGCGACGCGGTCGTCGCTGCTGACCAGTGTCTGGCCTCGAACCGCCCAAGCCACGAGCTCGACGCGGCCGAGATCTTCGAGGAAGTACTTGCCTCCCAGGTCCACGAGGGCCTCGGCGTTGGCGCGGTAACGCTGCAGACGCTGCCCTATCGTCTCCACGGGAACGGCGTCGTCCCCGATTTCGTCGCCTCCGATCTTCGTTTCGGCGCTCTGGCCGGTACCCGTGGGCGACGAGGTCCCGGGCTTGAGGAGATCGGTCCCGAGTCCGGGCAGGATCTCATCGTTCTCGGGGGTCGCCTCCGGCGAGACGGGGTTGTCGTGCTGGTATGCGGCCTGGTACCAGACCTCGTCGGTCTGGTATTCGCGATCCCCCAGCCTCATCAGATCGGCCCAGCGCAGGGCCTTGTCGTGGAGGGCGGTACGGCCATCGCCCGGGATCAGGTAGTTGAGTCCGGGGTCCTGGCGGCGGAAGCCCGTGTACAGCAGGGCCAGGGCACTGCGGTTCTCCGGCAATCCGAGCCGCTTGGCGATCGTCGGCCGCAGGGGGCTGGTACCGCGTACCTCTCGCAGGACCTGTCGCCATTCTGCGGTCTCGAACTCGAAGGCGGTCTTCTGGTAGTTGGGCGCGACGTGATCGCAGTGGATCTCACCGACGATCCGGCCCATCGGGGTCTTCGAATCGATGGGGTATTCGAGCTCTTGCTCCCCGAGGTTGTCCTCGTCCTGCCAGTAGAAAACCCGCTTGTCCTTGAGGAGGATCTTGCGTCCGTTGCGCAGGAAGTCCAGACCGTAGTCACTACGGTGAACGTACCGCTGGACGCCGATCCAACCCCAGATCCTGCGTTCCCTGAGTTCCAGCCGGTCCTGCCCGCACTCCTCACAGCACTCGGCGTCGACCGAGCTCCAGTAGCCGCACACCATGCAGGCCTTCTTGGGGCTCAGTTCTCGTTCGATGTTCTGGATGGCGTGGATCTCGACACCCTGACGGGTGACGGTTCGCTTCTCGTCCCAGACGCAGGGCAGCCGCGGCTTGACCTTCTTCCCGTTGATCGTCAGCAGGAAGTCCTTGGTGTGCAGAAGGTAGCTGTAGACATCGCCGAGCTTTTCCCGGATCACGGCCTGGGTCTGGGGACGACACAGCGTCGTGTGCTGCTCCTGCTTGAGGTCGTTGATGGTGACCGTTGTGCCGTGCTCGTCGGGGTTGCCCTTGGGCACCAGGCGATACGGAGCCTGGTACTGGGAGGAGTCGGCGATCTTCACCAGGTCGAGGGTGACCTCGATCCAGTAGGGATCGCCGGCTTGGCTGGTACGAACCGTGGTCCGTCGGCCGAGGCGAGCGGTACTGATGTTGAAGCCCATACCGAACAGGCCGAGCGAACCGTGCCGCCCGTTGCTCGTCCAGCCCGCGCTGATGGCGTTGGTCACGGCGTCCAGGCTCATGCCTCGCCCGTTGTCCTGCACGATGATCTCGGCCGTGGCGCGTTGGGAGTTGGCGGCCGGAAGGGAGATAGAGACTGAGAACCGGTCCTCGGGCTCGCCGGCGGCCTGGAACTCGTCGAATGAGTTGTCGACAAGCTCTGCCAGACATTGCCAGTGCGAGAACTCGATGTCACCCAGCACACCCAGGATCCGCGGGTGGGGCATGACATTGATGTACTGGCTCTCGGTCATCCCTTGCGTCCGTCCTTGTCCTGATCCCACCCCGGGGAAGACCGCTTCACGCCACCGCCCAGCGACCACACGGCACTTGTGGCTGGGCGGGCCCGGCCACGGGGATCTTCCGTCATCGACTCCCCAACAGTAGTCGGCACCGCCGGTACTTGGGATACAAAGATCCAGATACATGGCGCCGCCCACCTCGCCCTCCCGTCTCCGTGACCAGTGAGGATGGGTCAACCCCGACAAACCGGCTGCGTGGTCGGGATCCCGGGCGGACTTCGGCGAGGGTGGGCGTGGCCGTCGCCGCACGCGGGTCCCCTTCCGGGGCGGTGTCCGACCCGCGTTCGCCTTCCGGCGCGGGCTGACGGTGATGACCGACCCGGCCGGTTCCGGCGACCTCGGGGTGGGCGGTCCGACGCGCGTTGGGCGGACCGCGGCCCGCCAGGCCCCTGGCTCTCTGGTCGAACCGTGTGCCCGTGGGACGGTCGGTCCGCCACCTCCGAGGCCCGACGGAGCGATCGACTGGTAGACCAGTTTCCTGGGGGCGCTCGCCCGAGGCCGCGCTGACTGCTAACTTCTGCCTCGTCCGACGAGTCGCGCTGACGGTACCCTCGAGTGCGCGATCACCGTCGGCTGGATCGGCCCGATGCCACGCGGTTGAGGCGACGCGAGGTTCCCGCGCTACCGGGAGCACCTCGAGTCGACCGACCAAGATCGCTTGATGAGTGGAAACTCCGCGGTATGCTTTGATAATGGCTGAGCTGCGCGAAAAATCAACGAAGGATCGCACCGGTGTCGAGCTGTTCGCCGGCGCCGGCGGCCTGGCCATGGCCGTGCACCGCGCGGGGTTCCGCCCACTGCTCTTCAACGAGTTCGCGAAGCGCGCTTGCGAGACGTTGGAGGCCAACGGGGCGGAGTTGCTCCCCGAGGGCGAGAGGCCGACCAGGGCCCCCGAACCCGGTCAGAAGGTCCCGCTCGTGGCCGGAGACGTCCAAAAGCTGGAAATGGCCTACCTAAGGGATCAAGTCGACGTTTTGGCCGGCGGGCCACCGTGCCAGCCCTTCAGTCTTGGTGGTGTCGCCAAGGGCGACGAGGACAAGCGGAACATGTTCCCGCACATGTTCAGGGCCGTTCGCGAGATCCAACCGCGGGCGGTCATCTGCGAGAACGTCCGAGGATTGCTCAGGCCCTCGTTCAAGGATTACTTCGAGTACATCCAGCGCGAGCTCGCGCTCCCGTTCGAGGAGCGCGGCGAGGGCGTCGACTGGCGAGACCACAATGACAAGCTGATCGAGCGGCTGTCGCGAGAACCGGTCGACCTGCTCCCGGGGGAGCTCAAGAAGCGGTACGAGGTTGTCATGACGCCCGTGAACGCCGCCGACTACGGCGTGCCGCAGATTCGCAATCGAGTCATCATTGTCGCTTTCCGTCGCGACCTGGAAGTCGACATCGAGCTTTTCAAGAGGCTTGTCGGGCCGACCCACTCTGAGGTTTCGCTCATCCGATCCATGCTGGATGGGGGGAGCTACTGGGAGCGGCACCCGGAGGTCCCGAAGCACGTGCGTGAGTGCGTCAAGGCGCGCCTTCCGAAGAACCTGCCACTCGACGACGGATTGCTGCCCTGGAACACGCTGCGAGACGCGGTCAAGGGTATCGGTGACAACAAGCCGTTGCCGAAGATCACGGATGACATGCTGGACCGCACCGAGCGCTTCGTCGGGGGCTTTACGGAGCACATCGGGTGGCCGGGCGCGCGCATCTACCATGGTCACACTCCCAATGAGCTGGACCGACCGGCCAAGACCGTGAAAGCCGGCGTCCATGGGGTGCCGGGAGGCGAGTCGGTCATGCTCACTGATGAACTGATGCCCGATGGCGTGACCTACAAGCACCGCTACATGACGGTCCGTGAGACGGCCCGGGTGATGACGTTCCCCGACACCTGGGAGCTCAAGGGCCCACGTGGCGAGAAGATGCGCCAGCTCGGGAATGCCGTACCCGTCGTCCTTGGAGAGGTTTTCGCGAAAGCGGTCGCCGCGGTCCTGGACGAGGCGGAGGCACGTCGAAGGTGACCGAGGCGAGCGGCCTCGCGCGGGGCCGGTGGAAGTACGGCCCTCCGCCCGAGCGCGCCTGGAAAGGACGACCTCACCGAAGCCGCGAGACTCTGGCGGCTGAACAGGATCGGGCCGCCGGCGGCCGCCATCGACGATCGGTCGACCTTGGTGATGGCCGGTTCGCCCGTGCTTCCGTGGAACTGAAGGTACTTCCGGACACCCGCCGTATTCGCGCCTACCTTCGCTGGTCCGACTCGGGGAGGTCCCCTGCCCGTTACTTGGGCGAAGTCGAGCACGGCACCCGCGCGGCGAACCTCGCCGAGGGCTGGAGCCTGGCCTGGCAGAAGGGTCTCCTGACCGAGGAACCACTGGCGGAGGGCTCCTGGGCCTCCTCCCCCGCCGTTCGGGCCTCAATGCGGGGTAACCGGAACAAGGACACGAAACCGGAGCTTCGCCTTCGCTCGCTGCTACACAAGCGGGGCCTCCGATATCGCGTGGCGTCGAGACCACTGCCCGAACTGCGGCGGACCGCCGATGTCGTATTTCCGAAATGGAAGGTGGCCGTGTTCGTCGATGGCTGCTATTGGCACGGCTGCCCCGAACACCTACGGGCCCCCAGCAAGAACGTCGAGTTCTGGCGGGCGAAGATCGAGGGCAATCAAGCCCGGGACGCCGAGACGGACCGTCTTCTCCTCGAAGCCGGGTGGACCGTGATTCGGATCTGGGAACACGAAGACCCGGTCGAGGCCGCGGCCCGGGTTGCTGCGGTGGTCCAAGCCGCCACATCACGTGGGTAGGCACCACGCGCTGACCGTCGAGGTGCGAAGCGGAAGCCTGGGCTTGCGGTGCGCCCTGCCCGCCAGCACCGCGTCCCATCCCGTAGGGCCGATAGCGGCTATTCCAGCCTAAGCGAGACCTCGCGGTGCGAGACCAGTCGCGTCGTTATCACTGTGACCCTGACGTCGCGCACCACGCCGACGCCGGTTATCCCCCGTGCGTGAACCTGAGACCCGGACCCGCGCTGCGGCCGAGTTCGCCCTCTTGGCGAGCGTCGCAGGTCGGCGGCCGTGGACGGGTCCAACCGGCCCAGTCGGCTCTGGGATTCCCCGCAGGAGATCACCAGGGCGCCTTGAAGCCGATCCCCCTGCCCGCTGGTCATGTGCTGTCGGCGTACACCCGGGTCTGCCCAGGGCAGTACAGCTGAAGGTGCTCAGGTTTCACGCTGAACCCGGCTCGACAGAACGCGGCGCCTCGCGTAATCGGGAGGCGGTGAGGGCAGGTTGTGCGGAACACTTCGCCGGGTGATCGTGATGCAGCCCGTCCTGGAGATCCGCAGCCCTGACGGCTTCGACCTCTGGCCCGTCTCCGAGACCGAGGCCTCCAGCTTCGTGCCCCTCAGCGGCGGGCTCTCGCCCGCCGAGGTCGGGACGGCGGTGATGCGCATCGTCAGCTGCAACGACATCGACCCCGACGACGACCCCGCCAACAGCCGCCCTCCCCGGCCCGCCGACCCGCTCGGCTCCTTCCTTCACGGACTGCTGACCTTCGACACCCTCTTCGCGGCCGGCGGTCTACGGCTCACCGACACCACCACCGGCACCGTGTTCCTGCCCGGCTGCTGCGACGGGCTGGAGGACTGGCGCGACTGGCACCGGTTCGTCGAGAGCGGCGGCCTGCTCGGCTTCGGCCACGAACCCGTGTCACCGGTCGCGGAGTGCATCGGCGACACCGTCCGGCTCACGGTCAACGCCGAGCAGAGCGACAGCCCGGTGATCGAACTACCCGTCGCTGAACTCCGCAGCCTGCTCGCCGGTGCCGAGCACGACCTGGCCGGCTTCCTCGCACTGGCCGCCGACTGGGCCCGCCGGCGACTGCCCAACCACCAGGCTTCTGTCACCGCCGCCCTTGCCCGGGTCCTCGACCTGCCCGCACCTGCCGGATCGCCCGAGCAGTAGAACAGCGGTCCCAGTTCCACCGGCCGAACCGAGCTCGACACAGCACCCAAGCCTGCGCGCAGTGAGCACGTTCACGTGTACGCGGCTGGGCACCTCAATGTGTACGCCGACATGTGCGTCCGCCGGACGAACTGCTCAGGCGGCTGGGCCGACCAACGGTCAACGTGGGCACGATGGGCATCTCCGGCCCATTCGGTCCCGGGGCCGTCCGGATCGCGCGCTACGCGTATCCGCTGCGGCCTGGTCAAATGTCAGTGCCGCCGGGCAGCCTGGACGTATGCGCTCCCCGAGAATCCAATGCCCGGCCTGCGAACGGTCAGTAGCCCTCATGCCGACCCGCCGGAGCGGCTACGGCGTGATCCATGACCACAAGAGGGACCGGCGCTCCCTCGTCCTCTGCGAAGGAAGCATGAAACAGGTGGCATTGGCCGACGCCACCCTTTGGCAGGACGCCCTGCCGGGACTCGGCGGAACCGAGGGGTCCGAGCTCACGCTCTTCTGACCTCGACAGTGCACGGACAAGGGAGCCAGAGCCCGCGCCACCGGGTCCGGCGCTGGAGACGGTCGGCCGGTGAATCAGCCAGCCCCGGCTCCGACGCTGACGCCTCGTCCGGGCGCACCGCCGGGACCCGCTCCAACCCGGCCGCGTCGAGGCCTCCCAGCCACATCACCAACACCAATCCGCTTCTGGTGGGGCACCTCAGCACGTAGGAGGGCGACCGTGGCACCGCTGACGCGTCCATCGGAGGCTTGGCCACCGGGACCGTCCGGTAGCTCGAGGGTCTTTTCGGCGCGAGGCGGGGCTCGCCCTGGCAGTGATCATCTATAACACTTGAGGCGAGACACGGACACTGCTGCGATCGTCGAGCGCATCCATAGCCAAATGTTGGGAGTGGAGCACTACCTCCAGGTGACGGTGTCAGCACCACAGGGCTTATCGAACCGTCGCCCCAGTCCCCCCGTTCGCCAGATATGGAGGTAAGGCGGTGTCTTGTGGGCGCCGGTTCAGAGCGCGGACGGTCCTGTTGCCCAGGTAGCGGCATGGTCCGCTTATGTATCAGGGCCGTCGAAGCGGCGCGGAAGCGACGCACGGGCAGGGAACCTGTCCGCGCGTCGCCCCATGACCATCACCGAACGGATCTCGGGCGGGCCTTTACTGCCAGTCGCGCTCAGCTCGTCGGCCACCTCCAGACGGTGCCTTCCACTTGGGCGCTGCGCGTGCCCTTGAGACGGATGTCCGACACGGGTTCGATGCGGAGCCGGCGGAGGGGATCGTCGATCATGAGCAGCGTCGGGGTTCCTCCGCTGCCTTCCTCGAGGTGTTCGGCCAGCAGCAGGACGTAGTCCTCGCCCTTCTCCCGGGCGCGCCGGAACTCCGCGGCGGTGAGGGTGACCTCGTTCGGACGTGGGCCGCCGTGTGCCTTGATCTCGTAGTAGCGGCCCGCGCTGTCGACCGCGTCGGCTCCGACATTGTGCTTTCCCCGCTGGTCGAGGCTGTCCGCGTCTTCGCCGAGGACGGATGCGAGGAGTCGGATGACCAGTGCCTCCTTGGTCTTGTCCCGGTAGCCGAGGGGTGCCGAGTATTCGTGAGGCACGGCTCCGCCCGGCCTGGGTGCCGACAGTTCGGTGCTCCGTGTGCGAGTCGCACGTCGCGGTTGCCTCGGGACCGGTCCTCCTGTGCTGTCGGAGGATGCCGCGGTCCGGCTGACGGTCGGTTCGCCGAGTCGTTCGATGCTGACCAGCCGTCGCGGTTGCGGTGTGGTGGTGGCGGTCGGGTTCGGTGTCGGCGAGCCCGTCGACGCCGGTGACGGTTCGCTGTCGGTGCCCGATCGAGGTGCGGGGACGGCTGCGGTGGGTTTCACGGGTGAGTGACGGTTGCCGCGTTCAGGCTTTCGGGCGGGGGTCGGTTTCGTCGGGGGCTCCGCCGCCGCGGCCCGCAGGGAGCGCTCGCGCAGCAGTTCGGTGCGTCGCCGTTGTTCCTCTAAGTCCCTCTGGTCTGCCGAGGTGAGTGGTACAGCGTGGCCGGTCGTGAGGGCGTCCTCCTCCCAGAAGTCCCGCCAGTGATGGGCGACCTGGGCACGGGAGGCAGTGAAGTGGCAGGCCACGGCGGCTCCGGTGCCCAGTCGGGTGCTCAGTTCCTTCGGGGTGGAGAGGAACAGGGCCTTGGCCGTGCGGTCGACATGGGCGCCGATCGGGATCTCCAGCGGCTCCCGGCCATCGCCCGGGTCGAGCCGGATGCGCAGGCCCGGCAGGATGCGCACCTCCAGGCCGGTGAGCCAAGCCCACTCCGTGAAGGAGGCGGCAGCCTCCGGCTGGTCCCGGACCAGGCGGTCCTGCAAGGCGGTGACGGCACGGCGGAATCTCTCGGTGAGGGTGGGGTCGGGTAGGGCCGCGTCGGGCTCGACGGCCTCGGCCGACGCCGGATTCAGCTGCTGCACGCCGAGCGGGGCCATCAGTCCGGTGAACTGCTCCGCTTCGCCACCCGGCGTCCAGAGCGGGATACGGTCGGCGAGGGCCCGCTCGACGGACAGGTGGGCGGCGACGGCGTAGACCGGCCGTCGTTTGGTCCACCCGGCGCTGGTCCACAGTGGTAGCCAGCGCAGCTTCTCCCTCAAACCCTGGTTGACGGTGGCGCGCGCGCCACCGATCGACGTGTTCAGCGCCCGCAGGGCTTCGAGCATCAGCAGTTGCCGGTCCCCGTCCTCGGGCTCTCCGCCGGCAGCGAGCTCCTTGAGGACCTCCACCAGGTCCTCGGGGCCCGGCTTCCCGATTCCGAGGACCTGCCACAATGGCACCAGTTCGGGGCCGAGCGGCACGAAGGGACGCAGGCCGCGCAAGATGGTGGTACCCCGGAAGCAGTCGGCGGGGCGTCGCCAGCCGAGGTCGGTGAGAACGAGGGAGTCGTAGCTCCGGAACGCCGCCTTGATCGTCTCCTCGGTCTGGGCACGGGCGGTGTCCGCTGTGCGTTCCGCCAGGCGCCGGGCGAGCGCGCGGTAGACCAGGTAGACCTCGGTCCTGACTTCCTCCGCCTCGGGGCCGGTGCCGAGTGGGCGCTCGCGCAGGTCCCGGAGGCGGTCGATGAGCCGGGGTACGTCGGGGTCGCCGGCCACACCGAGAGCGGTGAGGACGTCGCCCCTGCCGGACAGTGCGGAGTGGAGTTCCGGGTGGAGGTAGTTCGGCTCGTCCTGCCCGTAGAGCGCCACGGCGTCGGGGGTGCGCAACTGGACCTGGCCGGGGCGGCGCAGGGTGCCCTTGGCATCCTCCAGCCACGCGCTGTCGCGCAGTTTCCAGACCCAGAGTGCGGCGATCTCGTCTCGCACGGTCCAGCCGTAATTGGCGACGGCGGCCTGGACGGTGGCGTGGTCGGGACTGGTGATCATGCCGGGCCTGCTCAGGGTGTGGAGCAACGCGAGCGTACGGCGTCGGCGCTCGGAGGTGTCCCGGTCCGCGACGATGTCCGCGACGACTCGCGCGAGGTCCGGCGAGGACCGGTCGTCCAGGGTGTGGTCGACCCTCAGCTCCAGCATGGCCCGCCGTCGGTCGGCGGGGGAACGCCTGGCATCGTAGGCGAGGCCGGCTCGCCTGTCGCGGGACGAATCGTACTTCTTCACTCCCGCTCCGTTGAGGACCGGAACCAGCCGAGGGATGTCCGCCACACCCAGCAGACGCAGGAATGCCGTGGGACCGAGGCCGCCGCTCCTCGAAGTCGACAGCAGGGTTTTGGCGTAGGCGCGGTCAGCCCACAGAAGGCCGGGCGTCTTCTGCGCTGCGGCCGCGAAACGGTCTCCGGTCGTGGTTTCCAACGACCGGGGGAAGTAGAGCCGGCTCGGTGCGGCCTGGCATGGTTTCTCCTGACCGTCCGTGCCGTACTCGTATGCGTCCAGTCGCACAGTTCGACCGATTCCTGGGCCAAGCCGGTCGCGCTCGGAGTTCGGAAGTTTACTCAGGGCCTGCTGGAGCAGGACCAGTCGCTCGGTTTCGGGCAGGTCGGTGGTCTGTAGCCGACCGCCGGCCGTACCCAGGTCCGCGATGCGGCGGAGCACGGCCGCCGTGTCGTCGCGTCGAACCAGGCGGTCGTACCTGCGCAGCCAGGCGATGACCGACCGGGCCGCGTCGTCGTCCTGCCAGTAGGCGGGGTGCAGGTCGCTGAGGACTCGCAGGGGGTCCAGTAGACCGGTGCCCCGGTCGTCGGCGAAAGCGTGCTCGGTACTCATCGGGGCGAGGCGCCGGCCGTCTGCAGTGGCCAGGCACGCGCGGTGGAGCAGCCTGTACTCCAGGCCACCGCTCAGGGCGGTGGCGGTGAGGCGTACCGTCCGGTCGATGTCGTACGCGGGCTGCTGAAGCAATGCGAGTGCGTCGGTGACCTCGATCTCGTCCGGGAGTTCCGTGACGCCTGCTGCACGCCAGTCGGAGAGCACCTCGCGCCAGCGGTGGTTCCGATCGCGGGCGGTGTCGGGGAAACCGTGGGTCAGGTCCGCGAGCTGAGCGGTGTCCCATCCGGAGATCACTCCGGTGAGCTCCTCCGCCTCGACCGCGAGGTCAGTGAGCGGGACGGCTGTTCCGTCCGGGAGGGGCAAAGTGAGCGCGGTGGCGACCTGATCCCGGGCCCGTTCCACGAGTGAGTCGACGAGCAGGTCGGGCAGCTTGGCCTTGCCGGGGCTGGAGGTCTCGGGCAGTGGCAGCAGGTGCCAGGCCGCCGGTTCCACCTGTCCGAAGATGTCGAGGACCGCAGCCTGCCACAGGTCGGCGACAATTGGGATCAGTGCCGAGTTCAGGGTGCTTGCGGCAAAGCCCTCGCGGCTGACGACCGGGTCGAAGTGCGAGTGCACCCGAGCCGAGACGGGCAGCGGTGCGACCGGCAGGCCCGCGTGGATGTGCCCGAGTGCCGCTACGTGCACAGGCAGCGCCACGGCCACCGGAACGGTGGGGCCGAGTTCCTTGTGCAGCCGGTGCCATCCCGGTCGGGAGGGGATCAGCGTGTCGTAGACGCGCCAGAGCCCGCCGTCGGTGGTCCGGGCCTCCCTGACCCGGACGCCGTGCTCCGCGCCGTCGACGCGCCGATGTAGCGTGGTGACGTCACGCCAGCTCAGCCGCAGCACCCGCGCCGGGCACGCGCCAGGGGGGTCCTCGGTCGTCACCGTGACCTGTTCGAGGTGACGAAGGAAGAGCAGGGAACTGTCCTGCCAGCTCTCGAACCAGGCGAGAAGGTCCTCTGCGGGCAGAACTCCGGGTTCGAGGGGGATTCGGAAGACCGTCCACTCAAGTCCCGCGATGTCCGGCGGCAGTGGTGGGGGGTCGGCCGGGGCAAGGGCGAGGTCGGTGAATCGGACGTGGTACGGGTGGCCGTGCACCTCCCAGGAGGTCGAGAGCAGGCGGAGCGTCGCCAGGCCGATGCCGAATCGGCCGGTGGCCTCGGAGTCCCGACTCTTGCCGCTGATCCACGGCAGCCCGAGCCGTGGGATGTCGGCCAGTCGCAGGCCGCCACCGTTGTGCGCGACCAGAAGTTCGGTCGGCCGCAAGCGGAAGCGGATCTCGCCCGCCCCGGTGTCGTCGGCGTTCTGCACCATCTCGGACAGGACTTGGAGCCGGTCCGAGGAGATCGTCTCGGCGCCCTGCTGGGCGCCCTCCGCCACCTGCCGGAGAAGTTTCGCTCCTGTGTGCAATCCTTCGTCGAAGAGTCTGATGGCTCGGGCGGCCTGCTCTGGTGTCGTCGCCTCGAAGCCCGGATCGGGCTCTGCGTCCAGTAGGGCCTGGACGGCCGCGGCCAGTTCGTCGTTCCCACCCCTGGTCACACTGTCTCTCCTTCTCCCCCGGGTACGGGTCTTGTGGACAGCATCCGTATGTGCTTGGTGCTTCGGGCCCACGACGTCGGATTCCGGTCACGTCCTCCTCGGCTGAGGATCCGGCGGTCAGGGCGGTGGAGGGACCGGGAACCGCGCGGTACACGAGTGGACCCGGGCGACGACCGGTCTCGCGATCCGACTGGATCGGTACCGGAGGAACGGCTGAGTGTCGGTGGCGGATGGTAGGGCGAATGCGCCATGCCCGGACGATGCACTCGTGCCCATCCGGTCTCTCCCGGTGGTTCGTCGCGACGTCGGACAGGTAGTCCCGCCGAGTGCGACGGTCAGGGCGAGGTCGAGCAGGACCTTGCCGGGATCATGCACCGTCCGCGGTTTACGCCACGGCTCCAGTGCCGTGGACAACGCGGTGTCCAGGCCGATCCGGCGGACGGCCTCCACCAGCAGACCTCCGCCAGCCTGCGAGACCACTCCCGATCCGTCCGCCGATATCCGGACACATGGATAGGACCTATTGCGCTTCATCAGGTATGCCTCATGCTGGGGCGACCTAACTAGACCGGACGGGCGGTATCCTCCCAGCTCAAGTGCACTTCGGTGATCTCCGGCTGCCGCCTGGGGCGAGGAGTCGCCGGTTTCGCCGGACACGAAGCACCCGGAGCGAAGGGGCCCACCCATGTCAGCCGGGCACATGGCCGCAGTTCTTGGTCCACTCCAAGCGGTTCACCGCGCTCTACACCGAGTTGCCGGCTTTGGAGCGCCTGGTTCTCAGGTCGGTGCACCTCAGTCCGTACGGCCCTGCTGTGACGTTGCGGGTCGAGCTCCCTCGCTTTCCCGACCTCGCGCCGCCGGACTGGACCGAAGCGGGTTGTGACCGGTTCGAGGCCCAGATCGAGTTCCACGCGGTGGGCAAGGACCTTCGGATGCGGGGTGTACCCGACAGCACCGTGGTCGACATCGAGTTCGGTCCCCGCCTCCAGACCCCGGAGCGCCGGATCAGGATCGCGGTGAGCGGTCCGGAGTTCTCGCTGGGCTTCACTGCGCACGCTCTGAAGGTGGGCCGTCTCAACGCCTATCGCTCCGGGGACGCGGACCCTTACACGGCTCGGCGATGGTTCGAGAGTTCCCTTGACCAGCGCCGGCACCAAGGGGTGCTGCCTCCCACTACTGCGAAGGTGTTCTATGAGCGAGCGTGACTGGTCTGCCGAGGTGGCCAACCCCGAGGCAATCCGCGAAGTCCTCGGCTCACCTCCACCACCCCTGGTGGACTACCACCTGGACTCCATCCACATCGACGAGCGCGAAGTGTCAGTCACCTTGAGATTCTCCGCCTTCGCCATCCCGGTCGGTGCCGCTGACCTGTGGCGGGCTCGCGGCCACAACGCAGTCGAGTTCGTCCTGGTCTGCGTCGGCGTGAAGAACTTCGAGGTGGACACCTGGTCCGGCTGGCCCACGACTGTCGCCAGCCTCAGCGGAAGAACCATTGTGCTCGCCGGCCAGGACAAGCGCGTGTCTTTCGAGACCGACGAAATCCGCGCTCAGTCCCCAGTTGGACGCCTACGGAGTCAAGCGCAGTGACCCCACCCAACGGTCAAAGAGGAACTGGCGTCCAAGACTTCACCTCGAAGGTGAACGCCGCGGATGCTCGACCGAGCCCGCGCAGGAGGAAGAGTCACAGGTCAGCGGTGGACCTTCGTATCCTGATAGCCAATCAGTACCTGTCCTCATGAAAGGGCGAGGCTAGACTTCCGGGTCGCTCGTGGCCCGGCTGATCAACGGCAACCGCCAGGTCACTACGTCTCACGGATCCTGAGCGCCGACCGACCCAGCCTGTCACACCCCTCGCTGGTGTCCGTCCGACGTGGCACCGGACGGGCAGGGGGACGGTGGCGGGCTCACGCGACTGCGGACTCGTAGGGCTGTCTATGACGGGTGCTATTGGCCCCGCATGGACGGGTTCGCATGGACCGGGCTGAGTAACGGGTTCGTGTGGCCCCACCTGGGTGACTAGGAGCGACGCGCCCACGTTCGTGGCAATCGCGGGTTGGTCCGCTTGGCGGCGTCAGGCTGTGCCTCGTCTTGATCGCGGCCGCGTCGGGAGGCCGGATTGTTGTCACGCGTGGAGTTGTTCGAGCGCATCCGCCGTGACCGGAGGCTCGAACAGACCTCGGTCCGGCAGCTGGCTCGCAGGTACGGAGTGCACCGTCGTGTGGTGCGCCAGGCTTTGGAGAGCGCGTTGCCGCCTGAGCGGAAGGCGCCCTCGAAGCGCCAGTCGGTGCTGGACCCGGCCAAGGGCTGGATCGACGAGATGTTGAGGGCGGACCTGAGCGCCCCACCGAAGCAGCGCCACACGAACCGGCGAATCCTCAACCGGCTGCGGGAAGAGCACGAGTTCGAGGTCGCCTACACGACGCTGAACGACTACCTGCGCAAGCGTCGACCGGAGGTCAAGGCCGAGGCGGAGCGGGCCCGGCTGGTCTATGAGGGCATGGTTCCGCAGATCCACCGTCCCGGCGAGGAAGCGGAGGTCGACTCGCCGAGGTCTGGGTGCGGGTGGACGGAAAGCCGTTGCAGTGCCAGCTGTTCACGTTGCGGCTGTCCTACTCGGGCAAGGCCGTCCACCGGGTCTTCTCCTCGCCGAGCCAGGAGGCCTTCATGCAGGGCCACGTGGACGCGTTCCGCCTGCTGGACGGCATCCCGACGCGCCACATCCGCTACGACAACCTCAAGCCCGCCGTCTCGAAGGTCTGCTTCGGCCGCTCGCGGGTGGAGTCCCAGCGATGGGTCGCGTTCCGCTCGCACTACGGTTTCGACGCCTTCTACTGCCGCCCCGGCAGGGACGGCGCCCACGAGAAGGGCGGGGTCGAGCACGAGGGCGGGCGGTTCCGCCGCACCCACCTGGTCCCAGTGCCCGAGGTCGACACGCTAGCGGAGCTGAACGAACGGATCGAGATTATCGAGGCGCTGGAGGACAACCGCCACATCGACAACCGCCCCACATCGGTGGGCTTCGACTTCCACTCGGAGGCCGGTCTCCTGCGGCCGGTGCCGTTCGAGGAGTTCGGCATCGGACTGACACTGACGCCCAAGGTCGACAAAACCTCACGGATCACGGTCCGCCAGAACCGCTACTCCGTGCCGGCCCGGCTCATCGGCCAGAACGTCCGCGTCTCGTTGCGGGCGGACGAAGTCGTCGTCTTCGACCGGCACGAGGTCATCGTCCGTCACCCGCGGCTGGCTGGCCGCTACAGCTTCCGGGACCTGCTGGACCACTACCTGGAGATCCTGCGAAGCAAGCCCGGGGCCCTGGAGAACTCCACCGGCCTGGCCGCCGCCCGCGCCAACGGGTCCTTCACTCCCACCCACGATGCCTTCTGGGCCGCGGCCCGGGAAGCGCGTGGCCGGTCGGAGGGAACCCGGGCACTGATCGACGTCCTGCTCCTGCACCGCCGCATGCCTGCCGAGGCCGTCATCGCCGGCATGAATGCCGTCCTGGAGGCCGGTTCCGTCTCCCCCGACCTAGTCGCGATCGAGGCCGCAAGGCCCTCGCGGCCTCCGGCGGGCCCCCGCCCGTCGTCATCGCCCCGCCCGCCACATCCCCGGAGGAGACCGAGAACATCGGGGCCGCCCCGGTCATCTCCCTGCCCGACGTCGTCCCGTCCTGCCTCCGGACACCCGCCCAGCACCGTCGCTGGCCGCCTACGGCCAGCTGCTTTCTCTCAAATCGAAAGGCTCAGCATGACGCAGAGCACCGCCTCAGCCTCCACCTCGCAGGAGTCCTGGGGTTCCCTCAGCCTGCCCGGACAGCGCAGTGCCGACCCGACCGCCGCTATCGAGGCGGCCTGCCGGTCCCTTGGCCTCACCACCGTCCGCGGCCGCTGGGAGGAGTTCGCCGCTCAGGCTCTGCGCGAACAGGCCTCCTACGGTGACTTCCTGGCCGAACTGCTGGAGCGCGAGTGCGAGGACCGCGACCAGCGGCGCAAGATCCGCCGGGTCAAGGAGGCGACCTTCCCCCGGCCCAAGCGCATCGAGGACTTCGACTTCTCCAAGAACCCGAACGTCCCCCAGGAGGTGATCAACACCCTCACCACGCCGGGCTGGGTGAAGGCCGGCCAGCCGCTCTGCCTGATCGGAGACTCCGGAACCGGCAAGTCCCACCTCCTGATCGGCCTGGGCACCGCCATCGCCGAGGCCGGCGGCCGGGTCCGCTACACGACCGCCGCGAACCTGGTGAACGAGCTCGCCGAGGCCGCCAGCGACAAACAACTCGGACGAACGATCAAGATGTACGGGCGAGTTGACCTTCTCTGCCTGGATGAACTCGGCTACGTCAAGCTCGACCGGCATGGCGCCGAGCTGCTGTTCCAGATCTTCACTGAACGGGAGGAGAGGCACGCGATCGCGATCGCTTCCAACCGGCCCTTCACCGAGTGGGACCAGACCTTCACCGACAAGCGGCTCTGCCAAGCGATCGTCGACCGGCTCACCTTCGAGGCCCACATCATCGAGACCGGAACCCAGTCCTTCCGCCTGGCCAGCACCACCGCCAAGCGCCAGGCCGCCGCAGCTGCCGCCTGAACCAAGCCCCCGACATCCCGCATAGATCAGCGGGACCGACCCGTCTCCGGGGCGACACCCGAGGAGAACATGCAAGCGGATCCGACAGCAAGCCTCCGTTGGCCCAGGTGACCGGTCGGCGGAGGCACGGCGGCTACCCGAGCATCAAAGGCCAGGGCCGCAGTCACCGGGCAGCAGCTCGCTGGCTCAGTCTGTGATCGGGCGCACCCGGCTAGGGTCCAGGTGCAGCTCATAGGCAGTGTTGCACTCGCTGATCAGCGTGCCCACCTCCACACCGCAGGGGCACAGTTGGTTCATACCGCTTTGGCCGTCGCGGCCGCAGCACCCCCTGGAATGCTTCTTCCAGTCAGGATGTGGCTGGAGCCCCGGTGCGTCTTCCGGGTGCAAGACCACCGTGTTCCGGGGGCCTGCGGACACCAGGAACCCGTCGCCGTCCGGGTCACCGAGGCAGGGTCCGCCGGCGAAGACCTCTCGACATTCGTCGGAGGGTACGAGCGGGGCTCCCCACGGCTCGGGTTCCAATGCGAAGAAGCCCAGCGGCAGGGTGGGAGTGGCTCGACGTGATCCGTCCGCTTTGGGCAATCCTTGATCCATCGGACGCGCGGGCACCTCAGGCAGCTTGGTCAATGGCCCCGCGATCGGACGATCGCAGGCCGCACACAAGAACACAGTCACCTTGAAGTGGTAGCACCCACCCTGCGCCCTTCCAAACGGATTATCAGCCGACGACCGCCGTTGGTCCCGACGCGCTCTCGACCCGGACACGGCTGCCGGCTTTCCCGTTCCAACGCTTCCGGGCACCCCGCATCGAACACAGCGGTGCCCGCCCTGACGCATCCTGTCGGGGGCGCGCCGCGGGCGGGCAGCACGCAACACACGCTACCGGCCCGCGACCGCCGTCCCCGATCCGGAGCTGACCAGAAAACCTCACCCGATCGAGGGTGGGGCCACCCCAAACCGTTCCTTCCGGCGACCGCTCCCCACCATCACCCACACAGCCTAAAAGTGGGGCCACTCGAACCCGTTCAGCCGGGGCCAGAACTCCCCGTCAAAAACATAGGGCCGAGGCGGGGCACGGATGGACGGGTCGAGGCTTCTGCTAATCGGCACAGTGGTCAACGGCATCGGCCTGGTGGTGCCGGCTCGGAACCGGTCGGTCGGCTGCCGGATCTGATGGCTGATGACGCTGGCGAACGCCGTCAGCGCGACGGCGCACATCGCGATGCGTTCACCGGGCTGGGCATCGTTCAGGGCGGCCTTCGGGGCGTGGTTCGCCTGGATGTGTGCAACTCCGGCGGAGGGGAGGGCACCCCCGCGGGCTGCAAGCCCTGCGGGCCAGGTTCAGAGGGGCTCATGGGACCGCGCCTGACACGCGTTACGGTGGCGGCGGGCTTCCTCACCGCCGTACCTCGGCGACGGCACCCGCCGTGCGGAGTTCGCTGACCGTGGCCTCGGCGAGCTCCGGCGGCACGTCCTCGAGCACGGTTGCGGGCAGCCGGCCGATGAGGACCCTGCCGTGCCAAAGGCTGAGCCCGGTCCCGCGTCTGATGACTTTCAGGACCTCCATGACGTTGGGGCAGGCCGGTGTTCAGGAGCCGGGCAGCAGGGTGGCCAGGTAGTCCTGGGTCTCGGGGTCGGTGGAGTAGAGGCGGGTGCCGTGGGTGGCCCGGGTGGCGAGGACGCGGTAGGTGTTCAGCGCGTACCGCAGGTATCGCTGCGGTGGCAGCTCCCGCAGTTGCCTCGCGTCGTGGCTGGCCTCGGGGTGGGCCTGCCAGCGGCCGTCGCGGCGGACCAGGTCGGCGCCGAGGATGACGGCGCCGAAGGCGTACTCGAGACCCTGGGCGGTGTAGATGCAGCCGACCTGGTCGTGGCCGCCCGGATCGGTCGCCCAGAAGGGGCGGGGCGGGACGTCGGGGAATCCGGGGACGGGCTGCTCGGCGCGCAGGTTCCAGGGGCGGGCCCAGGAGTGCTCGTCCTCGTCGGGGCCGTGCCAGCGGATGGCGACCTCCGGTTCCAGCGGGGGGACGGCCTCGGCGTTCCAGGGCCAGCAGAATCCAGCGGTGATCCGGGCGCTGTGTCCCTGTTGCGCGTGAGCGTCGACCCAGGCCGCGAGGGTATGCGGGTCCGGTCGTAGAGCGAGGTCGTAGCCGCCGATGTTCCACGGCTCCGGGGTCTGGTCCTCGGAGAAGAGGAGGTCGACCCACTGGTGGTAGGCCTGGGAGCCGTTGCAGCGGAACTGGGCCTCCAGGTCGACGCGCCGCATCACGGCCCCGGACTCGCGGGCGTGGCGCTCGAGTTCCTTCAGGGTGATGCCTTCGGTGGGGCGCACGATCTGGCGTTCGTCGAGGAAGAGGACCAGGACGCCGACCCGGTCGAGGAGGTTGCGCAGGGAGGCGGGGAAGGCGGAGGTTCGCTGCCCAGGGTAGGTCTCGGCGCGGTGGGCCTCGTCGAGGAGGACGACGCTGCTCTTGTCCAGCCCGCTGGGCGGCTGCTGCTTGAACGTCGCGACGAGGCCGCGGGATTCGTCCCGCAGCAGGCGCTGGAGCTGTTTGGTGAGGGCGCCGGAGGTGGTGAGCAGGCGGGGGTTGTGCCCTTCCATGCGGCACAGTTCGCCCATGAGGCGGGCGGCGATGGCGGTCTTGCCGGTACCGGGGCCGCCGGTGACCACGACCAGGCCCCCGGGGCCTTTCCCGCCGGCTTCCTTGACGGCGTCCAGGATCGCGAGGCGGGCGCGGTCCTGCTCGCCGACGAGAGGGAACCGGTTTCGGCCCTCGATGTTGTCGGCCAGTCGCTGCAGGGCGCGCTGGGAGGGCCGGTGCTCACCGGCCAGGAAACGGTCGATCGCATCCTTGGACGCGGGTGTCAGGTCTCGGCAGCGGAGGCGGTCCGCCAGTTCGTCGGCGGGGACGCTGTCGGCGATGTCGTCACGGCCCAGCAGCGGGAACTCGGCGCTGGGAGAGTCCGGGGACACCATCGCGCGCAGGTGCCCGAGCAGTTCCGCCCCGGCGTTGTGCAGGACCACCACGCCCCGTGCCTGTACTCCGGCCCCGCCGACGGCCCAGTCCCTGAGGTAGTGGACGTAGCCGCCGACCTGCCGGGCCGGGTGCGGCAAGGTCCGCTGCCCGGCTTCCAGCATTCCGGACTGGCCTGGCGCGGGCACGGCCCACGTCCATTGCTTGAGCTCGATCACCACGACCGTGAGCTCCGCGTTCGGGTCCTGGCCGACGACAGCCACGTCGACGCGCTCACCCGTTCCCGGCAGGGACAGCTCCAACAGGACGTCGAGGTCGCCCAGGCCTGCGCGCATCAAGGCGTCGAGCAGCACTGGCCAGCTCCGCCGCCAGCTGCCTGCCTCCTCCTTGCCTGGATCCATCCCGCGCCGGGCACGGAATCGTTCGGCGCACTCGTCGACGAACTCCGGCCGGGCACTCAGGCGTGCCGCCTCGCTGATGGTCCCCCGGTGTACGTACATGACCGATGAATACCACTGGCCTCGGACAGCGGGTGGCTCCGGGTACGCCCTCCTGCCGGCATAGACGGCCCTGGCCGGCCACGGCTGCGAACGGTGCGGCATGTCCGGACCAGAGTCGCTTGGGTCGCTTCGGTAGCTGGGAAGAGTGCTCCCGCTTTCTGAGATGCCTTCTCGGGTGCCGCTCCTGCTGCCGGGGGGCCGGAAGTTATAGGTGGCGGGCGGATTCGTGATTCGTGCAGGTCGTTGCGCGAGTTGGCAGCGGTAGTCGGCGGTATCTGGAAGTGATAGTTGGCGGCCATTGCGATCGCCGATCGCAGAGCGTGAGACGAGTGCTCGGCTATCGGGTGCGTCGATGCCCAGTGTCAGCGGGTTGGTACTGCCTTCCTCACCAGTGGGGATCGGGGTCCGGCTCGCTGGTCTGCTCGTACGACTCGAAGGTGTGGTCGTCGAAGTAGCAGGCGATGGAGAACGGCTGCTCGGGATCCGTCAGGACCCGGTAGATGAACTCGCTGGTGGAACCATCGAATCGCTCCCAGCCGGCGGCGACGTCATCATGTGGCTGGGCGAGAATCGGCCAGCGGTCGGGATCGGCAGAATCGGTCAGCCAGAAAAACTGATCGGCCTGGACCGAGTCCGCCCACCGAAGCAGGCCTCCGGTGGCGGGGAACACTGGATGCGGACTGAATAGGTCGCCGATCGAGGACTCGGCAGCGGCGCGTGACCCCAGCCACTCGACGTATTTGATCAGGTCGTGGTGGGGGCTCGGCGTGTCAGGGGTGGAGAGGTGCAGAAACCCGTCGAATGCGCCCGCGCCGAAAAACTGTGCCAGCTGCTTGTAGTCGGTCGGCAGGGCAACCCCGAGCCGCGCCTCGACCGAGGGCCAGTCGATCACCCTCCCTACCGGTCTCTCCCAACCGGTGACGGCTGCCAACTTCTCGTTCCATGTTGCCGCTGTGTCCACGGTGCCGAGTAAAGCGCAGTGGACGGACAAGGCTTCGTCGTGGGGCCTCGGTACTCCTACTTCGGAGTCACAGTCACTCACCGTGGTGAGCTCGCGGAGCCGCCACCTGACGGTTCCCAACGCCACCTGGGCTTCCAGTCACCCCTCTCCCGCTGCCGGCGGCTGGGCGTCGGCAGAGCGACCCAAGCGACTGAAGTGACCGAACTTCGGAACCGTGGGTACGCACGTTCACCTGGAGAACAACTCCTCGGGGCGGGGACTGCTGCGTCCCGCGCCGGCGGAGACAGCTACTGAAGCGACCCAAGCGACCGAACCGGCAGCTTCACCTCGCACCTGGCATGGGCGACACGCCGGGCCCTGACCCCCGAGAGACTCAGTCGCTTTCAGTCGCTGGGCTTCAGTCGCTGGACAAAACCCCAGGTCAGAGGGCATGAACCTACCCCATCAGCGACCCAAGCGACTCAAGGTCGGGTATATGAAGACATTCCCGTGTGCGTGTGCGCGTTATAGACCCGGGCTTCAGTCGCTTCAGTCGCTGTTGGCTTGGGAAAACGGCTCCGACCTGCGGAAACACTGGCGGACCGAAAACAGCGACCGAAGCGACTCGGTCGCTGCCCCAGGGTTCGGTCGCTCAGTTTCCCGGCAAGTCCCGGCAGTCCGGGACCGTATGTGCTCGCTCGGCTAGTCTGTGTGAGCTATCTTCTGGACTTCGGTCGCTTCAGTCGCTGATCCAGCACCCGCCAGTGCTCTGACCTGGCTTTTTGCTGTCAGCGACCGAACGAGCGACTCAAATCCGGGCAGCTACCGAGCTACCGAGGCAGTTGCAGCAGCTACCGAACCAAGGGGAAGGGACCAGCGTGACGGCGCCGAAGGCCGTGGGGAGCGACCGAACGGAGCGTCAGCCGGACGCACTGGCCGTCGCGCGCTGGTGTGCCGCCCAGGGCTGGCCCGTCCATCCGCTGGCCCCGGGACGCAAGACCCCGCCCGCGAACTGCCAGGCTTGCCAGGAATCCCCGCACTCCCCCGCCGAGTGCCGCTGCCCCCGCGTCGGTCGCTGGTGCCACGGGTTCCACGCCGCCACCACCGACCAGGACGTCATCGGCGCCTGGTGGCGGGTCAACCCGGGCTTCGGCACCGGGGTCGCCTGCGGGCCCGCAGGCCTGGTGGTCATCGACGTCGACAGCCACCCCGCCGACGTCCCAGCCCGGGACCGGATCCTGCCCGGCATCCCGATCCACGACCGCGTCGACCTCGACGGCCTGGAGAACGGCTACCACACGCTCGCCCTGCTCGCGGCCCTGCGCAAGGCACCCGACCCCTCCCAGGACACCGGGACCCTGCGTGTGCGCACCCCCTCCGGTGGCCTGCACATCTGGTACCGCGACGACGCCCACCACCGGTTCACCTGCTCCACCGGCTCCTCCACCGGACGGGCCCTCGCCTGGCAGGTCGACGTCCGCGCCCACGGCGGCTACATCGTCGCCCCCAGCACCGTCACCACCAGCGGCGCCTATACCCCGCTGCCTGGCGCCACCACCCCCTCACCACTCCCGCAGTGGCTGGCCGAGGAACTCATCCGCACCGGGCACCTCAAGGACCGCCCCGACCAGCAGCCCACCATCCCCCAGCCGGCTGTCCCCGACCGAGCCCGCCAGGCCGTCGTCGCTGCCGGAGGTGGCAAGCGCGGCGCCGAAAAGGTCCTCGACACCGTCCTCCAGGACGTCACCGACTGCGCCACCACCCCCGAGGGCGCCGGCTTCACAGGCAAACTCAACCGAGCCGCCTACACCGTCGGCGGCCTCGTCTCCGCCGGACACCTCACCCATGCCGCCGCCGAGCGACTGCTCGCCGACGCCGCCCGCGCCGCCCGCCCCTCCCAGGACCGGCAGAGCTCCGCCGTGATCCGCTCCGGCCTTGCCGCCGGAGCCCGGCAGCCCCTGCACGTCGGGAAGGCGCGAGGATGAGCGACAGCACCCGCAAGAGGACGGTCTTCGACCCCGTGGCCGCTGCCCAGCAGATCCTGGAGTACCCGCCGGTCCCCGGGCCCTCGCAGGCCCCCTGGCACGGCACCGCGGTCCAGGAGAGTCTCCTCGACACACCCGCCCCCGCGGCGGCCCCACAGGCGCCCGTCCAGCCCCTCCAGGCGCCCCCAGGCGCTGATTGGCCGGACCAGGCCCCGGCAGGCCCCCAGGCGAGCTCGCACGGCCTCCTGCCCGACTCCCTGTCCGACCGCGGCAACGCCAAGCTCTTCGTCCACCTCTACGGACGCGACTACCGCCACGTCCCCGGCATCGGCTGGTACCGCTGGGCCACCCACCGCTGGCAGCTCGACGAGGACGACACCGTCCTGTGGGCCGCCGGGGAGATGGCCGAGAGTGTCGCCACCCACGACCCCCGCGGCGTCTACACCAACGCCGACCTGCGCCGCCACCGCCGCCGCGCGCTGTCCACCTCGGGCATGAACGCCATGCTCGCCCAGGCCAAGTCCGCCCCCGGCATGGTCCTCAACGCCTCCCTCCTGGACGCCGACGCCTACGCCCTGTGCACCCCCGGCGGCGTCGTCGACCTGCGCACCGGCGCCATCGTCCCGCCCGACCCCAAGGTCCACCACCACTCGCGCTCCACCACCCTCGCCCCCGCCCGGATGCCCACCCCGCGCTGGGACCGCTTCCTCACCGACACCTTCGGCGACGACAAGGAAGGCCGCCAGACCCGCGACTTCCTCCACCTGCTGCTCGGCTACTCGATCAGCGGCGACGTCGGCGCCCAGGTCATGCCCTTCCTCTACGGCCAGGGCAAGAACGGCAAGTCCGTCCTCCTGGACGTCATGATCCAGCTGCTCGGCGACTACGCCGACGCGGCCCCGCCCGGCTTCCTGATGGCCAAGACCTTCGACGGCCACCCCACCGACCTCGCCGAACTCCACGGCCGGCGCATCATCGTCTGCTCCGAGCTCAAGCCCGGCGACCGCTTCGACGAGGCCCGGGTCAAGCTGCTCACCGGCGGCGACAAGATCAAGGCCCGCCGGATGCGCCAGGACTTCTTCTCCTTCGAGCCCACCCACAAGCTCTGGCTCCTCGGCAACCACCGCCCCGAGGTCGGCACCGGCGGCTTCGCCTTCTGGCGCCGCATGCGCCTGATCCCCTTCGAACGGGTCGTCCCCGAGGAACGCAAGATCGACAACCTGGCCCACGTCCTCGTCGCCGAGGAGGGCCCCGGTATCCTCGCCTGGCTCATCGACGGCGCCCGCCGCTACTTCGCCGGTGAGAAGGACCTGGCCGGCCCCCAGGCCGTCCAGACCGCCACCACCGCCTACGCGGAGACCGAGGACCACGTCGGCCGCTTCCTCAAGGAGGCCTGCATCACCGGGGAGGGCATGCGTGCCGAACAGTCCCAGCTCTTCGGCGCCTACACCCGTTGGTGCGGCTTCGAGGGAGCCAATCCCGTATCCGGTCGCGCGTTCGCCGCACGAGTCCGCGAGACACTGGGTATGACCTCTCCCAAGGAGATGGTCCTGTCCAACAGCCGCAAGTACTACCCGGGCATCGGCCTGATCACCGACGACACAGAGGAGCAGAACGCGTGAGCGCGCTGATCGACCCGGCCGAGCTCGCCCACGAAACCGACCTCGTCTGGCTCGAGGACACCACCGACCTCGACTACGTCCGCCAGTCGCTGGACCGCCTCACCACCCGGCGCGGCCGCCCGGCCTACCACCGCGACGGCCGGATGGTCGGCTACGCGATCCTCGGCCCCGACGCCAAGTCCTCCCGCGCCTCCGGCACCTTCCGCCGCCGCGTCTTCTGGCTCCTCCCCCACGACCGCGACCAGGACCCGGACGGCCTCTACACCACCGGCGCCCCCTCCGAGGCCGTGGACCCGCGCACCGTCGCCCCCGGCGTCAAGGGCTACAAGACTGAGCGCTCCGAGGGCGGGCCGGCCTCGCCGGCCATGCTCGAGCTGGGGATAACGCTGCCGAAGGCCTGACCGACCGCTCCGGAACGAAGGCGGTGGGGGAGCGACCCAGGTTCGGGGTCGCTCCCCCACCGCCTTCGTGGTTCGGTCGCTGCGTCGCTGCGCCGCCAGTCGTTCCCGCGGACCGTCCGGCTTGCTCCTTCCCCCCCCCCGTGCTCCAGGGGCCTCCTCGGTCGCTGCTGGCCATCTGACCTGCGGCTCCAGCCTGTCCGGGAGCCGCTCCCTGTCCTTGGGGATGCCCACGAAGCCGTCTCGAACAGCGACTGAAGCGACTCACCTCCAGTCTTCTTCCACGGATCCGGTCCGACGCCTGGACACCGGCCCCTGCCCGGCCCCTGCCCGGTCACGGCCTGCCGCCTGCCGCCTGCCGCCCGAGGAGCGACTGAGCGCTCCAGCCGGCGAAGGCGGCCGCCAGGACATAGCGACTGAGGAGCTCACGGTCATGGAAGGCAGCCATCGGCGAGCCAGAGGCAGTGCGCCGGGCACGAGCGCCCGGGTCGGCCACCGGCTCCGAGCAGCAGCCCCAGCATCACCCCGGGACGAAATCGGCTGCACACTCACTCAGATCCTTGCGAAGATCATCGGCATGACCTCACCGCCCGCCGGCCACGACGGCTCCGACGACACTCTCACCGAGATCGGCGATCCCCTCCTGGCCGTCAGGGAGAAGCGGCGGGGCCTGGTCGCCGTGGCCGGCGCGCACGAGTACGACGAGGCGAAGACGGTCGGCGTCTTCGACGTCACCGGCCGCGTCCGCCGTCGCCTGCTGATGGCCTCGCACTACCCCGTGCACGCGATGGCCTTCCATCCGACCCACCCCCTGCTCGCCGTGGGATCCGGCGAGTACGACGGCGGCTACCACTTCGAGGGGGAACTGCTGCTCCTCCACCTGGAGACCGGCACCGTTCGGTCGCTCATCGAGCACGACTTCGGACGGCAGGTCCTCGGGCTGGAGTGGCTGAACGACCAGGACCTGCGCGTCCTCATGGCGCCGCACGACGACTGGAAGGACCACAAGGCCCACGTGGAAGGGCACGTTGCCGTGGTGCACCGCGACGACTGGAGCGCGGTCGACGCGAAGTCGCTCACCGGCCGCGACCTGGCCGGCCCCCGGGTGCCGGCACCCCGTCCGGACCACCGCGAGGCCGCCCGTCAGACGGTCGCCCACCTGACGGCGCTGCGGACGCGTCGGCACCACACCGGCGCGCGCCCCAGGTGAGGACCAGGACCACGCACGTCGCATCTGCCGACGAGGCGGTGAGGGCAGACCCTCCTGCGTGGACGACCTCCAGCAGATGCGGCGATGTCGTCCACGACGGTGGGCGCATGCCGGGACCAGGCGCCCACGCGTCGCTCACATCCCGCGTTCCGGCCCGTACATCGGTGCGGGGCGGCCCTCGGGTGACATGGGCAGCGGTTCGAGCTTGACCGGGCCGGGGTAGAAGGCGGAGCTGTTCGGGCCGACCATGTCCTCACCGACCAGGTAGCGGTAGAGCCATTCGGCGAAGCTCATCCGGTACTCGTACCAGGAGCCGTCATGCTCCACCGCACAGATTCGCTGCCCCGTGCCATCCGGCAGCGGTGCCAGGAAGATGTACTCGCCGCGGTCGGTACTGGTGATGGAGATCAGACCGTCCTTCGTCCCGAACCGGACCTCCCGCAGGCCGAGGGCGGCGCGGATGTCCTCCTCCGGCTCCAGCCAGTCCTCCCGGTCCCAGTCGAGGCTTGACCAGACCCGGGAGTCCTCGCGGATCTTCTCCCCGAGGCTCCAGGGATCGGTGGCCGGATGCGAGAGATAGAGGTGCCCGTTGATCTGTATCGGGGCGTGGGCGTCGACGATCGCCTTGTAGTCCTCGGGGAACTCGATGCCGATCTCGGCCTCCAGCTCGGCCCAGGCAGCGGGGTCGGCGAAACGGCGTTCGCCAGGACCGAGCATGGCGAAGACGTCAGCCAGGTAGTCGCGCACCGGTTCTCCTCATACGGTGTCGGCGTCACGACGCCGGCGTCGTCGGCACACGAATGCCGTGGTCTGTCGTGAGGGTAGCCGCGGCCGGTGACATCGACTCAGCCGAGCAGACCCGAACGCGTCGAGCGGCGCGGTTCATGACCGATTGCCCAGCCCGGTGCCTGGCGCGCCGTTTCGGTGTACGGCTCGGTCAGCCCCGAAAGGGATCCTCGAAGACCGGTACACACGGCGACAGCGACCGCTCCTGGGGAGCCATCACCGCGACTGCGGCCCGAACCGCTTTTCACCACAGGCTGGGTGACGAGGGCCCGGGCCAGTGACGTTGCCGTCCGAGTGCGGTTGTCTCGGCGGGTCTTGCTTCTGATCTTGCCGAGTTTCAGCGGTCTTCCCCGGTTGATCTGCTCCCCCGGCCAGGCAGCTGGCTTTTGGGGCCGGCCCACGTGGAGCTACAGCACAGCAACGCATGAGCTCAGATCGGCGGTCAGGAAGACGACGTGCGTGTCTTCGGCCATATCCACTCGCCCCAAAGCGACGGGGGTATCCCCTGCACGCCGAAGGGCCGGCAATCCCTGCTCGAAGTCCTTGAGGCTGACGACGCCGTCCTCTGCCATGCATTGGGCCCGCCAAGCCCAAATGTCGAGGAGCTGGCTGGCGGGCACTGTCGAGCCGGCCCATATCCGGAAGTAGGCCCCGGTTCGCAAGGCCAGAGCAGCCTGACGGGCGGCATCGGTCTCATGCCGTTCAAGGGCGGTGATCAGGTCTTGGCGATCCATGACGTGCAGTATGGCGTTCTGCGGGGGCCAGCGGTGTGGCGGTCCAGTGAGGGGTCGATGCGGCGGAACTGCTCCAGTGGCGCCGTAACGTCGGGTCTGACCAGGTACCGGGCCAGGAGGTGCCGAAGGTAGTGCTGGCCCTGGTCGTCGTCGGGGGCATGGTTCAGTGACCGGGCGATTGTTTCCAGCAGGTTCTTGGCCGTGCGTGAGGACGGTAGGGCCGAGAGGCCGGAACGTCGGGTGAGTTCGTACAGCGCGTGCAGGAGTAACTGGGCGTGGACGGTGGTGGCGGCGCTGTCGTCCACTCGCGCCTCGAGCCAGGCGTCCAGCCAGGCATCGTCCTCGCCGGCGATTTCGGCGCAGGAGTTGCTGCCGGGACCAGCGGTTGCCCCTGTCCTGGCCGGCGGCTTCGACGAAGGCATCCGCTGATAGTCGCTCACCCTCCCCTGCTTCGTGCGCGATGGCTTGCACTTCCTTGGACTTCTGAGTGGGTGAGGGTGGCTCGACCTGGTGCGCGTCGAGTTGCTCGCGGGGCGGGAGCCCGTGGCGGACGGATCGAATCGGCGGCGGATCCAGAGCTACAGGCCGACCTGCCGTAGGCGGGAGCCGATCCGATTGCGATAAGTGGCGGGGAATCACGCTGAGCAGACCTGACCAAAGTCCCCAGCAGGGACAGGAGTCTTAGTGAGCATCATCATGGGTGCCGGCGGAGACCTACCCGGCGAGCTTGAGGGCCACAACAACAAGTTCAAAACGCTGAAGCGGCAGGTGTTCGGCAGTGCCAACGTCGACCTCCTGCGCAAGTACGCCCTCCACGCCCGTCCGGTTCCCTGATCGGCAACGAGTGGTGGACCCTTGGCGCCCTGGCCGCGCTGTCCGCCGGAGTGGCCGTCGAGAGGTGGTGCGACGGACGGGGATTCCGGCAAGTCTGTTCGGGGCTCCGACCACACGGCGGTATCCAGGAGTTCGAGCCGCCGCCTGGCAGCGGCAGCCGGGTGCGCCTTGCCCTCGACCCGGCGCACATCGGACCCGACGTCGTCCTCCCCGTCGAACTCGACGGCCTGAACCTGCACGGCCCGCTGTGCTCCGGGCAACCTGGCCCCGGTCGGCTACTGATCCGGGACCACCGGAGCGGTTCGGTGGCACGGGAGGTGCAGTACCGCTGACCACTCCCCCACGGCTTTGACTCGCCTTCCGCCGAGGCTCCGAATTTTCCGCGGAAAATTCCGGGACGCGTCACCAGTGCTGTGACCGAGAAGGTCAGCCAGGTTGGCGCTGGCGAGCCATGGAGGGGCGTCCAGGGCAGGGCCGTGGATGGCCGGAGGCGGCAGCAGCGGCTCGTCGGCGCCGACTGCCGGTCGCTCTGTCGCAGCCTGCTGACATGATCGTCCGAACAGTGCGGGCGAAAGGGGCGGGTATGGACCTGACAGTGGAACAGGCGGCGCGGCAGATCACGGCGGAGGTCGTCGCGCAGGCGCCGGAGGGCTGGACGAAGTGCGTGCTGCGAGGGCACGGGAGCCGGGGGAGTGCCGGCCTGTCCGGTGGCGGGTACGTGGTGCCGAGCCGTCCGGGCTCCTTCTTCCGGACGCCGTTCCCACACCAGAGCCTCGCCTCACTGGCGTCCTGGTTCCGGGACAGCCACGGCTGGGAGTCCATCGTCCTGGAGTTGACCTGCCGCCCGTCGGGTGCTTTCGAGCTGGTGGTGTTCCGGGGCACGCTGCAGCCAGGGAGCGGCCCCGAGGACGGCTGGACACTGACCATCGACCCCGGCTTCCGACCGTCCGAACCGGGCGCGGCCGACGGCGCAGAACCGGCGGAGCTGCGCCAGACCGGGGACCCGGCGGAGGCGGTCGAGCGGCTGCGGGCCGTCCTCCGGCAGCACACCGAGCGCTCCGGCGCGGAACCGGAGATGCCGGCGCCCGTCACCGAGGAGCAGCTCGCCGCCGCCGAGCACCACCTCGGCCAGCCGCTGCCCGCGGACCTGCGGGCGCTCTATCTGGAGGCCGACGGGGATGGCGGCAGCGAGGCGCTGGCCGGGTACTGCTGGCTGTCGCTCGACGGGGCCCTGTCCGAGCGCGACGACTACATCGGCGTCCCGACCTGGTTCGGCTGGGAGCTCGGCTGGCGCCAGGTGGTCTTCGACGCCGACCCGCCGAACACGGTGCGCCGTTGTTCGGGGCACCCGGGCTGGCTTCCATTCGCCACCTGGTTCGACGGCAACTTCTTCGCCGTCGACCTCGCGCCGGCCGTGGACGGCCGCCCTGGCCAGGTGATCGAGGTCGGCCGGGACTTCAACGACGGCCCGCGATACGTGGCTTCCTCCGTCACCGCATGGCTCGGTCAGGCCCTGGGCCAGCCCGATCCGCACGCCCAGCAGTCCGCGGACGGCTCGCGCCAGTTGGTGGTCTCAGCCCTGGACGAGCGGCTCGCGTCGGGCGTCCAGGCGATCCACCTCAATGACGCCCCGTCGCCCGTCGACCTCGTCCCGCTCTCCGCCACCCCGCACCTGCGGCGCCTGCACCTCAACCGCTGCACCACCACCGACCTGTCCCCGGTGGCAGCACTCCCCGTCGAGGACCTGGCCATCGACCTCGCCTCCGAGGCGGACCTCATCCCGCTCGCCGGCCACCCGTGCCTCGCCTCACTCGCCGTCGGATCCGAGGCCCCGATCGACCTCGCCCCGCTGCGCACCCTCCCCGCGCTGCGCTCCCTCGACCTGTCCCGTTGCTCCACCCCGGACTTGGCGTTGCTGGCCGATCTCCCCGGCCTGCGCTACCTCGCCCTCTCCGCCACCCAGTGGACAGCCCTGATCGACGCCGGCCGCCTCCCCGCCCACCTTGCCTCCGCTCGCTTGGCCGGAGCCCCGCCCCTCACTGCCGCCCTCGACCTGCTCGCCGCCCTCGGCGTCGACACCTCCACCGCCTACCGCCTCTCCGGCACCGCCGAGGACGGCTCCTGACACTGTGACCACATCGGGCCACGAGGTCGGTGCTGGCGCGACCTCGGCCGGTTGGATGGGTGGTCTGCCAGAACCAGTGCGGTGGCCACGCCTGTGCTCAGTACGAGCAGGAGGGCCACCTCGTCCCGCGCTACGGCACGGACCTGGACAAGGACCTGAACGAGATCTTCATCGGGGAGCTGAAAGGCCGGGGCATATGGGGGCGGGAGCGGCTGGCCCCAGTGCTCGATCGGCTACGAGCCGCCGTCGACTCCCTGGGCAGCTACGGATCCGGCCGCTCCGACGCCCTCACCGCCGTCTCTGGTCCTGGACGAGTTCCGGTTCTCGGATGCAGCCGAGGCCTGGATCCCGGTCATCTCCGATGAGACCTTCGCTTCGACGGACCGATTTTCCGCAGAAAATTCCAGAGCCTCGGGGGAGGAGCACCAACGGCATCTGCACCCCGAGGCGGTCGGGGTCGAGTCTCCGAGGCTGGCGCTCCGGTACGTAGGCGCAGCTGCCCGACGGCACAATACGTGTGCTGCCACTGGCCACTTCCCACGGGTTCGACGGCCTCTCCCCCGGAGGCTCCGAATTTTCCGCAGAAAATTTCGTGACGCGCTACCGGCGCCGACGAGCCGGGCGACGGAGCTGATCAGCTCTCGCGTACCCGCGTTCTCGCCGCGATGTTCGCCGAGCCCGCATGGTGCACGACCGCATCCCGGCAGCGGATGGCGCAGCCGTTGACGCTTCGGGCAGTCGCTGTGACCGTGATCCCAGGGTTGGCTCCAGTTGTCCGTGTCACTCCCGACGCTCCCCTGGTGACCGACGACGAGATCACCGAAGCCTGCCGAAGGATCGCCCAGGACCGGAACGCGCCCCCGCCCGCCCCGCCGACGGCAGTTGCGGGGGCGGAACGCGACATCGGGTTCGCTCTCCCCCGCTTCTACGACTTCTCTACATGGGGGTTCCAACGGTGGCTTCGGACCCGCTGACGGAGTGCTGCCGGTCGACGTCGGCCAGCGCCGCGAGCGTCTCGCGGATGCCCATGGGTACGGACCGGATCCCACCGGGGGAGTACCAGCCGGAGTGGTGCCGCTCTATGACTGGGCTGCGCGATGTGGTTGGTGATCGACTTCCGTGACCCGGGCGGCCCGGATCGGTCCAGCGCCGAGTGAACGTGCCGACCCCAAGGCGTGAGCCTCGCCCAGTGGCTGGCTGCCGCGATGAACGATGAGTTGCGCTTCGACTGGCCAGGCGAAGTCTCCGCGGAGCCCCGATGGCACCGGCCGACGCCGCCGACCGACCGACTGTCAGGAGCGCTGACCGGTGCACGGACAGAGCGGAGAGACGGAACGGATTCATCCCGGCACTCCCGAGCGGCCGCGTGCCACAGCGGTCGACTGGACACAGATGCGCGACTGCCGGGGGGACGTCGATCGTGTTCCCGAGCTCCTGGACCGCATCGAGCGCGAGGACGATGCCGAAGCGTGGACGGAACTCGGATACCGGCTGTGCCTGGAGAGCGACCTCACCTTCCCCGCCGCCTTCGCAGCCCTACCCCGGCTGGTGCGGCTCGCGTCGACCAACCCGCGGGCGCGCGCACTGGCCGGGACGATCGTCCGCTGCACCGCTGGATGCCATGGCTGTGACGATCTACTCGCGGCCTGCGCCGAGACGATCGCTGAGCTTCGCGTGCTGCTGGACCAGCACCTGAAGTCACGGCCGGACGACTACCTCGTGACGTTCCTCGACCCGCTGGCAGCCAAGGAGCAGCGCCACTGGAGCGCCAGCCTGGACGACTTCACCGACGACTTCTACCTCCTCCCCTGTCCCCAGTGCGATGCCGAGGTGACGATCGCCATCGGTGACTACTGGGGCTACTCGGCGATCAGGGACTGGAGTCACGGGGACATCGACCGACGCGACCTGCGGCCGGCATCCCCCGAGCGACTCTCGGGGATCGGCCGCTGGATGTACGAGACTGCGGTCCGCGATGGGCAGGAGGCACTCGCCGACGGAAGCACGCATCTCTTCGGCGACGGCGAATGCCCTCGCTGTGCCAGCGTGTTCAACATCGCGGACGAGTACACGTTCGCCAACCGTCCGGACCTGTGACGGTCGCCGGTATCGACGCAGCGTCGTCGAGGGGAACGGCACGGTTCGAGGATCACCGGACCGGAGGCCGACCGATTTTCCGCGGAAGATTCCTGGCCGCGGTCGGTCGGCTGGTGGCCACCAGCTGTGAGAGCCCCGAAGCGGTTGTTCGGACGACCATCGGCCGCCGCAGCGGGACCCCGCCAGAAGAACATCGCGACCCACCAACCCGGATTCGGGCTACAGCCTGCCGGCAGCCAGCGTGCTGCACCGCTGGCCCTGGCCGACGTCGGCTCCCGCGGGCGGGACTGGATTTTCCGCAGAAAATTTTCGTGGTTCGGAGACACAAGACGTGGCTCGGCGACGTGAGCCGTCTGCGAGGTGCCGACCCTCCGGTGGACTCAGCTCTCGCAGGGGTGGCCCCGGCCGCTCAGGATTTTCCGCGGAAAATTCTGAGCCGGGGAAGTAGGGGAGTAGGGGAGTCGCAACCGGCAGCCACTCGTCAACGCCGTCCCGTCGGCACCGATGGGAGATGTCAGTGGCATCGGAGATGCTGAGTGATCGCTGTCATCGAACCAGGGGGCATCCGATGCCGATCCGCATTGCCAGCCGTCGCCGCGCGACGGCGTCTCTGACCGCCGCGTTCCCGGGCGCCGAGATCATCGACGTGACCTCCAAGGCGCCGGAGCCGTGGGTGCGGCTGAGCCCGTTCTACCCGCACGGCGGGATCCCGGTCCCCTACAGCGACGGAGTGACCAGCCAGTCCGTGGAAGGGATCTGGCAAGCCCTCAAGGTCTTCCAGGACTCCGACGTCGACCCCGCGAAGCTCGGGGTCACCACGATGAAGGGCCTGAAGCGGACGGTTCGTCGGTACGGCCCCGTCCTGGGCCACCGAGCCGGTCTGGACGGAGATCGGCTGCTGTCCTATGAAACGGCCCGCCGCCGGATCTACCTGCCGGCCTACCGCTGGATCCTCCAGCACCGAGCCGCCGACCTGGTCGAGCAGCTCAGGAACAAGGACGACATCGTACTCCTGGACTACACCACCAACGGAGACGTCACCGACCCGACCACCCCGCTCTCCCACGCCGCGCTCATCCAACTGCACATAGACGGTCGCTGGCCCAGCGAGGACGACCTTGAGGCTCCCGCAGCACCGGCAGCTGACTGCCGCGAGTGACTGATCCGGGGGACTGCTGGGTGGCGCTGCACCTGCTCAGGCAGACCCCACGAATTTTCCGCGGAAAATTCTCCAGACCCCGGCGCCTGCCCTGGTGGTGCTGCCAGGCACCAGGACGCTGCGGCACATTATGCGACCAGACCCACCCGACATACCCCTGAGGCGACGCCATGGACGAGTACGCGATCCCGATCCTCCCGAGCCGGGACCTGGACGAGACACAGGAGTTCTACGGCGGCCTCGGCTTCGAGCCCCGTGGCCGCTGGGACGGACCGGACGGTTACCTGATCGTCGTTCGGGGCACCATCGAACTCCACTTCCGCCACGACCCCGGAGTGGATCCGCTGTCCACCGCCGGCTGCTGCTACCTCCAAGTCCGGGACGCGGACGCCCTCCGCCACGAATGGGCCCAGACCGGCGTCCTCACCGACCCGGCCACCGGCAGCCGACTGACGCCCGCGACCGACACCGACTACCGGATGCGCGAGTTCGCCGTGGTCGACCGCACCGGCAACCTCATTCGGATCGGTAGTCCGTACGGCTCCTAGGTGCCGCATCAGACAACGTTTGCCTGGCCACGGGAGATTGTTCTATCGACCGGTGGGAGAGTGGGGCCATGGAGACTGCCGACCGCGCGCTGACGGCGGACGTGATCGCGGCACTGACGTCCTGGCCTGGCGTCATTTGGGGAGGTCAGAAGCATCCTCCAGACCCGGTGGACACGGCTGTCCTGCTGCCCTTCTTCAACGAGGTGCTGCAGGGCCTTCCGTGGTGGAACCGCGACTGGAAAGTCGACCGCGTAAAGCCGGGCGTTCCCATGGAGACCGGGGACCACCGCTGCGATCCCGCCGAACGGTTCGCCGAGGTGTCGATCCCGGGAACGGTCGCCTCCGGCAACGGCGAGAGCCTGCCGTTCGTCGCGAAGGTCGGGTTCACGGGTGACCGACTGATCCGCTTCCAGGCCAAGATCGGTGACGTTGTCATCGGCCCTGCCGTCGCTCCTGTCGGGCGGGCGGAGCCGCATCCATTCGGACGGATGCTCACCGGGTTGATGGACCGGCGCGGGATTCCGGTCAGGGACATGGCCAGGACCGCCGGACTATCGATGTCCACCATTCACATGCTCCGCGGCAGGCACAACCCGGATCTGCTGCAGGCCCGCCTGATCGCCGGGATCCTGGACATGCCCGAAGCGGACGTCAGAGTCATTGCTGGATTCGACGACGGCAGTACGCAGTAGCTGACAGGTGACAGGTGGCAGCGTCACGATGCAGCGTTGGCGTTGCGTCAAGCGATGCTCGCCCTGGTGACCACTCTCGTAGGCACTCGTCCGCGGCGTGCTTGTTCCGCCGGATGAGGTAGCGGCGGATCATGCTGCCCTGCTCCTTGTGGCTGGCGTGGTCCGTGGCGTCGACGGCGAAGTAGCGCAGAGCGGTGAATTGGGTCTCGAACCGGTCGAGCCAGGAGCTGTTGGCGGGTGTAGGCGATCTCGACGTTGTTCGCCGGGATCGGCCCGACCTCTTGCCGGACACATATATGTAGGGTGCGCTGCCATGGTTGACGATTGGCGGAACGACAGGATCGGCAGCGCCTTGAGGGGCGTGAACCCCACCGTGCTCAGGCGGCTCGACGCGGGCTTCGCCGTGATCGGCGACGTGCAGTTCCTACCGGGGTATTCGGTCCTGTTGGTGGACGACCCTGATGTCCAGCGCCTGTCCGATCTACCACGCAGCAAGCGAACGACATTCCTGGCCGACATGGATCGGTTGGGCGAGGCCGTGGAGCGAGCCTGCCGGCATCTGGACCCGGGGTTCCGGCGCGTGAACCTGGAGATCCTCGGCAACACCGACGGCTTCCTGCACGCTCATGTATGGCCTCGGTACGAGTGGGAGAGCCCGGACCTCGTCGGCCGCCCGGTGTGGCTGTACGCCGCAGAGAACTGGCGTGACCCTGCGAGCGCGCTCGGACCGGAGCACGATGTCTTGCGTGAGGCGATCGGCCACGAGCTCGACGTGCTGTCCGCTCCAGCTGCCGGTTTGGCGGACGCAGGATGAGTCATACCGGCAAGGGGGCAGCCGTCAGTGCCCACCTTTCTGACGTTCGGTGAGCCGACACGGGCTCATCCATAGCGGAGGATGCCCGGGCACATCGTCGTCGCCCGAGGTCCCTGAAGCGGGAGACCCATTGCGTGGCGGGCTGAGTTTTCTGCGGAAAATCCTGTCGGGGAGTTGGGCAGCTCTGTCGTTCGGGAGAGACCGGGCGCGCCTCGTCGCCCCGGACGCATGTGCTCCCACGGCAGACCGGCTCGCCCCTGCACGGGCACCGGGCGACCTGTCTTGACCACCCGCGCTCTAACTGGCAATGCCCGAAACCGCACCCGTCGAGCCAGCCGTCAGCTGAGCAGCCGTGACTGCCCGAGCCGGTCTGGGGGACCGCCGCGTCGAGCAGGGCTGAAAGAGCAACCCGGCTTTCCAACAGAGTGCATGGGAGCCGTCCTGACACCGCGAGGCCGCATCCTCCTACCGGAGGAGACGGCCCGGCGCTCGCAGCCGCGTACCGGCTCGCCGCCGACGCCTTGGACGCGCACGGCCAGCCCCAGGCGGCTGCCCACTATCGTGCTCCCGCGGTGGACGACCGGGCGTCCGGGAGCATGGCGCGGACGGGGTTCGCGGAGGGCACTGGATCGTGAGCGGATCACCCTGCCCTCGAATTTTCCGCGGAAAATTCCCGTCCTCGGCTCTACAAACGGGCCAGCGAGCTCCTGACACGGATGTCTCAGGCCTCAGACGTCACGACCCCACCGATCGCCGGCGAACCGGGACAGTGCACCCTCCAGGTCGAGCGGCAGTACCTCGGTCGAGCCCAGCTCCCACACCCTGACCCACCCCTTCGAGTCGGTGAGGGACCGCGGCGTCTTCAGGCCCGCCACGGGCCTCATCAGAAGACAGTACGAGACGGTCACACCCGGGGCGTCGACCTCCGCGTTCCTGAGAGACCGCACCCTGCGCACCCGTACCTCCGCCACGTGCTCCCATCGCAGCCGTAGCCTGCGGCCCCCGTTGAGTTTCACACCCTCGCTGTCGATGCGCAGTCGTGTAGCCACCGCCCGCAAGGCCACTGTTCCCAGGGCGAGCACGGTGAGCACTCCCAGGGGCAAGGGCCACCAACGCACCAGGAGCAACCAGGTCTGGCGCAAGTCGGCCAGGAAGCCCGACCCCGAGGACACCGGGGAGACCACCAGGAGGAACACGGAGGTCAGGACCGACACATCGAAGGTCAACGCGCGCAGGACCTTGACGCTACGACCGCTACTCGTGAGCACCACCTCAATTGGGTCGCCGGAACCCTCGGGCATCCCGCTCAGCGCCTGGGCTGCGAGCCGTTCCCGCAGTACTGCGTGGCGGAACTGGTAGACCGCGCCGACTCGCCGTAGCACGCCCAACCGGCGGCCCTCCTCGAGGAAGCCCAGCACATCCCGGGGCAGACGTCGCTGTCGCGCCAGGATGAGGCGCGTGGCGCTCCAACGACCCCATCGACTGAGCGCCATCAGCACTGCGGCCGAGCACGACCAGGCGATGACGAACCCGCTGGCGATGAGCAGCGGCTTGCCGTTGAGCCAGTGGAAGAGCGCCAGGGTGGTCCCCGCGACGGCCGACGCGACCACTGCGGATTCGACGAGGGCGATCCTGCGCTCCGTACGCAACAACTGCCTGGGCCTAGCTGCCATGTCGGACTCGGCAGAGCGTGTCAGAAGCACACCGGAGAGCAGGGGAAGAGCGAGGAGACACAGACTCGCGGCCGTACTGCCGGGCAGGGCCGCGCCGACGGCCGTGGTGGCGACGGCCGATGCCGCCAGGAGCAGCGGTCCACGGATTCCGGGCGCCAGCCGTCGTGGGCGCTCGTCGAACCCGCTGACCAGGTGCCGCGTGACGCTTCTTCCGAACGCTGTCGCGATGATGGCGACCGCGGCGACGGCGCCGAGCACCTGGCCCACTCCCGGGATCCCGAGCCCGGGCCGCGGGGGAGCGGCTCCCAGGAGGGCGGACAACCACGCGATCGCATAGCTCGCGGATGTGCCCACAACGGCCAGGGCGACGATGACGACGGCGCCCCAGACGCCCGGCTCGGTCAGCTGGCTCCGTAGCTGCCACCAAGCGATGTCCTGAGTACGTCGACGGTGCAGCTCGTGCGCCAGGAACGCGAAGTATGCGAGCGCGTTGTCGGACCTCCAGCGCCGCACCGCTCCGGGGCGGTAAGGCGGCCGTGGTCCCAGCTCGCCCACGGAGGGGATCAGGCTGTCCAGGAGATGGCCCTCGACGTCCGTCTGCGCGGGCAGCTTCGTCGTGTCGAGTAGCTCGCGAGGGTCGGTGTCCTTCGAGGCGTACACCGTCGCCGCGAGCCAGAGCATCAGGGGCGAGGAGAGCGTCCTCGCGACCGGGCCCGCGGGGTTGTTCTTCATCGCGTCGAAGAGCGACTGCCAGGATTCGGTCCGTTCCTGATGGCACATCTGGGCGAGGTACGCCTTTCCGACCTCGAACGGGACCGGGCGGGCGCACAGTACCGGAACACCGCGGAGGAAGGGAACCTCGTCGATGGCCTTCTGATGGGCCTCGGGCCTGGACGTCAGGACCAGGGTGTCTCCCGCTCCGAATGCTTGCTTCAGCGCTCTCGCGGCTTCCGTGCGACTCAGTGGGAACAGCTCGTCGAAGCCGTCCAGTACCGGAACGATCCGCCGACTCTGCACGAGCGATCTCGCGACATCGTGCTCAAGGCTTCTGACGAGCCCTCCGTACTCCTCGCACACCCTTCTGGCGACCCACGTCCGGAGGTCCACGTCCGGGTCCCAGTCCGAGAGCGAGAGGACGACCGGAACAGGCTCGCCGGAACCCGGCTCCCTGTCCTCCAGCACACTGACTACAAGAAGAACGGCGATGGAGGACTTCCCTGCTCCGGCCGGACCGGTGATCACCAACTGGTGCGGTGCGAGCGCTTTGACCCGCGCGATCAAGTCGTCCGCCTCGACCCGTTCCGAGCGCCGCCCACCCGGTCCGATCCCGTACCCCTGCTCCAGTTGCCACGGGACCATCATCGGAACGTGCTCTCGCAGGCCGCGAACGTTGGCCTCATCCCGCCACTGATCCAGGACCTCGCGGCCCAGCCCGTCCAACGCATCGTTCTCGGCATCGGCGGAGGCGGACCGTCCGTGACGGGAGGCGGGGGAGGAGCACATGTGGATGTCGCGGACGCTTCCCGCTTGGACCAGGTTCCGAGGCGAGCCCTCGCTGTGGTTGTGCACCTCTTCAGTCACGCCGACATGATTCCAGTCCGTGAGACCTGGGCGAGGGGCTTCCCGTGGACTGAGGCAACGGCACTGCCGCGCGGTCTTCGAGGCCTTCACGACAGCAGTTGTCCCCGGCGATCACGAAACGAGCACTGGGAGGTGTTCCGCGCTCAACATAGAGAACATAAAAGACAGAGATGGACGGTTAATAGAGAATCGATGCGGCTGGGCCCGATTCAGTGCGCCGGCACTCTTCGAGCGGTGATGCCGTCGGTTGTGCCGAAACGGCGCCGCCGGTTCGGAGAGGCACGGGGTGCCAGGCCCGCTGACTCGGATGAACCCCGCGGATGGGAGGAGGAGCAGGCGACCGCCAGGATTGCCGACTCCTCGTTCGGGTCGGGTCGGGTTCGGCGCTGGCCCGGGCCGGTGCGCTGGACGTTGATGAGGTTGATGACGGTTTCGGCCTGAGTGCAGTTGTTCGGGCGCCTGCGGTGATGGTGGAGGCGGGTGGGCGGCCCTTCCTGTTGAAGGCCAGATGGATCTTGCTGGGTCAGCCCGCCGCAGGAGCGGCCGGGGGCGCGCCGTTCGTGCCCCCTTTTGGCGGCGGCGTTCTGGTGGGCCCGCGCGATCGTGGAGTCCAGGGCGACCAGCCAGCCGATGTCGGAGCGGGCCTGGACAGCAGCGAAGATCAGAGCCGGCTAACCGACATCTCGCGCTGGGGTCTCCCGGTCCCGCTAACCCCCGCAGGGCGGGGAGTAATGCCGAACCAAGCCGAATGAACCACCAATGGTCGGCTGACCCCCGCGACCATGCGGGGATGAACATGAATGTGCTGGCCCAAGCCGGCTGTTCAGCGACCGACCGTGAGGCGGGCCGCCCTGCGGCAGATCCACAACATAGCCGACTTGTCTTCCTCACGCGTAACGATCGACCGCTCGGGATCCACCAAGGGCATCCTCGGGAATCCAGGAGATGTCTTCGAATCCGTTCGCACAAGCCGTCAACATCGACTTCAATTCTTGTCGCGCCAGGTGGGTGAACTGTGCATGTGGCAACGTTGACCTGGCGGACTCGCGCAAGCCCAACGAACCACCAATGGTCATCTTGCCAGGGTGGATCCTGCATGGGAGCGACTGCCGATGGCTTCATGCCTGAATGATCTGACGAAAAGTCAATCTCGCTGCCGTGTCGACCTATAGCTCTTGCGCTGGCCCAGAAGCAATCTCCCCGTGGCCATACGGTGGCTCCAGCACAACCCCCCCTGCCGGGACAGGAGGTGCGGGGTCAACGTCTCAGGAGAAGGGAGAGGCTTCGCTTGAATACTCGTCACAGCAGCGATGACCGGGCGGAGCATGGCGAGGAGGATCGGCGAACCGATCTCGGTCCGAGGACTGAAGCGGACCGTGGCCTCAGGGCCGAGCGTAAGGCCAGGACCGAGCTGGAGCTGGCGCGCGAGCGCTATCGCTTCACCCTCGATCTCGTGAAGCTCTTGCTCTCGTGGTGGAACTGATCGGCTGACCGGAGAGGCTCGCAGCTGAGTGGGCGCTCAGCCACGAGCCGTTCTCACCGTGCGAGGCCGTCGCCTCTGGCCAGTTCAAGTCCGGGGCGGCGGCCCTACCTCGGTCATGGCCACGCATCGGGTTCGGCCCCGAGCGGTGAGGCCAGGACTCATCGAAGCAGACAACAGCCTATGTGGCCGACGCAGGAACCTGGATCAGGGAACTTGCGTGGCCGAGACCAAAGACCGGGCCTGTTCGATTTTTATCTGTCGCATGTTTCGCAGAGCGGCCCCGAGATACCGTGCCCGTCTGTTCCGCATGCTCGGGAATCCTGTCGGTATCAGTCCCCTCCGGGCCGCACCAGCAGCAGGCCCGCGCTGTAGGAGCGTGCGCGGCCGACGCCGGTGGCCAGGGCGTCGACGAAGGCGTGCGGGTCGGTGACGGTGAGGGCGCCCTTGATCTCGGCGCGGCCGATCTTGGCGCCCTCGTGCTTGGCGGCCAGGCCGAGCTTCGGGAGCATCCGGATCGTCAGGGTGTCCAGGTCCGCGTCGGCGCCGATGCGGCGCACGCCGGCCGGGCCGACGCGTTCGGCGCCGTCGGGCTGGAGCCGGGCGGCGAACCACTCCTTGACGTAGCGCGGGGTGGTGTCGGAGAGCCGTTTGCGGACGAGCGTGCCGTCGCCGGCGCGGGTCTGACGGTCCCGGGTCGGGTTGACGACGATCCGGAATCCGAACCTGACTCCCGTCCGTACCGTGGTGTCGACCTGGATGAGGGCGATCTTGTCGGCGAGGGCCGCGCGGGGGATGGAGGACCAGTCGGGCTGGACGCGCGACTGCACGATCACGACCAGGCTGTTGTTCCTCAGGTCCAGCGTCCAGGTGTTGAGGATGCCCATCTGGGCGCGGGGGTCCGCTTCGCCGGGCTCGGTCCAGCCGTAGAAGCCGGACATCACCAGCCGGTGCATGACGTGCGGGTCGAGGATCGCCTTCTGCGCCAGGGCGTGGGTGGCGTCCAGGTGCAGGATGCTGTGGCAGGCCACGAAGCGGGCGGTGTCGGTGGAGGCAGTGGTCACAGCAGGTGGTCCCATCCGATGGACTCACCGGGCTCGATGCGTACGCGCTGCTCCCAGCGGGGCGCGTAGGACCGGTGGACGGTGTGGAAGCTGACGGGGTGGTCGGCCACCGAGGAGGCCCCGGCCGTGCCGGCGGGCACCTCGATCCACGTCCAGGGGCGCGGCCGGCAGTCCTCCGAGAGCAGCCGGGTGGCCCCGAGGACGTCCTCGATGCGGCCCGCGTGGACGCCCCCGGAGATCTCGCCGGCGGGCGGGCAGTTCTTGCGGCCGAGCCAGAGCAGGCGCCGGGGCTGTTCGAGGGCGATGGCGAGTTCCTCCAGCAGGTCTTTGTCCGGGTGCTCGACCGCGGCGACGAACTTGGCGTCCGCCAGGTAGCTGCGGCTGGTGATCATCGGGTCGCGGCCGACCTTGCGGGCGAGCAGCGGACCGCCCTCCGGGTCGGGGGCGATCCCCTTGGGAGCTCCGTACCAGCCGGTGACGGCTCGGGCCGGCAGCGTGCCGAACACCGGTCCGGTGGCCGCGTCGAGGGCGCCGGCGGCCTGCTGGGCGCGTCGGTGGTCGGTGATCAGGTCGCGCGGGCGTAGCGGGTACCGGCCGCCGCCGACGGTGTGGTAGTCGCGCACGGCCGTGCCGGGCCGGTCCGCCCGGATGGCGAAGCGGAGTTCGTCGAGCGGTGCCAGCGACTCGTCGCGGGAGTAGCCGGCGGCGGCGGCGAGCATGCCGATGAAGCCGGACTTGGTGGGCCTGAGGTGGGTGTCACGCCGGTCGAAGCGCGAGACCAGGCCCCAGGCCTGGAGCGGCCCGGCGAGCCGGGCCAGGAGCACGTGCGGCTGGGTCACGGGGCGGTCAGCTCCTCGGCGGTGTCGGCCTCGGCGGCGGCCAGGGCACCCTGGGCGGAGAGCTCGTCCAGGAGGTCCTGGATGCCGAGGTCGTAGGTGAGGACGCGGCCGTCGGCGACGTCGGAGCGCTTGCGGGTGACCAGCCGGTGGTGTGCCAGGAGGCGCTTGGCGGCGGCACGGCTGGCGCCGCCGCCGGCGTGCTCGTCGATGGGGTCCTCGAAGACGGCGGAGTAGTTGAACGGGCGCTTGCCGTCGAAGGCGAGGACCAGCTTGGGCAGGGAACCGGTGGAGGCGGTGGTGTTCTTCTTGGCGGCCGGCATGGCGTCGATGAACGCCTCGACGAACTGGCGCTCGGCGGCGACGGCCGCCTCGTCCGCGTCCTCGGCGTTCATGCCACCGGCCATCAGGTTGATGCGCAACTGCACGCGGTCGAGGGCGGCGTGCCGGTAGAAGGTGCCGGAGATGAGGGACTGGTAGCCGGTCATGCCCGCGCCCGCGTCGTCGGCGGCGTCGAGGTAGTCCAGGGCGTTGGCCTTGCGGCGGATCTTGGAGTCGTCGGCGGCGCTGTAGAAGTCGTCGATCTGGGCCGCGGCGTGGACGGTGAAGGCGGGGCCGGTCATCACGGCGCCGTCCACGTTGGGGGAATCGGCGATCTCGGCGAGGAAACGGCCGTAGAGGGCGATGTCGATCGCGTCGCGGGGGGCGAGGGCGGCCAGCACGGCCGCGCGGACGGCCTTGGGCAGGGCCGGGATGCCGGCCTCCTCGGCGCTCTCCTCGACCTCGACGGGAAGGACGTCCTCGTCGGCCGCCGCCGCACGCCTCTTGCCCTTGGCCTTCGCCTTGGCCGCCTCGGCGGCCTTGCGGGCCTCCTCGAACGCGCCGACCCAGGAGACGACCTCGTCCCGGTGGGCCTCGATGAACTCCGCGAGCTTCGCCCCGGCGTCCTCGGGGGCGAAGAGCAGCACCTTGGTGAGGTTGCGGGTGCGCTCCTTGTCCCCGAACTTGAGGCCCACGCCCTCGAGTACGGCCTTGGCCACGGGCAGGGCGTCCTGCTCCTCCCAGCCCAGGCCGCGCAGTGCCTCGGCCGTGAGCAGGGCCCATTCACGGGTGCGGATGCCCATGGTGTAGCCGGCCAGGGCGCCTTCGCCCGCGTTGGCCTTGTCCCGGCTGAGGGTGCGCTCGGCGCGACGCCGGGCCTGGGAGGTGATCAGGTTCCGGGTCTCGCCTCCGAACGGGATGATCTTCGCCATGCCGTTCTCGTCGCGGACCGGCAGGACGGCGACCAGGCTCTCCAGGGCGTGCAGGGACAGGAACTGGTGGCCGTCGAGCCGCTCGGACACGGCGTTGGTCCGGATGATCGTCATGTGGTCAGCCGTTCTTCTTCGCAGGGTATTCGGGGGTGTAGAAGGCGCGGGCCCAGCGGTACTGGATCTCCTCGCCGGGCTTCTTCCACGCGGACAGGTCCTCGGTGAGCCGGGCCCAGGACGGCGGCGCCACCTCACAGGCACGGGCGCGTTCGACGGCGTGCTGCAGGTGGCGTGCGGGGATCTCGCGGGAGGACACCAATCGGTCGAGGAGGCGCTTGGCGCCCGGGTCGTTCTTGCCCCGGCCCGCAGGGGTGCCGATGCGGCGCAGGGCGTCGCCCATTGAGCCGAAGCCGGCCTGGGGCACGCTCCGACCGGCGTGGTAGCGGGCGAAGAGGAAGGCGACCTTCTCGAAGACCGGCCGCTGGTTCTCCTCGAGACTGAAGGAGGCGGCCCGGAGCCTGGGTTCCGAGAGGGCCTCGGGGCGGCGCAGGTCGGCGAGGCGGCCGTAGTCGTGGGACCACACCAGGCCGCACAGCCAGGCGGTGAGGCGCTCTGCGGGGGTCCGCTCGGTCTCGGGCAGGTCGTCGGGGACGCCCTGGGAGTCGGTGCTCGGACTCAGGACGTCGGTCAGGTCCAGCTCGAGCTGGTCGTCAATCACGCGGGGGCTCCTTCAGGTACGGCGGACACGACGGGCTCGCCAGCATCTTCTTCAGCCTCTGCTCCGCCTGGGCACGGGCGTTCTTCCCTCGCACATCTGGCGGCAGCGACGTCAGGCGGGCCTTGAAGACCTTCCAGGTCAGTTCGCGGATCTCCTGGCCGAATTCCGCCAGGGGGCCATCGTCGGCGGGGGTCCCGTCGCTCACCTCCGCCATCAGGTACGCGAAGTGGTCGGCCGCGCTTGCCCACAGCTCCGGTTCGGCGTGGAAGCGCTTGAGCAGGGACGTCTTCTCCGCCGGTTTCGGATTGGGGTAGACCGTGTCGCGGGCCACGGCCGCGGCGGCGTACAGGGCCTTGGCGGCGTACTCGCAGATCCGTGAGCCCTCGTCCGAGGCCTGCTTGAGCTGCTTCGCCCGCATGGGCACGTAGGGGAAGGTGTCCGAGACCCAGGCCGTGGCGGTCGCCTGCCGGGAAATCAGGCCGACTGCGGTCAGGTCCACCCGGCGGTCGCGCAGGCCCGCGAGGCGGTCGTACAGGTCGGTGTCCTTGTCCAGCTCCGGATCGATCCTGTGGGTGGCCGCGTACAGCGCGTGGGACTCCCGCCAGAGCGTGCGGTCCTCGCTCGGCCGCAGGGCCTCCTGGGCACCGCCCTTCCTGCCCGCCATCATGACCGCGTCCTGGAGGTGGACGGGCGCCAGCGGATCGAGCAGCTCGCCCGCGGCTCGCAGGACCCGGTCGACCATGACCTTTCCGTCGACGAGCGTGGGCCTCAGGAGGATCGACCGGCCGAGGAAGGAGTGGAGGTCGGCCGGTCCGTCCGGCAGCCGGGTCTGCTTCCGGCCGCGGAAGGTGCGGCGGCCGGGGCGGCCGTCGGTCCAGGAGTAGTTGAAGGTTCCGGTGTCGTCGGGCTTGCACGGCATGACGTTCAACCGCAGCGTGTCGCCCAGCGTTCCTCCCCGGGCCACCACCCGGATGCGGGTGCCGAGCCGGCCCACCGCCTGGTAGGTCAGCTGCGGGCCCAGCCAGTCTGCCTTCGCCATGGCCCGTCCGCCGAGGCCGTAGGCGTGCTGGGTCAGCATGGCCCGGAACGCCGCGTCCGGTGGCATCGGTTCGGGGTCGTGCAGGTGCACCTTGTCGAAGAACTGGTTGTAGTCGCCGGTGCGTTCGATGACGAGCTGGGCCGAGCCGACGCCGTGCACGGACATGAACGGGGCCAGCAGCGCGTTCTGGCCCAACGGGCGCTCGGGGTGGAACAGGTCCCAGTGGTCGACCGGTCTGTTCTCCAGCCATTCCGCCGCCTTGGCCAGCGAGTGTCCGTCCTTCACCCACTGGCGCCATTCGACGGCCGTGGTCGGTACGCACTCGGACGCGTACATGATCGCCATCAGGTACTCGAGGACGGCGACTTCCTCGCCGGGCGTCGAGCTGACAAGTGCGGTGAACTCATCGGCGCACCGGAGCAGTTCGACCAACCCGACCCGCTCGACCTGGGTCGGCCGTACAGTCGGTTCCTCCTCCGGCGACCGGCGCCGTCCGGGGCGTGTCAGTACCGGCTGGCATGCTTCCGTCCGCGGGTCCCAACTCAACCACGTGTCACGGGTGTTCAAGAGATCTCGAGACATCCTTGCGGTTTGACGGTTCGTCACAAGCGCGGACCTTACTAGCTCGGGAGCGGCCAAGCGATGGAACCTGACGGAATCACCCGTGCGGGTGTTACGGTCTGGGGCAAGACCGACCTCTCGAAGAACAGTGAGAGGCGCAACGGTCCGGCCTGGAACCCGCTCCTGGCCCACCTGCTCGACACGGCCGCGTGCGCCGGAGAGCTGTGGGACCACTACCTCGCGACGCCGGTCCGCGACCGTCTCGCCGAGGCACTGGGCTCCGGCGACGCCGCCGTCGCCCGGCAGAACGCGATGTTCTACGCGGCTCTGCACGACCTGGGGAAGGCCTCGGCGGGCTTCCAGCTCCGCTTCTTCGACACGGACAAGGGCCGACTCCGCAGAGCGGCCAAGGTGTGGCTCGCACAGGCCCGCGCGAACGGGCTGCGGCTTCCCATGGACGTCCGTGCGGCCCGTCGGCTGGAGCACGAGGTCATCACCGCCTTCTGCCTGCCGCGGCTGCTCGGTTGCGCTTGCGAGGACTGCGGCGGAACGGGCGCCCAGCACCTCGGTCTCCACCGGGTCGCCCTGCTCCTCGGAGGGCACCACGGCCACATCCCCGGCCCCGAACTCCTCGGGCGGGCGCCGACAGCGGCTCCTCCAGAGGACTGGGACGACATCCACCGGTTCCTCATTACCGTCCTGGCGCGATACCTGGACGTCGACCTGGACCGGCTGGCCGACCGGACCTCCTTAGCGCGCCCGGCCGCCCTGCCCCTCTTCGCCGGTCTGGTCGTCACCGCGGACTGGATCGCCTCCGACGACAACCGCTTCGAATACCGCAACAGCGGGAGCATCCGGCAGTGGTGGCACGAGGCGCAGCAGCAGGCGTACACAGCGGTGCGCGAGCTCAGACTCCGCACCTGGGAACCCGCGCCCGCGACCTGGGCGCAGCTCTTCCCCCGGACCCCGGAGCCCCGTCCGTTCCAGCAGGCGGCCATGGACGCCGCCCCGGTGGAGGGGCCGACCCTGGTCATCATCGAGGCTGGCACCGGGGCCGGAAAGACCGCCCTGGCCCTCTGGTACGCCCACCACCTCGCCCGCACCAACGGCTACCACGGTTTCTACACGGCGATGCCCACCCGGGCCGCCACCGACCAGGCCGCCGTGGAGCACATCGAGTTCCTCACCAGATCCTTCGGGCGGCCCACCGACGCCAACCTCGCCATCGTCCACGGGGCCGCCGAGGCGACGGAGACGGTGCACCGCCTCCTCGACGCGGGCGAGGCCCCCGTCCAACCGGACGACCTCACCGACCTCACCCTTTTCGTCGAATCCACCCTCTGCGACCGCCATGACAGGGGCGCGACCGCCACCGTGGTCCTCGACCCCTGGTACCTCCGCCGCTGCCTCGGCCTCGTCTCCACCTTCGGCGTCGGCACCGTCGACCAGGTCGCCCTCGCCTCGCAACGCTGCGCGCACTGGTTCCTGCGCCTCTTCGGCCTCGCCAACAAGACCCTCGTCATCGACGAGGCCCACGCCTACCAGCTGTTCCAGGAACGGTTGCTCGGCGCGGCCGTCTCCTGGCTCGCCGACGCGGGGGCCTCCGTCGTGGTCCTGTCCGCGACCCTCCCCTCGGCCACCCGCGAGGAGCTGGTCGCCGCGTGGTGCCGCGGCCACCGCACCGCCGCCCGGCCCACGGACGCCAAGGGCCCCGTCACCCTCGTGGACCGGCACGGCCGTATCACCAGCGCGGCCCCCGCCGAACCGCCCACCGAGCTCCATACCCAGCTCGATCTGCTGCCCGACCCGGGCACCGCAGCCCTCGCCGACCGTCTTCTGCGCGAGGCCGCCGCGGGAGGCGTCACCACCGTCATCCGCAACCGGGTCGGAGCGGCGCACGACCTGTACACACATGCCGTCGACCAGGCGGAGAAGCACGGCTGGTCCACGGAGGAGATCCTCCTCCTGCACGGCAGGCTCGCCCCCCGAGACCGCCTGCCGCGGGAAGCCGAGATCCGCCGACTCATCGGACCGGGGGAGGACCGGGCAGCACCCAACCCGGACCGCCCGGCCCGGCTGCTCGTCATCGCCACCCAAGTGATCGAACAGTCACTGGACCTGGACAGCGACCGCCTCTACACCGACCTGGCGCCCGTCGACCTGCTCATCCAGCGCCGCGGGCGCCTCCACCGGCACGTGGTCAACGACAGCGTCGGCATCCGGCAGGCCGGCCTGCGGACCCCCCGGATGACCGTCCTCTGGCAACCGGACCGGGAACACCTGCCGCTCGTCCAGCCTCCGACCCGCCGTACCCCGGGCAACCGCGACGCCCTCGTCTACGCGCCGTACGCGCTCGCCGCGACCTACCACCAACTCGCCGAACGCACGGTGGAACCGGCCTGCCCGGAGTGCGAGGGCGCCCGACTGGCCGATCCGGGCGCCCGCATCGCCTGCCTGTCCACGCCGCGTGACAACGAGGCCCTGATCGAATCCGTCTACGCCCCAAAGGCCTTCCCCCGGACGCCCATGGGCGCGTTGCTGTCGACGACCTGGGAGGACTGGAGCGCCGAGCTCGCGAAGCACGCGAGCGCCGCGAAGGACTATGCCCTGCAGCCCTATCACCCTGGCGACGGCACCCCCTGCGATGTCGACGCGCTGAAGAGCGGAGGCGCGAACGGCCGCGGCAACGACGGTACTCCGGGGCTGGCGGCGCGTTCGCGCCTCGCGGAGCGCTCCGTCGAGGCGGTCCTGCTCTACTACCACCCCGTAGAAGGCGAACACTTCAGCAACCACTACAGCTACGACCCGCAGGGCCGCATCAGGGCGGACCTCAGGCGATACAGCCGTCGCTTCGCGGACCGCGCCGCCCGGCGGGCCCAGCAGCAGAACCTCCTCCTCAACACGGTGTCCGTCCCGCACCACTGGTTCGAGCACCTTCCGCCCGCCGAGTACTGGGAGAACCCGGGTATCGGGGTGCTACGCCATCGGCGCGTCATCATCCTGCGGCCGGACGGCACGAGTGCGGACGGGAGCGCCCTCCAGCGGCTCCGCTACGACCCGATAAGGGGCCTTCACCTCGCGTTCCGACGGTGAACGGTACGCTGCCCATTCCTGCTCCCGGTGTCCGCGGGGATGGGCCCGATGTACCGAGCTCTCTGATCCCATGTTCCCCGCGCCAGCGGGGAGACGTCGACCGTCTGCTGGGCGGATTCCGGTCGGCTCCGATATCGGCGCCATTGACGTCAGTCGAATCGCGCCAGTACCGCGGGCCCGCTCCCAGCCCAACCGACTGTGTCGCCTTCGACAGGGAACCGCGCATTCTGTCGATCCGAGCACGTCCCGAGCGGGAGAGGGGTCATCCATGACGGGTTATCCGATTTCGGAACGACATTGGCCCGGTAGCTGAACCACCATGGGGTGGACGCCGGACGGCTGTCCGCGGAGTCCGGCGTTCCGGCACCCGAACTCCGTGGGGTGCTTGCGGGCACGGCACCGCTGCCCGCACGCCTGGAGGCACTCGCGTCGGCGATCGGTTTCCACACGGCTGACCACTACGTGATCGCGGCCCTCCGGGTGCCGCAGGCCCTGACTCCTCGGGAGTCGGCCCCCGGGCCTCGGCGCGCGGACCTCGTCCGCTACGCGCTCGCGCTGCCGCCGGACCGGCGGGACCGCGTGCATGGCCTGGTCGACCAACTGCGCCGGGAGCCCCAGGAAGGTCCGCTCCACTTACCGCGGACGGCGGACCAGCAGCAGGTCGGTTTCGGAGCCGCACTCGTCAACCTGCTGTTCGGCAACCGGAACCTGAGGTCCCTGAGCGCCGCGGCCAAGCTGCTGTTCTTGCTCACCAACGGCCGCCTGTGCCTGGCCGAGACCACGATCGCCGCCCTGGCCCGGGGTGGCGTTCCCCTGACTCCGGACGTGGTCGCCGGCTTCGTCCGCACCCTCGGCATCCCCGGGGGCGACCTCTCTGTCGTCGTGGGTGTCGCCCCCCTCCGAACCGCTCTGGCCCGGTGATCCGTTGGTCGCCGAGATGGCGGGGCTGCCATGGACTTCCGCCTGCTGACCTCGGCTCAGGTCGACCAGGTGCGCGGCGACGCGCTCGATGCTCGTACCGGTCCCCGCCGGTGCCTCCGACGAGGACTGGAACAGCGTCTAATACCAGGACGGCATCTGGTGGGGGCCGAGAAGCAATAGGTGCCGATGGCGTGTGCCCACTCCGGGGAAGAGAGGTTCGCGAGGAGGACACCGAGATCGAAATGGTCGGCTGGATCTTCTCGGGCCCGACGCGGGTGTGCGAGGCTCAATCCCTTCTGCATCGTCCGCGGCTGTCGTCCTCGAGGACGCAGTGGTTGACGGCAACGTCCGGGGATGCCGCCGCGGGGCAGGTGTCTCTCTTGACGAGACCGGGGGTTCGCTGGTCCTTCGGGACGGCGGGGATGGGGGCGGGATGTTCGGCGCGGTGGTCACGTTGGTGGTGGCTTTCTTCGGTGTGATGGGGACCTTGTTGGCGCCGTGGCTTGCCCAACGCGTTCAGGCCCGGGCGGCGAGGGAGGACTTCGAACGCCAGCAGCTGGCCGTCCGGGCGCAGTGGGACCGTGAGCAGGAGCAGGCGAGCCTGGCCTTGCGGCGTGGGTGCTACGTGACCACGAACGCTGCCTTCCGGCGCTACCGGGTCGAGATCATGAACTTCCTCTGGTTCTCGCACCAAGGCGCTGTGGCGGAGCGGCACAGGGACGCTCTTGAGGAGGCACGGCGAGCACACCACGCCGCGTTCGCAGAAGCGCAGATGGTCGCCTCGCCCGCCGTCCTGGAGCAACTGGATGTGGTCACCCAGGCGTTGTCCGAGGCGTACCGCAGGACGCTGTGCCTGCACGAGGGCAACCCGGACCCGGACGGGTCGTTCGAGGAGATCCAGGACTACCTGAAGTGGCTCTGGGAGCGCTGGGAGGAGCTGCGCGGCGTCATGCGTGTCGACCTGGGCGTCGGCGGTTCCACAGCTGGCTGATACTTCGTCCGTTGCGGGTAGGCCCTCGCAACGGACTTCATCGTGTCGGGCCGAGGCCGGTACGGAGCGAAGACCGACCCGCTGGCCGATCAGTGTGCACTCGAGGAGTGATGGGAATGCGCGTTGTCCTCCTGCAACCACCGGCGTGGCGGCTGGAACACCCGGTCGGCACGATCGCCGACGTCCTGGCGGTGCCGCGCATCGTGTTCGGCGACCTCATCCGCGCTCACCTTCGCCAGGGAACCGAACTCGGGACTCGCTGCGCTGACACCTTCCGGTCCGGCGGACCGGTGCCGGACCAGATCATCAGCGCGATCGCGCACGACCACCTGCGCCAGGCGGCCCCCACGGCCTTCCTCCTTCAAGGGCACCCGCTCAACACCGCCCAGGCGCGCGCACTGGACGAACTGCTCCACGAACTCGGCACGCCCCTCGACCGCGTGCTACGTCTGCAACTCTCCGAGCACGAGATCGAGCGTCGCGTGCGGCACCAGGGTGCCCGCCGCCTGTGCCGCGAGAATCCGCTCCACTGCTACGAACCGGAGGAGGCCGACCTACCCGGCAAAGACGTCTGCGATGTCTGCGGAGGTGAGCTGTACCAACGTGAGGACGACAAGGAGGAGCGCATCCGGGGCTGGTTCAGGTCCTATGACGCGATGGCGGAGCCCCTCATCCAGTACTACGCCGGTCAGGACCTCGTCGTCACGGTCGATGCTGTCGGCACGCACGAGCAGATAGCCGGGCGTGCGCTCACCGCGCTCCGCGAACACGGCCGTTGACCTCGGACCGAATGAAGTCGCCCCGCGCCTGTGCCCTTGAGGCGCGGGGAAGACGACCGCTGTCGGGCGCACGGGGGACGCTACCTCCTCCGCCCGCCACCCAGCGCCGGGTAGCGCAGCTCCTGTCCGAGGACTGCCGTGGGCGGCCGCTCGTGGTAGCGGACCCAGAAGGGGGCCGCGCCCCGTTCCGCCTGGGGGTGGCAGCGGTGGCAGAGGAGGCCGCGGGTGAGGCCGGTCTGGGGGTCGTGGTCCTCGGTGTGGGCGGGGCGGCCGGGGCCGGGGGTGGCGCCGCAGACGGCGCAGCGGTTCCGGTGGTAGGCGAGGAGGCGTTCGGCGGGGCGCTGGCGGTGGTCGTAGGGCGGCACCGGCCAGGACAGGTAGGCGGGGGCGCCGGTGTCCCAGCGCTGCTCCCACGTCTCCCACATCCGCTTGCGGACCGCGCAGCGTTCGCAGTCGGCGGGGCAGCCGCCGTCGGCGGGCGGGCAGAGCGGGGCGGCGTCCAGGGCGTGGCGCAGGTCGAGGCGCAGGCGTTCGAGGGGTGGGGCGTCCGGCGGGGCCCAGCCGTCGGGGCCGGGGGCCGGGAGGGGGTGGTCGAGGAGGACGGCGGGGGCCATGGCCAGGCGGTCGGGGGTGACGGTGTTCGGTTCGAAGACGAGTTCCGGAACGCGGGCGGCGATGGCTTTGACGATGCGTCCGGGCATGGTGTTGGAGTCCAGGCGCCGGCCGTTGCGGCTGGTGAGCAGGGGGCGTCGGCCGGTTACGGGGTCGCGGCCGTCGACGCGGTGGGGGAGGTAGTCGGCGATGGCCTGCCAGATCTCGCGGGCGGGCTGGTGGGTGATGGTGCCGTCGCCCTTGGGGGCGGGACAGGTGAGGGTGCGGACGCGGCGGTGCGGGTCCTCCTCGTTCAGGTCCTCCAGGTCGATGCCGACGGCCTGGCGGGGGCGCAGGCCGTCGAGGAGGAGGTGGACGAGCAGGCGGTCGCGGTGCGGGGCGGTGTCGTAGGGGCCGCGGTGGTGGCGCCCGGGCAGGACGTCGTCGGCCGCGTACTGCAGGGCGGCGGCCTGTTCGAGGGTGAGCGGCGTGGTGCGGGGCAGTGCGGTGGGGGCGGGGCGCAGGGCCGCGGCGTTGAACGGCGGTTCGGGGATGTGGCCGGCGTTGGCGGCGTAGGCGTAGAAGGCGGCGAGGGCGGCCAGGCGCCGGGCGGGGTTGTGCAGGGAGACGCGCGGCGCCAGTGGCCGGCGGGAGGGGCGGTCCGGGTTCGGGGGCCGCAGCGCGGGGGCGTAGGCCCAGGTGGAGGCCGTCGACTCGTTGGCGTTCCAGGCGCCGATGCCGGTGGTCTCCTCGGTGAAGTACAGCCAGTCCCGTACGTCGGCCTCGTACCGGGTGGGCGTGGTGCCCTGCAGCGCGCGGCCGTGCTTGCCGTAGCCGGCGGCGAGCCACTGGGCGAGGACGTCGTACGGGTCGGGTCGGGTCACCAGGAAACTGTATGCGCGGCGCGCGGCGGGCCTGTTGGCTCGCCCGCCGGTGGGCGGCCCCGGGGTTGCCGTGCGCGGTGACCAGTTCAGGGGGCGTCGCGTTCGACGCCGGACGGACCGGTGGTCAGGGGAAGGGTGTTCTGCGCCGTGTGGTGTCGGCGGCGCCTGGAAGAGTTCCCCGGGCGACTGACCAGACGGTGAGCCGGCGACCCCGGCAAGCGGAGCGGCGCGGCGGCGTCCCGGGTCTCGCGGCGCGGGGCCCGGGAGACCGGTTGCTCAGCGCAGACGAGGGTCGAACCGGTAGCCGAGCGGGACGACGAGGCCCAGCGCGACCATGAGGAGAAGCATCACGGCGTGATCGTCCCGAGGGCCTTCACCACTGACGACGACGATTCGTCGAAGGGTAGGACGCCGGGTGGGCGCGGCTGGGGTTCCCGCCGGCTCAGCGGGCGTCGGTTTCGTCGATCAGGTACTGGAGCTCGTCGAAGACCTGGAGCACGACGACGACCAGGACGTGGTCGGCGACCATGAACTCCACCACGACACCCGGTGCGGCGTACGCCTTGCGCAGGTGCTCGTCGGGGCCGATCGGCGCCGTCGCGGTCTTGTGGTAGGGGTCGCGGGCGAGCACACCCAGTGCCCGCTCCAGGAGGTCACGCCGCTCGGCAGGCAGCGCGTCGATGGTCGCCTTCGCCTCGACCGTGTACTGCACGCGGTACGTCATGCCCGACACGATAGCCGGGACGGCACCCGAACGGGGGACCGGTCCCCGCCTCCGACAACACCGGGACAACACCGGCCGGCACGTACTCGGTGGCGGCGGAGCCCAGCCGACCCGCCCGGCAGGCCCCTCCACGCTGGGATAAGCGCGGATCGGCGGAAGACGCGGGAGGGTACATCGCGGCTTTCGCACGCCGGCGGGCCCCTGGGCCGGGTGCCCGCCGGGCAGGGCGAACACGGTGGTGTGGGGTCCCGGTCGTCCAGGCCGTGTGCACGTCGTCCCGTCGCCGGGGTGAACGCGCGGTCAGTGGTTCAGCACTGCCAGAGCAGGGTGGCCTGGGCGCACGGCCGGCAGGTGAAGCCGTAGGCGCAGCCGCCCGCGCCGAAGTTCATGGCGGTGGTGTGGTCGGGGCCTTCTTCGAGCTGGACGGTCAGCGGCATCGGTCGAGTGCACTGGGGGCAGGTGGGTGTTTCGTCGCCCTGGATCCATGCCGGAGTTCCGCCGAGTTGGCCGAGGACGGAGGTGTCCGGGCGCCCGGTTCTGGTCGTCCAGGCTTGTCGGGCCTGGTCGTAGTCGGGGGTGTCTTCGTGTGCGGTGGTCACCGCTCTGACGGCTCCGAGCATGAGTACGGACTCGTCGGCGTCGTCGTCCAGGTGGGGCAGGGGGAGTGGTCGCAGGTCGTCGGCCGGGAGGAGGAGGGCGCGGTTTCCGCCGGCGCTGGGGTCCCAGTCGTCGCACATGCCGGGGTCGTTCTGGCACGCGAACAGTGCGAGGATCCAGCGGTCCGGTCCGGTGGCGCCGCCGGTGCCAGTGCCGTTGTCGTTGTCGATGTCGTCCAGGAGGACCTGTGCGAGGAACTGCATCGGGCCCTCGCAGGAGGTGCAGACGGGCCATTCGGTACCGGGCGGGGCCAGTGGTACTCCGCCGGTGCGGGTCACCGGGGCGTCCGGGGCGGTCGGGCCGGTGTCGATCATGAGAGTGGGCACGTCCGGACTCTAGGACACGCCGGCGGCCGCGCCTTACCCGGCCGCCGGCCGGCGGCGTCCGTCGCTCAGTCGCAGCTGTTCAGCATCTCGCCGAGTTTCGTCCGTCGGAGCTGTTCTCGGGTGGCCGCGGTCAGAGGGGGTACCGGTTGTCGGTTGCCAGTACGTCGCCCGGCACCGTCGAGCCCGCCTGGCGTCGCAGTGTGCCGATCGCCGGGTCGGAGATGGAGACCGTGAGCCGGTAGGGCGGCTGGCCGGTGATGGTGTTGTGGGAGTCGGTCGGTGCCATCAGGCGTTGCTGGACGGCGAAGCCGTCGAAGCCCGGGCACAGGGCACCGGCCGGGAGGGTCACCTGCACGGACGCCCCGTTCTCGGGTCCGACGTGGACGGTGTCGCCCGCGTCGGAGGGGGTGTCGTCGTCGGGTGTGAGCGGGAGGCCGTGGGCGCCGGCGACCAGGCCGTCCGGGCCCTCGATCTCCACCGCCACGCCCTGCGGACCGAGTGGTGCGGAGAGGTCCAGTGCGCGGTCGCCGGGGCCCGGAGCGAGTTGCAGACCGATGGTGATGTGCCCGGGGTCGTCCGCCGAGGTCCGTGAGAACCCGTAGGAGCCGAGGACGAGTTGCGGTCCCGGCGGTGGGGTGTCCGATGCGTCCGACGGTGATCCGGCGAAGGTGAAGGACGCGGGTGCCGGTTCGAAGTGGTGGAAGCCCTGGGTGCCGCACCTGGTGCCGTCGGAGACCCCTCCGCCGGGCAGTGCGACGTCCACGGTCGGCCGGGGCGATGCGGGTACGGCGAGCGGGGTGCGCGCCGCCGGGCCGTTCCGGTTCAGCAGACCGGCCGGGTCCGTTCCGACCGCGACGGCCAGCAGCGCCGCGAGAGCGGTGACCGCGATCAGTGCGGTGCGCGGGCGTCCGGGTCGGGTCCACCTGGAGCGGGCCGTGCCGGGTGCCGCGCCGGGTACCCAGCGGCGGCCTCCCGGGTCCACCGGCGGCTGCTCCCGCCACCGCGCGGCGAGCATCCGGGTCCGGGCGGTCGGCTCCTCGACGGCGGCGTCCTTGACGAAGCGCTCGTCCAGGACGAGGCCCTCGAACGGGTCGGGTGTCTCCTGGCCCGGCGCTGTCGGCTCCGGCTCGCGGGAACGGGGCTGGTGGGGCTGGTGGGGGTCCTCGGCGGTTGGCACGGCGTCAGTATGCCCGCCCGTTCGGACACCGACCGCGCCCTGGGGGATGTCCCCGAGGGTCTGCTGGGGGACATCCCCCAGCAGACCCTGGGATGTGCCGGATCGCGCCCGGTTCGGGCGGCGGGGCTGGTTAGCGTCCAGCCATGACTTCGACTCCGCGAAAGCACTTCGCCGTAGCAGCCGGCGCCGCTGTGCTGCTCGCCGCCACCATGGCCGGCGCCGTCGCCCAGCCCGCCGGTCCCTCTTCCGCAGACCGGTTACGCCGGGACACTGAGGCGATCCGTGCCCTCGGTGTCAGCGGTGTGCAGGCCCGCGTGATCGCGCCTGATGGTCGGCAGTCGGTCGCCACCAGCGGCACCGCCGAGCTGAACACCGGCCGCCCGGTCCCCTCCGACGGCTACTTCCGGATGGCCAGTACGTCCAAGACGCTGGTCGCCACCGTGGTCCTCCAACTTGAGGCCGAGCGCCGGCTGTCCCTGGACGACACGGTCGACCACTGGCTGCCCGGATCGGTGCGGGGCAACGGCAACGACGGCAGCCAGATCACCGTCCGTCAACTGCTCCAGCACACCAGCGGCATCTCCGACGACGGCCTGCCCGGATACACCACGCCGACGGAGTACTACCAGCAGCGCCACGAGGTCTACAGCCCCGAGCAGTTGGTCGCCCGCGCCATGGCCCACGCGCCGTACTTCCCGCCCGGCAAGGGCTGGAAGTACGCCAACACCGGCTACGTCCTGCTCGACATGATCATCCAGAAGGCCACCGGTCGACCAGCCCACCAGGAGATCGAAGACCGCATTCTGCGCCCGCTCGGCCTTGATCGGACCCGGTGGATGGGCACCTCGCCCACCCTGCCCCGGCCGCGCGCCCAGGCCTACCAGCTCTTCGGCCCCGGTTCCCTGGTGGACGTCACCGGCCAGATACCGGTGGACCACGAGAACCTCTCGTGGGTCACGACCACACAGGACGAGAACCACTTCCTCCGCGCGCTGCTCGCGGGCCGGCTGCTACCGACGCGGCAGCTGGCCGAGATGAAGCAGACCGTCCCCGTGAGCGCGGATGTCCAACGGCTGTGGCCCGAAGGCCAATACGGGCTCGGCCTGGCCGAACGCCCCCTCGGCTGCGGGGGAACCTACTGGAGTCATGAGGGCGGGGACGGAGGCTACATCACCCTCAACGGCGTCACCGACGACGGCAGGCGAAGCGCCGTGGTCTCCATGTCCGAGGCACGCGGCGACACCCCGGAGCACATCCTGGACCAGGAGAAGGCAGCCAGCGCCCTGATCGACCACGCGCTTTGCGCCGGGGGCCCCGGCACGTCGTGAACGGGCCATGCCTGCCATGCCTGCCATGCCTGCCATGCCGCCCGTGCTGCCGTGCTGCCGTGCTGCCGGGCGGCACGGGTCGCCCGGCAGCACGGGGCGATGTCAGTGACGGCTGGCAGCATCGGGCGCATGACGAATGCGACACCGTTCGACTGGCGGCCGTTCCTGCTCGGGTGGAGCGGGGAGTGGTCCGACTCCCTGCCGCCCGATGACGAGACGCGAGGTGAGGAGGACGAGGCGGCCCGGCGGGCGCGATGGCTGGGGTTCCCGCGGGCGTCCGAGGAGCGGATCGCGGCCATGGAGGAGCGCCTCGGTCGGCGGATGCCCCCGTCGTACCGGGAGTTCCTCAAGGTCAGCGACGGGTGGCGGCACGCCGGCGAGTTCATCGGGCTGTTGGCGGGGACGGCGGACGCGCGCTGGCACGGCAACGAGTCCGGGCTCGCGGACATGTTCGAGGAGTACCTGGACGACGACGCCGACGAGGCCGAGTGGCGGGAGGCGGGTATCTGGCGGCGTGGGCTCCAGCTCGACGTCGAGTCCGACATCACCCACGTCCTGCTGGATCCCGAGGACGTGGGCGAGGACGGCGAGTGGGCCGTGTACACGTGGGCGAGCTGGCGGGCCGCGCCGCCCGAGCGGTACGCGAACTTCGTCGAGTTCATGCGGGACATGCACCGGGAGTTCCACAGCCTGCGGGCCCACCGTACCGACGGGGAGCCGGAGTTCGCCAACGACCTGACGCGGGAGCTGGACGCCCGGGTGGAGCGGGCCCGGCTGGAGGCGCTGCGCGGTGACTGGGAAAGGGCCGGGCAGGAGCTGGACGAGGCGAAGGAGTACGGCAGGCCGCGGGCCGTCGGGCTGGGGGACCAGATACGCCGTCTGCTCGGGCGGACGTACATGGTGTACTTCGAGGGCCTGGTGACCGACCCGCGGTACGCGCCCGAGCTGCTTCCGGCACTGGTCGCCGAGCACGCGGCGCACTCGTACCGGGACGACGCCACGCTGATGTTCCACCTGGGGGGAGCCGGGGACGACGTGGTGTCGCTGGCCTACGCGACGCTGGAGCAGGTGCGCAACGGCACGTACCGGTACACGCCGGTCGGACCGTTCGGGGAAGCGGTCGAACGGGCGAGGCAGGCGGCGCGGTGGGGCGACACCGACGGAGCGTGGCGGACGCTGATGGACGCCCTGCCGGCCTGGCAGCCGCTGGGCCCCGACCACCTGGCGCCCCTGGGGTGGGTGGCCGACCCCCTGCTCGGGCCGCTGCTGACCCCGGAACGGGGCCGCGAGCTGCTGTCCACCCCCAGGGGTGGTCAGCCGGGCGAGGCACCGGGTCGCTCGCCCGACCTCGACCCGGACGGTCTGGCCTGGCTCGCGGACCCGGACGCCCAACGCAACCTCACGGCCTACCGGTTCGTCCTGGTCGAAGGTGTGGAACCGGCGGACCTGCCCGGATGCCTCGCGGACGGGGACGAGGCGGCGCTGAACGATCCCATGACCTCCGACGAGGCGCGCCACCGATCGCTCAGCGGGCGGGGGGTCTTGTCGCCCGTCGACGACAAGGCCCTCATGGCGGTCGGCCGGGCCGGCGCCCGTTGGAGCTTCGCCTTCGAGAGCGACCCCGCGCACTTCGACCCGCGACGCTTCGCCCCGCAGCGGTTCGTCTCCCCGGTCGCTGCCGCTGCTGCTGCCGCCGCCGCCGTTGCCGCCGGCGAGGGCGCCCGCGCGGTGGTCGTGTGGAGCGGCCTGAGGACCTCGCACGGGGAACCGTTCTTCCACCTCTCCGTGGCGCAGGACGGCGCCGAGCAGTACGCCTTCACGTACGCGGACGGAGAGGTCCACCGAACCGGGCGGATACCACGGGAGTTGGACCCGGAACGGTTCTTCGGCTCCCAGGGTCAGGGCACCGGGGCGGAGCGCTCGCTGCTGGAGGCCGTGACCGCCGAGTTCGGTGTCCGCCTGCCACGCCACGCGCTCACGAACGGGCGGCTGCACACGTTCACCACCCGCTCCTGGACGCGACCGCCCGGAGACGGGGAGATCCGAGGAGGAGGGGATTCGTCGTGAGCTTCCTGGGGATGTGGTGCCTGGTGCCCATGGACGCCGACACCATCACGCACTACTGGAAGGACCTGGCCCCGGCGGTCGAGGCCGAGGCCGCGCTCCCGGCGTCCAGGGACCTCCTTCGGTGGTGGCAGCAGGCGGGCAGTTCCGAGGCGACCATGCACCGGTTCCTCGACGCTGCCGGCCCGTCCGCACTGGACGAGCGGATCTGCCTCGTCTACGAGGCCTGGGAACGCGGCCACGACGAGGCCCTGCCCCACCTCGCGGTCGCCGCCCGCAAGGCCTACCCGGCAGCCGCCATGGCCTTCGCCCTCGGACCCGAGCGCCACGTCGAACTGCCCGGCTGGTTCGGAGACCTCGTCCTCACCCCCGAACAGGTCCGCCAGGCCCTCCCCGCCGTCGAACGGGCCTTCACCTGGACCACCCGTACCCGGGACCAGGCCGGGCAGCTGCTCGCCGCCGCTCTCCACCCCGAGGGCGACCAGGAGGACATCGACACCCTCCTCGACGGGGTACCCCCGGTCTGGCGCGCCGCTGCCGACGCCGGCCGAGGCCTGCTCGGGGCACAGTTCATCCCCTGACCGGTGACACCGCCATCGCGACCGGTACCGACCCCTACCGCCTTGTACCGCCTTGTGCCGCCTTGCCGGCACTCCGGCCTGACGCACCTCGGCGAGCAGGCGTCTCCCGATCTCGAAGCCCTGAGCGCCCGGCCCGTCACCCATTCGGGTGCTTCGTCTCTTTGTCTCATTGCCCGGACCACCCACAGGCGTGGAGACTGTTCGCCATGATCAGGACAAGAGCATCCCGACTCCTCGCCCTCACCGCCTCAAGTGCCCTGCTCCTGCTCGGCGTTCAGGCCGCTCCCGCATCGGCTCAGGTCTTCTGCAGCGAGGGCCACTCGGTCGACGGGGCCATCTGGACCGAATACACGCAGACGCCGGGTGTTCAGGCCTCCCTGGGCTGTCCGAAGTCCGACGAGATCCCGGTCCCCAAGGACGGAGGCGCCCGCCAGGTCTTCGAGCACGGCTCGATCTACTGGAGCCCCGGCAGCGGGGCCCACGCGATCTGGGGCCTCGTCGGCGACAAGTGGGGGCAGCTCGGCTGGGAAGGCGGCAGTCTCGGCTATCCCGCCAGCGACGAGATCCGGCTCCCCGACGGCAAGGGCGTACGCCAGGTCTTCCAGGGCGGCTCGGTCTACTGGTCCCCCGACACCGGGGCGCACCCTGTCTGGGGTCGCATCGGCGAACGCTGGGGACAGGCCCAGTGGGAGAGCGGCCGCTACGGCTACCCCATCAGCGACGAAGTCCAGGTTCCGGGCACCAAGGGCATCAGCCAGATGTTCGAGCACGGCCCCATCGCATGGTCTCCCGAGGAGACTCCCAACCCGCAGTACGCCCAGGCACGCGACCTGTACCTCACCCCCAGCAGCAGTACGCGCGACGGGGGCCTGCAGGAGGCCGCGAACCTGCTGCCCCTGGGGGGAGACCGGGGCATCGTCGTCGTGCGCGGCTACATCGCCACCGACAACAATCCGGTGAACGACATCATCGGCAACCACCGCCAGTGGAGCACCGACCCGGCCGCCGAATCCAAGGTGACCGTCGCGTGGGACACCGAAACGGGCCGCGTCGGCGTCTACGTCGAACACTCCTGCGTCCACGACCCCAGCTCCACGCTGAACGGATGCCGCGACGCCAAGCCCCTCGTCCGCACCCCGCATGCCGAAGTCGTCCAGGACGACCCGACCCCCCGGAATGAATACTGGGTCACGCCCACCGCCGGCGGGGGCATCAAGGTGTCGATCTCGGCGGTCAACTCATTCGTGGACGTCCCGGGCTACCAGCTCGGAGACCTCGGCCGGATCAACGCGACGTGGTACCTGACGCCGCACGGGTACGACGACAAGAACAAGTCCTTCACCGGCTTCGACATCACGACGACGAAGGACAAGTTCCCGTCGTGGGAAGTCCTGCGCTACCCCCGACTCCTCGACAACGCCGGCGCCCCGCAGGCCAAATGGCAGGGCGCCGTCTGGCAGACCCACGTCAGCGACCTGTCAGCCCCCCAGCACACCTGCACCCGGAACGATCCGGATTCCCAGGACGCCACCATGGCGTGCACGGGCTGAGCCAGTAGCGACGACGAAGCCCCTCGTCAGCCTCCGGGCCGGCGAGGGGCTTCCGTCATCGAGATCCACTGATCGCCCCTTTGACGCGTATCCCGGCTGAACCCCCAGCGCATGTGCCTCACGGCCCCGCCCGGTGTGACGGCTCCCGAACCCCTCTCCGCCTCCGGCGACCGGCGCTGACGGCTGACGCGCGTCACGGGTCCGGCGACGGTCGTCGGCTGGCGTTCTGACGACGGGCCGCAGGCTGATCGAGGAGCGAGCCGCCGAGCTGACCGATCTCCGCGGTCGTCTGGCCTGCCCCACCGTCCACCAGTACTCCCGCGACCCTCGGCGCAGCACGCCGCCGGTCCGGCACGGCCACGACATCACAACTGTTCGTGAGGTGAGGTGCCGTCACGGTGTGGTCAGCTCGACGAGGTCGGCTATCACCTCGGAGGCGATCACCGGGTCCAACTCCGCGAAGGTCGGGAAGGTCCGGTTGTGCGTCCAGTAGTCGCCCGGGTGGTTGTCGAGCCACACCGTCTCGACGCGCTGCTCGGGATACGAGTCGTGCATGCCGACGGCGATGCCGTCCTCCGGGGCGAGCACCACGAAGCGGTCGGGCCCGACCTGCCGGGACAGCCAGCGCTCCACGCCCGCGTCCTGCGGTTCGCCGCGCCGCCAGCCGCGCCGCTCCATGCCGACCAGCCGGGTGGTGGGCAGCACCGGACCGTTCTCGAACCGGGTCAGGCGGTGCCCCGCCCGTTCCTCGTCGGTCAGCGCGTACACCGGGCGGCCGAGTTGACGGAACGGCTGCGGGATCCGGTGGTCGGCGAACAGCTCCGACCAGGCGGCGAGGTCGTCCCCGAGCAGCAGCGGGTGGGCCAGCCGGACGGTGGCTCCGGCGGGCAGCACGAACACCTCGTCCCGGACGTCCACCAGGGTGCGGTCCTCGGTGACCCGGAACGCCGTCGTCGTGCCGCCGTCCGCCTCGGCCAGCCACACCAACCGGCGCGCCAGGTGGCACAGCAGCGGATGCCCGACGAAGAACCGTTCGAACTCCTGCGTCGTCCACGCCCGCTGGGTGACCATCGCCTCCTCCAGGCGGCGGATCTGGTCCCCCGCCACGGTGCGGACCTCCTTCTTCAGCGCGGCGAAGCGCTTGCGCTCGGCCGGCGCCAGCTCGGCGTCGTCCCGCGCCCCCGGGGCCGGCAGATCCTTGCGGCGGACGCCGGCCGCGTCCAGCACGTACGGCTTGAGCTGCTCGTCGAAGCCGACCGTGAAGGTCCGGGTGCCGTAGTCGATGACGGTCGTCGCGTCGGCGTCCAGCCCGAAGTCCGGCACCAGCCGGTCGGACAGCTGCTCCCCGGACAGGCCGAGACCGGCGGCCACCTCGGCGATCTTCTCCTGCGCCCGCGCCTTGAGTGCCTTGAACTTCACCCGCTGCGCGATACCGCTCAGGTGCAGCAGGGCGACGTCGGTGCCGATCCCGGCCAGCACCTCCAGGCCGTCCTGGGCGCGGTGGTGGGCCCCCTCGCCCGGCCAGGCCCGCAGCACCGGCGTCAGTCGGCGGACCGTCTCGTCGTCACCCAGCCTGCCGAGAGCGTGCAGCGCCCACCCGTCCTGGGCCGGCATGCCGGCCAGCCGCCACTGTTCGAACACCGCCCAGCCGAACTCCGCCAACGACCGGGGCTCGCACACCTCGGCCACCTGGTCGAGGCCCGGGTAGAACTCCCGGGACTTGGAGAGCGCGAGCATGGTGAGCACGTGCCGTACCGCCTCGGCGGGCAGTGCCCGCTCGCCGCCGCGCACCAGCAGTTGCGGCAGCGTCACCGGGTCCGCCCAGTCGCCGGGCTGGGGCAGCTTCACCGGCAGCATGCTCACCAGCGGGTCGGCCGACAGCAGCGCGCCCACCGCGTCCTCGGCCTCCGCCCCGTACTCGCGGGCCACCGCGCGCACCGCCGCCACGCCCTGCGCTCCACCGATCAACCGCAGGGCGTACTCGGCGTTGCAACGGGCGGCCCCGGCCTTCCCGACCGCGGCGGGAACCAGCAGCCGGGCCGCGTCCAGCCCGTGCCGGGCGAACCAGGAACGCGCGGTGTCCCCGGCCGATTTGAGCCGCATCAGCCAGTCCGCCATCGTCTCGGCCACCCGGACGTCCAGGTACGGCAGCAACAGGGATGCGTGTGTCGCGGGGTACGGCAACGCACAGGCCAGTACGGGCGCGAGTGAGTCCGGGCCGAAGCGGGCGGTGATCCGGCGCAGGGCGTCCCGGACGTCCCACATGTACTCGCCGCCGCGCCATTGCGAGATCAGGGGTCGGCCGAGCTCCTCGTCGCCGTACGCGAACAGCGCGAGCTCATCGCGCTGGTCGCGCTGGTCGCGGTGGTGAGGTGTGTCCTCGGACCGCCCACTCGTGGCCCGGATCGTGTCCGCGATCCGCTGCCATTCGGTGTCCGACCAGTGCGCGTAAAAGGTCTCGGAAGCAGCCCATGCCTCCCGCTCGCCCGGCAGCCACCGCATCCGCGGTTCCTGCGGGGCGGTGAGGCCGGTCAGCACCCGGGGCTTGCCAGTGGCGCGCGGGCGCGTCCACGGCGGACTGGTCAACAGCTCCGGCAGCGAGTCGGGGCGGACCTCCGGTACCCGGTCGCCCAAATCGGTGAGCGGCTCGACCAGGGCCGCCTGCTCCGGCGGCAGCTGCGGCAGCAGCTCGAGTGCGGCCGCGCGGTGGGCGGCGACGTGGCCGGTCAGGAGCTGGGCGGCGAGCCGCTGCGTGGCAGGGTCGGCCGGGGCCGCCGGGGCCGCCGGGGCCGCCGGGGCCGCCGGGGCCGATGGGGCCGATGAGCCCGCCGCGGCCTCCGCGAGGAGACGCAGAGCTCGCCGGGGGAAGCGGCGGACGGCGGCCAGCAGGGCCGCGCGGGCGGCCTTGTTGCCGTCCTGGTGAGCCAGCAGCCCCCGAAAGCCCTCGTCGGAGGGAAGCTCGGCGAGCGCGCTCAGCAGCCGCTTCTTCCCGTCGGTGTGGTGGTAGCTGGTGGTCAGGTCGTGCAGCATCAGCGGCGCCGCAGCGCCCCCGAGGCCCTCCGCCACGGTCGCGATGATCCCGGTGGACCATCCCTCGTAGCCCAGGCTCGGCAGCGGGGGAAGGTTCTCCAGCGGTTCGGCCGAGGAGAGTGAGCACAGCAGCATCGACCACTCGGCCGAGCCCAGCCGCGCACCCGACTTCGCGCACTCCTCGGCCCAGGCCGGCTCGGACGGCACCAGGTACGCCGCCGCCACCAGACGGGTCAGGTCGGCCCGGCATCCGGCCAGGGCCTCGACCGCCGCGCGGTGGGTCTCCTCGTCGCACGCCGCCAGCAGCGACCGGACCCGGTCCGCGGCGGGGCGATGCACCGCGGTCCTGGGGTCGACCCCGCGCCGGACACGGGGGTTGACGGTACGAGAGTTGTGCCAGCCGGTCTCGACGGCCACCGCGAACAGCTCGACCGTGGCCCTGGCCGCGAACGGCAGACCGAACTCCGCCACCCAGGCGTCCACCGCCCGGCGAACGCCGTTCCCGGCGGGGCACGAGAACAGCGCGGCCAGCACCGCCGCACCGAGCGGGTCCCGGCTGCCGGACTGGTGCGCCCGGGCGGCCGCGACCAGGTCCGCGTCACTGCCGTCCGCGGTGAGCGCCTGCTCCAGCCAGGCATCCATCTGCCGCAGGGCGTCGTGGTAGCCGCTCACCGCGTCCTTCGCCGGCGCGGCCGGCGGGCGGGTGGCCCCGCCTCGGCGGGGGATCAGCGCCCGACGCCATGCCTCCGGCAGCACGAACACGTCCTCGTCGACCGGGGCGTCGTGCGTGTCGACCGGGGAGTCGTCCAGGACCTCGGGGACGGCGGCCGCCGGGGTGGGCGTCATGGGCTGCGTCATGGGCTTCGGCGCGGGCACCGGACCCGTACTGATCTCGCGGTAGCCCTTGCGGACCTTCTCAGCGACCGCCTTGGCGAAGTGCGCCCGCGCCTCCTCCGCAGTCGGGAACTCCTTGCGCTGCCCCCGACCATCCGTGCCGCTCCGGCCGTAGCGCACGGTCACCGCGGCACCGTAGACCCCGGCCTCCCAGAACTTGTCCGAGCCGCCTTCGACGAACTCCCAGCGCCGCACAGCCCCGCCCCTCTCCTCGAACAATCGATCAGGGGGGAACGGTAACGAGGCCCACCGACAGGCCGACCGACAGGCCCCACCGACGGGCCGACCTGCGGTCCGACCTTCGCGGCGGCCGTGCGGGACAGCAGACGGCTGTCCCGCACGGCCCGACGACCGCTTCGGCGTGCCGCTCGAAAGAGCCGCCGTCGTACGTGCTCGCGCCGCCGTCTCCACCGCGGCCGCTGAACCCTGGCCGCGCGATCGCGGCCGCGAACGCGCGGTAGCCGCGCTGGTCCCAGGGCGGGATTCCCGGATATTCGTGCGCGTGTCAGCGGCGGTTCGTACGATCCCGTCTGGACCTGGCCGGGCAACTGCCGGCCGCTGGAGCAGGGGGCGGGCTGATGGAGTACGCGGGCTGGATGGTGCTGGCCGCGCTGGTGATCGGCGGCGTGGCGCTGTGGCTGAGGCAGCGCTACCCCGGTGGCTGGCGCTACGCCCTGAGTACGGAGTACGCCGGGCAGCGGCGTGACCTGGACGCGGCCCGCGGCAGACTGCGGGGGCTGAGCCGCGAGGCGGACCGGGCTATCGCCGCTGCCCGCGCCGGGGTCGAGGCGGCCGAGCAGGCCCGCCGCAGCCGCATCGCCCAGGCCGAGGAGCACCTGGCCCGGCTCCGGTCCTTGGGGAGGGGGATGCTTCGGTCGTCGGTCGGGAGTGTTCTGTGGCTGTACGAGCACGTGCTGGTGGTGGCGGTGGACGGGCGCGACGTCGAGTGCCCGCTGCCCGAGGTCTCGGTCCGTGACGAGTACTCGGCTGGAAGCGGCCACGTCTACGTGGCGCTTCCGGACGGCCGTCAGCAGATGGTGTCCGTCTCCCTGGAGGAGACCCCGGAGGCCGAGGTGCGCCGGTTCGTCGTCGCGGTGTTCAACGCCGCCGCCGATGAGAAGATCGCCCGGGCCGAGCGGCGGGCGCGCGTTCCGCAAGCCGAGGCCGAGCTGCGTGCGGCGAAGTCCGACACGGCCGGCCAGGAGCAGGCGCGGAACCGGCTGGCCGAGGTGAGGAGCAGCCAGAAGTCGGACCAGCGCATCCCGCACGCGCGTCGGGAGTTGGACGCGGCGTTCGACCGGTGGGAGCAGCTCACCGGCTGCCGCCCGCAGTAGCGCGCCCCGCCCGAGCGGACAGCCCAGGACTGCCTGGCGGAGGTCCTCGCGGTCACCGGGCGGCTGCTCGCCTCCTAGGCCGTACCCCGTCGGGAGCTGCCGCCGTCGGCCGGCTCACATGACCCGGATGACCTGGCACGGCCGGCCGATGAATCCGCTGTGGCCACCGTGTGGGTGCGGACGCCGTACGGCCGCCGCTGCCCGGCCGATGTGCTGCGGGTGGCGGCGGCGTGGGGTTTGCCGGGGAGCGCGGCGGGTCGGCGCCGGAGCGGTCAGCGGGTGTTGCCGTGGACGATGACGCGGCCGGGGTAGTGGGCGTCGATGTAGGCGCGGGCGGCCTGGAGGTCGCCGACCACGCCGACGGTGGTACGGCCGTCGGGCGCGAGGTCGGTGTTGAAGACCTGGAAGTCCGGCTGCTGGAGGTCTTGGAGTTCGCCTTCGAGCTGGTAGTCGTGGTCGCGCCGGTAGACGAGGTCGGAGGTGATGTGGCCGCGCACGACGTGGGTCTGGCCGGGGAAGCGCTGGTCGAGGGTGCGGCGGGCGTCGTCGAGGTCGCCGATCACCTCGACGGTCTGCACCCGGTCGCCGGGGCTTGACCCGACGGTGTCCGCGTGCCAGGTGGCAGGGCCGACGCCGGCTTGGTAGATGGCCTGTTGGAGGTCGGCCAGTTCCTGTCCGCGGGGACCTTCGGGCTGGGCGGCGGCCGCGCCGCACGCGACGGCGAGAACTCCGAGGGTGGCCAGGAGCCGGTCGGTGAGTGCGACGTCCACGGGGGCGCCGTCCTTTCGTGCTGTCAGGCGAGGGAGAGGCCGAACTTGTCGATGACCGGCGAGATCGGGGTGTACAGCAGGGCGTCGCAGTAGTAGGGCCGCCCGTCGGCCACGGGACCGCAGAACTTCAACCCGCAGTGCACGCCCGACGTCGCCCCGCTGTCGCACACCAGGCCGCCGACGGAGTTGTGGCCGGCGCCGATGGCACGCTTGGAGTAGCCCGCCTGGTTGTCCCACGCCCCGTCGTAGAACCGGCCGCTCGGCCCGCCGTTGGTGTTGATCACGGTGACGTCGAGCCCGGTGTCCGAGTCGGACGCGGTGCCGATCGTCGTGCCGGTGCCGGTCTTGTACGTGCCCGAGGTCCCGCAGTGCGCTGCAGTCAGCAGGACCGCCGTCTTGCCGCGCCACCCGCCGAACCCGGAGCTGCAGAACGCGTTACCGGGGGAGATCAGTTCGGCGCCGGCACTCCACGGGCCGGCGTCGCTGTGCCGGGTCGCGGTGGCTACCGGGGCGATCCCGGGCACGGCCTGGACCACCGGGACACCGGCGAGCTCGGCGGCGTGCGCGGCGACCCGCTCGCCGCTCGGAGCACGGGAACGGCCGGTGGCGTCGGGGGTGTAGGGGACGGTCAGCCCGGTGCCGTCCGGTGCGGGCCCGGCGCCGTTCCACACCGCGCCCGCCTCGCCCCGCACCGCGGCCTCGACGAGCCGGTCCCGCGCCGCGCGCAGTTGCCCCAGGGCGTAGGGCGCCGGCCGGACGGTCGCGGTGATCCCCGGCGGGGCGTGCTCCAGCAGCTTCGTGACCCGCGCGGGTACGTCGCCGTGCCAGTACAGCGCGAGGACGCCCCGCTGTGGGTCGATGGTGTGCCCTGCGTATCCGGACACCGTCGCGCGCAGGTGCTCGGGCACCCCGGTGACGGCGTCGATGAGCCGCTCCAGGGCGGCCTGACGCTCCAGCACCTCGGCGTTCCCGACGGCGGCCGCCCGGTGGGTGTCGCGCACCGGTGGCTCCTCGGACGCGTGGGCGGGCACCGCCGTCAGGAGCGCGAGCACGACGGCGGCGACGAGAGCCGACCTCCTGACAGGCACCCGCCCAGTACCCCACGACACGGGCTGCCGCCGCCGGCGAACAGCCGCCTCGTCACCCGTACGGGCGACGGTGACCGGCCCCACCGAACACGACCTTCTCAACGCGAACAACGGACACGACTGAAGGACCCGCCGGCCTCGGAGCAGCCATCGGGTGCTCCGGCCTGCCGCGCCCGTCGGCCCGTCAGCAAGCCGGGGACGACGCCCCCGAAAGGCCCTGGAGCCCGCTGTGAAACCCGATGGACCCTCCGCCGCGATCGAGGCACAATCGCGGGGAACCACAGTGGGGGAGCCTGATTGGACGTGTTCGCGTGTGCCGGGTGCCACACCGGGCTGACGGCACCGGTGTCCCGGGTCGCACTACCGGTCCACAGCCACCACGGGGCCTGGGAGGAACTCCATCCCCCGCTGATGGAACCGGGGACCTACGCCGTCGACCCACAGCCAAGCGGACCGCCCTGGCGGTTGTGGCGGGACGTCGGGGACGAGGCCGCCGCCCGACAGGGCGTCTACGCGCCGGTGTACTCCGTCTCCTTCGGCGCGCGCGACAGGATCGTCATCGCGCCCGGCGACTCCCGATCGATGACCCTGATCCTGGAGAAGTGCGAGGGCTACTGCCGCGGCGTGGACGGCCGGGCCGGGCCGAACCTGGCCTGTGCGGGGTGCGGACGGGCCGTGGCGACCCGGATCGACGACTGCGGCTCGTGGCAGACGGTGTGGCTGGAGCCCGACGCGGTCGTCCGCCGCCCTTCGGGGCTCCCGGCCGACCCGCCACCCGACTGGGCGGACCTCGAGCGTGCCGAGCATCGCGTCCCGCCCGTCGAACCCGACGGGTCGTGGAGCCGCCGCTGGGAGGCCGCGATCGGCGTCGCGCTGGCCCATCTCGTGGCAGCCACCGAGAACCACCCGGTGACCCTCCCCGCAGGCTCCGTCGCCGAGCTGCTCGGCCATGCCGTGGCCCGCTACCTCCCGCCGGGGCCCGACCCCCGCTCGGTGGCCCTGGCCGGCCCGGGCATCCCCGACCCCGGGCCCCGCTCAGACGTCCTCCTCGTCCCCCGCCACCCCGGCACGGGCGAACCGTGGCGCCCACCCGAGCGCGAGGCGACGGTGGTGCCGCTGGACAGCGGAGTCTGGGCGTACCTCACCAGCCCCGGGGAGACCTCGCCGGAACCCGCCACCGGAGGACTCCCGGAGGGCGTCCTGCGCGACGATTACCCACTGCCATCACGCCCTTGGTACCCCCTGGAACCCGATCACCACGCCCTCAGGGACACCCTGGTCAGGTTGCCCGCGATCCGCGGCCCCCGACTGCGCAGGTACCACGACGCGTACCGGCCATGACGCCCGATGGGCGACAACCCCTTCCACGTGAAGGTCATCCCGTAGGCGGACACTGGTCAGAGCTCAGCCTTTTCGGTGACCGCGGCGAACGGTGACAGGTCCTGGGCCCGCGGGCCGACGCGACGTTCTGAGGCTCGCCCGTCTACGCCGCGCGCCTCACGCCGGGGCCGACCCGGGCCGGAAGGCCGGGCGCAGGCGAAGGGATGACCGGCTCGAATCACGTGTGGGGCCGGAGCCGGTCGTCGAGTGCGGCACCGACGTCGGGGCAGGTCTTCCGGATGGTGTCGAGGAAGGCGTGGAGCACCGGGGAGTGATCGCGGGCCGCGAAGGACAGGACGAGATCGGGCAGGGGAGTGCGCGGGGTCACGTCACAGAACCGCACTCCCGGACGCGGGACCGCCCTCATGCGGGACGGCCCCAGGCCGACGCCCACGCCCGAGGCGGCGAGGCCGATGATCGTGTGCACGTCCCTCGCGACGGTCGCGCCGCCGAGGGCCGATGAGTCCGTGCCCAGCAGTGTGCGCAGTCCGGCGACTACCGCGGGCTCATCCTCGCCGGCCGACACGATCAGCGGCTGTTGCCGCAACTGGTCGGCGCTTACCGACTGTTGACCCGCGTACGGGTGTGCCGTACTGACCACGGCGATCACGTGGTCGCGTCCGATCGGGACGGACACGAGATGCTCGGCTCCGGCACCCCGTGGCGGGCCGAGGGTGAGGGCCACGTCCAGCTCCCCGGCGACGAGAGCCGAGCTGCTGCGGCTGGTCGCCATCTCGTGCAGTTCCAGTCTCACGTCGGGCCGTTCACGGCCGAACCGGTTCAGGACGCCCGGCAGGGGGTCGAGCAGTGCCGAGGCGATGAAGCCGAGGCGCAGACGTCCGGTCTCGCCGCGCGCGGCCCGGCCCGCGTCGACCGTGGCGGCCGCGATCTCGTCGAGCGCCCGGCGTGCCCGCGCGAGGAACGCCTCACCGGCGGCGGTCGGGAACACCCCCTGACGTGTGCGGTCGAAAAGCCGGGCCCCGACCTCGCGCTCCAGGTCGGCGATCTGCTTGGACAGCGGCGGCTGCGCGATGCCCAGCTCGCCGGCCGCCCGACCGAAGTGTCCGTGCTCGGCGAGAGCGACCGCGTACCGCAGGTGTCGCGCTTCCATGACGCGCCCTCCATCCCGTCCATCCCGTCGGTCCCGTTGGTCCCATCGGTCCCGCCGATTCCATCGGCTGCCGACAAGACCTCAAAGATATCGCCACGCCACTTTCCAGATCTATGAATGGATGGCGCTGTGGTTCCTGCCTGGAATGGAGCCATGAAGAACGCATCGCTGACCGACACCCTCTTCGTCTTCGTGCACGGCGCCTGGCACAGCTCCGGACAGTGGGCGGCGACGCAGCGCGCGCTGGCCGGACTGGGCGCTGCGAGCGTGGCCGTCGACATGCCGGGGCACGGCTTCGACGCGCCCCTGCCCACCGGATACCTGCTGCCCGGCCAGCCGGGCCTGCTGACCGAGAAGTCACGGCTCGCCACCCTGACGATGGACGACTGCGCCGAGGCGGTACTGAGCGTCCTGCGCCAGGTGCGTCACCATCGCACCGTCGTGCTCGTCGCGCACAGCGCGGGCGGCGGTCCCGCGTCCCTGGCCGCGGAGCGGGCGCCCGAGCTGGTGGACCGGATCGTCTACCTGTCCGCGTTCGTCCCGGGCGGGCGGCCGAGGTTCCTCGACTACCTGGGCTCACCCGAGAATTCCACCGCGCTCGGCCGGAACCTGAACCTCGGCTACCCCGAGGCCCTGGGCGCCATCCGGATCAATCCGCTCTCACCGGATCCCGCCTACCTCGACGAACTGCGGGAAACCCACTACCACGACACCCCGCCGGACCGCTTCGACCGGTGGCGGTCCGCGCTGAGCCCTGATCTGCCCCTGGCGATCCCGACGGCGCAGGTCATCCTGACCGCGGCACGGTGGGGACGCATTCCACGAACCTTCCTGCGCTGCGCCGAGGACCGGGCGCTGGCACCGGCCGCGCAGGACCTGATGATCGCGGAAGCCGACCGGGCCTTCCCCGGTAACCCGTTCACCGTGCACACCCTGCCCGGCAGCCACAGCCCGTTCGCAGCCCGGCCGGACGAGCTCGCCGCGGTCCTCGCCTCGTGAGCCGGCCTCGGCCTGTGAGCTGGCCTCGCCTCGTGAGCCGGCGTCGGCCCGTGAAGGGTTACCCGTCCCTGAGCGTGGGACGGCCCGCGGCCGGTGGCGGCGGGCGGCTCGTACTGCCGGTCGTGCTGAGCGCGACATTCGTGCAGTTGCTCAACGTCACCGTCGCGCAGATCGCCGCCCCGGCGATCCGGGCCGACCTGGGCGCCGGCTCAGGTGCCGTGCAGCTGATACTGGCCGGGTACACCCTGACCTACGCCTGCTTGCTCATCACGGCCGCGCGCCTCGGCGACCGGTACGGCTACCACCGACTGTTCGTGCTGGGCACCGTCGTCTTCATGACCGGCTCGGTAGCCGCCGCGGGTGCTCCCGATGCCACGTTCCTCATCGCGGCCCGACTGGTCCAGGGCGCGGGCAGCGGCTTGGTCGCCCCGCAGGTTCTGTCGATCATCCAGGTCGCCGTCCCCGCTGCCCGGCGCCCACGGGCTCTCGGCCTGTTCGGTGCCACGATGGGAGTCGCGTCGCTGGCCGGGCCGCTGATCGGCGGACTCCTCGTCGGCGCCGACCTCTTCGGTCTCGGCTGGCGCTCGGTGTTCCTGGTCACGGTGCCGGTGGCCCTCGTCTCGCTCGCGGGCGCGACCGTACTGCCTCGCACGCGAGGCGCGGCCGGACAGCGAGTGGACGGGGTGGGCGTGTTGCTGACCACCGTGGGCTTCGGTGCGCTGGTGCTGCCGCTCGCGCTGGGAGGGGAAGCCGGCTGGCCCTGGTGGACATGGGCCGCTCTGGCCGTTTCCGTGGCCGTTCTCGGCTGCTTCGCCCTGACTCTCCCGCACCGGCCGGATCCCCTGGTGGATCCGTCGCTCTTCCGCGACCGGAGGGCACGTGCGGGGGTGCTGCTGGTGTTCGTGTTCAACGCCGGGGTGCCGTCCTTCACGTATCTGCTGTTCCTGCATCTGCAGTCGGCCATCGGATATCCCGCCCTCACGGCCGCACTGACGTCGGCTCCCTTCGCGGCCGCGGCCGTACTGGGCAGCCGTAGCGCACCCGCGCTGGCCCACCGACACGGGCCGGCCGTGCTCACGGTCTCGGCGCTGGTACTGGCGGGGACGGTCCTGACTCTCGCGCCGCTCATCGGCACGGCAGCCGGACGCTGGGCTGCGCTGCCGGTCCTGGCTCTCGGCGGCGCCGCGTTCGGCTCGTTCACCGCCTCGGTGTTCGCGCTGGTGCTGGCGAGAGTGGACGGCTCCGCGGCCGGTTCTGTCTCCGGGCTGTTGCCCACGGCTCAGCAACTGGGCGGGTCGATCGGCGTGGCTGCGGCGGGACTCGTCTACTTCGCACCCGCCGCCGGCCCGGGCGCCGCGTTTCGGCACGCCATGATCTACGAGGCCGCCGTCTTCACCGTCACCGCGCTGATCGGCCTTCGGATGCGCGATCGGAACCGACCAGCCGCGTCACGAGCAGAAGCGGCGCGTGCTGCGGGGACGCCCGGAACACCTGGAATGTGAGCCCGGCGAAGCGCCGGGATGCAACGCGGCAGGCTTGTAAGCCCCGCCGCCGAGCCGGCCTGCGGCCTCATCCGCCTCCGCCGTCTGCGAACCTCGTTCTGAAACGATCAGTAGGTCATCGCCGTCGCCGGTGTACTCCGCTGGACGCGACGCCCGCGAACCGGCCCACCTCGACGTGGTCCTCCCCACGCTCGCCGCCACCCGAGGCTGAGCCCTGGGCCTGGCCGGCGGCAACACCCAGGACTGGTGGGCCGCCATCGTCGGACTCGACGCCGCCACGCACTGGGCCCCGGCCGGGTTCGACACCACCACCCGCACCCTCAGCGTCCTGGCCGACTCCCTGGACCGGGCCACCCCAGCTCCGCCCGTCCTGTCGTCGCTGGGGCATGCGGCAGCCTGCCAGTGGGTGGGTGGCATCACACACGCCGCCATGACATGCTCAAGCCAAATTAGTTCGGGCTTGCGCCATCCGGATCGTTCGTGTGATGAGACTCGCCTGCCGCCCCGAGACTGTGCCTTGACGACCATCAGGCAAGAGGAGCCGGGGGAACATGGCGCACGATCACCCGACAACGGGCCGCAGACCAATAGCCGCCGACGAGCCGGTGAGACGCAATCGCCTCGCGCACCAGGACGGCCTGCGGATCACCGAACTTGCCTGCCATGACGACCACCGATCGTTCCGACGGCTGGCGACCGGCACGCCCGACGAAGCGGTACTGATCGTATCGCTCGTGCGTTCGGGCGGCTTCCTGCTACGCGCGGCCGGGCGCGAGGACTTCATCGACCCGACGATGGGGCTCGTGCTGCGCCACGGCAGCGAAGCGTCCGTTGCCCACCTGCCCCGCATCTGCGATCTGAGCACCGTTGTGGAGTACAGCCAGGACCTCCACGGAGACTGCCTGGCAGCGCGCGGCACAGGTGTCCTGCGGATCGAGGCAGGTCTCGACATCGCCCATCGGAGCCTGGTGGCCGCCTGCAAGGCAGGCGTGGACGCGTTTGAGGTGGCGGAGCGGGTCCACGGCCTGATGGCCCGACTGGCCGGGGCCCACGGACCCGCCAGCAGCGGGCGCAACGCGTCCACCGCCGCAGCGCACCGCAGGCTTGTCGGCCAGGTCTGCGCCGCCCTGACGGACGGTCCGCTCACCCTGGGACTGGAGGAGCTGAGCCGGGACGTGGGGTGCTCGCCCTCCCATCTGAGCCGGGTCTTCCGGTCGGTAACCGGGCACACCCTCACCGGTTACCGCAACCAGCTGCGGGTGCGCGCGGTGGCGGAGGAACTCAACGCTGGTCGACCGTTGCGGGAGCTGGCGGCGAAGTACGGGTTCGCCGACCAGGCCCACATGACACGCGTATTCCGGCGCATCGTCGGCGAACTGCCCGGGACCGTGCGGGCCTTGCTGCAGAGACCCCGTCCCGCAGGTATGGATTGAGCAAGAATGTTCAACGCCCGCGACCGCCATGCCCCCGAGGCTGGTTGCGAGCCGGTCGGGCTTGGCCGGCACGTCATTCGGTGGCAGAACACCGGATTCACGAACGAGGGGGAACGCACATGGCGAGGACTGTATCGGGCTCGGGGACACAGCGGCGGTGGGCCCGCAAGCTGCGGCTCGGCCTGGCCGCTTCCGGCCTGGCGGTGGCATCCACGGTTGGGTTGATGTCCGCACCCGCCCAGGCGGAGTCCATGAACTGCGGGACCCTGGTGTGCCTGTTCATAACGGGCAAGCCCGACGGGTACGCGACGCACGCCTACAAGCGGTCGACCCAGGCCGGCCGCACGGACTTCGAGGGCTTCTTCGCCTTCAGCGGCCCAGGGCTGCACGCCGACACCGAGACCAAGCGGTGGTACGACCACGAGAACACCAGTACGTACGGGGGCCAGGGTGAAGGCCTGGTGTGTGTGCGACTGATGTGGAAGAACCAGGACGGGAGCTTCACCTACGGGGAGCAGCGGTGCGACACGGTCCACTGGTGAACGGCTCCGGCCGCTGCTGAACGGTCCGTCCGTCCTGTGGGATGAGGGCGGAGTACGACGTGCTCAGGACGCATCACCCAGCCGTTCCCGTGTCGTGACGGCACGGGAACGGCTGGCGTGCGGCTCCGTCCCGCCCTGCGCACCGCAGGCGCTGGGCTGGAGCCGACGGCCGCCTGCGCGAGCAGGGTGCGGGCTGGGCTTCGGGGAGTCCGCGTGAGCTCAGCTCCCGAAGTCCCGCCCGGGGTGGATCGTCCTCACGGCGAGAACCGGATCAAGAGGCGGAACAAGTGCCTTGGCCGCAGCGACGACGAGGTGCTCTGGTGCGGGGCCGGCCTGCAGGGCAGTCACGTATTCGATGACTTCGGTGTGAGTCAGGCTCGGGACGCGTTTCCGCAGCAGGTGCATGGCGGTGATCCGGCCTCGCTCTGCCGTCGCTTGGCGAATTTCGTCGTGTAGGTCGTCGACGGCCGTACGCGTGGGAATCCTTCGGATGCGCTGGCGGTAGTCGGCTTCCCACTCGCCGGTGACGTAGGAGACCGGTCCGACCACATGGAGACCGCCGTCGGCGCGGTCGACCAAGTACGGGCCGTTCCCGCCCAGAAGCTGTCCCGGGTCCCGGGTTCGGAGGTACTCCTCGGTCTGGTAGTAGACGATCCAGACCAGTTCGTGCTCCTCGACCCCGGACACCGCCAGCCGTCCCGCGTAACTGCGGTCCAGCTCCTCCTGGGCTGTGCGCCTGGCGTACTCGCGGTCGATCATGCCCGGCAGCATCCCGCATGACCGCTTGGGGGACCAGTGGTTTTCGCGCCTGGGCCGGGGCCGTCATGCCGGGGTGAGCTGCTCGACGGGTGAGGCCGCTTCGGGCAGGGTGAGGCTAACCCTCGGCGCCCACGAGGTCTTGGGCCGCGTGGCCGAACGCCTCCGTGGCGGGCGTCGCGCGGTCACGGTGGTGGAGCAGGCCCCACTGCACCGGGGGCGCGTCGGCCAGCGGGCGGTAGGCGACATCGGGGCGGGGGTGGTAGCGGCGGGCCTGGGCGCCGAGGGGGAAGCCGGCCCGGCCTGTGCCGACGAGGGTCAGGATCTCGTTCAGTGTGCCGCCCTCCGGGCCGGATGGGATCGGTCGGCCGGTCGGCGTCCGCATCGGGGTGCGGTCGGCGCGGAAGGACTCCGGTACGGCGGACGGAAGTCGGACGAGCGGGATCCCGGCCAGCTCCTCCAGCGTGACAGAGTCCTGCTGCGCGAGCGGGTGACCGGCGGGCAGGGCGATCATCCGGGGCTCACTCACCAGGACCGGACCCGCCACCAGATCGGGCTCGCACAACGGGTACTCCGCGAACACCAGGTCCACCTCGCCCGCGCGCAGCAGGCCTATGCGGTCGACGAGTTCGGCCTCCCGGAGAGTCGCCTCCCAGCCGGGCAGCCGTTCCCGGAACCGCTCCGCGACGCCGACGAGCAACTGCCCGGCCGCCGGGCCCGCGAACGCCACCCGCAGTGTTCCGGTGCGGCCGTGCCCGGCGTCGGCGACCCGCCGGACGGCGGCGCCTACCGCCTCCCACGCGGGCCGCAGCTCTTGTGCCAGCTGCGCCCCGAGCGCGGTCGGCTCCACCCGGCGGCTCGTCCGGACGAACAGCGGTGCGCCGACACGGCGTTCCAGCTTCCGTACGGTCTGGCTGATCCGTGCGGTGGAGACGTGCAGCCGCTCGGCCGTCCGCCCGAAGTGCAGTTCCTCGGCGAGCGCCAGGAATGCCTCGATTTCGTGCCGCTCCAGCATCCGTACCGCCTCTCTCCAGCTACATCGTTAATCTTCGCTTCACGATCGTTGCGCAGCCTCTCATTGATCGTCCGACCGCTCCGGCGGGAGGGTGGACCCATCGCCCAAGGACAACCACCCAACCGGGAGTTTCACCGTGTACGTCACCACCGACCGCGCCCTCGCCGCACCCGCCTCCGACCCGGCCGCCGTCGCCGCCGAGCTGCGCGACCGGACGGAGATCCTGGACGCCCTTCTCCGCTTCGGCCTCGGCCAGGACCTCCACGACCGCGAGCTCTTCGCCTCCTCCTTCACTCCGGACGCCGAACTGGACTTCCGCCCCGCGGCCGCCGCATGGGGCGCCGAGCCACCGGTGATGGTCGGCCGGGACCACATCGTGACGACCATCCTCGGCATGTTCGCCGGGCGGGTGGCCACCACCCACCAGGTCACCAACCCCCGTATCACCGTGGCCGGCGACCGGGCCCGGCTCACCGGCCTCGTCGAGGCGCAGCACCTGCTGACCGCCGCCCCTGCGACGCGCGCGCTGCTCAAGAACCGCTACGACGTCGAGCTGCACCGTGACGGTGAGCGCTGGCTGATGCACCGGGTGCGGATCGACAACGTGTGGTTCACCGGTGAGCCGCGGGCGATCTTCGGGTGAGCGCCTCGGAGACCCGAGGAGCCCGATCACTGCGAGCTTCACCGTCTCGGGGCTGTGGGCACAGACCCGGCCGTTGCGCATGGAATCCCGCGGCCAAGCCGTGTGTTCACGGTAACTGCCGCGGCCGCAGGGCCGGCTTGTTCCTCGACCGGACGATGGTGGTTCCGCAGGCCCGGGCTGCGTCCGGCCTTGCAGCCGAGGGCACACCCCGTGCTTGCCAACGTGAAACGCACATGGGCAGTCAGGAGGCCTGTGACAAGCTTTCATGTCAAGCCAGCCGCCGGGCACAACGACACCGGAACGGTCCACGAGATCCTCCGGGAAGTTCTGGCCGCAGGGCGACGTGGACCGGCTCCGCAAGGCCGCGGCTCACCGGAAGCACCTTGAGGCGCTGATCAGCCGGCTGGGAACCGAGGGCGACAAGCGGGTGGACGGTCAAGCGGATGATCAAGACTGCCATCAAGAAGGCTTCCGCTCAGTCGAACACCAAAAACGGGGTCGGCCACCGGCACATCCACGACTTCGGCAACCGGACCGTCGGGTACAGCTCAAAGAGTGTGCGAAAGACACGCATCCAAGTCGTCGTCCGCAATGGAAAAGTTGTCGCCGCCTACCCGGTCTGAACGTAAGGAGGAATTATGGGATTGGATGTATTCTGGCATGGCGAACGCCCTGACTTGAAGAACTGGAATTCTTTGCAGGAAACGGTTGTTGATTCTTTCGGTGATGGGGACGGCGTACTGATGGACGTTCTCATGGATCTCCCTCTCGAGGATTTCCCTCTTCTGTCCGGCATCGACCCCTATGGCGACACGTTGCTGGATTCGCAGCAGTGCGCAACCGCCCGTTCAGAGGTGCACCGGATTCCTGGCTGGCAGGAAAGCCCGCAGCTGGTTCGCCTGGAAAAGCTGCTGGGGCAGTGTGGCGAGTCGTCCGGCAGCTACGTCTCCATCGCTGGAGACTGAGAAAAACACGCCGCCTGTGGCCTTGGAAGAATCCAGGGCCACAGGCCTCCAGGGGCGACGGGCGTCCCTAAGAAGGCCGGGTGGGGCCCTGAATCCTCAAAAGTGCCATGCGCATACAGATAATCTTGATTCGGCCGAGGTGGCTACGAGGTATCCGCGGTCACCCTCAACGTGCTCTCGGTCCAGGGTCCCCGTCACCACACAAGGCGAAGGGGGGCCGGCACGCGTGGCGTGTCTGCCCCCCTTTCGCCGTTCTTTGCCCCGTTGCGGGCGGGCCGGTCCCGCTCCTACAGGTGCCGATGTGCCGCCCGGACAAGCGGGACATCGGCACCTGTCAGCGGCCTCGGTACTGGTGGGCTCGCGTATTCAACCGTCGCGAGTTGACCCACCTGACTCCGACACTGCTACTGAGCGTGACAGCCCTTGGGGGGATTCTGGGTGTCAGGGGCATCCGGTTGGATGAGCACGTGACTGTCTATGACGTAGCTCGCCAGTTCCCTTCGATCGCTGACCTGCGGAACCTGTGCCGCTCACTGGCGATGCTCGACGCGATCCTGAGCCCGGACTGGGAAGGCCGGTACTACTCCTTCAATGCCGGCTGGGCCGACGGCGAGGAGATGGCGTCGATGCGCAACGGGTCGGGGGACGAGTACTCCATCGTGTTCTCGGCGGCCGGGGCCTACGTCCGTGGCTTCGATCACGAAGCACCGATGAGCCCGTACGGCAACGATGGCGAGCCCTGGCCGGGAGTGGTCGACGAGGTTCCGGAGGTCTTCAAGCCCTTCGTCGGAGAGCCGGCGTTCACCGACGAGGATGACGTCCCCGTCGTGACGGCCTGCCTGTGGCGGGAGGCGACGGACGATCGGTGGCGGCATGGCGCGATCGACTTCCCCGCCGGGTGTTCCGACCCGGACGGGGCAACGGGCCTGTTCGGCCTCCTGGTCGACCGCTCGCCGGAGGCGTTCCAGCAGTTCGCCGAGGACTACTACGAGGTTTCCGTGGACCTGAAAGCGGTGCGCGATGTGTATGCCTTGCGACCGCTGAGCCACGAGCTCGTGTCATCGCTGAACCCAGAGGTCACCTTCGTAGAGCTGGCCGAGGACATCGCCGAGATCGGCTACCCGCAGCTGCTCCGGGACGCGACCTGAGCTTCAACCGTCGGTGAGTGGATGGGGAGTCCAGCCCGCTGGTGACCGGGTGTGGTCGCCTGCGGCGTATCGGCTCCAGGTCCCGCCGTTCTCTCGGAGGAGTCGGCTGGTGGTCTTGTCGTGGTAGCCGAGGGCGTCCGCGACGACGGGGGCGGGCAGTTCGAGGAGTTGTTGTCGGATGGCGGCGCCGCGGGCGGCGGCGACCGGGATGCCGATCTCGCCCAGGAGCGCGGACAGGTGGTCGGGGCGGGCTGGTTGGCCGGCTCGGCGGCCGGGGAAGAGCCAGCGGGACGCCTGGTTGGTGGCGGTGTTCATATTGTCGCGGTCCGCGATGTATGCCAGCAGCAGGGCCGCGACCGGTGAGGGGATGGGTGAGGCGGGTTCTCCAAGCCGGAGAAGCGTGGTCTCTCCGTCGTGGAGCACGTCGTCGATCGTCAGCCGGACGATCCGGGTGAGGGGTTGCGCGTAGAGGAGGACGATGACGCCGGCGACGCGGAGGCGCATCGGTGTGTCCGCGTCGGTCAGCAGTCGGCCGAGTGCGGCCAAGCGTTCGTCCTCGCTCAGGGTAGGCCGCCGGGAGATCCTCTGTGCGGGGATGGAGAGGGAACGTGGGCATCGGCGGCTCTGCATGGCCCAGTTGAGGAAGGGCCTCAGGGAGGTGCGGCCGCGTTCGGTGTTCTCGGCGAACCAGGCGTCGATGTCGAGCTGGCCCAAGGACACGAGGGTCCTGTTCCGGGTGCTGAGCCACTGCAGGAAGGCCGTCGCGCAGGTGATCTGCTCGGCTGCGAAGCCGCGGACGCTCGGTGTGATCCGACTGCGATCGGCTCGTTCCCGCAGGTGGGGAAGGACGCGCCAGGTCGCGAAGAGCTTGATCGTCTTCAGTTGCTCGGGATCGGCGATGTCGGCCAGGTGGCCGGGCAGCCATCGCTGGAAGGAGCAGATGTACTTGTCGACGGCGGGTAGGACTCCGCTGGCCATCAGGAGTCCTTCCAGATGAGCCGCTGCCCGCCAGGGCTGCAGTTCGTGGAAGGCGTCGTGGGTCAGGGGGATCTCGCCGAGCCCGAGCCGCCGCAGCATCTGGGAGGCGTTTCCGAGAAGGTTGCGGCGCATCGCCAGCCATGCCAGGCCGCTCCTGGGCTCGTCCATCGCCACCAGCAGGTTGAACAAGGGTGTCAGCGCGGGCCGGACGCGGCCGGTGCCGTCGTCCAGGAGGGCGGTCAGCCGGTCGGTGAGCGTGCAACGTTCGCAGAGTCGGCCGCCCAGGAGTTTGCCCTCGAAGCCGCAGCGCGAGCAGTCGAAGGTCTGGGAGAAGCCGGCGCAGGTCGTACAGATCGCGGAGCCGTCGGCGGGGTGACGTCCGGGAAGGGCACGGTCCTGGCCGCATCCTGGGCACGTTCCTCGCGTTCGCACCGCTCGGTCCGAGCAGGTCCGGCAGACGTAGCCGTCCGGCCAGGTGCCGGACTTGTGCCTGCGGCGGCCGCAGCGGCAGCACTCGGCCATGAACCAGCGTTCGTACTGCTCGTCGGTGGCGTAGGGGCGGCTCATGCGTCGGGCAGGATGCGGGCCGCGCGGGGCCGGAGCTTCGCGACGTTGGAGGGCGGGGTGGGCAGGTCGCCGGTGGCGGTCTTGCGGACGCCGGCGTTCTCGGCGGTGGTGGTCACCAGGTCGGCCGGGGTGCAGGAGAGGATGTCGCAGAGCGCGGACAGGACCTGCAGCGACAGCCTCTCCGGTGTGCCGGAGACCATGCGGTGGACCTGGGAGGCGGACAGGTCGATGCCGCGTTCGCGCAGCAGCGGGACCAGTTCGGTCGCGGTGAAGATGTGGCGCTGGGCCATCAGCTCACGCAGCCGCCAGGTGTAACCGACCTTGCGCTTCATGCCTGCTCCCCGTTCTGGGCCTGGAGCGCGGCGGCGACGGTGGCGTCCAGGTGCCGGCGCAGGGTGCGGGTGCGGAAGTCCGAGGAGACGCAGGTGTAGATGGACGTGGTGCTGGCGTGCTCGTGACCGACCTGTTCCTGGACGAAGCGGGGATCCCAGCCGTCCTCGATCAGGTGGGTGACGTAGGACCTTCGGAACGAGTGGTAGTCCAACCCGTCGTCCAGGCCCACGGCCTGCGGTAGGCGATGAAGCGGGAGTTGATGCGCTGGCAGCCGATCCGCAGCCCGCGTTCGGAGGGCCAGGCCGCCGGGTTGCCGTCGGTGCCCAGCAGCGGGCGGACCTCGGTGAACCACTCGTCCAGAACATCGGGCGTCCAGCCGAACACGGTCAGCACACCGCGGCGTTTGGGCGGCGAGCCCTTCTTGGCCTTGCCGAACCGGACCTGGCAGCGGCCGAACTCGCCGTACTCGGCGCCGTGCGGGTTGCGGCCGAAGTCGGCGGCGTCGAGCATCCGCGTCTCGTTGCGCCGCAGCCCGTAGGCGTAGGCGGTCTTGAACAGGGTGGCGTCACGGAACGCCGGCAGCCAGCCCTTGCGGCCGAAGGCCCTGATCCGGGCGACCTCGTCGTCGCAGTGCTCGAAGAACGCGTGCAGCTCGGCCTTGGTGAACGCCCGCTTCTTCGCGTCGGCCTCAGTGTCCTGGACGTGCACCGCGGTGTTCCACTCATGCACGACCTGGACCGGGTGGGTGCCGAACCGCTCCTCGCACGTGGCCGCCCAGGCGTAGAGCGGGTCGGTGACGAAGTGACAGAACGCCCGGACCGCCTCCGAGTAGGAGCGGATCGTGGAACGGCGCAGATCCCTCAGCGAGCGCAGGTCGCCGAGCCACTCGTCGACCATCGCCGGCGTCCAGTGCCACGGGTAGGTGTTCACGTACGCGGCGAACGCCTTGACCGTGTTTTCCCTGCCCTCCACTGTCGTCCGGGCCAGGTTCCGCGCGAGCTGCTGGTTGGCGAACCCGGTCAGCATCGCGGTGAAGACCTGTTCCTCCGGCCGCAGCAGCGCGACTCCGTCCACCAGGTGCAGCCGTGCCGCACCTGGGATCGACCCGTTGAACCCCACCGGTCCACCACCCTCCGTCACTCGCGTCGTATGCGAGAAAACCGCATCTGATGCGAGTCGATGGACAAACCGCAGGTCAGTCAGCCGGACGAGTGACACAGACTGGCGCCGTCACCACGTCCCTCGCTACCGTCGCCCCAGCAAGCCAGGGCCAAGTTCCGTGGTCAGCATGCTGGTTGGCACCGCCTCCCAGGACGATTCGCGAACCGTCGCGAGTTCGCATCAGATGCAATTGGCGGCGCTTGGAGCAATGGAACGGTGGTTGGCGTTAAGCACTGGCCGACGCCATGGACGCCGTTGACGGCGGGTGTTCCCGCCGGTTGTCCGTGATTGTCCGGTTCGGCGTCGGTGAAGGCGCGGTATTCGTCGAGATCTCGGGCTGGGCGAGGACGTCGCCGCGGTGTACGACTCGGACCGAATCCGGCCATCATCGGATGCCGATCTGCCGGCGTAGCGAGGTCGTGTCGGACATTCAGCAAGTCCGCCGGGCGCAAGGTCTTCGGCCTCGCCACCGCAGGCGTTCGGCTCGCTCGACCTCTTGTGCGTCAGTCCGGCAGCCAGTGCAGCTCGTGCGCCAGGGTTTTGGCGGCGGCACGGATGCGGCGGTGCAGTGGCGACTGCTCGCGTGGGAGGACCAGGTGGATCGTCAGGCTGGGCGCGTCCCGCAGCGGTCGCCAGGTGAGACCGGCCGGTTGCACCGTGGCCGCGGCTTCTCCGGCCGGGGCGAGGGTGACCCCGTCGCGAAGGTCTCGCTGGGACATGTCGAAGCAGACTGCGGGCGTGTGGAATCGGGGGTGTGGTCGGGTGTCTCGGAACAGTGCGGACAGCTGATCGTAGATCACGGGGTTGGCCGCACGGTCCGGGAGGCGCAGCGGATACGCGGCCGCGTCGGCGATCTCGATATCCGGGTGTTCGGCCAGCGGATGGTGCTGCGCCAGCTGGACCCCGATGCGCGCACGCCGCAGCAGGAACCGGCGCACGTCACGGCCCGGCTGTTCACCGCGGGTGATCCCGGCATCGATGCGGCCGTCGGTGACCGCGGGGGAGATCTCCGGTGTCGCCATCGGGACCGCGCCGACCTTGAGTCCGGTGTTGTCGCGAATCAGCCTGTCCACCAGGGCGGGTGCCGTCTCGGCCCCGGCACTGAGGCTGTATCCGATGCGCAGGGTGCCCAGTTCACCGGCCGCCGCGCTCCGGGCGGTGTCCCATGCCCGGTCCAGTGCCGCCAGCGCGGGCGGCGCGGACTCCGCCAATGCCGCACCGGCCGTGGTCAACACGACGCTACGCGTGTTGCGGACCAGCAGGGCCGTACCGAGTTCCGCCTCCAACCGGCGCATCCGGGCGCTGAGCGCGGGCTGTGCGATACCGATCCGTGCGGCCGCGCGGGTGAAGTTCAACTCCTGTGCCAGCACCAGGAAGTACCGCAGGCTCACCGTATCCGGCGCCACGTGCCCTCCCTGCCGATTGATAACGATCCGTTCTGAGTCTATTCCGTACCGATCTTTCCCTCGACCGCACATCAAGCCCTAGCCTGCGCATGCCGGGATCGATCGATCCGAGTGTCGATTCGAAGCCGGACCTGTCCGGCCGAACACAGGAGGTTTCCATGGCCAAGGGTTACTGGGTCAGTGTCTACCCCGCCATTTCCGACCCTGAGAGGCTGACCGCTTACGACAGGCTGGCCGGTCCGGCTGTCCGGGCTGGGGGCGGGCGCCTCCTGTCCCGTGGCGCTCGAGTCGTCGCCCGCGAGGCCGGAATCACGCAACGCGCCGTTCTGATCGAGTTCAACAGCTTTGAACAGGCCGTCGCGGCATACGAGAGCGAGGCATACCAGAAGGCGCTGGTGGCCCTCCCAGACGGCTTCGAGCGCGACCTCCGCATCATCGAAGGCATCGACTGACCGGCGGGCCCGGCCATCGCCGAGCAGCCGTCACCTGAAACGCACACGGTGCTGAACGACGACTCGCGAGACGAGTTCGAAGCCGTGCCCCGCGTCCCAGTTCGTCGTCGACGTCCTCGACGGCCTGATCCCTGTCGGCGGCTCGCCGCACTACCCAACGTCGAGCAACGTGCCTGACTTGCCTGACCCGGCGATCAAGCTCTGACCTGCCATAACGGCGATTCACCCTAGACAGCGGTCGCCACCGCAACTCGCGGACGCCCTGTTTCGGAGCGCCTTGGCCCGTGCCGTGTACGACCCCGATGCCCCCGAGGAAGCGTCAGCGGTCAGCGGTCAGCGGCCCTCGGGGAGGGCGGGGACGACTGCGGCTTCATCGTCTCGCTCGACCTTCTCGTAGAGGTGATCTTGGTGGGATGGCGGTCGGTCCAGAGTGCCCAGCTTGGTCAGGCGTCCGGAGCCGGTCGTTCAGGTGCCGCTCGCTGAGGCGGCACAGCGACTGGGAGCGGTGGGGGCCAGTCCGTGGTGGTGCAGACGAAGCGGAGGTCGGCCAGTCCTTCGGCCTGGCACAGCCGGTCGGAGGCGCCGCCGGCGGTGGTCTGCAGTAGTTGGTAGTCGGCGCCCGGAGCCGACCCGATGCACGACGGGACCGTCCGTCCGGTCCGCGTCCTGCCCCGCGACGGAGCGCATCGACTGGACAATATGACCCTGCGTCAACTGGAACCGGTGCTGCTGGACGGCGACCTCGCCGACTGGGTGGAGAGCATCGCCGCGAACGCCGGCCTCAGCGTTCCCAAGTACCTGGCCGCCGAGCGCCTCGGTGTCGCGTTCGCCGCCGCGCACCGCCAGGTCGCTCCGGCGGTGACTGTCCGGCTCACCGGTGCGGAAAATGCCGACGATCATGGGGCTGCCGTTACCCCTGTCGTGTGATCGGCGCGGATCCATTGCCATCGGAAGGCGTGTCGGCAGGCCGTGAATCACCCTTCGGACGATAACTGGATCATATGCCTGGCTGGAAACTGTCTTTCTGTGCGGCCGTCGCCGGCTTGGTGCTGGTGGGGTCGATCGCCAGCCTGCCGCTGGCCGCTGCAGTCGCCGGCCTTCCGTACGGTGGGCAGAGAACCGGTGAGTTGGTGCTGTCGGTGACGGTCGACGGTCGACCTGGCGTCCCGGAGGTGAAGACCGGCGGCGAAGTGCAGGTGAGCTACCAACTGCGCAACGACGGTGAAGCCCCCGTGACGGTCCTGCGGATCACCGACACCCTCGCTCTCGGGGCGGAGCCCCGGTGCCCGGGCGGCGGCGCCGGAGGCATCCCTCAACTCCGTCCGGCGACCACCACCGTCTGCACGGTGACCCTGCGCGCCCTGGCCGGTGAACACACGGGCCTAGTCACCGCCCGGGGACTGACCGCCAACGGTCACGGCACCCTCACCAGCTCGGCGCCCTCGGGTTACACCGGCGTGGACGCCGGGCCGGCCACCTCGGGTACGAGAGCGGTCCGTGCAGGAGCAGCCACTCCGGCAGCCGGGGCGCCTGGAGCAAAGGTGTCTGCCCTCGCAGCACCCGGAGCGTTCACGTGCGGACCCGGGGCTCCGACTCCCGGGGCTCCGAGTCCCGGTGCTCCGAATCCTGGGGTTCCGAATCCTGGGGTTTCCGCACCGCCCAGTGCTCCGACTCCTGGCGGACCGACTCCTGGGGTTCCCCCGCCGCCCGGGGCTCCCGCTCCCGGGGCACCAGCGCCCGGGGCTCCGATTCCTGGCGCTCCGACTCCTGGGGCTCCTTTGCCGCCCGGGGCTCCCGCTCCGGGGGCCCCCGCCCCTGGGGCGCCTGCGCCCGGTGCTCCGACTCCTGGGGTTCCGGCTCCGGGTGTTCCTGCGCCGCCCGGTGCTCCCGGGGCACGGGCGCCCGGGGCACCCGCCCCCGGAGCAGCTGCGCCCGGAGCAGCTGCGCCCGGGGCACCCGCAGCAGCAGCGCCCGCTCCCGGGGTACCTGCCCCTGGAACAGCTGTGGGTGGGGCACCCGCAGCAGGAGCGGCCGCCCCCGGAGCACCTGCCGCCGGAGTGGCTGCGGGTGGTGCACCGGCCCCCGGAGCATCCGCAGGTGGAGCGCCCGCTCCCGGGGTGCCTGCCCCTGGAGCAGCTGCGGGTGGGGCACCCGCAGCAGGGGCACCCGCCCCCGGAGCACCCGCAGGTGGAGCGCCCGGAGCCGGAGCAGCCGCAGGAGGAGCAGGGGCACCCGGTGCCGGTGCGCGAGCACCTGGAGCTGGTGCACCGGGAGTCGGAGCACCCGGAGCCGGTGTACCCGGAGCCGGAGCAGCGGGCAACGCGCACAAGCCCGTGAAGAGCTCGCCGAGCGGCTCGAGTACCGCCTCCCCCAAACCCTCCGGCTCCCCTTCACCACACGCCGGGGGAGGCCACGTGTCGTCACCCCTGCTGCACCCCGGCCGCTTCGGCCACGGCAACGCCCCGCTGCCGCGCAACCTTCTGCTGCTGTTCTTCATGCTCCTGTTCGTTCCCGCGATCGCCGCCGGAGCCATCGCCTGGCGTCGCCGCAGGGCAGAGCGCCGCACCGACGAATCCTCAGGGGCACCATGGGACAGGTAATGGGAGTGATCGGCATCGTCGCCGGATTCGTCGTCGTCGCCGGGGGCGCTGCTCTCCTCAACAGTCGTAAGTCCAGGCGATCGGCCTCGACGGACGAGGCGCGCGACAACACGGCCGAGTACCTGACGATGATGGTCGGTGTGTTGTACGCCTTGGTGCTGGGCGTCGCGCTGGTTTCGGTGTGGGAGGCCAAGGACGACGCCAATACCAATATCAGCGCCGAGGCGGGGGCGCTGCAGCAGACGTATCTGCTCGCCGACGGGCTGCCACCCGCCGACGCCCAGCGGGCCCGCTCGGCGACGACGACCTACGCCGCCTACGTGCGGAACGAGGAATGGCCCCTCATGGAGCAGCGCAAACCGCTGGGCGCGCACGGCTGGGCGCTGCTACACGATGTGCAGAACGCGTGGGCGTCCTTCGAGCCCACCACCAACGCCCAAATGCAGGTGGACCAGCTGGCGTTCGGGCAGATCTCCGCCGCTTACCAGGCGCGCCACGGGCGGGAGGCGGACGGACACCGGGGGATGTCGGGCGTCATGTGGTTCGGCCTGATCGCCGGTGGTGCGCTCACCCTGGGCCTGATGTTCCTCTTCGGGATCGAGCGCACCCGCACCCATCTGGTCCTGGCGGCGGGCTTCACCAGCCTCATCGCCTTCATGGTCGTCCTCATCTACGCCTTGAACTCCCCCTTCGGAGGCCCGCTCGGCCTGAGTTCCGTGCCCTTCGCCGACGTCGGTCTCGGCGGCTGAGACGGTGCCCGTCGGGTGACACGAGGGCGCCGGAGCCCGTGAGCCAGGGGCCTGTTCGCGGGCGCGAAGCGTCAGGCAAACGTCCGGCCAACAGCGTTCCTCGACCGGCGGCGCACGGGCAGAATGCTGCGCGGACGGCCGGGCGCCCCGCGCCGGGGGGCATGGTTGTCCACCGTTTCAGCACCACGGGCCCACGGATCACGGAGGAACCATGCGTCGTCGTATCGGAGCAATGATCGCTGCCGCCTCGCTGGCGGGCATCAGCGTCGTCGGCCTGTCCGGGACCGCCCACGCCGGGACGACCGGCTCGGTGAGCATCTCGGTTCCCGGCTGCATCGGCCATCTGAACCTCTCGGCCAACTGGGCCTACGGTCACCTGGACTCGTACACCACCACCTGCTGGCTGACCATCTTCGACCGGAACGACCAAACCGGGGGAAAGACCTCTCAGACCATCTCCTACGGGCCTGGCGGAAGCGGCGACACCGGGCAGTTCTACCACGACAGCGTCGTCCACGCGGTCGCCATAGCGATCTCCAACGGCAGCCAGAGCACCGGCTCGGCCTGGTACCACTGAAGCCGTCGGCCTGCCCCACCCGCCGCCGGATCCGGTTCCGGTGTCCGGCGGCGGGCCTGGCTCTCCACCACCCGGCTCGTCGCCCACCGCTTCTGCCCCGGGCGAGCTGACACCGAGGGCTTCCGCGCACATGGCGCCCCGACGCCGGCCGGGACCGACGGCGCGCAGCCGGAACCGGGGGACGACGACCACCAGGCGGCGCCGGACACCCGGCCGGGAGGCCGCGGACGCGGTCCTGCAGGCCGACGCAGAACAGGCGGGTAGAGACGGGCTTGGGCATGGGTGGGGAGCTCCCGTCGGAAGGGGCGAAGAAGGTGTGCACCTGAGCGGTGGTCAGGACGCATGTCCCGCATTGAATTCGGCGAGGTGCAGGGGTCGCTCGCGGCCTCTACCAACCATGGCGCGAGGGCCCCCCGGACGCCACTTCCCGGCCCAGGGTTGATTCAGATCCGCCTACGTACGTCACGTCAGTGACGGCGCTCACTGAGCTGCCGTCCGCCCGCGCGAACAGCCCGGACATCGCCCCGAAGAGTCAGACCTGCCCCACGTGACCAGGGAGTTCTCGGCCCGCCACCAGGGTCCGCCGACCACCCCCGGCAGTACCCGAAACCCGGCCCCGTTGCGCCTTGCTTCGGCCGCGAGGCGGCCGGGGTACCGCGTCCACCGGCAGGGTGTACGCCATCACGATCCGCGCGACGGCGTCGAGCAGCATCGCGGCGTCCTCCGGGGCGCGGGCAGGCCGGGGTGGTGCAGGATGACGGCCGGGTCAGCGCGGGCGGTACCGCAGGTAGCGCACGTACAGCACGATGCACGTGATCGCGCCGATCGCGCACACCGGCAGGCTCAGCCCGACCGCTGTGATCACGCCGTCGCCGACGCCCTGCACGGTCTCCTCCCTGACCATCCCGTTCGCGTCGGTGATCCGGCGGGTGGTGTCCGCGTTGTTCGCGAGATAGGTGACCATCGAGGCGCCCACCACCAGGAACAGCGCCGTCCCGGCCAGGAACCAGCCGCCCGCCCGCTCCTGCCACTCGTCCCCTTCCAGCCGCCGCGCGCGGGGGCTGTGCTCCACCACCGCGCGGCCCAGGCCGGGGGCCCCGGAGGCGTGCCCGTCGATGCGCAGGCGCGCGCCGTCGGCGAGGGCGAGGCGGCAGCGGTAGTCGTTGCCCAGCCGGCGGGCGAGGCCGTGGATCCTCGTGGTGCCGGGCATCGTGATCGACACGACCTGGCTCCACTCCCAGCCCACCGCGCCACGCCGCGAGCCGTGGACGATCCCGCGCTCGCGGACCTCGAAGTACTCTCCGGCTCCGCCCCGCACCGCGCGCCACGCCTGCGTCACGGCGACGTACAGCGCCCCCAGGGACAGGCCGATGACCAGGCCGATCGCCCGGCCGCCGCCCGAGCGGCCGTCGTCCATGCCGAACGCCCATACCCCGAGCCA
>NZ_JBVIFM010000013.1:0-236608 GCF_055571335.1 Kitasatospora sp. NPDC030952
TCCCCCACCGAATGCCCGGCCACCACCCCCGGCCGCACACCCCACGACTCCACCAACCGGAACAACGCCACCTCATAGGCGAACAACACCGGCTGCGCGAACTCCGTACGATCCAGACCCTCCCCGGACTCCACCACCGAGAACAGATCCCCACCGAACGCCCCCAACACCTCACGGAACACCCGCCCGAACACCGGGAACTCCGCCGCCAACCCCCGACCCATCCCCGCCCACTGCGCACCCTGACCCGAGAACACCAGACCCAACCTGCGGTCAGCGTAGGCGAGTTCGGGCGACTGTCCGGCGAGTCGGGCGACGGCGTCCTCGGCCGTCCGCGCGGCGACCACCGTCCGGTACCGCAGCGGCGAGCGGGTGGCGGTCAGGGAGTAGGCCACGTCGAGCGGGTCGGCCGTGCCGGCCTTCAGCAGCGCCGACAGCCGCTCGACCTGGCCGTCCAGGGCGCCGGGCGAGCCGGCCGTCACGACGAACGGCAGCACGGACGGCGTCCCGTCCCGCGTCTCGCCCGGCGTCCCGTCCCGCGTCTCGCCCGGCGTCTCGCCCCGCGTCCCGTCGGCGGACTCCCGCCCGGGGACCGGCTCCTGTTCCGGGGCCTCCTCCACGATCACATGGGCGTTGGTCCCGCTGATCCCGAACGACGACACCGCGGCCCTGCGCGGCCGACCGGCCTCCCGCGGCCACGACCGCGACTCCGCCAACAACCGGACCTCACCCTCACCCCACTCCACCTCACGACTCGGCTCATCCGCGTGCAACGTCCTCGGCATCCGCTCATGACGCAACGCCATCAGCGTCTTGATCACCCCGGCGACACCGGCGGCGGCCTGAGTGTGGCCGATGTTGGACTTCAGCGACCCCAACCAGACCGGACCACGACCCCCGCGCTCCCGCCCGTACGTCGCCAACACCGCACCCGCCTCGATCGGATCACCCAACCGAGTCCCCGTACCGTGCCCCTCCACCAACCCCACATCCGCACCCACCACACCCGCATCCGCCCACGCCGCACGGATCACCCGCTCCTGCGCCACCCCCGACGGCGCCGTCAGACCATTCGACGCACCGTCCTGATTCACCGCCGAACCACGCACCAACCCCACCACCGGATGCCCCAACCGCCGCGCATCCGACAACCGCTCCACCACCAACACACCCACACCCTCGGACCACCCCGTACCGTCCGCACCCACCCCGAACGACTTGCACCGGCCATCCCCCGCCAACCCCTGCTGACGCGAGAACTCGACGAAGGTGGTCGGGGTGGCCATCACGCTGACCCCGCCGGCGAGCGCCATCGTGCACTCGCCGCGCCGCAGCGACTGGACGGCCAGGTGCAACGCCACCAGCGACGACGAACACGCCGTATCCACCGTGATCGCCGGACCCTCCAAACCCAGCGTGTACGCGATCCGGCCCGAGGCCACACTCGCGGCGGCACCCGTCATCAGGTAGCCCTCCACCCCGTCCGGCACCTGCTCGGCCCGGGCGGCGTAGTCGTGGTAAGCCACGCCCATGAAGACGCCGGTGCGGCTGCCGTGCGCGTCGGCGACGGGGATGCCGGAGCGCTCCCAGGCCTCCCAGGACACCTCCAGCAGCAGCCGCTGCTGGGGGTCCATGGCCAGCGCCTCCCGGGGGCTAATGCCGAACAGGGCGGCGTCGAACTCCCCGGCGTCGTACAGGAATCCGCCGTGCCGGGTGGCCGAGCGGCCGGGCCGGTCCGGGTCCGGGTCGAAGAGGTGGCCGGTGTCCCAGCCGCGGTCGGTCGGGAACTCACCGATCGCGTCCACCCCGTCGGCGACCAGCCGCCACAGGTCCTCGGGCGACTGCACGCCACCCGGGAAGCGGCCCGCCATCGCCACCACGGCGATCGGGTCGTCGTCCGGGCCGGCGCTGCCCCCGGACGGGTGCGCCGGGCGGTCGGGCGCGGTGGCGGGGGCCGCCTCCGCGCCGTCGGGGCCGAGCACCCGCTCGCGCAGGTACCCGGCGAGGGCCAGCGGGGTCGGGTGGTCGAAGAGCAGGGTGGTCGGCAGCGGCAGGCCGGTCGCGGTGCGCAGCCGGTTGCGCAGCTCCACCACGGTCAGCGAGTCGAAGCCGGACTCCCGGAAGGCCCGCTCCAGCGGGACGGCGTCCCGGTCGGCCGCGTCGTGGCCGAGGACGGTGGCCGCGTGGGCGCGGACCAGGTCCAGCAGCTCGCGGTCCTGGTCCGGCCGGGACAGCCCGGCCAGCCGGGCGGCGAGTCCGTGCTGTTCGGCGACGACCGCCCCGGGCGCGGCGCTGTCGGCGCGGGTCGGCGGCCGGACGATTCCCCGCAGCAGCGCGGGCAGGTCCTGGTCCCGGGCCCGGTCGCGCAGCGCGGCCGAGTCCAGGTTCGCCGGGAGGAGCAGGGCGCGCCGCGTCCCGAGCGCCGCCGTGAGCAGCGCGAAGCCGTCCGCGGTGGTCATCGGGGCGAGGCCGGTCCGGCGCAGCCGCGCCAGGTCCGCCTCGGCGAGCCGCCCGAGGCCGCTGGCCTGCTCCCACAGCCCCCAGGCCAGGGAGAGCCCGGGCAGGCCCTGGGCGCGGCGGCGGTGGGCCAGCGCGTCGAGGGCGGCGTTGGCGGCCGCGTACGCGGACTGCGCGGGCGTGCCGAGCACGCCGACGGCGGAGGAGAAGAGCACGAACGCCGACAGCGGGAGGTCGCGGGTCAGTGCGTCGAGGTGGAGCGCGCCGTCGGTCTTGGGGCGCAGCACGGCCGCCAGGCGCTCGGACGTCATGGCGTCGAGCGGTGCGTCGTCGACGGCGGCCGCCAGGTGGTAGACGCCGGTGAGCCGGTGCTCGGCGGGGATGCGGGCGAGCAGGGCGGCGAGCTCGGAGCGGTTGGCGACGTCGCAGCGGCGGACGGCCACCTCGGCACCGGCGGCGGCCAGTTCGGCCCGCAGCTCGGACGTGCCCGGGGTCTGCCCGCCGCGCCGTCCGGTGAGGATCAGGTGCCGGGCACCCGCCTCGACCAGGCGCCGGGCCAGCTCGGCGCCGAGGCCGCCGAGGCCGCCGGTGATCAGCACGGTGCCGTTCGGATCGACGGCGGGGACGGGCGAACCGGCCGTCCGGACCAGCCGGGGGACGAGGACGGTACCGTCGCGCAGCGCGGCCTGGGACTCCCCGGCCGCCACTGCGAGTGCCGCCGCGCGGCGCACGGCGCGCCCGTCGGGGCCGTCGGGACGGGAGGTGCTGTCGGGACGGGAGGTGCTGTCGGGACGGGAGGTGCCGTTGGGACGGACGGCCTCGTCGGACCGGGCGGTGTCGGCGAAACGGTCGGTGTCGGCGGGACGGGCGGTGCCGTCGCGCCGGTCGGCAGCGGGGTCCGTGTCGAGCAGCAGGAACCGGTCGGGGTGCTCGGCCTGGGCCGAGCGGACCAGGCCCCAGACGGCGCCCTGGGCCGTGCTCGTCACCTCGGCGTCGCCGCCGACCGCCACCGCGCCCCGGGTCAGTACCACGAGCCGGGCGGCCGCCTGCCGTTCGTCGGCCGCGAAGGTCTGGAGGGCCTTGAGCACGGGGGCCAGGACGGCGGCGGTCGCCGGCTCGGTCGGTGCCCCGTCCCCGGCGCGCGTGCCGTCCCCGGCGAGCGCGGCGGCGTCGAACAGGACGAGGGCGGGCTCGTCGACCGGCCGGGCCGGCAGCGGCTGCCAGTCGAGGCCGTACAGGGCCCCGCCGCCGGTCGGGCCGGCCGTCAGGCCCGCCACCGGGACGGGCCGCAGCAGCAGCGACTCCACGTCCACCACCTGCGCACCGGTGGCGTCGGTCGCGGTCACCCGCACCGCGTCCCCGCCCGCCGGGGCGACCCGCACCCGCAGCGCGGTGGCGCCGGCCGTCGGCACGCCCACGCCGGTCCAGCTGAACGGCATCCGCAGCTGCCCCTCCTCGGGGGCGGCGGCGCGCAGGAGTTCGGCGTGCAGGGCCGCGTCGAGCAGCGCGGGGTGGACGGCGTAGCGGCGGGCGTCGCCGTGCCGGTCCGGGTCGAGGGCGACCTCGGCGTACATCTCCTCGCCCAGTCGCCAGGCGGCCCGCAGGCCCTGGAACGCCGGTCCGTAGCCGTAGCCGTCGGCCGCGCGGTCCGGGTAGAAGCCGGTGACGTCCACGGGTTGCGCGCCGGGCGGGGGCCAGGCGGCCGGGAACGGAGCGGGGGCCGGCGCGGCGGAGGCCTCGGTCAGCGCTCCGACGGCGTGGCGGGTCCAGGGCTCGTCCGAGCCGCCGGCCGGGCGGGCGTGCACCGTGACGGGCCGTACGCCGTGCCGGTCGCGGGCGCCGACCGTCACCCGCAGTTCGGCGGCCGTCCCGGCGGGGAGCAGCAGCGGCCGCTCGACGGTCAGTTCCTCGATCCTCGGGCAGCCCACCTCGTCGCCCGCGCGCAGCGCGAGTTCGACGAAGCCGGTGCCCGGGAACAGCGCGGTGCCGCCGATCGCGTGGTCGGCGAGCCACCCGGGCGATCGTGGCGCCACCCGGCCGGTCAGGACGACCTGGTCGTCGTCGACGGCGGCGAGCACCGCGCCCAGCAGTGGGTGCCCGGCGGGCGTGAGGCCGGCGGCCTGGACGTCGGCCGGGCCGGTCCCGGGCTCCAGCCAGTGCCGACGCCGCTCGAAGGGGTAGGTGGGCAGGGCGGTTCGGCGGGCCCCGGTCCCGGCGAGGGCCGGGGTCCAGTCCACGGCGACGCCGCGGACGTGCGCCTCGGCGAGCGAGCGCAGGAACCGCCCTCGGCCGCCCTCGTCGCGCCGCAGGGTGCCCAGGGCCGTCGGCTGGTGCCCGGCCTCCTCCGCGGTGTCCTGCAGCGCCGACGTGAGCAGCGGGTGCGGGCAGCACTCCACGAAGGTGCGGTGGCCGTCGCGCAGCAGGGCGAGCACGGCGCCCTGGAAGTCCACCGGCTCACGGGCGTTGCGGAACCAGTAGTCCGCGTCGAGGTCGTCGGCGCCGAGCGGGCCGGCGGTCACCGTCGAGTAGAAGGGGACGCGCGGCGGATGGTGGGCGACTCCGCCGATCAGCTCCCGCAGCGGTCCGCGCAGCGGCTCGACCAGCGCGCAGTGCGAGGCTCCGGCCCGGACCACGACGCGGGCCCGGATGCCCTCGGCCTTGCAGTCGGTGACGAAGCGTTCGACCTCGTCGGGCTCCCCGGCGACGGTGACGGCGAGCGGGCCGTTCACCACGGCCAGGTCGAGGCGCGCCCCCCGCTCGGCGATGCGCTCCCGCACGCCGTCGGCGGAGAGCTCGACGGCGGCCATCATGCCCCGGCCCGGCAGTTCCTCCGCCCAGAGGCGGCTGCGGCGCACCACCACCGTCGCGGCGTCCTCCAGGGTGAGCACCCCGGCGACGCAGGCGGCGGCCAGCTCGCCCTGGGAGTGGCCGACGACGGCGTCGGGCCGCACTCCGTGCGCCTCCCACAGCGCGGCCAGCGAGACCATCATCGCGAACAGCACCGGCTGGGCGACGTCGGTCCGTTCGGGGTCGGCGGCGGCACCGGGGCCGCCGAGCAGGGTGTCGAGCAGCGACCAGTCGACGAGCGGGTCGATCGCGGCCGCGCACTCCCGCAGGCGCTCGGCGAACGCCGGGGCCTGGGCGTACAGTTCGGTGGCCATGCCGGGCCACTGCGACCCGTGGCCGGGGAAGACGAGGACGGTCCGGCCCGGCTCGCCCGCGGTGCCGAGCACCACGGAGGCGTCCGGAGCGCCGCTCGCCAACGCGTCCAGGGCGCTCGCGAAGCCGGCCGCCCCCCGGGCGACGACGACGGCGCGGTGGGCGAGGTCGGCGCGGCCGTGGACCAGCGAGAAGGCCACGTCGGCCGGGGCCGGCGGCTGCGGCTCGCCGAGACGGGCCCGCAGCCGGGCGGCCTGCTCCCGCAGGGCGCCCGGCGTCCGCGCCGACAGCGGCCAGGCCAGCGGCCCGACCGGGTCGAGCTGAACGGCCGGGTCGACCTGAGCGGCCGGCTCGAGCTGAGCAGCCGGGTCGAGCTGAGCGGCCGGAGCGGACGGGTCGGGAGCCGGGACGGCGTCGGAGTGGTCGGACGCCGGGGGTGCCTCCTCCAGGATCAGGTGGGCGTTGGTGCCGCTGATGCCGAACGACGACACCCCCGCCCGGCGCGGCCGCCCGGGCGCGCCGGGCCAGTCGACCGCCTCGGTGAGCAGCCGCACCGCGCCCGAGCTCCAGTCGACGCTCGGGGTGGGCTCGTCCACGTGCAGGGTGCGCGGCAACACCTCGTGCCGCAGGGCCTGCACCATCTTGATGACGCCCGCCACCCCGGCCGCGCTCTGGGTGTGCCCGATGTTGGACTTGACGGAGCCGAGCCACAGCGGCCGGCCCTCGGCGCGCTCGCGGCCGTAGGTCGCCAGCAGCGCGCGGGCTTCGATCGGGTCGCCCAGCCGGGTCCCGGTGCCGTGCGCCTCGACGGCGTCGACGTCGGCGCCGGTCAGCCCGGCGGCCGCCAGGGCCCGTTGGATGACCCTCTGCTGGGCGGCGCCGTTGGGCGCGGTCAGGCCGTTGGACGCGCCGTCCGAGTTGACCGCCGAGCCGCGGACCACGGCCAGCACCGGGTGGCCGTGGCGGCGGGCGTCGGAGAGCCGTTCGAGCACCAGCAGCCCGGCGCCCTCGGCCCAGCCGGTGCCGTCGGCGGCCGCCGCGAACGCCTTCGAGCGGCCGTTCGGGGAGAGCCCGCCGAGACGGCTCAGTTCGGCGAACACCCCGGGCGTGGGCATCACGGTCACGCCGCCCGCGAGCGCCAGCTCGCACTCCCCGCCGCGCAGGGCGCGGGCGGCGTCGTGCACGGCGACGAGGGAGGCGGAGCAGGCGGTGTCCACGGTGACGGCCGGGCCGCGCAGGCCGAGGACGTAGGCGATCCGGCCGGAGGCGACGCTCGGGGTGCTGCCGGTGTAGAGGTAGCCGTCCGAGCCGTCGCTCGGCTCGCCCAGCCTCGGCCCGTACTCCTGGGCGGTGGCCCCGACGAAGACGCCGGTGTCGGTGTCCCGCAGCGAGGCGGGGTCGATGCCGGCGTGCTCCAGGCTCTCCCAGGCGGTCTCCAGCAGCAGGCGCTGCTGCGGGTCCAGGGCGGCGGCCTCGCGGGGGCTGATCCCGAAGAACGCGGCGTCGAACCCGGCCACGTCGGCCAGGAAGCCGCCTTCGCGGACGTACGTGGAGCCCCGGCGCGCGGGGTCGGGGTCGTACAGCGCCTCGACGTCCCAGCCCCGGTCGGCCGGGAACCCGCCGATGGCGTCGACGCCTTCGGAGACGACGCGCCACAGCTCCTCGGGGGAGCCGACGCCGCCGGGGAAGCGGCAGGCCATGCCGACGATGACGATCGGGTCGGCGTCCTCGGCCCCTCCCGCGCCGGTGGAGCGGGAGGCCTCCGCGACCCCGTCGGCCCGCTCGGGGGTGTTCGGGCCGTGGGCCAGGTGGCGGGCGAGCAGGCCGGGCGTGGGGTGCTCGAAGACCAGGGTGTCCGGCAGCGGCAGGCCGGTCGCGGCGGCCAGCCGGGCCCGCAGTTCCAGGGCGGTGGCCGAGGTGAGGCCGAGGTCCCGGAAGGCGGTGTCCGGCGCGATCTCGCCGGGGGTGTCGGAGCCGAGGACGGCGGCGGTGTGCTGCCGCACCAGGTCGAGCGGGTCCCGCAGCGGCGTGCCGGCGGGCGTGGCGGCGCTCGGCCCGGGTTCACCCACGCCGGGTTCAGCCACGACGGGTTCAGCCACGACGGGTTCAGCCGCGACGGGTTCAGCCGCGCCGGGGCCGGTGGTCCCGGGTCCGGCGGTCCCGGGCCCGGCGCTCCCGGCCGACTCCCCCGCTTCGTCCAGCCCGGCCAGCCAGTGCCGGCGCCGCCGGAACGCGTAGGTCGGCAGGGCGACCCGGTGCCCGCCGCCGATCACGGCGGGAAGGTCCACCTCGGCGCCCGTCGCGTGCAGTCCGGCGAGGGCCTCGACCACGGTCGCGGGCTCCGGCCGGTCGGCGCGCAGGGCGCTGAGGAAGGTGCGGTCGTCCGGCAGCGCCGCGCGGGCGGCGGGGGCCAGCACCGCGTCCGGCCCGAGCTCCAGGTAGGTGGTGACGCCCGCCGCGTCCAGGCGGCGGACGCCGTCGAGGAAGCGGACGCAGTCGCGCACGTGCCGCACCCAGTACTCGGGGTCGCACAGCTCGGCGGCGCCGGCGAGGTCCCCGGTGAGGTTCGACACGACGGCGAGCCGAGGCGGCCGGTAGGTCAGCGAGCGGGCGACCGCGCGGAACTCGTCGAGCATCCCGTCCATCAGGTGGGAGTGGAAGGCGTGGCTGACCCGCAGCCGCCGGGTGCGGCGGCCCCGGGCCCGCCACCGGTCGGCGAGGGCGTCGACCGCCTCGGCGTCGCCGGACAGCACCACGGCACGCGGTCCGTTCACCGCCGCGAGGCCCACCCGGCCCGCCGACTCCGCCAGTTCGGCCGCCAGTTCCTCCTCGGCCGCCTCGACGGCGACCATGGCGCCCGTCCGCGGCAGCGCCTGCATCAGGCGGCCGCGCGCGGCGACCAGGGTGCACGCGTCGGGCAGCGACAGCACCCCGGCGACGTGCGCCGCCGCGAGCTCGCCGATCGAGTGGCCCAGCAGGAAGGAGGGGCGCACCCCGAGCCCGGTGACGAACCGGTGGAGCGCCACCTCCACGGCGAACAGGCCGGGCTGGGCGAACTCGGTACGGTTGATCAACTCCGCTTCGGGAGAGCCCGGTTCGGCCCAGATCACCTCGCGCAGCGGTCGGTCCAGCACCGCGTCGAAGTGGGCGCACACCTCGTCGAAGGCCGCCGCGAAGGCCGGGTGCGCGGCGTGCAGCCGCCGCCCCATGCCGAGCCGCTGGGCGCCCTGCCCGGTGAACAGCACGGCCACCGCGCCGTCCGATCCCGCCCGGCCGAGGACCGTCCCCGCACCGGCCGCTCCCGCGCCCAGGGCGTCCAGCCGGGTGAGCAGCGCCTCCCGGCCCTCGGCGACCACGACGGCGCGGGTCGCGAAGGCCGTACGGGTGGTGGCGAGCGAGTCGGCGAGGCCCGCCGGCGCCAGCTCCGGCCGCTCGCGGATCCACTGCGCGAGCCGGCCCGCCTGCGCGCGCAGGGCCGGCTCGTCCCGGCCCGACACCGCGAACGGGAGCGGCAGTTCCGGCCGGCCCAGGTCGTCGGCCGGAGCAGCCGTGCCGGCCGCGCTCCCGGTGGCGGGCGGTGCCGAGGAGAGCACCAGGTGGCAGTTGGTGCCGCCCATCCCGAAGGAGCTGACCCCGGCGACCAGCGGCGCGTCGCCGCCCGGCCACGGGGCCAGCCGGTCGTGGACCCGCAGCCGGAGCTCCTCCAGCGGGATGAGCGGGTGGGGGGTGCGGTAGTTGAGGCTCGCGGGCAGCTCGCCGGCCCGCAGCGCGAGCACGACCTTCAGCAGCCCGGCGACCCCGGCGGCGCCCTCCAGGTGCCCGACGTTGGTCTTCACCGAACCGACGAGCAGTGGCCGGTCCGCCGCGCGGTGCCGGCCGAGCGCCTCCCCGAGGGCCCGCGCCTCGACCGGATCGCCGACCCTCGTCCCGGTGCCGTGCAGTTCGACGTAGCCGACGTCACCGGGCGCGACCCCGGCCCGCCGGTACGCCGCCTCGATCACCTCCCGCTGCGCCCGCGGGTCGGGCGTGGTCAACTCCGGGCCGCCGCCGTCGTTGTTGACGGCGCCGCCGCGGATCACGCACCGGATCTCGTCGCCGTCGGCGAGCGCCCGGCCCAGCGGCTTGAGCACCAGCACCGCGCCGCCTTCGCCCCGCACGTAGCCGTTGGCCCGCGCGTCGAAGGTCCAGCACTCGCCGTCCGGGGACAGCGCGCCGAAGTGCTCGACGCCGACGGTCGCGGCGCCGGCCAGGTTCAGCTGCACGCCGCCCGCCAGCGCGAGGTCCGACTCCCCGGACCACAGGCTCTCGCAGGCGCGGTGGACGGCGACCAGGGAGGAGGACTGGCCGGTGTCCACGACCATGCTGGCCCCGCGCGCACCGAGCAGGTAGGACAGCCGGTTGGCGACGAGGGCCCGGTTGAGCCCGGCCAGGGTGTGCGGCGAGACGGCGTCGGCACCGGCCCGGGCGGTCAGCCGGGCGTAGTCGTCGGCGGTCGCGCCGAGGAAGACGCCCAGCCGGGTGCCGCGCACCCGGGCCGGCACGATCCCGGCGTCCTCCAGGGACTCCCAGCCCAGTTCCAGCGCGAGCCGCTGCTGCGGGTCCATCGCGGCGGCCTCGCGCGGGGTGACGCCGAAGAACTCCGCGTCGAAGTCGGCGACCCGCTCCAGGAAGCCGCCTCGCGGGGTACGGACGGCGGCGTCCCGCCAGCGGTCGGCGGGGGTGTCGGTGATCGCGCTGCGCCCGTCGCGCAGCAACCGCCAGAACGCGTCGGGATCGGCCGCGCCGGGCAGACGGCAGGCGATTCCGATGACGGCGACGGGTTCCGGGCATTCGGCGACGGGATCCGGGCATTCGACGGCGGGATCCGGGGATTCGACGGCGACGGTTTCCGGGGATTCGAACTGCGCATTGACGGCCACGTCGAACGACGATAGGCACGGCGGTCCACCGCCCGGCAACTCGCTGGAATACCGACCCCCGGGAATTCCCGGTGAACCGTCGATTACCCGACCCGCACTAGGTTGCGCACCGGACCAGACGGAGTTGGGAGCTGCCGTGAACCCCTTTTTGGAAGCGATCGTCGAGAACCGGCCGCCGGAGGCCCTCGAACGCCTGGAGTTGCCGGGAGAGTTCGCGGCCGCACACCTGCGCGCGGACGAGACCGCGATGTTCCGCGGCGTGGCCGACAAGGACGTACGCAAGTCGCTGCGCGTCGGACCGGTGGCCATGCCGGAACTGGCCCCGGACGAGGTGGTCGTCGCGGTGATGGCCAGTTCGATCAACTACAACACCGTGTGGTCGGCCACCTTCGAGCCCGTCCCGACCTTCGAGTTCCTGCGCCGCTACGGCGCGCAGGGCGGCTGGGCCGCCCGGCACGACAGGCCGTTCCAGGTGGTCGGCTCGGACGCGTCCGGGGTGGTGGTGCGGATCGGCTCCGGCGTGCGCCGGTGGCGGGTCGGCGACCACGTCGTGGTGCACCCGGTGCACGTGGACGAGCAGGAGCCGGTCACGCACGAGGACGCGATGCTCGGCACGGAGATGCGTGCCTGGGGCTACGAGACGAACTACGGCGGGCTCGGTGAGTTCGCCGTCGCGCGCGCCAGCATGCTCGTCCCCAAGCCGCCGCACCTGACCTGGGAGGAGGCCGCCGTCACCCCGATGTGCGGCAGCACCGCCTACCGGATGCTGGTCGGCAGCCACGGCGCCCGGATGAAGCAGGGCGACGTGGTGCTGGTGTGGGGCGCGGCCGGCGGCCTCGGCACGTACGCGGTGCAGCTCGTCCGCAACGGCGGCGGCATCCCGGTGGCCGTCGTCGGCTCGGAGCGCAAGGCGGAGGCGGTGCGCCGGCTGGGCTGCGAGGTGGTGGTCAACCGCTCGGAGATCGGACTGAGCGACGACCCGAACCCCTCGCCCGACGCCGTCCTGGCCGCGGGCAAGCGGCTGGGCGGCATCATCCGGCGTGAGACCGGCCGGGACCCGGACATCGTCTTCGAACACGTCGGCCGCGCGACCTTCGGCATCTCGGTGTTCGTCGCCGGGCGCGGCGGGACGGTGGTCACCTGCGGCTCCAGCACCGGCTACCACCACGAGTTCGACAACCGGTACCTGTGGATGCGGCTCAAGCGGGTGGTCGGCAGCCACGGCGCCAACCTCAAGGAGCAGCTGGACCTCGGCCGGCTGGTGGCCACCGGCGCCATCGCGCCCGCCCTGTCCGCGCTCTACCCGCTCGCCGAGGTCGGCGAGGCGACCCGGCTCGTCCAGCGCAACGAGCACATCGGCAAGGTCGGTGTGCTGTGCCTGGCCCCGGAACCGGGCCTGGGCGTCACCGCACCGGAGCTGCGCGCGCGGATCGGCGCGGACCGGATCAACCCCCTGCGGGACTTCGCGCCCGCGTCCTCCCTGTGAGAGCAGGGCTGCCCATGCGAGGAGCGCACTGATGGAAGAACTGGCGGAAGAACTGGTGGAAGAACTGTCGGAGGAACCGGCGTCGGAACCGGCGGAGGAACTGGCGGAGCGTTACCTGAGCCAGGCCCTGTCCGTCTGGGGCCTGGACGTCGAGTACGTCCGCGCCGAGGGCGACACGATGTACCTGCCGGGCCCCGAGGGCGGGCAGAGCCCCGTCGTCGACTTCGTCGGCGGCTTCGGCTCGCTGTTCTTCGGGCACAACCACCCGGAGCTCGTCGCGCACGCCACCGGCCTGCTGACGGCGGGCACACCCAGCCACGCGCAGCTCTCCCGGCGCACCGAGGCGCAGCGGGTGGCGACGGCGCTGAACGCCGTCACCGACCGGGAGTTGGACGCCGGCGAGCCGTACGAAGTGGTCTTCGCGAACAGCGGGGCCGAGGCCGTCGAGGCGGCCATGAAGCACGCCGAGCTGGCGCGGGTCCGCCGGCTGGGCGCGCTGGCCGCCGAGCTGGCGGAGCACGCGCGCGAGGTCCTCGACGCGGTGGGCGCCGGCCTGGAGCTGGGCCCGGAGGCGGCCGAACTCGCCGGTCCCGGCGGGGACGTGGCCGCGGTGCTGGCGGAGGCGGAGCGGCACAACGCGAAGGCGCTGGGCCGCTCGCCGGAGTTCTTCGCGCTGGAGGGCGGGTTCCACGGCAAGCTGGTCGGCAGTCTCCAGCTCACCCACAACCCGGCCTTCCGGCTGCCGTTCGCGGCGCTCGGCGCCCGGGCCCGCTTCGTACCGGCCGGGCAGCCGGAGGAGGCGCTGAAGTACGTGGCGGCGGAACAGCCGTACGCGCTGGACGTGCTGGTCCTGGACGGCACCGTCCAGGTGCACCGGCGGCCGGTGCCCTTCGTGGCCGGGTTCGTCGTGGAGCCCGTCCAGGGCGAGGGCGGCATCCGCGAGCTGACGGCCGAGCAGGGCGGCCGGATCGCCGAGGTCTGCCGGGCCCTGGAGTGCCCACTGATCGTCGACGAGATCCAGAGCGGCGCCGGGCGGACCGGAGCGTTCTTCGCGAGCGCGGGGATCGGGCTGACCGGCGACTACTACACCCTGGCCAAGAGCATCGGCGGCGGCCTGGCCAAGACCTCGCTGCTGCTGGTCCGACGCTCCCGCTACGTCAAGGAGTTCGAGCTGCTGCACAGCTCGACCTACGCCAAGGACAGCTTCTCGTGCTCCGTCACCGAGAAGGTGCTGGAGCTGCTGGAGCGCGACGGCGGGGCCGCCTACCGCCAGGCCGCCGAGCGCGGGGAGCGGCTGCGCGCGGCGCTGGAGGAGGTCCGGGCCGAGTTCGGCGACGTGGTGCGGGACGTGCGGGGGCGGGGCCTGCTGGTCGGCTTCGAGTTCGCCGACCAATCGGACGCCGAGTCCCCGGTGATCCGCAACTACGCCCGCGGCGGATTCTTCGGCTTCGCCGTGGCGGGCTTCCTGCTGCGCCGCCACGGCCTGCGGCTGATGCCCACCGGCAGCGCCCCGCACACGCTGCGCATCCAGCCCTCGTACGCGATCGGCGACGAGGCGATCGACCGGCTCGCGGCCGGCCTGCGGGACGTCTGCACGCTGCTGCGCCGCCAGGACGCGCTGCCGCTGGTGCACGCCCTGACCGGCGTCGACACCCCGGCGCCGCGCGCGCGGGCGCGGGACTTCCGCACCACGCGACCGGCCGGCGGGAGCGACGGGGCCGGTGAGAGCGACGGGGGCGACGGGGCGCCCGTGCGCCGGATCGCGTACGTCGCGGAGCTCAGCACGCCGGACGCCCTGCGCCGCTTCGACCCGACCCTGGCCGACCTTGACGACGCGACGCTGCGGGCCTTCGTGGCCCGCTCGGCGCCGGTGCGGGCCATGGCGCCGCTGCCGCCCGCTCGGTGCGCGGCCACGGGCGGCGCCGGGGCGACGGGCGGCGCCGGGGCGACGGGCGGTGCCGGGGCGACGGGCGGTGCCGAGGTGACGGTCTTCCCGCTCCTGGTCGACGAGGCCCTCGGCGGGGCCCTCGGCGGGGCTCCGGGCGCCGGTGCGGGCACGCTGCCCGCCGATGTCGCCGGCCAGGTCGGTGCGGCCCGCGCGGCGGGCCACCAGGTCGTGGTGGTCAGCCCCTGGCTGCGTCGCCTGACCGGGACCGAGGTCCGTCGGGAGACGGTGCGCGGCCCGGCCGGTTTCGCCCTGCCGGCCGGCTTCGGAGCCGATGGTATCGACGGGGCTGACGGAGCCGACGGGGCAGACGGGGCAGACGGCGGCCCGGTGCTGCTGCCCGTCGAGCTGGCCGAGGCGCTGTCCCCGGCGCCCTCGGGCGCCTGACGGCCCCACGGCAGAGGCCCTGCCCCGGCGCGATGCGTCGGAGCAGGGCCTCTGCCGTGGGTACCGGGCTCAGAACAGCAGGGAGACCGGGGCACCGGTGCCGAGCAGCGACCGTGCGTAGTCCTCGAAGATCATCGGACGGTTCAGCGCGGTGTGCCGGCTGCCGATCTCCAGGTCGCGCCAGTACCGCTGGACGGGGTTGGCCTGCGCGAAGCCGCTGGTGCCCGCCAGGTCCAGCAGGCGCTGCATGGCCTCCCGGGCGCGCTCCAGCGAGGTCACCATGTGCATGCGCAGCCGGGCCCGCTCGGCCGGGGTCGCGTCCTGCCCCTCCGGCACGGCGTCGAACCCGTCGGCGACGGCCAGCATGTGCATCACGGCGGTGTCGATCAGGTGCGTCGCCTCGGCGAACTCCTGCTGCACCGAGAGCGAGTCGATGGCCCGGGAGTAGGTGGAGAAGGCGAGCGGCTTGTGCTCCTCCAGCTTCGCGCGGACCAGGTCCAGCGCGCCGTGGGCCGCGCCCACCAACGAGGACAGCGAGTGCAGGTTGCCCTTGATCAGCACGGTGGCCGGGACGGGGGAGACCGGCTCGCCGGACGGCTCCAGCGGAGCGAACTGCACGAAGCGGTCCGGGACGAAGAGGTCCTCGGCGATCATCGCGTGGGTGCCGGTGCCGAGCAGCCCGGCCACCTTCCAGGTCCGCTCGATCCGCAGGTCCGCGGGCGGCGCCAGCAGGTTCGCCACGCCGGTCTGTTTGCCGTCCTCGTCGTACACCGGCACCCAGGCCAGGAAGGCCCAGTCGGAGAGCTCGCAGCCCGAGGCGTACGGGAAGCGGCCGTTGACCTTGAGCCCGCCGGCCACGACGTCGGCGCGCAGGGCGGGGTCGAGGCTCGCGGCCGAGAGCATGACGGCGTCCGGGTCGGCGCCGTAGATCTCCTCCAGTCCGGGCTTCGGCATCAGCATCACGAGGTCGACGGAGGCCGCGTGATTGGCCGCGATCCAGCCGGTGGACGGGCAGCCCCGGCCCAATTCGGTCAGCACCTCGACCTGGTGACGCATCGGCAGCTCCCAGCCGCCCCACGCGCGGGGCGTGCTGAGCCGCAGCAGACCCGCCTCGCGCAGCGCGGACATGTTCTCCGCCGGGACTTTCGACTCCCGTTCGGTCAGATCGGCATTACGGCGCAGCAGGGGGACGAGATCCTGTGCCCGGCCGATCAACTCCTCACGCGTGGGGACTGTTTCGGCGGTGTGCTGAGACATGGTGGTTCCCTTCTCGGGGCCGACCGCGGGGCGGCGAGGTTTCGCGTCCATGGGGATTCCGCGAAGCGGTCGCCCGGGCCGTCGGCCCCAAGGTCCCGGATAAACGCGCGAATTCACCCATGCCGGCCCACGCTAGCGGTCGCCTCCCGAACCGCGCCCACGGCGCCGTAATCGGTTGTCCACCGCTGCGGAATCCTCCATTACCCGCCACAGAACGGGCGGTGGAAACCCCCGTTCTACGGTGAGCGGGTGAATGGCGGAACACAAACCCAGCGTCAGGTCCGCATCCTCGGAGTCGGCGGTTCCACCCGTCGGGGGTCCTCCTCCGAACGGGCCCTGAACGCCGCCCTGAACGCCGCGACCCGGCACGGCGCGGCCGTGACGGCGATCAGCGGCGCCGACCTCGTCCTGCCGATGTACGACCCCGCGGACCGGACCCTGCCGCCGCCCGCCGAACGGCTGTTGGCCGCGCTGGCCGACGCGGACGGCGTGCTGATCGCCAGCCCGGCCTACCACGGCAGCACCTCGGGCCTGCTCAAGAACGCCCTGGACTACGTCGAGGAACTGCGCGACGACGCCCGCCCCTACCTCAGCGGACGCGCCGTCGGCTGCCTGGTCGTGGCGCAGGGCTGGCAGGCCGGCGCGTCCACCCTCGGCGGCCTGCGCACGATCGTGCACGCGCTGCGGGGCTGGCCCACGCCGCTGGGGGTGGTACTGAACACCACGGCGAGCGGCTTCACCGAGGACGGCGAGTACGCCGACCCCCGGGTCCGCGAGCAGGTCGAGACGATGGCCGGCCAGGTCGTCGACTTCGCCCGGGCACACCGCTCCGCTCCCCAGGGACCAGGCGCGGCTGCTCCCTAGGGACCTGGCGCGGCTGAGTGCCGCCGGGCGCCGCGAACCCCGAGCATGGGTGCCACACCCCCGCTCCGAGGAAGGGCGCCCGACCCGATGAACCACCCCAGCCCGCAGAACGCCCGCCCGACGGCGCCCCGACGCCGGTGGCCGGCGGTGGCCGCCGTCGCGCTGCTGCTGTTCGCCGCCCTGGCGGCACTGCTCGCCGACCACGGCTGGGTGCCGTACGGCTTCGAACGGGACGCCAACGACTGGAGCGCCGCCCACCGGCCGCCGGCGGCCCGGACGGCGGCCGTGGTGGTCACCTCGCTCGGCGCCGCCGTGGTGCCGTACCTGCTCGCCCTGGCCGCCGGGGCCGTCGCCGTCCGGGCCCTGCCGGTACCGCGGGCGAGCCGCCTGGCCGTACCGCTGTTCCTCGCGCCGGTGCTGTGGCTGATCGCCGGCCAACTGGTGCGCCTGGGGCTGATGCACGTCTTCGCCCGGCCCCGGCCGCCGCGGCCGACCTGGGCGACCGACGCGTCCGGCTTCTCCTTCCCGTCCGGGCACTCCTTCACCGCGGCGGCCTGCGCCGGGCTGCTCGCCCTGGCCGTCGCCCGCGCCCGACCGACGGCCGCCCGGGGCGCCGCCGCGGGGGCCGTCCTGTTCGCGGTCGCGGTCGGCCTCAGCCGGATCTACCTCGGGGTGCACTGGCCGCTGGACGTCCTCGGCGGCTGGCTGCTCGCCGCCGGCTGGCTCGCCCTCGGCACGGCGGCGAGGGCAGCAGCCGGACCAGCGCCAACGCACCCCCGACGGCGGCCGTGACGCATGCCACCAGGCGGGCTGTCACATGAGGGCGGGCCCACCGCGTTACCTGGACATGGATCAAGAATCGAGTGCGGGCGCCCAGGCCGAGCCGCCCTGGCCGGAGTTTCCGGCGTTCGTCGCCTCGCGGGCGCGGCATCTGTCGCGGACGGCGTTCCTGCTCACCGGTGGCGATGCCCACCTCGCGGAGGACCTGGTGCAGGAGGCGCTCGGCCGGGTGTACGTCAAGTGGCGGAAGATATCGCGGCTGGAGAACCCCAGTGGCTACGTCCAGACCGTGCTGGTCAACACCTTTCTGTCCTACCGGCGCAAGCGCAGCGCCTCCGAGCGCGTCACCGACGAGTTTCCCGAGGTCGGGGTGCACGACCCGGACCCGGCCCTGCGGCTGACGTTGCTGCGCGCGCTCGCCGAACTCCCCGCGCCGGACCGCGCGGTGCTGGTGCTGCGGTTCTGGGAGGACCGCAGCGTCGAGGAGACGGCCGCCGCGCTGCGGTTGAGCGGCACGGCCGTGCGCACCCGGTGCCGCCGGGCGCTCGCCCGGCTGCGCACGGTGCTGGGCGAGGACCTCGCCGCTGCCCTCGGCGACTCGACCGGAACGGACCGACCCGACCCCTCTCCGCAGAAGGCGGTGCTGCGCCATGCCCAGTGACGACGAGTTCGCCGACGAGTTCGCGGACGGCTTCGCCCGTGCCCTGCGCGGGGCCGCCGAGCTGGCGCCCGAGCCGGTGCGGCACACCCTGGCCGCCCGGGCCGAGCAGCACGGTCGGCGGTGGCGCCGCCGCCGGCGCACCGCCGTCGCGAGCGCGCTGGTGGTGCTGGTGCTGGCCGGGGGCGGTCTCGCGGCCGCCGGGCCGGGCGGGTTCGACCTGGTGGGGCCGACCGGTCCGCCGGGGCCGAGCCTGCCGACGATGGACCCGCGGGAGACGGTCGCGCTGTTCACCGGCCTGCTGCCGAAGGGCACGGTGACGGAGCTCAACAGCGCGCCGCCGAAGAAGGTGGACAGGCACCGGACCGGCGCGACGCTGCTGTTCGACGACGGGGCGGGGGCGAGCATCGTCGGGTTCTCCGCGGAGCGGACCAACCTGGCGCCCGAGGCGGCCGCGGTCTGCATGGACGGGTTCCAGACGCCCCAGGACTCCTGCGAGCGGACGGTCCGGCCGGACGGCTCCGTGCTGGTGATCGACAAGCTGCGGAGCACCAACACCCAGGGCGGCCGCGAGTGGCGGGTCACCTGGGCGGCGCCGGACGGGCGCCGGGTCGGGTTCACCGAGTACAACGGGCAGCCGGCCATCGCCAACCGGCCGAGCCCGCCGGTCTCCGACGACACCCAGCTGACCGACCTGGTGACCTCCCCGGTCTGGGACCAGATCTTCGCCACCCTCGCCCCGGCCGAGGGAGCCCCGAAGCCGGCCCACTCCCCCGCGCCGACGGCCACCGGCCCGTCGAACGCCGACCTGCTCGCGAAACTCGTCCCGCTGCTGCCCGCCGGGGCGAAGGTCGAGGGCCAGGACCCGGGGCACGCCGCGCTGACCGTCACCTTCGAGGGCCGCACCAGCATGCTGACCGTCGCGGTCGACCCGCCGTCCCAGCGCGGCCGGGACGAGCTGGCGACCATGGACGGCAACCTGCCGACCCCGCTGGAGGTCCGGGAGAAGCGGCCGGACGGCTCGCTGGTCGTCACCAACCGCTTCGGCAACGGGAAGACGGCGACCAACCCGGTGCTGCACTGGCTGGCCGCCGTGTACTACCCGGACGGCAGCCAGGTGCGGATCAACGAGTGGAACGGCCCGAACGCCTACACCTTCGAGCCCGGCGACCCGGCACTCGACGTGGACCGGCTGAAGGCCGTCGCCACCGCCCCGGTCTGGCACCCCTGACCGGCGGAGGCCCGTCCCCGGCGCGGGGACGGGCCGTGGCCAGGGCGGGGGCGGGCCGTGACCGGCGCGGGGGCGGGCCGTGACCGGTCTACCGCCGCGCGGAGCCGCAGCCCGCCGGGACGTCCGGCCCCCGGCCCGCGTCTCGGTCGGCGTCTCGGTCGGAGCCCCGGCCCGCGCCCGGGCCCGCGTCCCGGCGGGCGTCGAAGTCGGCGAGCCAGCGCAGCGCGTCGCCCTCCGAGGCGTCCCAGCTCGCGCCCAGTTCGACGGCGTCCTCCAGCGCCTGGTGCAGGCCGGAGGCCTCCAGCGGGCCGGCCGGTTCGGCGCTCTCGCCGACCAGGGCGACCCGGCCGCGGACCCGGCCCGAGGCGGCGGCCCGGTCGGGGACCGTCCAGGCCCGCCAGTCGCGGCCCATGGTCAGCACGTTGCGGGCGGCGTAGCCGATCTCCGGGAAGGCTCCCAGGACGTGTTCCAGGTCCACCCGGGTGCCGTCGAGGTCCGCGCCGACGTGGTGGTGCCGGGTCGCGGAGAGGCTCAGGTACCGGGAGTCGGGCAGCGGGTAGTGCGCCACGTGCCACTCGGCGCCCACCCAGCAGGTGGCCGCGCCGTCCTGCCAACGGTCGGCCACCAGCTCCATCGGGATGACGGTGTGGTAGACGGCGAGCCGCGGCCGCGGGGCGCGGCCGGACCAGCGCGGGTCGTGGCGGACGACGGAGCGGGCGGCGCCGGAGAGGATCAGGGCGTCACCGGTGACGCTGCGCCCGTCGGCGAGGGTGGCCACCACCGATTCGCCGTGCTCGGTGTAGCCGACCACCCGGCTGTCGGCGCACAGCCGGACGGCCTCCAGCTCCCAGCAGGCTTCCAGCAGCGGCTCGTACACGTCCAGCCGGTGGGCGGTCGCGTGGGTGGCCCGGCCGTCGCCGTGCCGGGCGGGCAACGCGATCGAGCTGACCAGTTCGCCGCTGGCGCCGTCCATGATGCGGAACCCGTCGAGGACCAGCGACCGGTCCCGGACGGCGTCGCCGACGCCGAGCCGGTCCAGCAGCCGGAACGCGGGCGGCGCCAGCCGGACGCCCGCGCCGCCCTCGGTGAGCACCGGCCGCCGCTCCAGGACGAGGACGTGATGGCCTCTCGCCCCCAGCGCGACCGCCGAGGCCAGACCGCTGACTCCACCGCCGGCAACCAGAATTCGCATGGTCCGATGATGGCTCCCGGGCGGCGGGCCGGGCGACGCGGTCAGGACGCCTGTGTCAGAACCTCCAACGGACGTGACACAGAACCAAGTCGAAGGTTTGAACCGCGCCATGTGCCGAAATGTCCGTTTCTCAGTGTTCAGAGCGCGCGTCCCATCCGGCTCGTCGGACCCATCCGTCCCGTCTGTCCCATCCGCTCCATCGACACCATGCAGTGCGTCCACGGCCGGACCCGGGCCCGCGCCGCAGCGACCACCTGGGCCACGTGCGCGGCCGCCGCCAGGGTCATGTGCCGGTGCCAGCCGTCGGAGCCGCGCCCCTCGTAGTCGTCCAGGGCGCCGGCGTGCGAGGCCGACCCGGCGTGGTCCAGCTCCACCCGCTGCGGGAAGGTGGTCAGCCGCAACAGCACTCCGAGCGGCGTCGCCGTCAGGTTGGTCAACCAGCACCCGACCGGCTGCTCCCGCCCGGGGTCCCACTGGCCGAGCAGCAGCAGCGGGAGCCCGGCCCACTCCACCTGGACGCCGCCGACCAGGCTCCGGCGCACGGCACCGGTCGCCGGGTCCGTCCACTCCACCGGCCGCCGCAGCATCCGGTGCAGTTGCAGCACCCGGGCGGCGGGCAGCGGACGGGCGCCGCGCCCCACCCCCTGGTCCAGCACCGGCAGTTCGGCGGACACGGCGGACAACAGCGGTGCCCCGGCCCGGGCGTAGCGCTCGAAGACCGGCCGCAGGTCGGCACCCGGGATGTCCAGCACCACCGGGCGGGGCCCGATCGTGCTCGGGTCGCACACCCGGGCCGCCGTCGCCACACAGCCCGCCGCCCGCTCCCCCGGCGGCAGCAGGCTCCACTTCACGGGCACGGTGATCTCGCCGCCCACCCCCCACATCCCGATCGCCCGCCGGCCCTTCCTGGGGACGGGTATCGCCTTCACCACCCAGGCGGTGAACCGCAGTTCGTTGTCGGCGTGGCGCTGCAGCGCGCGGCTGACCGGCTCCCAGTCCCAGGTGGAGGAGGCGATGAAGTGGTGCAGGCTCTGGGCGAGTTCGGGGCCGCCGACCTGCGCGGCGATGTTCCGGATCGACTTGCGGCCCTCGGCGGCGATCAGCCCGCGCAGGTAGAGGGCGCCCTTGGCCCGCTGGTCGCTGCGCGGCAGCGGGGCGAAGAGCACCTCGGCCAGCTCGTCCAGGACGGTACTGCCGGTCAGGGCGGAGGAGCCGGTCAGGTGGGAGCTGCCGGTCAGGGCGGACGGGCCGGGCGTCTGCCGGGCAGTCCGGCGCGGCGCGTCGGACTGCCCGGACCGAATGAAGGTCGTATCCACACCAACGGCAACGGCCGCGCCACCGGGCCTATTTCCGCTCCGTCCGGCTTGGCCGAAACTCGTCCTCCCGGTACGTACGGTGCGCGGCGCAGCGGGCCTGACGGGCACAGCGAGCCTGACGGGCCTGACGGGCCTGACGGGCCTGGCGAGCCGCCGCACCCCTCACCGGCAGGTCGGCAACGGGTGCGGCGGGCCCGCGACCGTACGGGAGTTACGGCTTCCGGGCCAGCCCGGCATCGACGGCCTCGACCGCCCCGACGGCGTCCGGCTCCGCGACCGACGGGACCCCGGCCACCGGCGCCTCCTCCCGACGGCCGCGCGCCCACATCACCACCGACAGCCCCAGCGCCAGCGCGGTGGCGAGGGCGGCGGTGAGGGTGACGGCCCGGGCGTCGTAGCCGAGGTCGATGGTGGCGCCGCCGAGCCAGGCTCCCAGCCCGTTGCCCAGGTTGAACGCGGACACGTTGGCGGACAGGGCGAGGGCCGGCGCGGCGGCGGCCACCGCGAGGATCCGCGCCTGGAGCGCCGGGATGATGGAGAAGCCCGCGGCCCCGAACAGGAACAGGGCGATCGCGGCGGGGATCTGGTGGGGCGCGGCGAACCAGAACACCAGCAGGGCGACCAGCAGGGCGCTCTGGGCGCGCAGCACGCCGCGCATCACGTTGGCGTCGGCGGCCCGGCCGCCCAGGATGTTACCGAGGACGGAGCCGATGCCGAAGACGATCAGCAGGATGCCGACCATGGCGGGCGCGAAGTGGCCGATGTCGCGCAGCAGCGGCGCCAGGTAGGTGGAGGTGGTGAAGACCGCGCCCTGGGCCAGCACGGTGATCAGCATGGAGAGTTGGAGACTCCCCCGGCGGAACACCTTCAGCTGTTCGCGCAGCGAGAGCGCGCCCTCCGCGCCCGCGTCGCCCTCGGTGGACAGCGCGCGGGGCACGAACCTGACGATGAGCAGCAGGCAGATCACCGCGAAGGCGGTGACGTAGCCGAAGGTGGCGCGCCAGCCGAAGTGCTGTCCGATGAAGGTGCCGATCGGAGAGCCGAGCACATTGGCGAAGTTGAAGCCGAGCGCGATCTTGGCCATGGCGGTGGCCTGCTTGTCCGGCGGGGACATCAGCGCGGCGACGTGCCAGGCGACGGCCGCGAAGGTGCCGTGGCTGAGCGAGGTGAAGATCCGCGCACCCATCAGCGTCGGGTAGTTGGGGGCGAGTACGGCGATGACGTTGCCGAGGATGAAGACGCCCATGAGACCGAGCAGCAGGCCCTTGCGGGACCACTTGGTGGTCAGCAGCGTGATGATCGGACCCCCGATGGTCACCCCCAGCGCGTAGCCGGTGACCAGCAGACCGGCCGTCGGGATGGTCACGTCCAGGTCGGCGGACATCTCGGGCAGGATGCCCGCGATGACGACCTCGGCGGTGCCGACGCAGAACACTCCGAGCATCAGGGCCAGGAGGGGCAGTGGCATGGCGGCCCAAGCCTTTCGTAGGGAAGCAATGGGGAGGAGGAAGGCGGCGAGGATGATGTATGCGATTGCATAGAGATAATGGACGAACCTGCCCGGGTGGTCAACTGCCGCAAAGAGTTACGCTGGGCAACAGGGCGAACGGACACGCGCAACGTTTCGAAGGACTCGAAGGACTCAGTGAGGGGCCGCGTCATATGGAGACTTGGGGACCGGGGAGCGGACGGGACGAGATCGCCATCTGGCGGCAGCTCACCCGGCTGATGGAGCAGGTCAACGCGACCGCGGGCAGGCGACTGACCCGCGGCCACGGGGTCTCCATGAACGAGCTGCTGCTCCTGCTCTCGCTCACCGAGCAGCGGGACGGCACGCTGCGGATGTCGGACCTGGTCAAGGCGCTCGGCGCCAACCAGCCCGCGGTCAGCCGGATGACCGCCCGCCTGGAGGACGCCGAGTGGGTGGTGCGGCGCAGCGCCGTGGACGACAAGCGCGGGGTGGACGTGCAGGTCACCGAGGCCGGCCGGCGGCTGGCCGGGGTCGCCGAGCAGACCCTGCGCAAGGCGCTGGCCGAGGCCCTCGACTCCGCCGCCCTGAACGACTCCACCGCCTCGCTCGTCGCCCGGCTGCGCTACGCGCCCGCGGTCCCGATGGACTGAGCACTGCCGCCCCGAACCGGCCCCGGCCGCGGTCCACCATCCGCGACCGGGGCCGCTTCACGCCCGTTCACACGCCCGCAACGCGGGTCCATGCCAGGTAACCGCCAAGAAATATGCATTTGAATGCATCCAATGTGACTGCTGTCACGTTGCGATGCATACGGATGGCGCACTAGCGTTCGATCCCACCAGGCGGACCGGCCGACACGTCCCCCCGCCGCGGCCCCGCACGGACCGCAGCGACCCCACCGGCCCCCGCCTGCCCCGCGCCGCCGCGGCGCGCCCGGACGGGCGTCCGGGCCACCCGCCGGCCACGGCGATGCCGCACACTCCCCCGCTCGAGCACGCTCACGGAGGTTTCGTCATGTCTGGTACCGCACTTCCCCGCCCGACCGGCCTGAACCCGGTCGCCGATCTCCCCAAGCCGCCCGGCCTGCACTGGAACGTCCGCGCGGACCAACCCGTCGCCTACACCGTCAGCATGGTGCGCGGGCTGCTCGACCCCGAGAACCCCGCCCTCGCCCGCGCCGTCGGCGGCGGCCAGGGCCGCCCGGTCCGCTGCCTGCTCGCCATCGACTCCGTCGTCGACACCCTCTACCGCGAGCGCTTCGCCCGGTACTTCGACCACTGGCAGATCGACGCGACCCGGCAGGTCGTCCAGGGCGACGAGGACGCGAAGTCCCTGGAGCAGGCCGTACTGGTCACCGAGGCGATGTCCCGGATGGGCATCCTGCGCCGCACCGAGAAGGTCGTCGCCGTCGGCGGCGGCGTGGTCCTGGACATCGTGGGCTTCGCGGCGAGCATGTACCGCCGTGGCGTGCCCTACCTGCGCGTCCCCACCACCCTGGTCGGCCAGATCGACGCCGGCATCGGTGTGAAGACCGGCGTCAACCACGGCCACCACAAGAACCGCCTGGGCGCCTACTTCGCGCCCGAACTCGCCCTGATCGACCCGCACTTCCTGCGCACCATCGACCCCCGGCACGTCGCCAACGGCATCGCCGAGGTGATCAAGATGGCCCTGGTCAAGGACGCCGTCCTGTTCGACCTGCTGGAGGCCACCGTCGGCGCCATCACCCCCGACACCCTGGCCGGCTGCGGCTCGGCCGTCAGCGAGGTGATGTCCCGGGCCATCTCCGGCATGCTCGACGAACTGGAACCCAACCTGTGGGAGCAGGTGCTGGAACGTTCCGTCGACTACGGCCACACCTTCAGCCCCTCCCTGGAGCTGCGCGCCGACCCGCCACTGCTGCACGGCGAGGCCGTCGCCGTCGACATGGCCATCTGCCTCGCCCTCGCCCACCTGCGCGGACACCTCTCCGCACACGACACCGACCGAGCGCTGAGACTCCTCCAGGGCTTCCAACTGCCCATCGCCCACCCGGTCTTCACCCAGGGGCTGCTGGAGGAGGCGCTCGCCGACGCGGTCAAGCACCGCGACGGCCTCCAGCGCGTCCCACTCACCCGGGGCATCGGTGCCGTCGTCTTCGCCAACGACCTCACCCCGGACGAACTCGGCCGGGCGCTGGAGTTCATCGGCTCCTGGACGGCGGGCGCGCGGGCCGAACTCGTCGGCGCGGCGGTATGAGCACGGACGCCGCCGCCCCCGAGGGCATCACCGTCTTCGACGTCGGCGGCACCCACATCCGCCGGGCCACCTGGCTGCGCCACGGGGAGCTGCGGGCCCGCACCTCGCACCCCTCCCCCAGCTTCCGGCGCTTCCCCGCGGCCGGCGTCGCCGAACTCCAGGAGATGATGGTCCGGCAGCTGTGCGAGGCCGTGCCGCACACCCCCGAGCCCGTCGTCGGCCTCTCCTTCGGAGCCGCGCTCGACCACCGCTCCGGCCTGGTCTACGCCTCCGCCCCGCTCTGGGGCGAGCACAGCGAGCCGTACGACCTCCGGGCGGCCCTCACCGCCCGCCGGGCCGACGTCCGCTGGCACATCGTCAACGACGTCACCGCCGCCCTGCTGCACGCCGCCGCATCCGCCGACCGCGGCGCCCACCGCAAGGTACTGCTGGCCACCGTCAGTTCGGGCATCGCCTGCCGGGTGATCGACCAGCGGCAACGCCGGATCCCGGTGGACGGCTGCGGACTCCAGGGCGAGATCGGCCACCTGCCGGTCCACGCCGAACTGGCCGGGCGCCCGATCGAGCTGGACTGCGACTGCGGCCGGCCCGGCCACCTCGCCGCCTACGCCTCCGGCCCCGGCATCGCCCGGATGGCCGACGCCCTCGCCCGCCGGGAGCCGACCCGCTGGGCGACCTCCCGGCTCGGCCGGCTGACGGCCGGCGGCACGGGCTTCGAGACGGCGCTGCGCCAGGCCCTGGACGAGGAGGCCGGCCCGGACCAGCACGTCGCCCCGGAGCAGCACGCGGACCCGGACGAGCGCGCCGGTCGAGCCGGGGACGGGCTCGCCGCCGAACTGCTCGACGCCGTGACCGCCCCGCTCGCCGGCGTGCTGCGCACCGCGCTCTGCCTGGACCCCGAGCTGGACGAGGTGGTGCTCACCGGCGGCGTCGTCCACGGCCTCGGCCACCACTACCGCCGCGCCCTGATGGGCCACCTCACCCGCGAGGGCCTCTACCTGACCAGCGAGCGCACCCCCGACTGGCTGGAGCGGCGGATCACCGTCACCGGCCCCGGCGAGGCCGACAGCCTCGCCGGGGCGGGGATCGCGGCCAGCGCCGGAGTCCCGGCATGACGGCGGCCGAGCCCACCCCCGCCGACCGGACGCGCACCGAGCAGACCCGCACCGACCGGACGCCCGCCGACCGGCCCCCCACCGACCGGACGCCCAGCCACCGGGCACTGGTCCGCGAACCGGGCGGCGTACGGCTGCGCCTGCGCCCCACCCAGCGGCCCGCGCCCGGCGAACTGCTGGTCGCCACCCAGGTCGCCGGCCTGTGCGGCACCGACATCCAGATGCTGCGCGGGCTGCGCGACGACCCGGCGCCGGTGATCGGCCACGAGGGCATCGCCCGGGTGGTCGCCGCCGGTCCGGGCGTCCCGGCCGCCCTGCGCCGCCCGGGCACCCCCGTGGTGGTCAACCCGACCCACCGGTCCGACTCGTCCTTCCTGCTCGGGCACACCGTCGACGGCCTGCTGCAGGAGCGCACCCTGATCCCCGCGACAGCCGTTCGGGGCGGTCTGGTGGTGCCGCTGGAGCGGTCACCCGACCCGGTGCTCGGCGCCCTGATCGAGCCGCTGGCCGCCGTCCGCTACGCCCTCGACCTGCTGGCCACCGCCCGCCCGCGCACCCTGGTGGTCCACGGCGACGGGACGATCGGGCAGCTCGCCGTCCGGGCCGCCCGGCAGCGGCTCGGCGCAGACCTCCGCGTCGTGCTCGTCCACCACACCCCGGCCGGGCTCGCCTGGAGCACCCAACAGGCGGTCCCCGGCGTCGAGTTGACGCTCGGCGCGGCGCCCCCGGCGCTCCCCGGGCCGATCGCGGCCCTGCTCGCCACGCCGCGCGACGCCAGCTTGGACGCGCTCGCCGCCGCCCTGCGGCTGAGGACCGGCGACCCGACCGGCGACCCGACCGGTGCACCGACCGCCGAACCGACCGCCGAACCGACCGGCGAGCTGACCGGCGAGCTGACCGTCAGCCTGTTCGGCGGCCTCCCGCCCGGCGCCGCCAGTCCCGACCTGCCCGGCGTCGACCTGGCCGCCGTCCGGGCCGCCAACTGCGCCGGGCAGCCCGTCCCGTACGCCTTCACCACCGCGCGCACCGCCGACGGCCGGCCGGTCCGGCTGACCGGCCAGCGCGGCGTCGGCAACCACCACCTCGCCGAGGCGGCGGCCGAGTTGTGCCACCGACCGGAGAGCTACCGCGACCTGGTGACCCATGTCGTCGACCCCGCCGAGGCCGCCCGGATCATGACCGGCCTGGCCGCCGGCGGCGGGCGCGCCGTCGCCGGGCGCCGGCTCGTCAAACTCGCGGTGCGCTTCGCCCCGGCGCCGCCCACACCCCTGGAGACCTCGTGACCGCACCTGACCGCAACCGCCGCCGCGCCCTGGTGGTCGGCGGGTCCACCGGCATCGGCCGGGGCGTCGCCGACGCCTGGGCCGCCGAGGGGCTCGACGTCACGGTGCTCAGCCGCTCCCGGCCCGCCGGGCCCGGGGCCGAGCGGCTGCGCTGGGCGGCCACCGACCTCACCGACCCCGACCGGGTCGCCGAGCACCTCTCGCTCGCCGCCGCCGAACCGCTGCACGCCGTCTGCTACTCGGCGGTCCACTACGGCGACCGGCGGACCCTCTTCCGGGAGTGCACCGAGGCCGAGTGGCGCCGCCAGCTCGACGTCAACCTCAACGGCCTGTGGCTGACCCTCTCCTGGACCGTCCCCGCGCTGCGCCGCACCGACCGCCCCGGGGTCTTCCTCGGGGTCTCCTCCGAGGTGGTCTACAACGCCGGCCCGGGGCGCTCCGGCTACGCCGCCACCAAGGCCGCCGCCGCGGCCCTGCTCGACTCCGTCGCCCAGGAGGAGCGCCCCGGGGCGCCCGGCACCGAGGCCCTGCGGATCGTCCAGGCCCTGCCCGCCGGCATGGTCGACACCCCCGGCATCCGACGCCGGCGCCCCGACGGCTTCGACTACAGCGCCTACATGCGCCCGGCGAGCTTCGCCCCGCTCGCCCGGGAGCTGGCCGCGACGGCCGGGGCCGGACTGCACGGCGCCCACCTGGTGGTCGACGCCGAGGGCGGCTGGTCCCCGGTGAGCGAGCGGCTGCCGGTCTCCCAGAGCCGCCCCGTCCCCGCCGGCGCCGGCTCGTGACCGCCGCCCCGCTGTTCGGACCGGCCGGCTGGCGGCTGCCCGGAGGCCCCGTCGACGCCGTCGAACTGGCCCACCGGGCGGGGGCCGACGGCCTCCAGCTCGACCTCGGCGGCCCCGGCCGGGGGCCGTGGCTCGACGCGCCGGGCACCCTCGAACGGATCCTGGACGCCTGCGCCCGCCACGGGGTGCGTCCGCTCGCCGTGGCCGGCAACGCCCTCAACGACATCGGGCTGCACGCCCCGACCGGCAGTCAGGACGCGCTGCGGGCCCGCCGCGTGCTGATCCGGGTGCTGGACGCCGCCCAGGCCCTCGGCGCACCGCTGGCCTTCGTGCCGAGTTTCCGCCGCAGCGCCATCACCGACCGCCCGGAGCTGGCGCGGACGGCCACCGTACTGGCCTGGGCGACGGCGGAGGCCGGGGCCCGCGGACTGCTGCTGGCCAACGAGAACGACCTCGACCCGCCACGCGCCCGCGACCTGGTCGAGCGGGTCGCGGCGGACGGCTTCCGGCTGCTGCTGGACACCTACAACCCCCGGGTCGCCGGGGTCGACGCGGTGGCCCTGATCGAGGCCGTCCACCCCTGGCTCGCGCCCCAGGTGCACCTCAAGGACGGCACCGGCGGCAGCGTCACCCAGGGCCTCCTCGGCGACGGGGAGGGCCCCGTCCGGGAGGCGCTCGCCGCCCTCGCCGCGCACGGGTTCACCCCCGAGGCGCTGGTCCTGGAGAACGACTACCGCGACGGCGACCCCGCCCGCCTCGCCCAGGACCTCCACCGCGCCCGCACCCTCCACGCATCCGCCTCGCACCCCTGAGGAGCCGAAGTGCCGAACCTCCCGGCCGAGTACGTCACGACCACCCTCCGGGACGGCGTGGTGAGCCTCGGCGCCCGTCCCTTCCCGCACGACGCGCTGCGCGCCGACACCGTCCTCATCAAGCCCAGCCACCTGGGGATCTGCCGCGCCGACGCCAAGGAGATCCTCGGCTCGCGCGACGTCCCGGAGGACCGCGGCCCGCTCTTCGGCCACGAACTCGTCGGCACCGTCGCCTTCGCCGGCGCCCGCACCGGCTTCCGGGAGGGCGAACTCGTCACCCTCAACCCCAACATCACCCCCACCCGCACCACCGGCTTCGCCGAGTACGTCTTCGTCCACGGCACCGAGGCCCAGCTGGACCAGGCCGTGGTGCGCGTCCCCGAGGCGGACATCCGGGCGGACGTCTGGATGCCCGAGCCCTTCGCCTGCATCGTGCACGCGCTGCGCAAGCTCCTCCAACTGACCGACCTCGCCGACCTCCGGGGGCGACGCGTCGCGGTCCTCGGCGCCGGCTGCGCCGGGCTGACCTTCGCCCTGTACGCCCGGCACCTGGGCGCCGCCTCACTCGCCGTCTTCAACCGCGGCGAGGCCCGCCGCGCCTTCGCCCAGCAGCAGGGCCTGCTCGCCGAGGACGAGATCCACCCGCTCACCGACGCCCGGGCCGAGCGGCACCGGGGGCGGTTCGACCTCGTGATCGTCGCCCCCACCATCGCCACCACCGAACTCCTGGACACCGCCGCCGACCTGGCCGCCGACGGCGCCGTCCTGCTCGTGTACGGCGGCACCCGCAAGGGCGACACCTTCCCGCCCGGCCGGGCCGACGTCGACACCATCCGCCGCCGGGAACTGATCGAGCCGGTCGAGCACCACGGCAAGCGGCTGCGCATCGCGGGCGCCTACGGCTGCCACCGCGAGGACTACGAGGAGGGCTTCCGGCTGCGCGCGCGACACCCGCACGCCTTCCCGCTGGAGAAGCTGACCTCCCACCGGATCGGCCTGGCGGCCTTCCCCCGGCAGATCACGGACATCGCGGCGGAGGTGACGGACTTCCCCGGCAAGGTGATCATCGACCTCGCGCCGGTGGGCTGATCACCCTCCGGTGGGCCGATCACCCCTCCGGTGGGCCGATCAACCCACCGGAGGCCTGGTCACCGGCGGCTGCCCGTCGTCCCCGACCCAGGCGCCGACCCCCAGCCGCCCGGTGGTGCCCAGGTCCAGTTCCGGAACGACCATCACGGGCGCGGCCCCCGGCGCGACGCGCACCCGGACGTACGGGGCGTTCACCGGGTCGCCCGCTCCCGCCTCGCTGGTGTTGCGCCACACCAGCGAGCTGCGGGCGCCCTCCCCCGGCTCCAGCGCGATCGCCCGCGGCGGCTCGTCCGCGCCGGTCCCGCTCGCGATCTGGGCACCGCCGCGCAGGATCCGCACCCCGTCCACCGGTTGGTGCGCCAGGTCGAGCAGTTGCAGCTCCGGGTAGCCGTTGACGGTCACCGTGGCCGTCCCGCAGTTGCGCAGGTGCAGCCCGACCACCCGCAGCCCCATCGCCGCGTCCCCGTCGTCCACGCTCACCCGCACCCCGGAGGCCGGGCACGGACCGCCCGCCCGCGACGCCTCGGCGCTCGGCACGCGGCGCACCTTGAGGACCTTCAACCCCGGGGCGGTCCGGTCCAGTTCGACCCGCCCCTGCTCGGTCGCCCCCGGCGCCAGCCCCTCCACCGTCCTGGTCACGTTCTCCATCGCGCCCCCGGACGCCCCGGTCCGGCTGAACACCACCGTGATGTCCGACTCCTCGCCACCCCCGTTGGTCACCTCGTACGCGGCGCACGCCTGGTTCACCGCCGTGATCCGCACCCCGTCCTCCGCCACCGCCGTCGGCGAGGCCGACACCACCCCGCACGGCCCGGCACTCCCGGACGCCGAAGGCCCCCCGGCCGCCCCCACCACCTGGCTCCCGCACCCCACCAGCAGCATCCCGGCCGCCACCCCGGCCACCCCCCGCCGCACCCGCGACGCCCCGGCCCTCTCGAAGTCACCCATCCGGCCATCCGACCACGAACCACCCCGCCCCACCGTGACCCACGCCACTCCCCCTGCAACAGCCCGGCAACACTCCGACCACGGAGGGACCGCGCTCCCGGCCGCACCGCCGAGGCGACGCGCAACCTGGCCTCGGCGTCGCCACGGACAGCCGAGGGCTCGACGTCACCGTGAGCACAACCGGTTCAGTGCCGACCGGCTCTCATCGTCCGCGGCGCGGCAGATCATCAACCGCTGGTCCGGATCTTGGAGTGGCATGAGTACTTCGAAGTCCACGGCGATCACACCTGCGTCCGGATGCCGCATCACCTTGTGCCCGCGGCCGTTGACCTTCACGTCCCGCTCGGCCCACAAACGCGCGAATTCCTCGTTACCGGTGGTGCATTCGGTGATGAGGTCGGTCAACGCCTGGTCCTCCGGGTGTGCGGCCCACGCTGCGCGAAGATGGGCGATTCCCTCCCGCACGACGCGCTCGCGGTCGACATAGAACTCGCGTATTTCCGGGTGCACCAGGCACAGCCACATGGCATTGCGTTGCGACGGCGGCAGGGTGTCGAAATCCAGCAACAGCCTCGCCATTTCGCCGTTCCAGGCCAGGATGTCGTAACGGTGGTTCATCAGCAGGGCCGGCAGCGGCGACAGGTCGGCGACCAGCCGGGCCAGCGGGGGCGCTGCGGTGGTGGCGGGCTTGTCGGCGTTGCGCGGGCGCTGCTGGGCCAGGTCGAAGAGGTAGGCGCGTTCGTCGGGGGCCAGGCGCAGCGCCCGGGCCAATGCCTCCACCACGTTCACCGAGGGCCGCAGTCCCCGGGCCTGTTCCAGCCGCACGATGTAGTCGATGCTGACCCCGGCCAGTTCGGCGACCTCTTCACGACGCAGTCCCGGGGTCCGCCGGGGCTGCTGACGCGACGCCAGGCCGAAGTCCTTCGGGTCCAGGCGCTCGCGCCGGGTCCGCAGGAACGCGGCCAGCTCCTTCGTCGTGTCCACGGTGCGGGTCGTCATGTTCGATCCAACAGCCAGGGTAGGACTGGTGTTCCCAGGAACTTCTTTCCCTTATCCCCGGCTCGCGGCGGTCACAGACTTGTTCTCGACAACGGATGACAAGCACAGGAGGACACGATGTCGCTCACCCTCGACACCTATCGGCTGCTGGGCCGCTCCGGGCTACGGGTCTCACCGCTGGCGCTGGGCGCGGCGACCTTCGGCACCGAGTGGGGCTGGGGTGCCGAGCAGGACGAGGCGCGCAAGCTGTTCGACCTCTACGTCGAGCGCGGCGGCAACTTCGTCGACACCGCCAGCACCTACACCAATGGCAGCTCCGAGCGCCTGCTGGGTGAATTCACCCGCGACAACCGCGAAAGCCTGGTGCTGGCAACGAAATACACCACGCTGCGCCGGCCCGGCGACCCGAATTCCGGGGGCCCTCACCGCAAGAGCCTGTTCGCGTCGGTGGAAGCCAGTCTGCGACAGCTGAACACGGACTACATCGATCTGCTCTACCTGCACGTGTGGGACTTCACGACACCGGTCGAGGAGATCCTGCGTGGCCTGGACGATCTGGTCCGGCAGGGCAAGGTCCTGTACGTGGCGATCTCCAACGCCCCGGCCTGGCAGGTGTCGCGCATGCAGGCGATCGCCGACCTGCGCGGCTGGTCGCCGCTGGTCGCCCTGCAGATCGAATACAACCTGATCGAGCGCACCGGGGAACGTGACCTGATCCCGATGGCACGCGAGATGGGGTTGGGCGTGGTGCCGTACTCGCCACTCGCCGGCGGGGTGCTCACCGGCAAGTACAGCCGCGACGACCTGACCGCGACGAACACCGCGGTCGACGACGAGACCCGTAAGAACTTCAATATCGCCAACGGCGCGCTCACCGAACGCAACTTGGACATCGCTGATGTCGTGAAGGAGGTCGCCGCGGAGCTGGGCCGCACAGCCGCCCAGGTCGGGCTGGCCTGGACCCTGCAGAACCCGGATGTGACGGCATCGCTCATCGGCGCCCGCACTCTCGCGCAGCTGGAGGACAATCTGGGTGCCCTGGAGGTCGACTTCACCGCCTCCCAACTGGCCCGCCTGGACGAGGCCGGCGCGATCGAACTCGGCTTCCCGCACGACTTGCTCGCCGGCGACAGGATGCGCGCGGTGACCCACGGCGACATGAAGGTCGAAACCCGCCGCTGATACCCGATCGAGCCCCGGGGCAGCACTACCGCCGCCCCGCCCAGCGGGCCACCGCCTGAGCCGGCCCTCAGGCGTCCTGCTCCTCGGCGAGACGCCGCAGGAGGCCGAGCAGGGTCGCGCGGTCCGCGTCGGGCAGGGCGGCGAAGCACGAGGCGAGCACCTCGTCGGCGACCCGGTGGCCGACCGTCAGCAGCTGCTCGCCCGCAGGCGTGAGGTGGTGCTCGATGCGCCGGCCGTGTCCCGGCCGGCGCTCGACCAGGCCCTGGGCGGTGAGGCGGCCGACGAGCGTGCCGAAGGCCTGCTCGGTCTGGAACGTCGCCGCGGCCAACTCGCGCCCCGAAGCCCCGGGGGAGCGGCTGATCGCCCGCAGGGCGTCCCACTGCGCCAGTGTCGTACCGGCGGCCGAGAGCGCGCTGTCGAGCGCCCGGTGCTGACGGTACTGGGCCTGCTTGACCGCTCGGCCGAGTTCTTGCAGCTCATCATGCATGGGTCGAGTCTACGCCAATCCAAACTAGCTTATATAAACATCCTTAGTTACTCTGGGGGCATGACCTCGAACACCACAGCCCCGTACGCGGACCTGCCCCTCACCCTCACCGAGGCCGGAGCGGGCAGGCCGGTCCTCATCCTGCACGGAGGCGGCGGCCCCGCCACCGTCGCCGGACTCGCCCGACACCTCTCCGGCCACACCCACACCATCACCCCGGTGCACCCCGGCTGGGACGGCACCCACCGCCCCGCCTGGCTCACCGGCATAGCCGACCTCGCCCGCGTCTACCTCCACCACCTCCACGACCGCGGACTGCGCGACGTCCTCGTCATCGGCTCCTCGCTCGGGGGCTGGACGGCCGCGGAGATGGCCGTCCGGGACGACGCCGGCATCATCACCGGCCTCGTCCTGATCGACGCCGTCGGCGTACGGATCGAGGGGGAGCCGATCACCGACCACTTCGGCCTCGACGCCCGCGGCCTCGTGGAGCACTCCTGGCACGACCCGGACCGGTACTACCTCGACCCCGCCGGCCTCCCCGCCGACGAACTCGCGCGCCGGCAGGCCAACGCCGCGACCATGCGCCTCCTGGCCGGCGACCCCTACATGCACGACCCCGAGCTGCTGAGCCGGCTCGGCCGCGTCCAGGCACCCGCCCTCCTGCTCTGGGGCGCCGCCGACCGCATCGTCACACCCGCCTACGGCGCCGCGTACGCCGAGGCCTTCGGCAACGGCCGGCTCGAGATCATCCCGGAGGCCGGCCACCTCCCGCAGATCGAACAGCCCGAAGCCACCCACGCCCTGATCGACGCCCACCTCCGCCGCACCGGCACCCGCGCCGGATCCTCCGCCTGAGGGCCCGACGGCGTACGGCGCCACGGCACGGCAGCGGCCGGGCGCGCCCTGGTTGGACGCGGCCGGCCTCGGCCCTGCGGCGGGGGGGTGAGCGGCTGGCCCCCCGTAAGGTCAGAGGATTTCGATGTCCTTGACCTGCGGGGGACGGTTCGGGTACGAGATGTCGGTCCAGCGCGGGATCTTGACCGAGTCCCCGTTGGCGTCGTAGTAGATCAGGTCGTTGTTACCGGTGGAGATGCGGTCGACCCACCAGTTGCCGAAGGACATCCGCCCGGCGTTCGCGTAGCAGTCCACGCTGTTCCTGCCGTCGCTGTGCGACCAGATCTTCAGGTAGTTCTCCCCGCCCCTGCACTCGATGTGGTCGATGGCGTAGGCGTTGGACGGCACGGCCACGGTGAAGGCGGCCGCCGCGGCGAGCGCGGCGGTCAGGGAGCTCACGATCTTCTTCGTCTTCGAGAACACGGATTCTCCTCAGTCGAATTCATGCGAGTCGATCGAGTCATTCGAGTCATTCGGATCGCATCGAATGCCGAATCGGGAATGCACTCCGCGGTCCGCTTCCGGATGCGTCGTGCCCGACCAGACTCACCGTGCCCGCCGGACGGGTCAATCGAATCCATCGTGGACCGACCACTTGTCGGTCGGATCCCTCCGGGCCGCCCGTGCGGAGTGGGTCCGCTGATGCGGACGGGGCGCGGGTGGCCACCCCGCGAACCATCCGAACCACCGCTCCCAGTGGCGGCGCCCGTCCCACTCGCCCCGCGCTGAGCTGGGACGACGCCTCAACCACCGTCCGCCGACCGGCCCACCTACGGCGAGCGTGCGGAGGCCGGACGGCGGTCGGACAGCGGTCGGACGGCGGTGGGTGGATCCGGCCGGGACCGGACGGCGCGGGAGGCGTCCGGTGGGCGCACGATCTATCCTCCGCTCCGCTCGGCGCAGCCTCGCGCCGGCTACCGGGGAGTGAAGACGTCCACCCCGGTAGCCCCCGCCGCACCGGTCGCACCGGTCGCACCGGTCGGCACGGGCACCGCCTCCGGGTCCGGCCGGTAGCGCTCGGCGCGGGCGTGGTACTCGAAGTCGCCGCGCAGCAGGGAGCGGTGGTGCTCGGCGTAGAGCTGGACGGCGGCGCGGATCGGCTGGGTGGCGCCGGCGGCGGCCAGTTGCGCGGGCAGTTGCCGCTCGGCGCTGACGGCCCGTTCGACGCAGGCGGCCCGCAGGTCGTCGACCCGGGTGACGGCCTCCTGGACCGTCCCGCCCTGGTGGTGGCGCAGCACGAAGACGGCGTTGTGGTAGTAGCCGGCCGCGCCCTCCTTCCGGGCCGAGCAGATGTCGTTGTAGAGGGCGATGTGGTCGACGACCGCGCCGCGCAGGGCGACCAGTGCGGGCAGGCGGCGCACGTGGTCGGGCAGGTCGATGGCCGGCGGGGTCTCGAAGAGGTCCAGGAACATCCCCATGCCGATCGAGTGCCGGCGGTGGGTGAGGTAGTCCTCGGGGAGCGGGGTGTGGCCGGCGGCGCGTTCCACGGCCTCGCGCCAGTACGTCCACAGCCAGGCGGTGACGTCCTCGCGGAAGGTCTGGTGCCAGGACGGCGAGCGGCCGGCCCGGGTGCGCCGCCACAGGTCGGCCAGGGCGAGCGCCGCCGGGCTGGTGGGGCGGCGGCCGCCGATCAGGACGCCGGTCAGCTCGTCGATGGCCGCTCGGCTGCGGGCGAGGTCCTGGCCGCAGCCGTCGTCGTCGAAGGCGTCGTCGACGACGAACGCCCAGAACGTCCACTGGCAGCGCAGCGCGAGCGGCCCCACCTCGGCGGTCGGGTCGGTCAGCGCGCACCACAGCTCGGACTGGGTGCGCAGCATCCGGCGGCGCACCTCGGGCGAGGAACAGAGGCCGAACTCCTCGGCCCAGGCCCACATGCGTAAGCCCGCCTCGTCCTGGTGCGGATTGCCACCGGTGGCCGGGAAGGGCATCCGGAAGGCGGGAAGGGTGATCTGGTCCATGGCGCGCATGCTCCTGTCTGGTCGGGACGGCAGTGCGGCCGTGGAACCTTCCGACAGTTTGTTCCCCCTGTCCAGCGCGGGCCGTGCCAGATACCCGTACGGGTATCCACCCAGCCCGCGGCCGCCGGCCGCCGCCCGCCGCCCGCCGCCCGCACCGGCCCACACCGGCCCGCACCCGAGGCAACGAACTGCTGCCGCACCGCAGTTGAACACCGGCAGAACCTCCCCGCAGCTCGGCACCGCAGCTCGGCACCGCAGTCGGGCGGCGGCATCAGCCCCGCGTCACCGGGCATGCATGAGGGGTCGTCCGGCACCGGGCCGCGACGACCCGGCACCGGTCGCGGCATCGACCGGACGCACGAGGGAAGTGGCGGGCATGGGCGAACTGGACGGCAGGACGGCACTGGTGACGGGCGGATCGCGCGGAATCGGACGGGCGGTCGCACTGCGGCTCGCGGCCGACGGCGCACTGGTCGCGGTGCACTACGGCGGCGACGAGGAGGCCGCCGCCGAGACCGTGGGGCTGATCGCCAAGGCCGGCGGCCGGGCGTTCGCGGTGCGGGCCCGGTTCGGCGGGAGCGACGGGTTGGACCGACTGTTCGAGGGCCTCGCCGCCGGGCTGGCGGTGCACGGCGAGGACGGCCTGGACATCTTGGTCAACAACGCGGGCGTCCACCTGGCCGGTTCGATCGGGCAGATCACCGAGGAGGAGTTCGACCGGGTGATGGCGATCAACGTGCGCGCGCCGCTCTTCGTGATCCAACGGTCCCTGCCGCTGCTGCGGGACGGCGGGCGGATCGTGAACGTGGCCTCGGCGGCCACCCGGATCGGCTCCCCGCTCCAGATCGGCTACACCGTCAGCAAGACGGCGCTGGCGGCCCTCGCCGCGCCGCTCGCCAACGAGCTCGGCCGGCGCGGGATCACCGTCAACACCGTCAACCCGGGGGTGATCCTCACCGACATGACCTCCGAGTGGACGAGCGCCCCGGTGGCGATGGCCGGACTGGAGTCGATCACCGCGCTGGGCCGGATCGGCGAGCCCGAGGACGTCGCGGACGTCGTCGGTTTCCTGGCGGGCCCCCAGGGCCGCTGGGTGACCGGCCAGACCGTCGACGTCTCCGGCGGCACCTACCTCGGCCCGATCCCGCCAGCCTGAGCACCCCTCCCCCCGGGGTGTCCCAGCTGCCCGCTCCGCCAGACGCAACTTCTTCGCATTAAGCTGGGTGCATGAGTTCCCGAGTGACCACACGCCCCGGCGGGCGCAGCGCCCGCGTCCAGCAGTCCGTGCACCAGGCCGTCCGTGAGCTGGGGGCGGAGCTGGGGCGGGAGGCGCTCACCGTGCCGCTGATCGCGGCCCGCGCGGGGGTGACGCCGTCGACCGTCTACCGGCGCTGGGGTGACCTGCGGGAACTGCTGTCGGACGTGGCCGTCGAGCGGTTGCGCCCCGACGCCCCGCCGGCCGACCACGGCAGCCTGCGGGCTGACCTGGAGGCGTGGGCCGTGCAGTTCGCCGAGGAGATGTCGTCGACGGCGGGCCGCACCTACATCCGGGACGCCCTGCTGGGCGACCCGGAGCAGGGCAACGCGGCCCGCTGCTCCGACTACGCCGCCGAGCAGTTGAAGGCCGTCGGGGTGCGCGCGGCCGGGCGGGGGGAGGCCGTGCCGGACGTGGAGACCCTGCTGGACGTCGTCGTCGCCCCGCTGATGTACCGGATCCTGTTCCGCTCCTCGGAGCTGTCCAGGGCCTACACCGACCACCTGGTCGCGGCGGCGCTCGGCCGCGCCGCGCCTCCCCTCGCACCTAAAAGCTAAACATTTGCGTTTGGGAACCTCGGGTCCTTAGAGTGCTTAACGCAAAGCATTCGCCTTAAGGCTCAGAGGTGCTTCCATGACCAGCGTCACCGCCCCACCGTCCCGCCCGGCCACCCCCGCAACCCCCGCAACCCCGGCAACCAGCACGGGATGGCTCCTCGGCGACATCGCCGTACACCGCGTCGACGAGCTCGAACTGCCCCGGCAGACCGGCCCCTGGCTGCTGCCGGACGCCACCAGGGACGTACTGGACCAGGCGCCGTGGCTGCGCCCCGACTTCGCCGACGCCGACGTCCCCCGTCTGGCGAGTCACAGCTTCGCGGTGGAGGCCGGCGGGCTGCGGATCGTCGTGGACACCGGCATCGGGAACGCCAAACCGCGCGCCAATCCGGCCTGGCACGGCCTGGACACCGACTTCCTGGAGCGCCTGACGGCGGCCGGCTTCCCGCCCGAGTCCGTGGACCTGGTGATCACCACGCACCTGCACACCGACCACGTCGGCTGGAACACCCGCCTCACCGGCCGGGACTGGGCGCCCACCTTCCCCAACGCCCGCTACCTCACCAGCCGCACCGAATGGGACCACTGGGCCGCCACCGACCTGGACGAGGCCCGCACCCAGATGTTCCGCGACTCCGTGCACCCCGTCCGCGACGCCGGGCAGTACGACGCCGTGGCCGTGCCCGAGCAGGGGCACGAGGTCGCGCCGGGCGTCCTGCTCGTCCCCGCCCCGGGCCACACCCCGGGCCAGGTCGCGGTGGAACTGCGCGGCGGCGACCGCCGGGCGCTGATCACCGGCGACAGCATCCACCACCCCGTGCAGCTCTCCCACCCCCAGGTGAGCAGCTGCGTCGACACCGACCCGGCCCAGGCGGTCCGCACCCGCGCCCGGCTGCTCGACGCCCTGGCCGACACCGACGCCCTGCTCCTGGGCACCCACTTCCCGCGGCCCACGGCCGGCACCGTCCGCCGGGAGGACGGCCGCTACCGGCTGCTCGCCGAGCCCGCCGCCGAGATCCCGACCGCCGCCTGATCACCCAGCGACGCTGCCCCGGCTCGGTCGCCCTCGGACCGCGCCACCCTCCGACCGCGCCACCCCCGGTCTCGCCACCATCGCCCGAGAAGGAGCACCAACCATGCCTGCCGCCGACCTCACCCCACCCGAGGCAGCCCGCTGGGCCGCCCGCGCCGGACTCGTGCTCCCAGCCGAGCGCCACGCGACAGTCGCCGCGGTCGCCAACCACATCCACAGCGTCGTCTCGGTCCTGCGCGAGCTGGACTTCGCGGACGTCCCGCCCGCCGCCACCTACCACCCCGCACCGGAGACGCACCATGCCGCCGTCTGACCAGCCGTCTGACCAGCCGTACGAGCAGCCGTACGAGCAGCCGTACGGGCAGCCGTACGAACTGTCGCTCGCCGCCGCCGCGGACGCGATCCGCGCCCGGCGACTGTCCCCCGTCGAACTGGTCGACTCCGTCCTGGAACGCCTCGAGGCGACGGAGCCGCACCTCGGCGCCTACGTCACGGTCACCGCCGAGCAGGCCCGCCGGGCGGCGGCCGAGGCCGAACACGAAGCGGCGCACGGCCGTTACCGGGGGCCGCTGCACGGCATCCCGATGGCGCTCAAGGACCTGATCGACGTCGACGGGATGCCCACCACGGCCAGCTCCCGGGTCCGCGCCGACCACCGCGCGACGGCGGACAGCACGGTCGCCGCGCGGCTGAGCGCGGCCGGCGCGATCCTGCTCGGCAAGACCCACACCCACGAGTTCGCGTTCGGCCTGACCACCCCGCAGACCCGCAACGCCTGGGACCGTGACCGGATCGCCGGCGGCTCCAGCGGCGGCTCCGCGGTCGCCGTCGCCTCGGGCGCCGCGACCTTCGCCCTGGGCACCGACACCGGCGGGTCGATCCGGGTGCCCGCCGCGCTCAACGGAGTCGTCGGCCTCAAGCCGACCTACGGCCTCGTCCCCCGACACGGCGTCACCTCCCTGTCCTGGTCGCTGGACCACGTCGGCCCGCTCACCCGCACCGTCGAGGACGCGGCCCTGGTCCTGACCGCACTGGCCGGGCACGATCCGCGGGACCCCGCCTCGCTGGCCGTCCCCGCCGCGCACTACCGGCCCGGCGCCGGAACGGACCTGACGGGGCTACGCGTCGGCGTGCCGCGCACCTACTACTTCGACCGCGTCCATCCGCAGGTGGAGGCCGCCGTCCGGCACGCCATCGGGCAGTTGGAAGCCCTGGGCGCACGGCTGGTCGAGGTCGACATCCCGATGACCCGCTACATCCACGCCACCCACTGGGGCCTGATGGTGCCGGAGGCCGGTGCCTACCACGAGGGCAGCCTGCGCGCCGTCCCCGAGCTGTACCAGGACGACGTCCGGATCCTCCTGGAGGCGAGCGAGTTGATGAGCGCCGGCGACTACCTGCGCGCCCAGCGCGCCCGCACGCTCATGCGCGCCGAGTGGGCCCGGATGCTGGAGGAGGTCGACGTGATCGCCGCCCCGAGCGTCCCGATGACCGCGGTCAGGGCCGACGAGACGACGCTCAGCTGGCCCGACGGCACGGTCGAGGACGTCTCCGACGCCTATGTCCGCCTCTGCGCCCCCGCCAACATCACCGGAGCGCCCGCCCTCACCGTCCCGGCCGGCCTCGACGCGGCGGGCCTGCCGATCGGCCTGCAGCTGCTCGGCCGGCCCCTCGGCGAGCCCACCCTGCTGCGGGTCGGCCACGCCTACGAGCAGACCCGGCCGGCCCGCGCACTACCGGCCTGAGCGAGTCGGCACCGCCGGCCAACTCTCCTCAGGCGCTAGCCTGTTCCGCATGCTGACCACCCGCCCCGCAAGCCCGCGCCCCTCCACCCGCGACCGTCTGCTCGCGTTCGGCACCCTACCCGCGGCGGCGGCCGTGCTCACCGGGGTGAACGCGCTCTACCTGCTGCTCGTGGTCTTCGGGAACGTCACGGACTTCGGCACCAACCAGCAGTTCGTCCAGCACGTGCTGGCGATGGACACCACCTTCCGGGACCGGGACCTGATGTGGCGCTCCGTCACCTCCCCGGGCCTGCAGAACGCGGCGTACGTCGCGATCATCGCCTGGGAGGCGCTGAGCGCCGTGGTGCTGACGGCGGGGGCGCTCGCCTGGTGGCTGCGGCCGGAGCTGGCGCGCCGGCTCAGCAGCCTCGGCCTGCTGCTGATGCTGCTGCTCTTCGGGGCCGGTTTCATCGGGATCGGCGGCGAGTGGTTCGCCATGTGGCAGTCGAAGGCGTGGAACGGCCTGGACGCGGCGATCCGCAACGTCACCCTGGCGGGGCTGGCCCTGGTGGTGGTGCACCTGCCGCACCGCGCGGCCACCCCGTCGGAGGCGGCCACCCCGTCGGAGTGAGGGCAACCGCACCGGCCGCGCTCACGCCGTCGGCACGGCCCGGTCGGACGTCGGCCCCGCCCGGTCGGACGCCGACACGGCCCGGTCGGGCAGCGGCACGGCGTGCAGACAGGGGTGGAGCGGGGCACCGCCCGGTGCCGGGTCCGGAGCCGTCAGGACGGTGGCCACCTCGCCGGTGATCTCCACCCGGAGGTCGCCGTCGAGGCTCACCCAGACCGGCCCGCCGCCGGGCCCCAGAGCGTCGGTGGCGTACACCACCACGACGGTCGGCGGCGCGTGGCCGCCGATCGGCCCGGGCAGGGTCACCGCGTAGCGGCGTTCAAGGCTCTTCATGGCCGGCCTCCTGGTCGGAACTCCCCGCCCGTATCGTCGATTCTCCTCCGGACCAGGGCCGTCGTACACGAACGGTAGGCGTCATGACGCCATTCGGCGGATGCCCGTGGCAGCCGCCCGGGATCGGGGATCACCCATCGCGCCTACCCGGCCCCGCCGACTCCACACCCCGGAGCCCTGGTGCGTGCCGTCCGCAGTGGGCAGGCTGCTGCTGCACCCGCCGCCCGACCACGGAAGCGAGACCGCGAGCATGATCGAGGACCCCCGAGCCGACACCGTCGACGGGCTGCTGCGCCGCAGCGCCGGCCGCACGCCCGACCGCACCGCGCTCACCTTCGGTGACCGCGGCTGGACGTACCGGCAGCTCGACGAGGCGGTCAGCCGGGCGGCCGGGCACCTGCTCGGGCTGGGCCTGCGCCCCGGCGACCGGGTCGCCGCGTACGGGCGCAACTCCGACGCGTACGCGATCGCCTTCCTCGCCTGCGCCCGGGCCGGACTGGTGCACGTCCCGGTCAACCACGCCCTCACCGGCGAGGAGTTGCGCCACCTGCTCGGCCAGTCCGGCAGCCGCGCGGTGCTCGGCGACCCGGCACTGACCGCGGAGGTCGAACGGGTCCGGGACGGGCTGGGCGTCGAGCACGTGGTGCCGCTGCGGGACGACCCGGCCGGGCTGCTCGAAGCCGCGCTGGAGGGCCCGGTGCCCGAACTCGGCACCGGCGCGGCCGACACGGACCTCGCCCAGCTGCTCTACACCTCCGGGACCACCTCCCGGCCGAAGGGCGCGATGATGCCCCACCGCGCCCTGGTGCACGCGTACCTGTCGAGCATCCACGCCCTCGACCTGCGCGCGGACGACCGGCCGCTGATCTGCATGCCGCTGTACCACTCGGCCGGCCTGCACGTCTTCCTGCTCCCCTACCTCGCGGTCGGCGCCTCCGTCCTGCTGCTGGAGGCGCCCGACATCCCCGAGCTGCTCCGGCGGATCGAGAGCGACCGGATCGGCTCGCTGTTCCTCGCGCCGACGGTGTGGGTGCCGCTGGCCAACCACCCCGACCTGGACCGGTACGACCTCTCCTCGCTGCGCAAGGCCCAGTACGGCGCCTCGATCATGCCGGTGGCGGTGCTCGACCGGCTGCGCGCCCGCTACCCGGGGGTGGGCTTCTACAACTGCTTCGGCCAGTCCGAGATCGGCCCGCTGGCCACCGTGCTGCGGCCGGAGGAGCACCCGGACCGGCCGGCCTCCTGCGGCCGCCCGGTGCTGTTCGTCGAGACCCGGATCGTCGACCGGGACGGTACCGAGGTGCCGCCCGGCACCCCGGGCGAAATCGTCTACCGCTCCCCGCAGTTGTGCCTCGGCTACTGGGAGGCGCCGGAGCAGACCGCCGAGGCGTTCAAGGGCGGCTGGTTCCACTCCGGGGACCTCGTGGTCGCCGATCCGGAGGGGTACCTCACCGTGGTCGACCGGATCAAGGACGTCATCAACACCGGCGGGGTGCTGGTGGCCTCCCGGGAGGTCGAGGAGGCCCTCTACGGCCACCCCGCCGTGGCGGAGGTCGCGGTGATCGGCGCGCCCGACCCGAAGTGGATCGAGGCGGTCACCGCGTTCGTCGTGCTGCGGCCCGGCTCCGCCGCGCCCACGGCGGCGGAGCTGATCGCCCACGTCCGGAGCCGGCTCGCGCCGTTCAAGGCGCCGAAGAGCGTCGTCTTCGTCGCCGAACTGCCGCGCAACCAGAGCGGCAAGCTGCTCAAGCGGGAACTCCGGGCACAACTGGCGCACTGAGGCCGAACCCGCCTCCCCCGGGCGGAGCGACGGTCGGCTAGAAGACGTCGGCCTTCCCGGCGGGAGCGGCCAGCAGGGCGGTCTGGAAGACGAAGCGGTTCCACGGGGTCCGCGGGTCCCGGCCGGTGACGGCGGCCAGGCGGCGCAGCCGGTAGCGGACGGTCTGCGGGTGGAGGTGCAGCCGGGTGGCCGCGCCGGCGGCGCCGTCGGAGTAGATCACGGTGTCGAGCGTCCGCCGGGTGGTCCCGTCCTGCGCGAGGTGGCCGAGGACGGCCTCGGCGACCCGGGCCGGGTCGGCGTCGGGGTGCCCGGTCACCAGGGCCACCACCTCCAGGTCGCCGCGGTCGAGCATCCGGCGCTCGGTCCACACCAGCGGCGAGGCGTGCCGGACGCCGTGGGCGGCGATCCGGTAGGCGCGCGGCGCGGTGGCGGCGGTGACCCCGGTGAGCAGCGCGCCGGTGAGTCCGTGCCCGGCCGCCAGGCGGTCCAGCGCGGCCGGGTCGACGGCCTTGGCCAGGGCGACCCCGAGCCCGTCCATGGTGGTGTGCAGCGTGGTGAGTTCGAGGTCGGCCGCCTCGCCCGCGGCCCGGGCCGCCAGCGCGGCGGTGACCAGCGCGGCCGCCCGCTCCGCCGCGTCCGGTGCGCCGGCCGCCGGGGAGAGCACCATCAGGTCGAAGGCGGCCGGCAGCTCCGCGTCGAGTTCGCGCAGCCGCGCCCGCAGGGTGCCGGGGTGGCTCTGCCGGCCGAGCAGCAGGTCGGTGAGCAGTCCGCGGAGGGAGTGCTCGCGGTCCTCGCTGAGGCTGCGCCCGGTGGACTCGTAGCCGTCGAAGATCGCCTCGGAGGACTGGTCGAGCACGGTCAGCCAGACCCGGGCGAGCGCGCTGAGGTCGCGCACGGTGACGGCGTCGGCGAAGCGCTCGCCGATCCGCTCGAAGAAGGCCAGCGCGGCCACCCGGTAGGCGCGCAGCACGGCCGCCAGCGGACGGGCGTCGCGCGCCCGGACCGCGCCGACACCGCGGAACATCCGGATGTCCTCGGCGCCCAACGCGCCGTCCACGGCCCAGAGTTCGAGCACCCGGCGGAGCGTCCAGACGATGATCGAGCGGACCTCCTCGAGCTGACGGGCGTCGAGGTTGGCGTAGGCGGGGATCTCCCGGGCGATCGCGGTCATGAAGGCGTCGACCATGCCCGGCTGGTCCGCCAGGATCAGCGCCACCGCGCCGGACCGGTCGGACCGGGGCTCGACCCCACCGGGTGCCGACGCGCCCCCTACCGATGGGCTTTGTGCCGATGGCACAGTCTTCTTCATCACCACCTGACAAGCCTAGTGCCGGCGCCCACGGCCCGCCCATGACCATGGGACCACGGCCGTCGCACCCAGGCGACGGCGACTGCCCCGGAGGAGAGCCGCATGCCGTTCCAGCCTGAGGTGATCGTGGTCGGCGCCGGCCTGGCCGGACTGGTGGCCGCCCATGAGCTGGCCAGGGCCGGCCGGCGGGTGCTGGTGGTCGAGCAGGAGAACCGGCGGAACCTGGGCGGCCAGGCGTTCTGGTCGCTCGGCGGACTGTTCTTCGTCGACAGCCCCGAGCAGCGCCGGGCCGGGATCAAGGACTCCCTGGAGCTGGCCCGGCAGGACTGGTTCGGCTCGGCGGGCTTCGACCGGCTGGACGACGAGGACCACTGGGGCCGGCAGTGGGCCGAGGCCTACCTGGCCTGGGCGGCCGGCGGCAAGCGCGGCTACCTGCGCGAGCTGGGCCACCGGGTGGTGCCGCTGGTGGGGTGGGCCGAGCGGGGCGCCGGCTCGGCCACCGGCCACGGCAACTCGGTGCCGCGCTTCCACATCACCTGGGGCACCGGGCCCGGCGTGGTGGAGGCTTTCCTGCGCCCGGTGCTGCGCGCGGAGCGCAGCGGGCTGGTGCGGTTCGCCTTCCGGCACCGGGTGGACGAGCTGCTGACCGAGGAGGACGGCACCGTGGTCGGCGTCCGGGGTGCGGTGCTGGCGCCGGACGACTCCGGGCGCGGGATCAGCTCCTCGCGCGCGGTGACCGGGCCGTTCGAGGAGCGGGCGGCGGCGGTCGTGGTGACCTCCGGCGGCATCGGGCACAACCACGCCCTGATGCGCGCCAACTGGCCCACCGAGCGGGTCGGGCCGGCTCCCGAGCACCTGATCTCCGGGGTGCCCGCCCATGTCGACGGCCGGATGCTGGCCATCACCGAGCGGGCCGGCGGCCGGGTGGTCAACCGCGACCGGATGTGGGCCTACACCGAGGGCGTCCACAACTGGGACCCGGTCTGGCCGGACCACGCGATCCGGATCCTCCCCGGCCCCTCCTCCATGTGGTTCGACGCCGAGGGGCGCCGGCTGACCGGCATGTCCGGGGTGCCGGGCGCCGACTCGATCGGCGCGATGAAGCAGATCCTGGCCACCGGCCACGACTACTCGTGGTTCGTGCTGACCCAGTCGATCATCGAGAAGGAGTTCGCGCTCTCCGGCTCGGAGCAGAACCCCGATCTGACCGGCCGTGACCTGAAGTTCGCGGTGCGGAGCAGGCTGGCGAAGGGCGCCCCCGGTCCGGTGGAGCGGTTCAAGCGGCACGGCGTGGACTTCGTCGTCGCCCGGACCCTCCCCGAGCTGGTCGCCGCCATGAACGGGATCGCCCGCGGCCCGAAGCTCGACCCGGCCGACATCGAGCGGCAGATCGTCGCCCGCGACCGGGAGTTGGGCAACGAGTTCAGCAAGGACGTGCAGGTGATGGCGATCCACAACGCCCGCCGCTCGCTCACCGACCGGATCGCCCGGGTCGCCAAGCCGCACCGGATCCTCGACCCGGCGCACGGCCCGCTGATCGGCGTGCGGCTCAACATCCTGTCCCGGAAGACCCTCGGCGGCCTCCAGACCGACCTGGACTCCCGGGTGCTCGGCGCCGACGGCGCGCCCGTCCCCGGCCTCTACGCCGCCGGCGAGGTGGCCGGCTTCGGCGGCGGGGGCGTGCACGGCTACAACGCCCTGGAGGGCACCTTCCTGGGCGGCTGCATCTTCTCGGGGCGGGCGGCCGGCCTGGCGATCGCCCGAGGCCGCTGATCCCCGGTGACCGTCAGCCGCTGATCCCGGGTGACCGTCAGCCGGTGAGCCAGGGGGCCTCGGGGAGCTTGGCGTCGGGGTTGCGGCCGGTGAAGTCCACGGTGGTCGGCGTGCCGAGGCCCGCCATCCGCATGGTGACCCGGCGCAGGGTGCCGTCGGCGTCCACCCAGTAGGTGAGCGGGGAGCGGTTGCCGTCCGGTGCGGCGCCCTGGGCGCGCGGGCCGGCGAAGCGGTCGTAGCCGCGGCCGTCGATGCGGTCCTGGCCGAGCCAGCGGGCGCCGGACTGGGCGAGCAGCAGCGGATTGTCCGGGCGGTCGGCGCCGACCTGGGTGAGCAGTTGGAGGCCGGCGTCCAGCGGGTCGGCGGTGTACGAGCGCGGGGACCAGCCGCTGCGCGGCACGCGTTCGGCCTGCTCCCAGGCCGGGCTCCGGTCGCCCGCCGGTTCGGGGGCCAGGCCCAGGCCGCCGGTGTCCCAGATCACCAGGCCGTGGTCCATCTCGCCGCCGCCGGCGCCGGTGGAGCGGTAGCGGCCCACGCCCCGGTGGGTGCGGTAGTCCACGACGCCCTCGACCCGGATCCGCACGCCCCCGCCCTCGTCGGCGGTGAGCACCACACCGACCGGGCTGGCCTGGTAGAGGTTCAGCCGGGACACCGCCAGCCGGGCCGCCTCCTCGGTGGTGACCGGGCGTTCCGTGGCCCCGGCGGAGACGGCCTGGTACGCGACGAACCCCCCGGCCACGGCGGCGCACACCGCGGTCGCGATCAGTGCCGTCAGCCAGTGGGGCCGGCGGCGCCGGGGCGGGCGGGCGGCGGCGGCCTTCGTCTTCCGGGCCATGCGGTGGTGTTCTCCGATCCGTCGTTCGGGTCGTGCGCGTCATCGGGGGCGGTCGGGGGCGGTACGGGCCGGGTGCGGCCCGGGCGGGTCGGGCACGGGAACCGGGCGGGTTCGCGGTCCTCGCGGTCCGCGGACCCGCCCGGTCCGGGTGCCACCCCGTCAGGACGGGGCGGCGGGGGCGACGGCTACCGGTGCTGGGCCCGGCGTCGGCGCACCAGCACGAACAGTGCCGTGCCGAGGGCGATCAGCGCCGCGGCGCCGGTCGCGATCAGCGGCATCCCGCTGTTCGCCCCGGTGTGCGGCAGTTCGCCGCCGGGAGCGGGCGCCGGTGGGGCCGGCGTGCTCGGCGGGGTGGTCGGGGTCGGCGTCGGGGTGGGCGTCGCCGACGCGGTGGGCGTCGGGGTGGGGATCAGCTTGTTGACGGCCGTGACGCTGACCCCGTCCTCCAGGTTGTCGGCGGTGAGCACCAGCGGTCCGAAGACCGTGTTGTCGGGCGCCGAGTAGCCGTCGGGCGGGCTCAACTCCTGCCAGTAGTACGTCCCGGGCACGCCGGCGCCCTGGCAGATGCCGTCCTTGCCGGTCGTGCAGGGGTCACCGACGGGCGTGTCCGGCTTGGTCCCGGTGGCCTGCAGGCCGTCGGTGCCGTTGGTCTCGTGCCACAGCTGGAACTTGGCACCGGCCAGCGGCTTGCCGTCCTGGTCGTTCTTGATCAGCTTCAGCGCTCCCTCCTGCTGGCGGTAGCCGAAGTCGAAGGTGTGGTCGTTCTCGCCCGGTCCGCCGGTGGTCAGCGCCCGTTCGGGGAACTTGGCGCCGGCGGGGACGATGCCCTTGGAGTCGATGAAGTGGTTGTCGCCGACGTCGTGGTCCGTGGGCACCCAGTGGTAGAGCGGGCCGCCCTTGGCGTAGTCCGCCGGGTTGTCGATGCGGATGGTGTACTTGGTGTGCGGCTTGAGGCCCCCGGCGACGTCGCTGTCGTCGAAGTAGTACTCGCCGCGCGGGGTGGTCTTGGTGGTGCCGACCACCTTGCCCGACTCGTCGTAGAGGTTGACGGTGGCGCCCTTGACCGGGGTCTGGCCCGGGTTCTGGATGCCCTTGCGCTCGGGGTCGTACCAGACCCGGTTGCCGATCTGCAGCGGCGCCTGGTCGCAGAGCACCTCGAGGTCACCCATGGCCGCGCCCTTGCCGAACGGCGAGCCGGTGCCCGCCGGGGTCAGCCGCAGGCCGAACTTCGGGTCGTGGGTGCCGTCCGCGCGCTCCATGAAGGAGGTGCCGTAGCCGACCGCGGTGTGGTCCGGGTCGAACGCGGAGGCCGCGACGGTGCTCTCCACCTTGGACAGGGCGATGCCCGCGAACACCGAGTTGTGGTGGCCCACCTCGTCCCAGCCGGTGGCGAAGAACCGGGCGCCGCGGACGGTCTTGCCGCAGCCGAGGTTGACGTCCATCACGTACGTGCCGTTCGACGGGCAGGCCTTGTTCAGGTCGCCGCCGGACATCACGGTGGCCGAGTTGGGCGCCGGGGCGCCCGGGCCGCGGTCGGCGAAGCGGTCCTTGAAGGCCAGCAGCATCGAGCCGTCGGTCTCGAACAGGATCTCGCCCAGCTCCGGTTCGGGGAACGCGATGGTGGTGTTGCCGCAGACCTTGCCGTTCTGCGAGGACGGGAAGGTGCTGGTCCACGGGAACCAGCCGGCGCCGTCGCACGGGCCGGTGCCGACGGTGGACTGCCGCGGGTAGTCCAGCGGCTGGTCGAGCACCGGCTTGCCGAACGCCCCGGTGCCGAGGTCGAACGGCAGGACCAGCGCGCGCACGTCCGTGAGCTTGCCGGTGGACTCGCCGGAGCAGACCCCGCCGAGGAAGCCGGTGCCGTCCTGCAGACCGAGGCCGTACGGCCGCCAGTCGCCGGCCGACGGGCAGCCCGGGTCCGGGATCGGGTACGAGGCCTTCGGCGCCGAGGCCGTCGGCGCGGTGGCGTCGTAGCGGTAGAGCTTGCGGTCGTTCAGGTTGACGACGAACAGGTCCTTGCCGTCGTCGGTGATCTTGATGCCGCCCAGACTCTCCTTCCCGGCGACGTCGAGGAAGGCGTCGTCCGTCCCCGGCCCGTGCGCGGTGCTGCCCGCGTTCGGCACGGTGGTGAAGACGTTCGTCTTCTTCGTCGCCAGGTCGGTGACGTAGATCCCGCCGGACCCGCCGGGGCCGTAGTCGGTGGTGCGCTTGGCCGTCGCCGCGGAGAACACCCGCTTGTCGGCCTTGTTCCAGGCGATGCCGAAGATCGTGCCGGTGTCGGCGTCGGTGGCGAGGTTGGTCGCCACGACGTCCTTGCCGGGGCCCTCCTGCCCGCGCGAGCCGTACGGGAAGGACACCAGGGTGCGCTGGGTGCCGCCCTGGTAGGTGGCCGTCTGGCAGGCGGTCACCAGCGGCGCGTTCTTCTGGCAGTAGTCCGCCGGGTTCCAGAGCCCGGTGGTGTAGGAGACGTTCTTGCCCCCGCTGAGGTCGACGAACTCCTCGTTGGAGCTGAGCTGGTTCGGCGCGCCGTCCAGGCCCTGGCGGGAGGCGAAGGCCGGGAAGAGCACGCCCGGCTTCGGATTCACCACCTGGACCCGGTACTTGCCGCCGGTGGCCTTGCTCGTGGCGGGCGACAGGGTGACCGTGCCGTCCGCCGCCGTGGTGCCGTCGATCGAGACCCCGGTGTCGTCGGTGAGCGTCACCTTGACGCCCGCCATGTTCGGCTCCAGCGCGGGCGTCCACGTGCCGGAGTTGTCCACGGCCCGGATCACCCGGACCGTGACGGTGCCGTCGCCGGGCTGCGAGACCGCCGACGGGACCGCTGCCAGCGAGCTGCTGCCGACGACGATGGCGAGCGCCGCGACACGGCCGACGGCCCGGCGACCGGGCAGACCCGACCGTGACCGGCCCGGGCCGCGCGCGGCGCCGTTCGTCAGTTCATTCGTTGTTTTCATCCCTGCTCTCATCATCCAAAGAGCCCAAATGGCCCGCCTACAGGAGCGAGCCCACAGCGTGGCCTGAAACCGCCGTGATTAACGTGAGCTTAAAGGGAATTCACCCAACCGGGTGGCCGATCGTGGAACTTTGATGACCTGTCAGACGTATCCACCACGGCTCACCTGACGAATGCTCACCTCTCGGGTGGCCCCACCAGCGGGAATCCGGCTCCGGGCACGCTCTTGACACGAAACAAGCGCCATGTCGACAAAGCTGCTCGACCACGTAGGGTGACCGAACCTCGAACAGCACTACGAATGCCCCGGGAATTCGGCACAGCCTGCACAGAACCGTCCACGATTCATTCCAACCCACCAGCCCCAGGAGCAACGTTCGCCCGGAGCCCGCCGGCCACGAACGGCGGCGCACGCCCGTGGGGCGTGTCTTCAAACTCCCGCCTGCGGGCCGACGACGGGAGTTTGAAGACACGCCCCTGTCCGACGTCAACACCGCTGACATAACCTGCGGGGCATGAGCGAACGCGTGGTCCCCGAGCCCCAGCGCCGCCGGCGGCGGCCCACCAAGCAGGGCGTCGTGCTCTCCCGGGAGCTGATCGTCGACACCGCGCTGCGACTGGTCGAACAGCACCGCGCCGACGCCCTCACCGTCCGACGGCTCGGCGCCGCCCTCGGCGCGGACCCCAGCGCCGTCTACCGCTACTTCCACAGCACCGACGACCTGCTGCTGGCCATCGCCGACGAACTCATCGGCCGCGCCCAGGCCGGCTGGCGCCCCACCGGCGACTGGCGCGCCGACCTGCGCGCCATCGGCCTGCGGATCCACTCCGCCTACCTCGCCCACCCCCAGGCCGCCCTGCTCGCCGCCCACCGCACCACCGGCCGCACCCACGAGACCGCCGCCGTCGAGCGGATCCTCGGCGTGCTGCGCACGGCCGGCTTCCCCGATCCGGAGGCCGTCGGCATCTACCACGCCTTCGTCGACCAGAGCCTCGGCTTCGCCGCCCTCGACGCCGCCGCCCTCGCCCTCCCGGCCGCCGCGGCCACCGCCGACCTCCAGGTCTGGCAGGCCTCCTACGCCCGTCTCGACGCCACCACCCACCCCCACATCGCCGCCACCGCCCACCTGCTCACCACCGACATGCGCCGCAGCGGCTACCCGTACGCCCTCGACCTGCTCCTCGACGCCGCCGCGGCCCGGCTCGCGGCGGGGGCGGGAGCCGCGACGGGAGCGGCACACTGAGCCGGGCCGCATCGGCGTCGGGCAGCTAATGGGCGCGCGGTGCCCGGCTAGTCGGCGACGTACACGGCCGCACCGCCCACGTAGGTGCGCAGGACCCGGGCGTCGGCGATCCGCTCCGGGTCGCCGGTGAGGATGTCGCGGTCCAGCACGACGAGGTCGGCGAGGTGCCCGACCGTGAGGGTGCCGGCGGTGTCGTGGCCGTTCACGTGGGCGGAGCCGGCGGTGTACGCGGCGAGCGCGGAGGGCAGGTCGAGGCGCTGCTCGGGCAGGAAGACCCGGCCGTCGGCGGCGCCCGGTTCCATCCGGTTGACCGCCACGTGGAGTCCGGCGATCGGGTCCGGGCTGCTCACCGGCCAGTCGCTGCCCGCCGCCAGGGTGGCGCCCGCGCGCTGGAGCGCGGCGAAGGGGTACTGCCGGGCGGCGCGTTCGGGGCCGAGGAAGGGGATGGTCAGTTCGTCCATCTGCGGCTCGTGGGCGGCCCACAGCGGCTGGATGTTGGCGATCGCGCCGAGGCGGGCGAAGCGGGTCAGGTCGTCCGGGTGGACCACCTGGAGGTGGGCGAGGTGATGCCGGGTGCCGCGTCGGCCGTTCGCCGTCCGGGCGGCCTCGACGGCGTCCAGGGCCTCCCGGACGGCCCGGTCGCCGAGCGCGTGGAAGTGCACCTGGAAGTCGAGGGCGTCGAGTTCGGTGACGTATCCGCGCAGGGCGGCCGGATCGACGAAGCTGAGGCCGGAGTTGGCGGTGGCGCAGCCGCAGGCGTCCAGGTAGGGGCTGGTCATGGCGGCGGTGAAGTTCTCCGCGATGCCGTCCTGCATGATCTTCACCGAGCCGGCCCGGAACCGGCCGTGGCTCAACTCGGCGCGCCGGGCGACGAGTTCGGGGATCTGTTCGGCGCCGCGCTCGCGGTCCCACCAGAGCGCGCCGGTCACCCGGGCGGTCAGCGCGCCGGAGCGGGCGGCGGCCAGGTAGGCGTCCGAGGGGTCCGGCTGGCCGTTGAACTCGCCGAGCAGGGCGTCCTGCCAGCCGGTGATGCCGAGCGAGTGCAGCAGTCGCTGGGCCCGGAGCAGTCCGGTCAGCCGCTGGGCGGCGGTGGGCGGCGGCACCAGCCGGGCGACCAGGGCGGTGGCGCCCTCCTGGAGGGTGCCGGCGGGGGCGCCGTCGGGTTCGCGTTCGATCCGGCCGTCGGCCGGGTCGGGGGTGTCGCGGGTGAGGCCGGCCAGTTCGAGGGCCCGGGTGTTGGCCCAGGCGCCGTGGTGGTCGCGGTTGGTGAGGTAGACCGGGCGGTCGGGGACGACGGAGTCGATCAGCTGCCGGGTGGGCAGGCCGCCGTCGAAGCTCTCCAGCGACCAGCCGCTGCCGGTGATCCACTCCTGGTCCGGGTTGGCCTCGGCGTAGGCGCGGATCCGCTCCAGGTACTCGGTCACGCCGACGGTGCCGGTGAGGTCGCAGGCGGCGGCCTCGACGCCGCCGAAGACCGCGTGGACGTGGGCGTCCTGGAAACCCGGCAGCAGCAGTTTGCCGGTGAGGTCCACGACCTCGGTGCGCGGTCCGATCAGTGCGCGGACCTCGTCGTGTCCGACCGCGGTGATCCGTTCGCCGGTCACGGCCAGGCCGGTGGCCCGGGTGCGGGCGGCGTCGCCGGTGTGGACGGGGCCGTGGGTGAAGACCAGGTCGGCCTCGGTCATGGGTGGTGCTCCGTTCTCGGTGGTGCTCATGCGGGAGGGTGGGTCAGGCGCTCGGGTCGAGGAAGTACGGTGAGCGCCGCCGCCAGCGGGCCCAGGCCGCCGACGGCAGTCCGGTGACGATCATCATCGCCACCACCGTCAGCTCGAACCAGCCGTTGTCGGCGGCGAGTTCGAAGTGGTCGGTGGAGTCGTAGAAGCTCCAGGCCAGGTACCCGCCGACGGCGAGCAGGGCGGCCGCGCCGAGCAGCGGGCCGACCACGGCGCGCAGTCCCTGCCAGGGGTCGGTGCGCAGCAGCCCGCGGAAGCGGACGGCGGCGGCGACGGCGGTGAGCGCGTAGTAGAGGGCGACGATGATGCCGATCGCGTTGACGGCGGCGGAGATCAGGTCGTTGACGGTGGGGATGGCGATCGAGGCGAGGGCGAGCAGCACGGCGATGCCGGTGATCAGCAGGGTGCCGACGGCGGGGGTGGTGTGCCGGGGGTGCAGCCTGGTCCAGACCGGGCCGAGCACGCCGTCGCGGCCCATCGCGTACATCCCGCGCGCGGTCGGGATCACCGAGGACTGCAGTGAGGCCACCGCGGAGAAGGTCAGGGCGATCAACGGCAGTGCGGCGAGGGGCTGATGGGCCAGGGTGGTGCCGAAGTAGGTCAGTCCGTGGGCGCCGTTGTCGGCCAACTCGTCCAGCGGCAGCACCCGTTGGAAGGCCGTCCCGGCGAGCAGGAAGAGCAGCATCATCACCACCAGGGCGAGGAAGCCGCCCCGGGAGGCGTCGCGCGGCTCCCGCACCTCCTCGCCGACGCTGAACACCGACTCGAACCCCCAGTAGCAGAACACCGCGAGCACCATGCCCTGGGCCACGGCGTCGAAGGAGGGCAGGTCGAACGGGTTGTACCACTGGAGGGAGAACGGCTGGTCGCCGGCGAACAGCCCGTAGCCGCAGAAGCCGAGCAGCACCGCGTACTCGAAGACCAGCAGCGCCTTCTGCAGCCGGGCGGCGAGGTCGAGTCCGCGGACGGCGACGAGGGCGGCCCCGACCAGCACGACCAGGCCGAGCAGGGTGCACTGGACGGTGGAGTCGGCGTCCAGGCGCAGGCCCGCGACGCTGCGCAGGTGGGCCTGGTCGAGGAGTTGGATGACCGCGGAGCCGGTGACGGTGGTGGTGTAGGCCATGAAGACCACCGTGCCGACGGTGTTCACCCAGCCGGTGAGGAAGCCCAGCCAGGGGCTGAGGGTGCGGCCGACCCAGCGGTAGCTGCTGCCGGCGTCGGGGTCGACCGCGTTCAGCCGCCCGTAGCCGCCCGCGATGGCGAGCACGGGCAGGAAGGCCAGCAGCATGATCGCGGGCAGGTGCAGGCCGACGACGCCTGCCATCAGGCCCAGGCCGATGCCGATGCTGCTGGTGGCGGCCGTGCTGGAGGCGGCGATGACGGCGCCGTCCAGCAGGCCGATGGACCGCTGCATGGCGCCGTGGCCGGCGCCCGTTCTCGGGCCGTTGCCCGTGTCGTCCTTCACCGTCGATGCCAACGGGTCACCGCCTTCTTCGTGGGGGGGTGTGGGGGTGGGGCGGGGGTGAGGCAGGGGTGGGGCGGGGGAAGTGCGAGCCATGAAACCGGTGGGTTCGTTTCACGTCAATGCCGTTGTCATAAGGGCCCCAACCCGCCCGCACCGCCCGCACCCTCGTCCTGAGCAGTTGTTTTGACGTACCGTCGACAACCCCTGCCCCTGTCACCCTCGCCGGAGCATCCGTGATCCCCATCCGTAAGGCCCGCACCGGCCTGCTCGCGGTGGCGGCCCTGCTGGCCGCCCTCGTGAGCACCGCCCCACCCGCGCAAGCGGCCACCGCCACCACCGCACCGGTCCTCAGCGGCGCCCGATTGGCCGCCTCCTGGACCGGCCCGCTGAGCACCCGCGGGCGCTACGTCGTCGACGCCAACGGCGACCGGTTCAAGCTCAAGGCCGGCAACTGGGCAGGCGCCCAGGGCACTTGGGAGGGCAGCGGCTCGACCACCGACCCGGCGGACAACCAGGCCGGCCAGGTGTCGTACGACATCCCGCTCGGCCTGGACCGGGCGCCGATCGGCCAGATCCTGGCGGGCTTCCACGGCCTGGGCCTGAACGCCGTCCGGCTGCCGTTCGCCAACGCGCTGATCCACGACACCAGTACCGTGCCGGACGTCGCCGTCGCCGCCAACCCGCAGCTCAAGGGCCGGACCCCGCTCCAGGTCTACGACGCCGTGGTCGCCGCGCTGACCGCCGACGGCTTCGCGGTCATCCTCAACAACCACACCACCAGCTACCGCTTCTGCTGCGGCCTGGACGGCAACGAGCGCTGGAACAGCGGCCAGAGCACCCAGCAGTGGGAGGACGACTGGGTGTTCATGGCGAACCGCTACGCCTCGAACAAGCGGGTCGTCGGCGCGGACCTGCGCAACGAGGTCCGCCGGGACACCTGGGACGACCCCAACTGGGGCCTGGGCGACGCCCACGACGAGTACAGCGCCTTCGAGGAGGCCGGAAACCGGATCCTGCGGACCGACCCGGACCTGCTGGTCATCATGGAGGGCATCAACTGGTACGGCATCCCCGCCGCCGGGTTCTCCCACGGCCGACCGATGCTCACCCCGGTGGCGACCCTCTCCAACACCCTGATCCGCTCCGACAAGCTGGTCTACGCCGCCCACTTCTACGCCTACACCGGCCCGGCCAACACCGGCGCGGGCAGCGGCCCCGGCTCCACCTCCGACCCGCGCTACGAGGACTTCACCCCCGAGCAGCTCGCCCAGGTGGTGGACCAGGAGGCGCTGTTCGTCACCCGGTCCGGTCAGCACTTCACCGCCCCGGTCTGGGTCAGCGAGTTCGGCGCCGGCGGGCGCGGCTCCACCGACGCCAAGGAGCAGGCCTGGTTCGACCGCTTCACCGACATCCTGGCCGCCAATGACACCGACTTCGCCGTCTGGCCGCTGGTCGGCTGGCAGAACAACGGTGTGCCCAACGACAGTTGGGCACTGCTCTCGTACGACAGCGCCGGCCGGCAGCTCGGTCTGAACGACCCCGGCGACTGGCGCGCCGCCGACTGGCACAAGCTGATCGACGCACCCTCGTACACCGGGCAGGTCGCACCGGTCACCCGCTGGAACATGCTCGACCTCGACCACGGCGACCAGAACGTCTCCGCCCGGATGCTGGCCCGGCCCGACTGGAGCCCCGGCAACCGCAAGGGCGACTGCCCGGACGGCCAGCGCCTGGCCGGCCTCGGCCGCGGCAGCAGCCGCGGCCTGTGCACCGACGCGGGGCAGCCCGCCGTCGGCGCCGGCGACTGGGTGACCGTCACCGACCAGCGCTACGTCACCGGGGGCGACTGGGCCTCCGGCTACGACAAGCTCCAGTGCCCGGACAACACCTTCGCGGTGGGCTACAGCGTCCACGACAACGCGATGTCCTCCCTGCTCTGCGCCCCGGCCGCCACCTCCCTGCCCACCGCCGGCCGCACCGTCTGGTTCGACCGCGGCGACAACCGACCCGCCGCCGGCGGGTCCACCGCCAGTGACTGGGCACCCGGCTCCTACAAGGGCCAGTGCGCCGACGGCGAGTACGTGGCCGGCGTCGCCGACACCTGGAGCCGGCTGGAGTACGGCGTCCCGGACGCACTGCTCTGCCGCCCGCTGGGCTGACCTCCGAGGGCGGGCACGTGCCCGGCGGATGCGCCATCCGCCAGGCACGTGCAAGGTGGTGGAGTACGAACCGCCCGGCCGGCGACCGTCCGTGGCCCCGCGGACACCGTCCGCCGCGTGACCGGCCCCCAGCCGCCCCTCGACCGAAGGAGGCGCCATGCCGACCAGGACGATCCCCCGTCGGGTTCTGGTGCTGACCGTCGCCGCCCTCGCCGTCCTGCCCGCCGCGGCGATCAGCGCGCCCGCGCAGGCGGCCTCCGCGCCCCCGGCCACCGCGCCCCCCGCCACCGCCGCCGCCACCTCCGGCCCGGCCGCCGCGCCGGTGCGCTTCGTGGACCTGCCCGACTCCGCGCTGCCGACCGACCGCGCACCGCACCAGCTCACTTTCCGTTACCGCAACGACACCCCGACGGATCAGACCGTCGCCCCGCAGATCCTGCTCGAATCGCCCCAGCGGGGCCCCTTCCTCAGCACCTCGGACTTCCGGCTGGAGATGCGGGGCACGGACGGCCGTTGGCACACCGTGCCGCTCGCCAGCCAGACCGGCACGCTGTACACGGCGCTGGTCCCGGCGAAGATCGTCCTGCACTCCGGCCACACCCTCACCGAGAGCTACCGGCTCACGGCGCTCCACGGGCCCGCCCGGGGGACGGTCGAGCCCCGGATCGCGATCTACGCCTGAGCTGCCGGCCGGCCGCCCGGGGTGCGCTGACCGAGGCGGCGGGGTGCGCTGACCGAGGCGGCGGCGGGCTCCGGGCGCTGCCCGGCCTCCGTCCGCCCCGCCTCCCGAGGTGCTGGTCGACGGCGCCCAGCCCGGGGGCGGGGCTCCCTGACCGCCGGCCCCCGGCCCCCGCCCCCCGGCACTCCGCGACCCCGGCGCGCGCAGCCGGCCAGCGGTGACTTCGGCCACGGTTTCGCGCCGCCCCGGTCGCCGCCCCCGCCCGGACGGAAGCGACATATGTGGCCGGAAAGCACTGAAAGTCGTCCCACAATGGCCGGATTCGAGCGCCATTCATCGGACTTGTCTGCCCGGCGGCAGCCCTGATGAAGAGTTCCGTCCCTCGGCGATTAACCGCATGTTCACATGCACTCGTCAACCGTGTTCACCGCTACGCTCTAGCGTCTAGCCGCCGCGCCGCTCGTGCTACGCGCGTCACGGCCCCAACTTCTGACACGTATGACGATGACGTCCGAGGAACCGACATGCACGCAGTTCCCAGCCGCAACAGGTGGCTCCGCTACGGTGCCGGCCTGATCGGCGCGGCCTCGCTGACCGCCTTCGGCACCGCGCCCGCCGCCTTCGCGGCCGACGGCCCGCAGACCGCCACCCCGATCAAGCACCTGGTGGTGATATTCCAGGAGAACGTCTCCTTCGACCACTACTTCGGCACCTACCCGAACGCGGCCAACACCGCCGACGACAAGGTGAAGTTCACCGCCAAGCCCGGCACCCCGAAGGTGGACGGCCTCAGCGACGACCTGCTGCACAAGAACCCGAACCGGAACAACCCGGTGCGGCTGACGCCCTCCCAGGCCGTCACCTGCGACCAGGACCACACCTACAAGGACGAGCAGCTCGCCTTCGACGGCGGCAAGATGGACAAGTTCGTCGAGCACACCGACGTCGAGAGCTGCAAGGCCCCGATGTACACCGCGCCCGGCCTGGTGATGGACTACTACGACGGCAACACCGTCACCGGCTACTGGAACTACGCCCAGCGCTTCGCGATGAGCGACAACTCCTTCGGTACCAACTACGGGCCCTCCACCCCCGGCGCGCTCAACCTGGTCTCGGGCCAGCTGCACGGCGGCTACCCGGTCGACCCGAAGACCGGCAAGCAGACCACCGACGCCTACGTGGTCGCCTCCCCGGACGCCAAGGGCATCGGCACCGTCATCAACGACCCCGACCCGGGCTACGACGACTGCTCCAACCCGGCGCACAACCAGCTCGTCATGACCGGCAAGAACATCGGCGACCTGCTCAACGACAAGGGCGTCAGCTGGGGCTGGTTCCAGGGCGGCTTCAAGCCGACCGGCACCAAGGACGGCAAGGCCGCCTGCGGCGCCGCGCACGACAACATCGTGGGCGCCTCGCAGACCGACTACAACCCGCACCACGAGCCCTTCCAGTACTACAAGTCCACGGCGAACCCGCAGCACCTGGCGCCCAAGACGGTGGACGAGATCGGCCACGACGGCCAGGCCAACCACCAGTACGACCTGACCGACTTCGACGCCGCCGTCCAGCACGGCAACCTGCCCGCCGTCAGCTACCTCAAGGCCGCCAACTACCAGGACGGCCACGCCGGTTACTCGGACCCGCTGGACGAGCAGCACTTCGTCGTCGACACCATCAACAAGCTGCAGAAGTCCAAGGACTGGGCCTCCACCGCCGTCGTCATCGCCTACGACGACTCGGACGGCTGGTACGACCACAAGTTCGCCGAGCCGGTCAACGGCTCGCGCGACGCCGCCAACGACAGCCTGAGCGGCACCGGCCAGTGCGGCAAGGACGCCGGCTGGGGCGGCTACGCCGACCGCTGCGGCTTCGGCCCCCGCCTGCCGCTGCTGGTGGCCTCGCCGTACGCCAAGGCCAACTTCGTCGACCACACCCAGACCGACCAGACCTCGATCCTGCGCTTCGTCGAGGACAACTGGAAGACCGGCCGGATCGGCGACTACTCCTTCGACGAGCACGCCGGCTCCATCGAGGGCATGTTCGACTTCAAGAACCCGCAGCCGGCCACCCTGATCCTGGACCCGGCCACCGGCCAGCCGGTCGGCGGCGACACCCCGAGCGACCAGCCCACCGGCGGCACCGCCACCACCCCGGCCGGCTCGGCCACCTCGGCCACCTCCACCGACGCCACCGGCAGCACCACCGTCGCCGGCGCCACCACCAGCGTCTCCGGCCCGCCGCTGGCCGAGACCGGCGCCAACTCCAACACCGGCCCGATCGCGGCCACAGCCGTAGCCCTGCTCGCCGTCGGCGGCGGCGCGGTCTACCTCGCCCGCCGCAAGCGCGGCCGCCGCGCCTGACGCCGTAGCGCCGAAACAACGACACCGCCGGGCCCTCGAAACCGAGGGCCCGGCGGTGTCCGCTTTCCCCCGCCCCCAGAGCCTCCGGGGGCGGGGCGGGCTACCCTTCCCGCCATGACCGCCACCGCCCCGCGCCGCCGCACCCTGCTGGGCGCCGCCCTGGCGGGGGCCCTCACCGTGGGCTGCTCAACCGGTTGCTCCGCCGGAGCGGCACCGAGCCGGTCGCTGCGGCTGGCCACCGGGCCCGAGGGCGGGCCGTACAACGCCTTCGGGCGCTCCTTCACCGAGGCGGTCACGGCGGGCGGGCACCTCACCCTCACCCCGGTGAGCAGCGCGGCCAGCGTCGACAACCTCCAGCAGCTCGCCGACGGCTCGGTGGACCTCGCGCTGACCACCGCCGACGTCGCCGAGGACGCGGTGCTCGGGCGCGACACCTTCGACCACCCGCTCGAACTCACCGCGCTGGCCCGGGTGTACGTCAACTACCTGCACCTGCTCGCCCCCGCCGACGGGCCGGTGCGCGAACTCGCCGACCTGGCGGGCCGCCGGGTTGCCACCGGCGCGGTGGGCTCCGGGAACCAGGTCACGGCCGGGCGGCTGCTGCGCCGGGCGGGCCTCACCGGCGACCGGGCGCCGCTGGAGCAACGCTCGCTCGGGCTGGCCGAGTCACTGGCCGCGCTGCGGGCCCGGGAGCTGGACGCGGTGTTCTGGTCCGGCGGTGTGCCGACGCCCGCGGTGTCCGCACTGGCGGGCGAACTGCCGCTGCGGTTCGTGCCCTTGGACGCCGTCGCCGCGCTGCTGCGGGAGCGCTACGGCCCGGTGTACACGGCCGTCACCCTGCCCGCCGGCGCGTACGGCCTGGCCGGTCCGGTCACCACCCTCGGCGTGGGCAACTACCTGACGGCCCGTCCGGGCGTGCCGGAGGACGCCGTCCGCCGACTGCTCGGCGTCCTCTTCGGCCAATGGGCCACCCTGCTGCGGTCGGTGACGGCCGGTGCCCGGCTGGAGCCCCGGTTCGCGATCTCCACCGGTGTCGTCCCGCTGCACCCGGGGGCGGCGGCGTACTACCGCTCGGTGTACGGGTAGCTCCGGGCTGCTCCGGGCTGCTCCGGGCGCGGTAGATCGGGCGCGGGTGGGTCGGGGCACGGACGGGCGGCATCGGGCTATCCGGTAGACCGGCGAACCGGCGAACCGGCCGAGAGCGTGACGATCCGGTGACACGGAAGGCGTCATTCCGTCGAGTGCCCCGACTAACTTCGATCGTGCACGCCGCTCCGCCGACCCCCGTCCGGGCCGGCCAAGAGGCGGGCCCTCACCCGTACTTCGGCACAGGAGAACCGCATGTCGCTCTCGACGATCCGCCGCACCCGCCGCGCCCGCACCCTGGCCGGCACCGTGCTGACCGCCGCGCTGCTGGTCCCGGCCGCCACCGCCTGCAGCAGCTCCTCCGGTTCGACCGCCGCCACCACGCCCACCGCCACCCTCAGCGCCACCGCCGCCAGCACGCCCACCACCGCCCCGCCCGCCACGACCGCGCCCGCCCCGGCCGACGGGTCACCGGCCGCTCCCCCGAGCGCGCACCCCAGCAGCACCCCGGCCGGCCGGCCCAGCCCGCACCGCACCACCCCGCCGGCGAGCGCCGGCAAGGGCGCGCCGCCGGCGGCCGGCCAGACCCTGCCGGACGGCAGCAAGGTGGAGATCCAGAAGCTCGGTGACCTGCACTACGTCGCCAAGCTCGTCCACGACGGCCAGGTCCTCGGCACGGTGGAGGCGAACGGGCACGACGCCGGGGTCGACGCCAACGACATGTTCGTGGTGCTCTCGATGGACGGCACCGTCCACGCCTGGATGGGCGGCGCGCACCAGGGCCCGGGCACCTTCAAGCTCGCCGGCGGCTGGACGGCCAAGGTCACCAAGGTCGGCGAGCTGCACTACCGCGCCGACATCATCGGCAACGAGAACGCGGTGATGGGCACCCTGGAGGCCGACCAGCACGACGACGGGCTGAACGCCAACGGCGTCTACATCGTGCTCGGTGCCGGCGGGGAGATCAGCGCCCACGAGTGAGCCCGGCCCCCGACGCACCTTCAAGCATCTGCAAGCCCGTCCAAGCACGTTCAAACTCCGTCAAGCACCGTCAAGGACTGTCAAGCACCGCCAAGCACCGTTTGGTAGCACCCCGTACGCCTCGCTACGCTGCGGGGCATGCGGTTGAACGTCCGGCTGGACGACCGGTTCCAGCTCCCCGAGGCATCCGAACGGCAGGCACCGGCGGCACCCGCCCGCCGGTGGCACGAACGCCCGCTGGGCGCGACGTGATCCTGCGCATCGACCGGGCCTGGCTGCTGGACATCGCCCACCGCTTCCTGCCCACCGACCCGGACATCGTCGACTACGGCACCCTCACGGCCGCCGTCGCCCGCCACGTCGACGAGGTCATGGACGTGCCGGTGTACGAGGGCCCGCACCAGCGCGCGGCCGCGCTGATGCACCAGCTGATCCGGGTCCCGGCGCTGGAGTCCGGCAACGAGCACTTCGCCGCCGTGGTCGCCGCCGCCTACCTCAGCGCCTCCGGCGTGGTCGTCACCGCCGGGCCGAAGGCCGCCGCCGACCTCGCCGCCCGGATCCGGGACGGCCGCGCCGACGTCCGGGAGACCGCCACCGCCCTCCGCAGCTGGTCCCGCTGAGCCCCCGAGACTCCTGAGCCCCCGAGCCCCCCGAGCCCGCTGAGCCCGCTGAGCCCGCTGAGCCCGCTGAGCTCACGGCGCGGGCAGCCGGAACTCGACGGTCAGCCCGTGCGGCCGGGTCGGGGCGACGGTCAGCGTGCCGCCGCCGGCCCGGGCGAGTTCGTCCGCGATGGCCAGCCCGAGACCGGTGCCGGGCAGGTTCTGGTGCTCCGGCGAGCGGGCGAACCGCCGCAGCAGCATCGGGAGTTGAGCATCCGGAACGCCGGGCCCGGTGTCCCGGACCCGCACCACCGCGCCGCCGTCCGGGCCGGCCGAGGCGGTCACCCGGACGCGCTCCCCGGGCGGCACGAACTTGCCGGCGTTGTCCAGCAGCGCGTCCAGGATCCGCCCGGCCGCGTCGGGCAGGGTACGGGCACGCAGCCCGGGCGTGACCCGGGCCGTCAACTCCAGCCCGCCCGCCTCGAACACCGGCCCCCAGGCGGCCACCCGTTCGGCCACCGCCGCGGACACGTCGTGCTCCTCGACCGGCGCGGCGGCCGCCTCCAGCCGGGCCAGCGCGAGCAGTCCGTCGAGCAGTTCGCCGAGCCGGTCCGCCTCGTCCAGGGCCAGCGCGTGCGCCTGCCGCCCCGGGCCCGGCCCGACGTGCGGCTCGGCGTTCTCCAGTTGCAGCACCAGCGTGGCCAGCGGGTTGCGCAGCTGGTGGGAGGCGTCGGCGACGAAGTCCCGCTGGCGGCGCAGGGATTCGGCGACGGCCTGCGCCATGCCGTCGAAGTGCCGCCGCAGCCGCCGCAGTTCGGGCGGGCCGGTGTCGGCGGCGACTCTCGGCTCGAAGCGCCCGCCCGCCACGGTGGCCACCGCGCGGTCGAGTTCGTCGACCGGCCGCAGCAGCCAGCGGGCGATCCCGGCGGCGACCAGGGCGGCGGCACCGAAGGCGGTGACGGCGCCGGCCGCGATCAGCGCCCAGCGGACCAGCACGTCATGGCGCGCGGCGCCGGTGGGGACGGTCAACAGCACGGCGCCGCCGACCCGTTCGTCCTGTCCGACCGGCTCGGCCAGCACCACGGTGCCGGGCCCCCAGGGGCGGACGGTGGGCAGCGCCTCGGTCGAGCGGCCGGTGAGGGCGCGCTCCTCGGCCTGTCGCGCGGCCGTGCCGCGCGGGGCGGGCCCGGCCCGGCCGACGGTGTGCCCGGTGGTGTCCACCACCGTCACGGCGGCGCCGTAGAGCTGGGCGTAGCGGCCGAGTTCGGCGTCGAGCTCCCGGCGGTCGGCGTCGGTGCGGATCCGGTCGGCGAGTTCGGCGAAGCGTACGGCGTCGGCCCGACGCTGCAGCAGCAGGTGTTCGGTGCGGCCGCGGGCGTAGGAGTCGGCCAGCGGCAGGGCGAGCAGCAGCACGGCCGTACCGATGAGCGCGGTGAGCACGGCCAGCAGCCGGCGCCTCACGGGCCGTCCAGGGCGCCGAGCTGGTAGCCGTAACCGCGGATGGTGCGCACCAGGGCGGCCCGCCCGGTCTTGGCCCGGATGCCGGCCACGTGCACGTCCAGCGAGCGCGAGGAGGCGAGGAAGGCGTCGCCCCAGATCCGGTCGAGGATCTCCTCGCGGGAGCGGACGTCGCCGGGCTGGGCGGCGAGCAGGGCGAGCACGTCGAACTCGCGCCGGGTGAGCCGGACGGCCGCGCCGTCGACGGTCACCGTGCGGGCGGCGAGGTCGATCGCGACGTCCCCGGTGCGCACCCGCCGCTCCCCCTCGGCCGGTTCCGCGGAGTCCGAGGAGTCCCGGGAGGAGGTGCGGCGGCGCACGGTGTCGATCCGGGCGATGAGTTCGGCCATCCGGAACGGCTTGACCACGTAGTCGTCGGCGCCGGCCCGCAGGCCCTGGAGGACGTCCCGCTCCTCGCTGCGCGCGGTGACCACGATCAGCGGCAGGTCGCACACCGTACGGAGCTTGCGCAGCAGGTCGAGGCCGTCCAGGTCGGGCAGGCCGAGGTCGAGCAGCACGAACTCGGCCTCCCGGGCGTGCCGCAGTGCCTCGGCGGCACGGACCACGCGGCGCACGGTGTGGCCGCGCCGGGTGAGCGCGGTGGCGAGGGCCTGGGCCATCCGGTCGTCGTCCTCGACCAGCAGCATGTGCACGGAACCCTCCCCAGCGGTGAGGGCACTACCGTACGGTCTCCGCCCCGGCGGGCGCGGCCGGGGCCTCCCCGGAGGTCTCCGCCGCAGTCTCCGACGGGGCCTCCGCCGGGGCCTCCGCCGGGCTGAGCACGGCGTGGCGGGTGTCCGGCATCAGCACATAGGTCACCAGCGAGACCAGGGCGCAGCCGGAGACGTACCAGAAGAAGCCGGACTCGTGCCCGCTGTTCTTGAACCAGAGCGCGATGTACTCGGCGGTGCCGCCGAACAGCGCGTTGGCGAGGGCGTACGGCAGCGCGACGCCCAGGGCGCGGATCCGGGTCGGGAACAGCTCCGCCTTCACCGCCGCGTTGATCGAGGTGTAGCCGGTGACGATGACCAGCGCGGTGAGCGAGAGCCCGAGCGCCGACCAGTAGCCGCCGGCCGAGCCGAGCGCCGTCATCAGCGGGTAGGTGCCGACGGTGCAGCCGAGCGCGAAGGTGATCAGCAGCGGGCGGCGGCCGATCCGGTCGGAGAGCAGGCCCGCCGCCGGCTGGATCGCGGCGAAGACGGCGAGCGCGGTGAAGCTCACCAGGGTGGCGGTGTTCTTGTTCAGCCCGGCGCTCCCGATCAGGTACTTGGTCAGGTAGGTGGTGTACGTGTAGTACGCGACGGTGCCGCCGAGGGTGAGCGCCATCACCAGCACCGCCTGGCGCCGGTGCTCCCACAGGGTGCGCAGGGTGCCTCGGGCGTCGGCCGCCGCCCGCCCGCCGGACTCGGCGGTGAACGCCTCGGTCTCCGGCAGCCGGCGGCGCAGCCACAGCACCACCACCGCGAGGACGGCGCCCAGCAGGAACGGCAACCGCCACCCCCAGGAGTGCAGTTGGGCGTTGCTGAGGGTGTGCTGCAGGACGATCAGGATGCCCAGACCGAGGAGCTGGCCGCAGGTCATCGACACGTACTGGAACGAGGAGCCGAGCCCGCGCCGGTTCGGGGCGGACGCCTCGGTCAGATAGGTGGCGCTGGCCGCGTACTCGCCGCCGATGCTCAGGCCCTGGAGCAGCCGGGCGAGCAGCAGCACGACGGCCCCGAGGTAGCCGGACTGGCCGTACGTCGGGGCGATCGCGATCAGCACGGCGGCCGCGGACATCATGGTGACGGTCAGGGTGAGGGCGCTCTTGCGGCCGTGCCGGTCCGCGGCCCGGCCGAGCAGCCAGCCGCCGACCGGGCGCATCAGGAAGCCGACCGCGAAGATGCCGGCGGTGTTCATCAGCTTCGCGGTGGAGTTGCTGCCGGGGAAGAAGTCGTCGGCGAAGTAGACGGCGAAGCTGGCGTAGACGAACCAGTCGTACCACTCCACCAGGTTGCCCAGCGACCCGCCGACCATGGCGAGCCGCCGCCGGGCGCGCTCCCCACCGGGCGGCTGCGACGGGACGGCGACGGCGGCGGACGGGGACATGGCGGCTCCGGGGGCTGGTACGGCGGGTGGGTGTCCCAGAGCGTGCAGCCGGCCACCGGGCGGCGGCAAGGAGCGCCGCACAGAACTTACGTTCCGCTAAGGAAGGCCGGCACCTGACGCGTCGGCCGATCCCCCGCTTCCAGCCCCCGCCGCTGCCGCCGCCGGCCCGGCGATCCCGGGACGGCACCGGCTTGAGCGCGGCACCCGGACCCGCTCGGGGGTTCGGGCCGGGGCCGCTGCTCCAGGGTCTCCTCGATGAGCGCCGTCGGCACGCGGAGTCACGCATTCGGGGCGCGGAGAGAGAACCCACCGGTCGCGAGCGGTCACCGACAGTCACCGCGCACTCGAGCCCGGGACACCGGCGGGCACCCGACCTGCCACCGGCCGCCGTTGCGCACCCAGCGTGCCCATGGTGACACTTTCCGTGAGCGAACGGGTTCGACTCCGCTCCGCTCCCACCTGCGATGACCTACCTGGGAGGCCGAGACAACGTGCTGGTACGACGATTTCCGGGAGAAGGCGGAAACGAGGGCCGAGGGCGCCGACTGCCGGGCGCGCTCGCGTCCGCGGGTCTCCTGGTACTGAGTGGCGCCGTGGTGCTGCCGCCGTCCGTGGCCGCCGCCACGACTACGGCCACGGCTACGGCCCGCGCGGCCGCAGCCGTGGCCGTGGCCGCCGACCCGTGCTCGGTGGCGAACGGTACGACGGTCTGCGACACCCCCGGCTCCTACACCTACACCGTGCCGCCGAACGCACAGCACGTCCGGTTGACCGTCATCGGCGGGGGCGGCGGCGGGGGCGGCGGGGTTCTCGGCGCCGGGGGCGGAGCCGGTGCCGCGATCGTCTGCACCGTCACCGGCCTGGCGCCGGGCACGGTGCTGGCGCTGACCGTGCCCGCCGGCGGCAATGCCGGTGCCCTGGAGGAGAGTTCGCAGGTCCTGAGTCCGGCCGGCGGTGGCCGGGCCGCCGCCGTCACCGCTGCCGGCCTGGCCGTGTCCGCCGCCGGCGGTGGAGGCGGCGCCGGCAGCATCGACGACTTCGGCGGCGTCGACGGCGGCGCCGGCGGCGGCACCGGCGGGGGCGCGGGCGGCATCGCGCCCAGCACCGGGGACGGCACCGGGGCCGGCACCGGGGACGGCTCACCGGAGGCGACCGCAGGACAGCCCGGCACTGCGCCGACCTGCACCGCGTCCGGCAACGGGCTGACAGCCGTCACGGGCCCTCCGACCACCAGCACCGCCGGGCGACCCGGCCTGGAGGGCGGCAGCGGCGGGACGATCTCTCCGGACGGCTTCGCGCCCCAGTGCCCCGCCGCCGGCTTCGGCGGCCCGGGCGGGCTGAGCGGGCTCGGCGGACTCGGCGTGCCCGGATTCGGCGACGGTACGCCGGGATGTGTCCTGATCACTCCCGTCCTGTCCTGCCCTCCCAACGGCTCCACCTCCGTCTGCGCCCCCGGCCTCGCCCAGTACACCGTCCCGGCCCAGACCGGCACGCTGACCGTCACGGCCGTGGGCGCCGCGGGTAGCGGCGGCGGCGGTGGCGGCGGTCAGGGCGCCAGCATGATCTACGGCGACGGCCGCAGCGGCCAGGGCGGCACCGGCGGCGGCGCCGCGGCAGGTCTGACCTGTACGTTCACCGGGCTCCGGGCGGGCACCGTGCTGGACGTCACCGTGCCCTTCACCACGCCCGGCGGGCTGCGCGGTAGGGGCGGCAACGGCGGCGGCAACTTCACCGCCGGCAATCCCGGCGACGGCGGCACCGGCGGCCAGGCCGCCTCCGTCACCGGACCCGGCGGCCTCGCGGTACTCGCCCCCGGCGGTGGCGGCGGAGCCGGCGGCCACGGCTCCGCCAACCGTCCTCCGGGCGGCGCCGGAACCGCGGGCAGCCCGGCCGGCCAGGGAGGCGGAGCCGGTGGTTCAGGCGGCTTCGCCGAGGCCACCGGCGGCCGCCAGGGCACCGACCCGATCTGCGTGGTCACCACCCCCGGTGCGGACGCCACCCCCACCCTCTACACCGGCACCGGCGGCACCTCCGTGACCGACGGCCGGACCGGCGGCCCCGGCGGGACCATCACCCTGCCCCCCGCCGTCACCAGCGCCTGCCCCGCCGGCACCGCTACCGGCAACGGCGGAACCGGCGGCCAGGGCGGCAACGGCGGCCGGAGAGCACAACCCAACGGGCAGGACGGCACCGACGGGACCGCCGGCGGCGGCGGCTGCGTCCTCATCGTCGCCACCCCGTGACCGGAGGCCGATGATGCGCCGGGTGACCAACGCCTCTCTCCGAGACCGGCGTTGGTCGCCACAGGCCACTGCGGTCCCGACACGTACGGCCTGGGCGAGTGGCGCGGGAAGCAGTCCCGAAGGACCCCCTGTCCATTCGGATCAGGTGATGATCACACGCTCGCCCTTGACCTGCCGGAGCCGGACGAGCAGCCGTTGTGCTCACTGCTCGGGGCGACCCTCGACACCCGTTGCGGCGCTCGATGCCACCTCGTCGGCGGGCACTGGGCGGCGGCGGACCTCGACCGGCGGGTGGCGGACCGGTCGCGGCTGGGACGAGCCCGGCGCCCTGGGCGCGGTGCGGTGGGTGAGGTGTCCCAGGGCGAGCAGGGCGGGGTTGGTGACGAGGACGGGCACGGTGTAGGGGAAGGGGCGGGGGCCGAGCATGTCGGGGGTGGAGGGGATGTCGCCGTCGGGTTGTTGGTGGTCCAGCAGGTACCGGGCGGCGCGGGCGGCGGGTGCGGGGTCGTGCTGGAGGGTCAGGCAGATCAGGAAGCGTAGGCGGTGCTGATCGGATCACCGGGCGCACCGTCCTGAGGGCTCCAGCCTCCGTCGGCCAGTTCATGTGATCGCACCAGGTCCAGGGCGCGGGCGGCGATGGTGCGGGCGGCGCGCTGTGCCGCGGGGCTCGCTGCGCCCTGGGTGTGGGGGGTGACGGCGAGGAGGACCCGGAAGACGGTGTGGAACCGGCTGCTGCTCCAGCCGGGCGGGAACGAGCCATCGGGGCGCTGGCTGGTGACGAGGTGGTGCAGTGCACGGTCGATGCGTGGCTGGTGTTCGGGGCCCTGGGTGTTGAGGGCGTTGACGGCGGCGGCCGTCATGGTCCGCACTGGCGCGCACGCGTCAGGTTCCGCGAACTTCGCTGCCGGGCCGAGGCGTTGCCGTCGTTTTCCGTGATACCACCCGATCGCGCCTGATCGCCACCGTCGACCATGCGATCATGCCGGTACCGACACGGCGTCATCCCCCTGGACCGGGGCACCCGGCACCGGGCCACTGGGCCACCGGCCGCTGGGCCACCGGGCACGCACCGACTCATGCCCGGCCGACCGCCGCACTGCTACCGGCGCCCTGGCGCCCTGGCGCCCGGGAAGGACGCCGCCCATGGACGAGCGGGAAACCCGAACGGCGATCGCCGAGGTGTTCGCGGCCATCCCCGTGCCCGACGCCGTCCACCCGCAGGTCGACGCCATCGCCACCGCAACGCTGGACTGGGCAGCGGCCCACGGGATCGCCGGGGACGAGCGGCAGCGCGCCCGGCTCGCTGCCGCGCGCTTCGACCGCGTCGCCGCCCGCATGTTCCCCGCCGAGAAGGTCGCGGACGTCACGCTGTTCACGCAGTGGATCGTGTGGTTCTTCGCCCTCGACGACCAGCAGGACGAGACCGCACCCGACGCCGAGTCGGTGCGCCAGGTCTACGACGGACTGCTGGACGTCCTGCGAGACCAGAAGACTCCGCAGGCGACCACCGAAAAGGCCCTCGCCGACCTGTGGGCCCGCACCGCCACCCGCATGTCCACACACTGGCAGGGACGCTTCATCCACCACCTGGAGCGCCACCGCGACGCCTTCCTCACCCAGGCCGACAACCGCCGCACCGGCCACGTCCCGACCCTCGCCGAGTACCCGGACCTTCGCCGACGCGCCAACGGGGAGCACATGCTCGACCTGTTCGAGACGGTGCCGGGCACCGAGATACCCGACCGGCTCGCGCGCACCCAGCCGTGGCAGGACCTGTTCGCCGCCGCCAACGACGTCACCGCCTGGTGCAACGACATCCTCTCCGTCGACCGCGAGGAGCGCTGCGGCGACACCACCAACTACGTGACCGTCCACGCCCGGGCACTCGGCTGCGACCGGGCCACCGCCATCGCCCACGTCGGCGACCGGATCCGCCGACGTCTCCTCGAACTCCGGACCCTGGAACGAACCGTCCTCGCTCAGACCCGCCGACACGAGGGCGAGAACCATGACGCGGGCGTCGACGGGATGGCAAGGGTCCTGGCCGAGCTCCCCGGCACCCATCTCGGATGGCTGCTCGAATCCGGCCGCTACCAGCCGGGCCGGCCGGGACCCTCCTGAGCGGCGGACCGCTGGTGGGCCCGCGCGTTCGCTGACCTCCATCACCTCGCCACCCGCGCTGGACGCCCTCGCCGCCGTCGCCGGTGCCGGCACCGAGATCCGGGGTCGAGACGAACGGATCGGCCGCGGGCGGAATGCGCCTTCCTGGTCAGTGCGCCTGGTCGCCCTTCGGCCCGGTGCCCTTGCTCCTGGCCGGAGTTCCGTCCGGGGCGAACGAGTGGTGGAAGGTGAAGGCCTGCGGCGTGGAGGAGCCGTGGTCGTGGAGGTGTTCCAGCGTCGAAACCCCGTCCTGCCAGGTGGGTATCACGCCGTCGGAGACCCACCAGAGCACGTGATTCGGGTGCGCTGTCCGCTCGAACCAGTCGTAGCGCCTGTTCAGCGCCTCACGGTGCAGGCCGGTGTAGATGGCGTCGAAGGCGGAGTGCAGGTCGGTCCAGAGTGAGAGGGTCGCGGCCAGGGCGACGGTTTCCGCCGTACGGCCCTTGTCGTACCAGGCCGGTACGGTGAACTCTCCCCAGGTGCCCCAGTCCAGGTCGAAGTGGGTGCCCCGCTCGCGGTCCACCGCTTCGGCGTGAGCGAGGTATCCGGGGTGCCGGCTGATCTTCGGGTAGATGGCCTCGCCGCTGTCGTGGAGTTCGCGCGTGAGGGGTGCGGGATCGGCGAGAGGCGACTTCAGGACGCCGAAGGTGTACAGCGCGAGTTGGGGCATGCGTGTCTCCCTGATCAGAGTGTCGCGGGTGGCTCGGCCTGAGGGAACTCCGGTGCGACCGTGGCCGATCGCCGAAGACCAGGTGAAGGTAGTCGCCTCGGCGGGCGTTGTCGAAGTTGCGTTTTCGCTGTCCAAGTGGCTTCTCGTACCGGTCGTTTCGCGGTCCTGCCGCCGCAGCCGGGGGCGAGGAAGCCGATGGCGGCCCCGCTCGGCGCGCCAGGACCGGTGCGCGCCGGTGGAGTGCCGCACGCGCGGGGTGTACGACACCGGCCACGTCCGGGAATACTGCCGGTCATGAACAGGCCAAAAGCTACCCGGCTCCTCGCCGCACTCGCCGCATGTGCGACCGGCGCCTCCGTGCTGGCGGGCGTCCAGGCGACCCCCGCGTCCGCGGAGGTCTTCTGCGGCTCCCACTCGGTGGACGGCGCCATCTGGACGGAGTACACCCAGACGCCCGGTGTGCGGCAGGCCCTCGGCTGCCCGACCAGCGATGAACTCGGCCTTCCCGACGGGGTCGGCCGCCGCCAGGTCTTCGACAACGGCTCGATCTACTGGAGCCCGAACACCGGGGCGCACGCCGTGTGGGGCCTCATCGGCCAGGAGTGGGGTCAGCACGGTTGGGAGGGCGGCTACATGGGGTACCCGCTCACCGACGAGCTGAAGAACCCCGACGGGATCGGCGTCCGCCAGCAGTTCCAGAACGCCACGGTCTACTGGTCCCCCAACACCGGAGCGCACGCGGTGCACGGCAACATCGGCTGGTGGTGGGGGCAGTACGGGTACGAAGGGGGGACGTACGGCTACCCCACCAGCGACGAGTACGGCACCGGACACGTCGGCGGCAACGTCGACGACAACAACGGCGTCCGCCAGGACTTCCAGTCCGGCAAGTACCTCCTGTGGAGCGGTGGCCAGGCCGACGCCTTCGAGGCCTGCCAGAGTGCGTGCATCGGCTACGGCGGCACCACCAACACGAAGTGGGTGGTGAAGACCGAGGTCTACGTGAACTGGACCAACAGCCGCCTGACGTCCGTCCACGTCACCCCGACCGCCGCCGCGTTCAAGACCGTCACCGGGAACGACGACGCCGCCAGCGACGTGCAGGACGACTGGAAGCAGGTGTGGTCCAACACCCGAATGTTCCCCGGCGCCACCCAGACCGAGCAGAAGTCCACCTACCAACAGCTCTTCTGCCACGCGCAGTTCTCCTACCCCAACCCCGACGGCGGGCACTTCGGCGGCCCGACCTGGGACCTGGAGACCTGGCGCCCCGAACTCACCGGGACTGCCGACGCGATCCTCAAGAAGATGCTCGCCTCCAAGTGCAACTGGGACACCGACGCGTAGCACCCGGTCGTCCGGCTCCCCTCGGCCGAAGGAGCCGGCCGGGCACCGGTGGACGTACGGTGCCCGGTCGGCCGGTTCCCGGGGTCAGGCGACGCCGGGTGTCGAGTGACGTCGGCCTCCCATGTGCGGGGGCGGCGGGGTTCTGCGTCGATGTCCGATAGCCGCCGGTCCCGGCGGCGTGCGGCCGACATGCTGGGGTGCATGACCAGTACCTTCGACGGGCTCATCGACCGGTTCCTGCTGTCCAGTGGGGAGTTCGAGCGGCGGCTGCGATGCGTCCGAGCCTGGCAGTGGGCCTCGCCGACCCCGTGTACGGAGTGGAACGTGCGGCAGTTGGTCAACCACATGACCCGGGGGAACCTCGCCTACGTGCGTCTGCTGCACGGTGGCGACGCTGCGGAGTTCCTTCGGCTGCGGGACGTCGACGCGCTCGGCGCCGATCCGCTGGAGGCCTACGTCCGGTCCGTCGGGGAGGTGGCGCGGGAGTTCGGTCGGCGCGGGGCTCTGGAGCGGGTCCTGGACTATCCCCTGGGTCCGGTGGCTGGGCGGCAGGCGCTCGCCGTGCGGATCACGGACAGCACCGTCCACGCCTGGGACCTCGCACGGGCCCTCGGTCTGGACGACGCCCTCGACGCCGAGCTCGTCAGGTGGATCGACGCGAATCTCGACGCCGTCTACGCCGGTCTGCCGGAGACGCCCACCGCCGCCGAGACGACCCACCGGTTCTTCGCCGCCCCCGAGGGGGCGCCGGCCCGGGACGCGTCGCCCCAGGTCCGCCTGCTGCACCGGATGGGGCGGCTGCCGGCCGCCGGGGACTGAGGCCCGATCCGGACAAGCGTTACATTGGGGCGGAAAGGGGCCCGATCGCCGACGGGGTGTGGCGGATGCACTCGATCACCGACTGGTTGCGCGGCCTGTCCGGCCCGGTCGTGTACGCGGTCGTCGGCGGGATGGTCTTCACCGAGGACGCGCTGTTCTTCAGCTTCTTCATCCCCGGCGAGACCGCTGCCGTCGTCGGCGGCTTCATCGCCCACCAGGGCAGCGTCTCGCTCGGCTGGATGGTCCTGGTCGTGGTCTGCGCGGCCGTCCTCGGGGACTCCGCCGGCTACGAGATCGGCCGGCACCTCGGCCCGGCGATCCTGCGCACCCGCCCGCTGCGGCGCCACACCAAGCAGGTCGACTCGGTGCAGGACCTGATCCGCCGGCGCGGTCCGGCCGCCGTCTTCGTCGGCCGGTTCATCGCCTTCTTCCGGCCCCTGGTGCCCTCGCTGGCCGGGATGTCCCGGATGCCGTACCGCCGGTTCCTGCTCTACAACGCCCTCGGCGGGCTCGCCTGGGGCGTCGGGTTCACTCTTCTGGGCTACTTCGCGGGGGCCGCCTACGCCCGGGTCGAGGGCACCGTCGGCCGGGTCACCGCCATCACGATCGCCGCGCTCGTCGCCGTCGCCCTCCTGATCTGGTACCTGCGGCGGCACCGCACCCGGGGCGGTGAGCGGTCGGAGGACGACGACGGAGGCAAGCCCTGAACCAGGGGGCTCAGTGCGCCGGGACGGTGTACGCGGCGCGGATGCCGCCGTGGACGGGGAACTCGGAGGCCGTCAGGTAGCCCGAGTCCGGGCCGGCGAGATAGGCGGCAGCGGCCGCGATCTGGTCGAGGGCGGCGAAGCGGCCCATCGGGATGTGGGATCAGGTGTGTCTCAGGGGACGGATGATCCGCACGGCACGAGGACGCCGTGCGGATCGCGGGAATCGCAGGACTCGTCCGGTCCGACGGCACGGAGTCTTCCGTCCGCCGCTGTCAGGACTCTGACAGCGCACCGGCATTTCACCGGCAAGCTTGCTGACGAAACGTCAACAACCTTGCCGCAGCGCCTTGACGGCGCACCGACACAGTCCTAGAACGGAGTCAGCTCCCCGTTCCCCCATCCCCGGGAGCAGCGAAAGTTCACCTTCTCGCCCCTCACCGAAGAAGAGGCTTTCCCATGCGCGCACTCCCCCGCCGCACCGCACCGCTCGCCCTGGCCGCCCTCGCCGCGCTCGCCCTGACCGCGGCGGCCCCCGCCTCCGCCACCCCCGCAGCCCCGGCCGCCCAGGCCGCCCCGACCGACGCCGCCGGCCCGGTGCTCACCACCGGCAGCGTGGGCGGCACCGCCGTCGCGGCGGGCGACGCGCTCGCCGCGCCGCTCACCGCCAACACCTCCGCGACCTTCTACTCGACCGCCACCAGCACCACCGGCGTCACCTGTGCCACCTCCCGGCTGTCCGCCACGGTGCTGACCAATCCGGCCGCCCCGGGCACCGCCACCGAGTCGATGACCGGGCTGACCTTCGGCTCCTGCACCGCCAACGTCACCGGCGTGACCTCGGTGCGGAGCCTGACGGTCGACACCCTCCCCTACGGCCTCTCCGTCGACGACGGCACCGGGCTGCCCGTCACCCTCACCGGCGGCAGCGCCGGCCCGATCCAGGCCACCGCCGTCCTGAACAGCTGGTTCGGCACCATCACCTGCACCTACCAGCTCAGCGGCGCCTTCACCGGCAGCGCCGACAACGGCGGCCAGGGCCTGACCTTCACCAACGAGCACTTCGCCAAGAGCGGCGGCTCCGGCCTCTGCCCCGCCGACGGCTACTTCTCGGCCGGATACGGCCCGCTCGCCGACACCAGCCAGGCCGGCGCACCGGCGGTGTACGTGAACTGATCGGCACCCCACTCGCCGCACCCCACCCGCCACACCCCGGGACAGCTCGACCATGAGCCCGGAAGCGATCAGACCGGGGCAGATTCGGACCCAACCGGGCGGGATGGGACGATACCTGCCATGTCTAGCAAGTCTCCATCGGTCCGGGGCGACGAGGCCCCCGCCGACCAGCTCCGCCGCCTACTGCTCGAACTGGGCGACGCCCTGCTGGGCGGGGGCCTGCCCGTCCATGAGGTCGAGGAGGAGCTCCGCGGGCTCGGGCGGGCGTCGGGGGCCCCCGACGTACGGGTCGCCGCGCTCACCAACGGCCTGTTCGTCGCCCTCGACAGCGCGGACGCCACCCGGTTCCAACCGGTCGGGGCGGCGCTGCGGTTCGAGCAGACCGCGGACGTCCTCCACCTGGTGCACCGGCTGCGCTCGGGCGAGCTGGACGGGCCCCGGGCCCTGGACGAGCTGGACCGCGTCCGCCGGGCGCCGGCCCGCTGGCCCGCCTGGGTCGCGGACCTCGGGGCGCTGCCGGTCGGGGTGGGCGTCTGCCTCTTCCTCCAGCCGGTGACGGCGAACGTGCTGGCCGCCGGGGCCGGTTCGGTGATCGTGGCGGGCCTGACCGTGCTGGCCCGCCGACTGCCCCGGCTGCGCCCGCTGCTGCCCGTCACGGCCGGGTTCCTGGTGGCGCTGCTCGTCCTGTCGCTCGCCCGGGCCGGCCTGCTGGAGGGGCCGCTGCGCACGATCGTCGCCACCCTGGCGATCCTGCTGCCGGGCGGACTGCTGGTCACCGGGCTGTCGGAGGTCGCGGCGGGCGCCGCCAGCGCCGGGACTGCCCGGCTGGTGTCCGGCGCGGTGCAGCTGGCGCTGTTCCTGGCCGGGGTGGCCGCGGCCACCACCGCGATCGGGATGCCGGCCAGCGCGCTGGCCAACGTCCAGGTGGCCAAGCCGAGTTGGTGGGCGATCGGGGTGGGGCTGGCGATCGCTGTGGCCGGCGTCGTGGTCAATGTGAACACCCCGCCCCCGGCCATCCCGTGGATCGTCGCGGTGATCGTGGTCAGCGTCACCGTGCAGGTGGTGGTGGGCTCGGTGCACGGCGCCGCGATAGGTGGTCTGGCCGGCGCCGTCAGCGCCGCCGTCGCGGCCACCGTGGTGCATTGGCTGCCCGGCGGCCCGCTCTGGCAGGTGCTCTACCTCCCGGCGTTCTGGATCGTGGTGCCGGGCTCCTTCGGGCTGCTGAACACCGCGCAGATCGAGGTCGGCAACGGGGCGCAGTCGGTGCTGGCCGCCGTGTCGGCGGTGTTCGGGGTGTCGATCGGCACCCTGATCGGCTCGGTGATCAGCCGGATCCCGCGCCCCGGGCCGGCCGTGCTCCAGCTGCGGGCCTGACCCCGCCCCGCTCACCCTCCGCGACCACTGACCGGCGCGGCCCCCTCCGCAACCACCGACCGGCGCTCACCCTCCGCGACCCCCGACCGGCGCGGCCCCCGGCTCAACCGGTGGCCGCGCCGCTGCCGTTCCGGACCGCGAGCAGCGCGGTGTCGTCCGTCAGCCGGCCGCCGGTGTGCCGGAGGACGGCGTCCACCACGGCCCCCACCAGGCGCTCCGGCTCCCCGGCCCCGGGCAACCCGGCCAGACTCTCCAGGTGGGCGCGCAGGTCGAAGAAGGCGCCCTGCCGGTCCCGGGCCTCGGTCACCCCGTCCGTGACGATCAGGACGGTCTCGTCCGCGCCGAGCCGCACCCGCTGGACCTCCGGGAGCCGGCCGGTCAGCGGGGCGAGGCCCAGCGGGGCACCGTTGCCCAGCGGCAGCTGCCGGACGCCGTCCGGGCCCAGCACGTGCGGGCAGTCGTGGCCGAAGTTGACCAGCTGGATCCGCTCCGACGCGTCGTCGGGGAACCACACGACGACGGCGGTGGCGAACCGTTCCTCGTCCTCGCCCAGCCGGGAGGAGAGCAGGTTCTGCCGGTGCACCCGCTCCTCCAGCCGGGAGGCGACGGTCGCCAGGTCCGCCTCCCGGAAGGCCGCCTCCCGGAAACAGCCGACCAGGGCGGCGGCGGTGGATACGGCCGGCAGGCCCTTCCCCTGGACGTCGCCGAGGATGACCCGGGCGCCGTACGGGCCGGCCACCACGTCGTAGAAGTCACCGCCGACCCGGGCCTCGACGTCCGCGGCCAGGTAACGGGCGGCCGAATCCACCCCTCCCCAGCCCGGCGGCACCGGGCGCAGCACCACCTGGCGGGTGGTCTCGGCGGCGCCCTGGAGATGGCGGACGTAGGCGGCGGCCCGGGCCCGGAAGACGCTGAGCGGCAGGGCGAGGACGCAGCCGGCGATCACCAGCAGGAAGTCCTCGATCCCGTGGGACTTGCCCCAGACGTTGTTCAGCCCGGGATAGGCGGCGATCGCGAGCCCGGCGAAGGCCAGGGTGACCGCCGGGCCGCACAGCCCGGCGGCGACCACCGGGACCAGGGCCAGCCAGCTGAGGGACTCGAAGGTGCGGGGCGTGAGGGCGTCCACCACCACCACCGTCGCCAGCAGCAGGACGGGGATCAGCCAGGACCGGTGGCCGTAGCGGATCAGCACCGGCAGCTGGGTGCCGGGCCCCGACGGCGGCTGTGACGGCCCGTACGGCTCCGCGGCACGCACCCGCAACGGCCTCTCCGCTCCTCCGGTCGTTCCCACCGACGCCCCGCCGACGGGGCGGGGGCGTCGGGCCAACGTTAGGTGGCGGGCGGCGCGGGTGCGCCCCGACCCGCGCCCGTTCGGCCCAGTCGGCGGACGGCCCACTGGGCGGACGGCCCACTAAGCGGACGGCCCAGTCGGCGGACGGCCCAGGCGCCGGTGAACGGCCCGGTCGGCAGTGGCCGACCCGGTCCGCAGAGCCCGGCTCAGCCCGTGGGCGCGTCGAGCAGCGGGGTGACGAGCACCCGCAGGGCGTCGGCGAGGCGCTGCCCCTCGCCCTGTTCCAGCAGCCGCAGGATCGGGTCGCTGTGCATCGTGCCGAGCAGGACGTGGGCCAGCAGTTCGGCGTCCAGGTCGGGGCGCTGTTCGGCGATCAGCCCGCTGAGGTGGGCGTGCCAGACCTGGTAGACCGGGTGGGCGCCGCGCGGGGCCTGGTCGGGCGGCTGCGGGGCGGTGGTGACGGCGTGGCCCAGCGCGGCGAGCAGGCTCTTGTTCCGGGCGACCACGGCGACCACGGCGTCCAGGAAGGCGAGCAGCCGCTCCCGGGGCGGGGCGCCCGGACCGAGCGGCGGCGGCCCGTTGCGGACGGCCTCGTCCAGGTCGAGGGCGCGTTCCTGCATCAGCGCGAGCATCAGGCCCATCCGGTTGCCGAAGCGGTGGAAGACCGTGCCCTTGCCCACTCCGGCGGCGCCGGCGACCTGCTCCATGGAGATCTGCTCGGGCCGGTGCCCGGCCAGCAGTTCCTCGGTGGCGCGCAGGATCGCGCGCCGGTTCCGGGCCGCGTCGGCGCGTTCGCGTCGGTCCTCCGCCATGGCTGCCCCTTCCCCGTTCGTCTCGTACGCGTGGCTCGTACGGTAACCCGTGGACAACTGGACCGGCGGTCCAGTACGGTCCCGGGGATAAGTTGACCGCCGGTCCAGTTCGCTGCGGGCCGGCCCGTCGAGGGAGGGCACCATGCGACGCATCCGCTACCACCGGTACGGCGGCCCCGAGGTCCTGACGCCGGAGGAGGCCGACGTCCCCGAACCGGGGCCCGGCCAGGTCCTGCTGCGCGCCGAGGCGATCGGGGCGAACTTCGTGGACACCCGGTTCCGCCGCGGGGCACCGGCCGGATCGGTGTTCCACCGGCCGCTGCCGGGCGTGCTGACCGGCGATGTCGTCGGGACGGTCCAGGACCTCGGCCCCGGCGTGGACGCCGGCCTGCTCGGGCAGCGGGTCGCCGGGCTCGTCCTGGACGCCTTCGCCGAGTACTCGATCGCCGACGCCGCCTGGCTCGCCCCGGTGCCCGACGGCCTCGACCCGGGCGACGCCAGCATGCTGCCGCTCGCCGCACCGGTGGCCCTGGGCGTCCTGCGGGCCGGCCGGCTGGCGCCGGGCGAGACCGTCCTGGTGCACGCCGCGGCCGGCGGGATCGGCCACCTGACCGTCCAGCTGGCGAAGCTGCTCGGCGCCGGCACCGTGATCGCCACCGCAGGCTCGGCCGACAAGCTCGACTTCGTCAAGGCGCTCGGCGCGGACGCCGCCGTCGACTACCGCGCCCCCGACTGGCCCGAGCGGGTACGGGCGGCCGCGCCGCAGGGCGTGGACGTCGTGCTGGACTCGGTCGGCGGTGAAGTCCTGCAACGCAGCCTCGAACTGACGGCCCCGCTCGGCCGGGTGGTGCTGTACGGCTCCGCCGACGGCGAGCCGGGCAGCGTGCCGGCGGCCCGGCTGTTCGGGCTGCGCACCGCCGTCGGCTACTCCCTGAACGCCTGGCGCGCGGCCCGGCCGGACCTCGCCCGGCGGGACGTCGACCAAGCCGCCGGCCACTTCGCGACCGGCCGGCTGCGGACCACCGTCCACGCCCGCCTCCCGCTCGCCGAGGCCGCCACCGCCCACCGGATCATGGAGGAGCGCGCCCAGCTGGGCCGCATCCTGCTGCTGCCCTGATCAGCCGCCCTGGTCGGCCGCCCTGGTCAAGCGGGTACGCCGACCGCGCGGGGCCGGGGCTACCCTGGCCCCGCACCGAAGGCCCCTACGGGCTCCGCGAACGGAAGGCCACCCCGATGAGCACCCCCAGCACCCCCGTCGTCGCCCGGGCGGACGCGCCGCACCGCTACGAGATCCGGGTCGACGGCGAACTCGCCGGATTCGCCGAGTACTTGGACCACGACGGGCAGCGGGTCTTCTACCACACCCTGGTCGAGGAGGCCTTCACCGGCCGCGGCCTGGCCGGGCAGCTGGTCCAGGCGGCCCTGACGGACGTCCGGGCCGCCGGAAAGCGGATCGTGCCGATCTGCCCGTACGTGGCCGAGTTCCTGACCAAGCACCAGGAGTTCGCCGACCTCACCGACGAGGTCACTCCGGAGGTCAAGGGCTGGCTGCGCTCCCAACTGCAGTAGTCAGGGAGCTGGTTGACGAAGACGGGGCGCCCCCGCCGCGCGGGAGCGCCCCGATCGGGCTACCGGGTCGTCACATGTTGATCATGTGACCGGCGAGGCCGTGGATGGCCTCCTTGACCGCCTCGCCCAGGGTCGGGTGGGCGTGCACGTTGCGGGCGACCTCGTGGACGGTGAGGTCCCACTGCTGGGCCAGCGTCAGCTCGGGCAGCAGCTCGGTGACCTCGGGGCCGATCAGGTGGGCGCCGAGCAGCTCACCGTACTTGGCGTCGCTGATCACCTTCACGAAGCCGATCGGGTGGCCGAGGCCGTGCGCCTTGCCGTTCGCGGTGAACGGGAACTTGGCGACCTTGACGTCGTGGCCCAGCTCGCGGGCCTGGGCCTCGGTGTAGCCGAAGGAGGCGATCTGCGGCTGGCAGTAGGTGGCGCGCGGGATCATCGCGAAGTCGACCTCCATGGTCTCCGCCCCGCCGATGGTCTCGGCGGCGATCACGGCCATCGCCTCGGCGGCGTGCGCGAGCATCAGCTTGGCGGTGACGTCGCCGATCGCGAAGATGTGCTCGACGCTGGTGCGGCCGCGGCCGTCCACCGCGATGGCGTTGCGGTCGGTGAGCTTGACCCCGGCGTTCTCCAGGCCGTAGCCGTTGACCCGCGGCGCGAAGCCGATCGCCTGGAGCACCTTGTCGGCCTCCAGCACCTGCTGCTGCCCGTCCTTGGTGACGGTGACCCGGACCTTGGCGTTCGGGTCGCTGTCGTCGATCGACTCGACCCGGGTCGAGGTGAGCACCTCGATGCCCAACTTGCGGTACTGCTTGGCCAGTTCGGTGGAGACCTCGACGTCCTCCAGCGGCACCATCCGGTCCAGGAACTCGACGATGGTGACCTTCACGCCGTAGTTGTGCAGCACGTACGCGAACTCGACGCCGATCGCGCCGGCGCCCGCGATGATGATGCTCTCCGGCAGCTGCTCGGTGAGGATCTGCTCCTCGTAGGTCACCACGCGCTCGCTCAGGCTGGTGCCGGGCAGCAGGCGGGTGGTGGCACCGGCGGCGATGATGCAGTGGTCGAAGGTGACCACGTCGAAGCCGCCACCGCTGAGCGCGACCTGCAGGGTGTGGTCGTCGACGAAGGTGCCCCAGCCGTCGTACTCGGTGATGCCGTTCTTCTTCATCAGGTAGTGGACGCCCTTGACCCGGCCGTCGGCCACCGAGCGGCTGCGGCGGAACGCCTCGCCGAAGTCGAAGGTCACCTGGCCCTCGACCTTGATGCCGAAGGTCTTGGCCTCCTTGGTGAAGATGTGGGCCAGCTCGGCGTTGCGCAGCAGGGCCTTGGAGGGGATGCAACCGACGTTGAGGCAGACGCCGCCCCAGTACTTGGCCTCGATGACCGCGACCTTCAGGCCCAGCTGGGCCGAGCGGACGGCGGCGGTGTAGCCGCCGGGCCCCGCGCCGAGGACGACGACGTCGTAGTGCGTGCTCATGTTGCTGACTCCTCCGAGGGTGTCACGGTGTCGTGATCTCGATCCCATGGTGTCAGGACCGGACCAGGCGCACCCACCGGGTCTCGGCGGACGCGCTCCGCGCGGCACCGTACAGGGCTGGGGGCCGATTGTCAGTGCTGTCCGATACGGTCGCTCGCACCGGGCCCCACCAGGGGCGATGACGGAGGGAGGGTTCCGGATGGACGGAACGCGTACGGCGGGCGGGTGGGCCCGCCGCCCGAGGACGGCAGCGGGCCCACCCGGGCGTCAGGCCGCCACCTCGTGGGCCTCGGCGCCGGCCGTGCCGGCACTGCCCGATCCGGCACTGCCCGGGGTGCTCATACCCGTTCCGGCGGCCGGCTGACCGGCCGGGCGCCGGGCCGGCCGCGGGGTCGGTACCGACCGCTGCAGCGAGGAGAGGTCCCAGGCGTAGGTGCCGACGGCGTGGGCGATCACGTCGATGTTGACGTCGAAGGCGTCCATGTCGATGTTGTCCAGGCCGTCACAGGCCTTGTGGTAGCAGGCGTCGAAGGCGGTGCCCGCCGTGCCGCCGTAACGAGCCTGCTGCTCGGGGGACTTGATCACCTCGGCACCGGTGTCGGTGCCGCCGGCCGGGATGCCCGCGTCGATGAACGGACCGTAGTCGGAGCGGCCGTTGAAGGCGGACGGGTCGTGCGGCAGCTCCCGGCCGTCCAGGTAGTCGGTGAGGTCCCGCTCGATCTGGGCCGAGCCCTCGGGGCCGGCGTCGCCGCCCGCGCTGCCGGAGCCGTTGTAGACGAACTGCGCGTAGTTGGGGGATGCGATCATGTCGAAGTTGAGGTAGAGCCGGATCTTCTTGCGGTCCGCCTCGGAGAGCGACTTCACGTACGCCTCGGAGCCCTTGAGGCCGAACTCCTCGGCGGACCACCAGGCGAACCGGACCTTGTTCTTCACCGGGCGGACGCCGAGGTTCCTGGCGACCTCCAGGATGCCGGCCGTACCGGAGCCGTTGTCGTTGATGCCCGGCCCGGCGGGGACGGAGTCCAGGTGGGCGCCGATCATCACGGTGTTCGCCGGATCCCCGCCGCGGGTCTCGGCGATGACGTTCCAGGTCTTGCGCGGCTCCATGAAGGTCCGGAGGTCCAGGGTTACCCGCACCGGCCCGGCGGCGGCCTTCGCGGCCAGCGCCTCACCGGCCGCCCGGCTGATCCCGCCGGTCGGGACCTTGCCGGCGGTGGGCTCGCCGAGCGTCCCGTTGAGGTCTCCGTCGGTGTTGTTGTAGATCAGCGCCCCGAGGGCACCTGCGGCCGCCGCGGCCGCCTGCTTCTCGGCGAAGGTGCACCCGCCGCGCCGGATCAGCGCGATCCGCCCGGCGACGGAGCCGGCCGGGTAGTCGGCGGCCGCGCAGCCGGTGGTGGCGGAGACCGGGGCGACGCCCAACTCGGCGGTCAGGCCCGCCTCCGGGCCGCTCACCGAGTACGTCATGGCGAGCACCGGCACCGACTCGGCCTGGGGCGACAGCACGTCAAGGTGCTCGGCGCGGGCCTCGAAGAAGGTGTACTCGAACTCCTGCCGGGACACCTTGAGCCCGGCCCGCCGCGCCTGCTCGTAGACGTAGCGCGCGGACTCGTCGTGACCCTTCGAACCGGCTGCCCTGGTACCGCCGTTGCGGTCGGCGAACCGTTGCAGCGCGGCCAGCGTGCGGTGCGCGGACCCGGCGTCGCTCGCCTCGACCAGCCGCTCGGCCAGCCGGGCGCCCCGGCGTGCCTGGTCCGGCTCGGCGCTGGCGCTGCCCGCGCCGGCCAGCAGCAGCGGGGCGGCCAGGGCGGCGGCGGTCAGCGCGGCGCCCGCGCGGTTGCGGGTCAGGGTCCGGATCAGGGCCCGGGTCCGGGTCAGGGCCGGGGTCCGGGTCAGCGGGTGACGGGCGGTGCGCGGGCGCGGTAACGGGGTTGCGGGGTCGAGCGGGGAGGTCTCGCGACGGGTGCGCGGCTTCAAAGCGGCTCCTTCCGACGGTCCGTGGACTCACGATTGGACCCGAGCCGCCCCGGCTTGCCAAGAGCGCCACGCGACCGCGAAATGCGGAGGACGCCGCGGGCGGTGATCCTGGAGGGGTGGGGGCGGTCTCATCCAGGAGGGTGACCACATGTCCATGCTGGATAAGCTCAAGAGCATGCTGAAGGGCCACGAGGACCAGGCCAGCAAGGGAGTCGACAAGGCCGGGGACTACGTGGACGAACGCACCGAGGGCAAGTACACCAGCCAGGTCGACACGGCCCAGGACAAGCTGAAGGAGCAGTTCCGCGACCAGCCCCCGCAGTAGCGGGCGCGGTCAGGACCTCCCGGCCGGGGCCGGTGGCGCTCAACCCCGGCCCCGGCCGAGCTGGTCCGGCTCTCCGTCGGTGTCGCGCTCGCTCTCCGCGCCGGCGGCGCCGCTCTCCCCGCCGGCGCCGCTCTCCCCGCCGGCGCCGCGCTCTCCGTCGACGCCGCAGTTCTCGCAGGGCCCCAAGCCGGGCCGCTCGCGCAGGCGTCCGCACTCCGGGCACACCCGGTCCAGCCAGCAGGCCGACTCGCCGCCTTCGTCCATGCCTCCGATTCTGCCCGGCGGGTCACCGCCGTGGCGGGTAGACACTGTCTACGAAGATCGGGTAGACAGTGTCCATGACCGAACAGGATCAGGACCTGCGCACCCGGTTGGTGGCCGCCGGCGTCGAGCTGGTGAGCCGCGAGGGCGTGCACGCGCTCGGCCTGCGCGAGATCGCCCGGCACGCCGGGGTCTCGCACGGGGCGCCGCGCCGCCACTTCCCCACCCACCGGGAACTGCTCGCCGCCGTCGCGCGGCACGGCTTCGGCCGGCTCACCGACACCCTCGCCGGGGCCGACGCCCTCGCCGCCGCCACCGGGGCCGGCGCCCGCACCCGGATCGACGCACTCGCCCGCGGCTACCTCGGCTTCGCCGCGGCCAACCCCGGCATGTTCGAGCTGATGTTCCGTCACGACCTGCTGGAGGGCAGCGGCACCGAGCTGCGCCGCACCACCCTGCCCCTGTTCCGGACCTTCGCCGACCTGGTCGCCGAGGTCCACCCGCAGTCGGCGGACCCGACCGCCGCCACCGCCGCACTGTGGGCCAACCTGCACGGCCTCGCCCAACTGCGCGCCTGGGGCAGCCTGCGGCTGGTCACCGGCGGCGCGGACGTGGAACCGCTGCTGCGGGCCACCCTGGACGCCCACCTCGGCCCGGCCCCCCGGTGAGGCGGCACCACCGGGGACTCACCCTCGCCGCCAGCATCACCGGCGCCGTCCTGGTCGCCCTCGACGGCACGGTGCTGAGCGTCGCCCAACCCACCCTCCAGCGCGATCTGCACGCCTCCGTCGCCGCCGTCCAGTGGACCAGCACCGGCTACCTGGTCACCGTCGCCGCCCTGCTGGTCTTCGCCGGCCGGCTCGGCGACCGGTACGGGCACCGGCGCCTGTTCGCCCTCGGGGTGGCGGGCTTCGCCGCCAGCTCGGCCGGGATCGCCCTCGCCCCCGGCATCGGCTGGGTCATCGCCCTGCGCATCGCCCAGGGGGTGGCCGGCGCCCTGCTCCAGCCCGCCACCCTCGGCCTACTGCGGGCCGGCTGGCCCGCCGAGCGGCTGCCCGCCGCCATCGCGGCCCGCACCGCCGCGATCGGCCTCGCGGCCGCGGCCGGGCCGCTGGTCGGCGGGGCGCTCACCACCCACCTCGGCTGGCGGGCGGTGTTCCTGCTCGGCCTGCTGCCCGCCACGGCCGCCCTGCTCGCCGCCCTCGCGGTGCCCACCGAGCCCGCGAGGTCCGCACGGCCCGCGAGGTCCACGAGTTCCACGAGAGCGGACCTCGACCTGCCGGGCGCGGGCCTGCTCGCGCTCACCCTGGTCTGCCTGGTGCACACCCTGGTCACCCTGCCGACCGACGGCTGGTCCCCCGGCACGGCGCTCACCCTCACGGCCGCCGCCCTGGCCGGCCTCGCCCTGGCCCGGCACGAGCGGCGCACCGCCCGCCCACTGCTGCCCGCCGCCCTGCTGCGCTCGCCCGCCGTGGGGCCGGCCCTCGGCGCCCTGCTGGCGGCCTCGGCGGCGGTTCTGGGCGTCCTGTTCCCGACCACCTACTTCCTGCAGGACGTCCTCGGCCTCGACCCGCTGCGCAGCGCCCTGCGGGCGGCGCCGCTCGCGGTGACGATGATCCTCGCCGCGCCCGCCTCGGCCTGGCTGGCGAAGCGCCACGGCGCACGCGACACCGTGCTGGCCGGCATGGTGCTGATCACCGCGGGCATCCTGCTGACCGCCCGGCTCGGCCCGGACTCGGGGGACCCGGCGATCGGCTGCTGCTTCCTGCTGCTCGGCTGCGGTCTCGGCACCGTGATGGCCACCGCCACCTCGATCATCGTCCAGGGCGCCCCCGCGGCCCAGTCCGGCGTCGCGGGCGGCCTCCAGCAGACCATGATGAACGTCGGCCCGGCCCTGGGCATCGCCCTCGCCACCACCGTCACCGGCCGTGCCGCCCCGGGCGCCGCCCTGACCCCGGTCGCCCTGGCGACCGCCGCCGTCGCCGCCGCGGGGGCGCTGCTCGCCCTGCGCCTCCCCCGCCGGCAACCAGCGCGTCCCTTGCCGGACTTGACCTGACGGCGCCATCACGACCGTTACTGATGGATCGTCAATCTCTGCTCTCGGCACTGACGTTGAGGATCACATCCGGGCTGACGGCGACCTTTCCCACGGCCGGGTCGGATCGGTTCATGGCCGGGGCGAGGCCGCCCCGGGCAGCCGTGCCGCGGCCGGCGCGCAGACCGACCAGGCGCCGGCCTCCTTCCGCAGGTAGATCGTGGTGTCCACGCCGGGCCTGGTCACATGGGCGCTCGCGACGTCGCCCTCGATCCTGACGTCGGAGACCTCGACCGGCGGTCCGGAGGCCGCGGGCTGCCGCTCGTCCGCCGACGGGCTCACGCCGTCGGACGGGAGGTCGCCGTCGGCCATGTCCCCGGCCTCCTCCGGGCAGAGCATCCCGACGGTTCCGGCCACGTCGCCCTGGTCCACCGCGGTCGCGAACCGGCCGACCAACTGCCGGACCCGGTCCGGTTCGCTGGGCGCCCGGTCGGTCGTGACGTACCCGACGACGCCCGCCGCCGCCAGCAGCAGCACGGCCGCGCCGAGCAGGTACGGCCAGCGCTTCCGGGGCGCGCTTCGCGGGATCTCGGGCGGACCGGCCGGTGCGGGCGGCCAGAACGGGTCCTGGGTCATCGTGGGTGCTCCTGTCCGTCGGTTCCGGGCCCTCGGGTCGACGGCGCGGTCGACGGCGCGAAGTGCGACACCATCAGTTCGTCCAGTTCGGCGCCGCAGTCCCCCGGGTCGACCTCGCCCGCGTCGACGAGGGCGATCTCCCCCGGTGCGAGTTCCGGCGACAGGCAGTAGTGCAGGTTCCCGCCGTCCGAGGTGACCCGCAGCAGCCTGGTCGAATCGATCTGGTCCTCGTCCCAGCCCGGGATGCCCTCCGGGAAGTCCGCGAACTCCGCCAGGGTCGTCATGTGGACGGGCCGGGCGAGACCGAACGACGTCCCGTCGCCCCCCGAGACGAATCCGGCGTGCACCCCGCGCAGGAAGTCCCGCAGCGGCTCGGGGAAGGACGGCCAGAACTCCGGTTCGGGGCCGAAGCCGCGGGGGTCGTAGCCGATCCAGGAGACCAGTCCGCCGCCTTCGTCGGCCATCACGTACACCAGGGCGGCGCAGCCGTCCGTGAGGCAGGCCCGGACGTCGACGCAGCGGGCGTCCATCGCCGCCCCGAACCTCGGGAGGAGCGCGAGGAAGTCCTGGTTCCACAGGGACCGCGCCAGCCGGTACCGGGCCTCGGGCCGGTCGGCCAGCGCGATCGGCCGCCAGCGTTCGGGGAGCGAGGCGATCCGCTCCGACCCGGGCTCGACGAAGGCCAGCGACCATGCGGGGAGCGTTCGGGCGATCCCGGCGGCGTCGACTCCTGTCACGTCAGCCTCCCTGGCACGTCAGCCTCCCTGGCACGTCAGCCTCCCTGGCACGTCAGCTTCCCTGGCTCTTCAGCAGCTGGTCGATGATGTCCTGGAGCTTCTTGCGCGTCTCGTTCTCCAACGTGACCTGACTCGCCTGCCACTTGGGGTCCACGCCCGTCATGGCGGCCGCGCTGCGCGACTGCTTCGACAGGTTCGCCGCGGACGACAGCCACTGGAAGTTGGCCGGCGCGCGGCTGATGATGAACATGTTCTCGGTGCTGAGCTTGGTGAAGCCGCGCATCTGCATGAGCTCCGCCAGCGGGACTATGTGGTCCGCGCTGATCTTCGGATTGCCCCTCGCATTGGGCATGATGACCCGACGGGAGGACGCCGGATAGGCCGGATCCGGCCGACCGACCGTCAGCTTGGTGCCGCCCTTCAGATAGCTGTAGGGGAGGTTGCCGGGGTTCCCGGCCCGGAGGGCGTCGTACAGCGGTCGGGCCGGCGAGGTCTTCGGCACCCGCCAGTTCTTCCCGGGGGCGGGCGGGGGCGGTGCCGTCCACCCGGTGCCCAGGCGTCGCTTGGCGTCGTCGATCTGGGTGCGCTTGGTCGGGGTGAGGTCCTTGAGGTCCATGCTGCCCGCGCCGGTGGCGTCGACCATCGCCATCATCGCCTGGAAGCAGGCGGTGTACGCGGCGACGGCCTTGGCGCTCTCCGCGTTGAGCGCCGCCGCCTCGGCGTTGTACGCCGCGAGGGCGCCGCTCTGCTCGGGCGGGAACTCGTGCGGCTGGGCGTTGTGGCTCTTGATCTTGGCCTGGACGGCCTGGGCGGCCGCGTACTGCGGGGCGCACAGGTCCGTGGGCGTGGCGGCCTCGGCCGAGGGCGCGGGAACCAGCACCGCGCCGCACAGGACGAGGGCGGCCGCGAGGGCGGCCACCGCACTCGAACCGGACCCGCGTCGTGACGCGACCATCGACCCCTCCCCGGCCGCGGGGGTGGAACCGCGCCGAGCCGGGAGCCTAGCGGTGGTCCGGCGGGCCTGGATTGGAAAAATCTGACCTGCCCTCAGCGGGATCAGAGGGCCACGGCACCGTCCGCCCAGTGAGCGGCGGCCAGCCGGCCGGGCGTGAGGCCCGCCAGGGCGCGGACGTCCCGGGTGAGGTGGGCCTGGTCGTAGAAGCCGCAGGCCACCGCGGTTTCGTTCAGGTCGACACCGCCGCCCGACAGCATCCCCGCGGCGCGGTGGAAGCGCAGCACCCGGGCGAAGGCCTTGGGCGTCAGGCCGACCTGTTCGGCGAACCGGCGGACCAAGTAGCCCTGGCTCCAGCCCACTTCGGCGGCGAGCCGGGCGACCCGGATCCCGCCCGCCGTCTCGGACAGCAGCCGGCAGGCCTGGGCGACCTCCGGCGCGGGGCGCAGGCCCCGCCCGAGGCGGTCCAGCAGCGCGGCGTCCACCAGGTCGAACCGGGCCCCCCAGTCCCCGGTGCCGGCCAGCCGTTCCACCAGCTCCCCGGCCACCGGTCCCAGGACGTCAGCGAGTTCGACCACCGTGTTGGTCAACTCGCGCATCGGCAGCGAGAACAGCCGGTACGCCCCCAGGGGCGTCAGCTCCAGGCGGATCGCCTCCTGGCCGCCGGGGTGCGCGCACACCCGCGGGCCGTCCTCCAGACCCGCGACCAGCGAGCCGACCACGGTGCTCCCCCCGGGCCGCTCGCCCAGTCGGCGGACCTCGCTGAACGGCTCCGCGATGTTGATCACCAGGACGGCCCGGCCGGTCGGAACCAGCCGCACCCGGTACGGCACGGCCTCCGTCTCCCAGTAGCCCGCGTAGCTGTGGACGAACGGACGCAGCCCGGGATGCCGGGGGCGGTCGGCCCGCCACCGGCTGCCGATCCGGGTGACCCGCACACCCGCCACACCCCGCCCGGCCTGCACACCCCGCCCGGCCCGCCCTTCCTGCAGGGCCCGGGCCCAACTCTCGGGCGGCCGAGGGCCGTTCCGGTCACAGAATCCGCTGCCTTCGGATCGCACGGGCCCTCCCTGACGTCGCCGCCACCAGCGGGCGCCAGCCTACCCAGTGCCGCCTACCCAGTGCCGCCCGTCCGGTGCCGCCCAGCGCCGCACCCGGCGCCTCCGCCTCCGCCTATGCCGTGCGGCGGCAGCCGGCGAGGAGGGTGGCAACCATGTGCCTGGCGTCGGCCCGGTCGTAGTCGGGGCCGGTGATGCAGAGGTTGCCGATGGCGCGCATGAGCCGGTAGGCGGTGATGTCGGGGCTGATCTCGTCGGCGGCGGCGCAGGCGTCGAGCACCGTCGCGCAGGCCGGGACGAGGGTGTCGAGCATGAGGGCGTGGAGGTTCTCCAGCCCTGGATCGCCGGACCCCAGCGCGGCGCCGAGGCCGTGCTTGGTCACCAGGAACTCCACGAACGCGTCCGCCCAGCGGCTCAGGGCGGTGAACGGGGTGGCCGATTCCGCCAGGAGCCGGGGCGCGAGTGCGGCGCAGGTGTCGATCTGGTGCCGGTAGACGGCGGTGACGAGGTCCGCCCGGGTCGAGAAGTTCCGGTAGATCGTCCCGACGCCGACGCCGGCGCGTTCGGCGATGTCGCGGATCGGGGCCTGGACGCCCTGGTCCACGAAGACCGCCGCCGCTGCCGCCAGTACGCCGCTGCGGGTGCGCTGCGCTTGTGCCTGCCGTACTCCGACCGCCTCCGGCACGGGTCCTCCCTTTACTCGCGGAACAATGTTCCGCTAACTTGGCGGAACGGCGCTCCGCCAAAGTATGGCAGAGCGGTCTCCTGGAGAAGGTGCAGGTCCCCCATGTCTTCCGACCACTCCGACCACTCCGACCACTCCGACCAGCGGATCCTCGCGGTCAAGCCGATCAGTGTCCCCGCGCCCGACCGCGGCATCGAACTGCGGGTGAAGGTCACCGCCCCGCTGTCGGGACGGCAGCTGCCCGTCATCGTGTTCTCCCACGGCAACGCCTGGTCCCTGGACGCGTACGAGCCCCTGGTCGACCGCTGGGCCGCCGCCGGATTCGTCGTGGTGCAGCCCACCCACCTGGACTCCCGCCGCAACGGCATCGGCTTCGACGACCCGCGCTTCGCCGCCATCTGGCGCGTCCGGATCGCCGACCTCCACGCGATCCTGGACGGCCTCGACGACGTCCTCGCCCAGGCGGGCGGCCTGGACGCCCGGATCGACCGGGGGCGCATCGCCGTCGTCGGCCACTCCTGGGGTGCCCAGACCGCCGGTGCGCTCCTCGGGGCGCGGGTGTTCGACGCCGACGGCGTGCCCGGAGCGGACTTCTCCCACCCGGCCGTCACCGCCGGTGCGCTCATCACCGCGACCGGCACCGGCGACACCCTCACCCCCTTCGCCGCCGAGCACCTTCCGTTCATGCGGCCGGACTACTCCACCATGGCCACCCCGGCCCTGATCGTCGCGGGCGGCAGGGACCGGTCCCAGCTCTCCACCCGCGGACCGGAGTGGTTCACCGACGCCTACCACCTCAGCCCGTCCCCGAAGAGCCTGCTCACCATCGCCGAGGGCGAACACACCCTCGGCGGCATCGCCGGCGAGAAGGTCGCCGAGACCACCGACGAGGACCCGGCCCGCGTCACCCTCGTCGCCGACGCGATCTCCGCCTACCTCCGCCACGCCTTCCGGCTGGACGACACCGCCTGGACCGCCCTGGGCGCCGCCGCCGCGACCGGCGACGGCACCTGGAGCATCGCCGGCAAGTGAACCCGGCCCCGCCGACCGGCACTTCCACCGGACGCCCCGCTCCCGATGTCACGTTCCGCCGCCCCACCCGGTCCATCCGGGTACGTGCAGAACGAAGGGAGCGTCATCATCATGAAGGCCGTCATCGTGTGCGTCTCGGTGTCCCACGGCAACACCCGCCGGATCGCCGAGGCCATGGCCCGCCCACTGGCCGCCCAGGTGGTCGAACCGGAGGAACTCGACCCGGCCGACCTCGCCGACCACGACCTGGTCGGCTTCGGCTCGGGCGTCTTCACCGGCCGGCTCCACCCGCGCCTGCGCCACTTCGTCCGCACCCTCCCGCCAGCCGAACACCCCACCCGGGCCTTCGTGTTCGCCACCAGCGGCCTCCCCGAGCCCGGCTTCCGCCCCTTCACCCGCCCGCTGGCCCGCCTCCTGACACCCAAGGGCTTCCAGGTCGTCGACACCTTCACCGCCCGCGGCCACGACACCTGGCTCCCCTTCCGCCTGGTCGGCGGCATCAGCAAGCACCGCCCCAACCCCCACGACCTCGCCGCCGCCCGCACCTTCGCCGAGTCCCTCCACTCCTGACCGTCCGGGGCGGACCCGCACGGGGGTCGGGCCCGCCCCGGACCCACCACCGCGTCCCGGGAAGCCCGACCCGCCCCACCTCCCGCACCCCCGGGGCCCCACCCGGCTCACTCGACCGCCACTAGGTCCGGACAGGGCCCGGCACCCGGGCGCCCCCACCCCGGGTCAGCGCCACCAGCAGCCCCAGCTGCACCACCGCCCCGACGGCCTGGCCGAGCCACACCCCGTTCACCCCGAGCGGTCCCGACAGGGCCACCGCGGTGGCGAGTTGGGTGCCGAGGCCGGCGACCGCCGACAGCACCAGCGGCCGGCCGGCGCCGGTGGCCTGGTGGTAGCCGCCGAGGGCGACGGCCGGGGCGTACGGGAGCAGGTAGAGGGAGGCCAGGTGGAGGAAGCCGGTGGACCGGGCGGTCACCGCCGGGTCGTCGGTGAACAGGGCGGTCAACGGGCCGGCCGCGCAGGCCGCGAGCAGGGCGGCCACGGCGCCCAGGAGGACGGCGGAACGGGCGGTGGCGCGGTGGAGGGAGTCCAGCGGGGCGGCCGCGCCGGCGCCGGTGAGCCGGGCGGCCTGGATGGCGGTGGCCTGGCGCAGCGCGTAGAAGGCCATGGTGAGGACGAGCAGGAGCCGGTAGCCGATGCCGTACCCGGCGACCGCCGCGACGCCGAACCCGGCGACCAGGCCGAGTTGGGCGGTCCCGACGGCCATCCGGGCGGTGAAGTCCAGGCCGAAGGGCGCGCCGGCCCGCAGGATCCGGGCGGCGGCCGCGCCGACGCCCGTGACCGGCCCGCCGGTGCGGGGCCGTAGCCGCAGGGTGACGGCGAGGGCGACCGCCCGGGAGCCGGCCAGGGCGAGGGCGGCGCCTCGGACGCCGAGGGCGGGCAGCGGGCCGGGGCCGAGGATCAGCAGCGGGTCGAGGACGAGCAGCAGAGTGTTGGAGAGCAGGGCGATCCGCATCGGGGTGCGGGTGTCCCCGGCGCCCTTGAAGAGTTCGTCGGCGACGCGCTGGGCGAAGAACAGCGCGAAGGCCGGGAAGACGACGGTGAGGTAGTCGGCCGCCCGGGCGGCGGCCTCACCGCCGAGGAAGGCGGCGGCGATCCGGTCCCGCAGCAGGTAGCCGGGGGTGGCGAGGGCGAGGCTGCCGAGGGCGCAGAGCCGCCAGGCGGCGCGGGTGGTGCGGGCGGCCTCGTCGCGGTCGCCGGCGCCGTGGGCGCGGGCGAGCCGGACGCTGACGCCGGAGGACACCACCAGGACGAGTCCGAGCAGCAGGTTCTCCAGGGTTCCGGCCAGGGTGACGGCGGCGACGGCGGCTCCGCCGAGGCCGGCCACCCAGAGTGTGCCGATCACCGTCGCGATCACCCCGGACAGCAGTTCGGCGTAGACCGGTCCGGCCAGTACGGCCAGCCGGAACGACTGTTCGCGCATGGCCACCCCCCTCTTTCTCGCGCCGCCCGCTCCACCGCAGCGGCTACCTCGAACGGATATACATCGATTCGATGTACTACGACAAGAGGTAGCACCACCCGCGGGATGGGGCGCATCATGGGGCGCACTCCGACGAAAGGGCTCCGACCGTGCTGACCCTCGCGATCCTCGGCTTCCTGTACGACCAGCCCCTGCACGGCTACGAACTCAAGTCCCGGATCACCGGGTTGACCGGCCACGTCCGCCCGGTCAGCGACGGCGCGCTCTACCCGGCGATCACCCGGCTGGAGAAGGCCGGACTGCTGCACCGCCGCACCGAGCCCGGCACCGGGGCCGCCCCGCGCCAGACCCTGGAACTCACCCGGGAGGGCCGGGCGGACCTGCTGCGGCGGCTGGCCGACCCGGAACAGGCCGAAATCACCGACCAGATCCGCTTCTTCACCCTCGCCGCCTTCCTCCACCAGCTCGCCGACCCGACCCCGCAGGCCGCCGTCCTCCGCCGCCGACTGGCCTTCCTGGAGGCCCCGAGCAGCTTCTTCTACGACGGGGCCGGCCGGCCGGTCACCGCCGAGCGCGAGCCGAACCCGTTCCGGCGCGGCATGCTGCTGGTCGCCCGGGCCTCCGGCGCCGCCGAGCGGGCCTGGCTGGCCGAGACCATCGCCGAGTTGGAGGGCGCGGAGGCCGCGCGCGACCGGTAGGACCCGAACGACCCGGACCGCGGGCGGTCCACCGGCCGGGATCGGCCGGGACCGGCCGCCCGTCCGCGCTCCCCCGTCGAACGCCGGGGCGGTGGACCGGACTTGCACCTTTCGGCACCCGGCCCCGGGGCGCCCGGGCCTCGCTATGATGATCCGTCTCACGACCTCGGCGCCTTCCGCGGCGTGACCCACCACCGCGCCCCGCCCGCCTTGGAGGCAGCCGTGCCCAGTGAAGTGACCGCCGCCGCGAGCGCCGCCCCGATCAAGCGGGACGACATCCCGGGCTGGTTCTTCGGGCTGGACCGGGCCGCCTTCTCCCATCTGCTGTCCGCCCAGACGGCAGCCGGGGTCACCGGGGACATCCTGGAGCTCGGCAGCTACCTCGGCCGCAGCGCCGTGCTGCTCGGGGACCACCTCCGGCCGGGCGAGCGACTGACCGTCTGCGACCTCTTCGACTCCGAGGCGGGGGACGCCGACAACGCCGCCGAGATGGCGATGTCCTACCGCAAGACGCTCACCCGCAGCGCCTTCGAGTCCAACTACCTGGCCTTCCACAGCGAGTTGCCGGAGATCGTCCAGGCGCCGACCTCCGTCCTGGCCGACGGCCGGATCCCGGCGGGCAGCTGCCGCTTCGTCCACGTCGACGCCTCGCACCTGTACGAGCACGTCAGCGGGGACATCCGGGTGGCCAGGTCGGCGCTGACCGAGAACGGCCTGGTCTCGCTGGACGACTACCGCTCCGAACACACCCCGGGCGTCTCGGCCGCCGTCTGGGAGGCGGTGTTCACCGGCGGGCTGCGCCCGGTGCTGCTCACCCCGATGAAGTTCTACGGCACCTGGGGCGACGCCGACGCCGCCCGGCAGGTACTGCTGGAGCGCGACTGGCGGGCCGAGGACTACGCCGTCGACGAGGACGTCATCGCCGGCCACCGGGTGCTGCGGCTGAACTACCAGGTCAAGACGCCCGCCCAGCTCCAGCGCTCCACCCCGCGCCGGCTCGCCCTGGACCTGCTGCCCCCGGTCGCCACCCGGGCCACCCGCCGGGTCCTGCGCACCCTCCGCGAACGCCGCGCCGTCCGCCCCACCCCGAGCACCTGACCCCGGACTCCCCGCTCGGCCCGCAGACCCCGGCCAGTTCTGGACCCGACGGCACAGCCGTCGGGTCCACTGGCATGCCCCGGGCGCACCGGCCTGACGCCATCTGGGCGTTTTATTCGTACGACTAATTGATTGTCGAAAATTCGCTCACCCACATGGGCGAATCTCTTTTAAAGGTTTGCTCAAGGAACATTAAAGACCTCATAGTGAGGACACCTCGACTTGGTCTTGAGAAACCCAAGTTCAGGCAAAGTCCTTGCGAGTGAGGAGAGACCTGTGTTCCATGCTTCCTCCACCCCTGCGGGCCCCGGGCAGCGGCTCCGCGCGGCGATCGCGGACCAGGGGACCACGCCCCTGATCGGCGTCCACGACATGTACTCGGCCTCGATCGCGGCCGAGCACTACGACGGCATGTTCGTCTCCGGCTTCGGCTTCGCCGCCTCCTACTACGGCCTGCCGGACATCGGGTTCATCGCCTGGCCCGACATGGTCGCGTTCGTCGAACGGCTGCGCGGCGCGTTCCCGCAGCACCACCTGCTGGTCGACATCGACGACGGCTACGTCGATCCCGAGGTCGCCTGCCACGTCGTGCGCCGGCTGGAGGCCATCGGCGCCTCCGGCGTGATCCTGGAGGACCAGAAGCGCCCGCGCCGCTGCGGGCACGCCGACGGCAAACAGGTCCTCCCGCTGGAGGAGTACCTGACGAAGCTCGAACTCGTCCTCGCCGACCGCACCGACCTGCTGGTGGTCGCCCGTACCGACGCCACGGACGAGCAGGACATCCTGCGCCGCGCCCGCGCGCTCGCCGAGACGGATGCCGACGTGGTGCTCGTCGACGGCGTGCGCAGCGAGGAGTGGATCCGCCGGATCCGCAAGGAAGTCGGCGACAAGCCGCTGCTCTTCAACCAGATCGCGGGCGGCAAGTCCCCCCGGCTGTCGCTCTCCGAGCTGACCGAGCTCGGCGTCGACGTGGCGATCTACAGCACCCCGTGCCTGTTCGCGGCCCACCGGGCGATCGACGAGGCGCTCACCGGACTGAAGACCGCCGACGGGCGGCTGCCCGCCCCGGCCGGGGAGAGCAGGCCGGTCGGGGTGCGGGAGTCCACCGAGCTGCTGGAGCGGAACATCACGCGCTCACGCCGCCTCGCGGACGTGACGGCTTGAGCCCCGGGCCGCGCCGCCCCGCCCCGCCCTCGGCGGCCGCCGCGCTGCGGGCCACCGTCCTGGGGCTGACCGGGGCGTGCGCCCTGCTCGCGGTCGGCGCGGCCCCGGCCGCCGCCGGTGGCAGCCTGGTCACGGTCATCGACAACTCGAACGCCGACTCCTGGCTGGAGATCGACCGTACGGCCAACGTCCAGCAGGGCGGCGGCTCGGCCGGGAGCGACCACGACGGCTCCGGATCACTGGTCGGAGGTCTGGGCGGCGGTCTGGCCAACGGTCTGGCCGGCGGTCTGGCCGGCGGCGGGGGTCCGCCATGACGGTCCGCGCCGAAGGACCGGCCCGCGCACGATGGTGGCGCAGGTTCGATCCGTACCTGCTCGCACTGGCCGGGGCGGTCGCGCTGGCCGCGCTGTTCCCGGCCTCCGGCGCCTCGGCCCGGGTCGCCGCGACGGCCTGCGACATCGCGGTGGCGCTGCTGTTCTTCCTCTACGGCGCCCGGCTGTCCACCCGCGAGACGCTGGCCGGGCTGCGCCACCTGAGACTGCACGGACTGGTGCTCGCCGCCACCTTCGGTCTCTTCCCGCTGCTCGGGCTGGCCACGGCGCTGCTGACGCCGGTTCCGCTGACCGAACAGCTGCAGGCGGGGGTGCTGTTCCTCTGCCTGGTGCCGTCCACGGTGCAGTCCTCGGTGGCGCTCACCGGGGCCGCCCGGGGTGACGTCCCGGCGGCGATCTGCGCCGGGACGTACTCCAGCCTCGCCGGGCTGCTGCTCACCCCGCTGCTGGTCGCCGGGCTGCTGGGCTCGCACGCCGGGCTGTCGGCGGACGGGCTGCTGCGGATCGGGGCCCAGTTGCTGGCGCCGTTCCTGCTCGGGCAGGTGCTGCGGCCGTGGATCGGCGGCCTGGTGGCCCGTCACAAACGGGTGCTGACCCCGGTGGACCGCGGTTCGATCCTGCTGGTCGTCTACACGGCGTTCAGCGCGGCGGTGGCCCAGGGCATCTGGCACCAGGCGACGCCCGTCGCCCTGCTCGGGATGCTCGTGGTGCTGTTGGCCCTGCTCGCCGCGGCCCTGGCGGTCACCGGGCTCGGCGCGCGCGGGCTGGGGCTGGACCGCCCGGCGGCGATCGCGGCGATGCTGTGCGGCTCGCAGAAGAGCCTGGCCAACGGGCTGCCGATGGCCACCGTGCTGTTCGGGCCGGAGGCGGGGGTGATGGTGCTGCCACTGATGGCCTACCACCAGCTCCAACTGGTCGTCGGCACCGTCCTCGCCGGGCGCTGGGCCCAAGCACCCGCGCCGGTCCCGGCCGGCGGGCAGCCGACGGCCGAGCTCAGCCGGGCGGGCGGGCCGCCAGCACCCGGCTGATCCCCCGGCGGAGCCGGCTGGAGGCACCCGGCAGGTGCCCCAGTCGGCTCAGCCGTTCGTCCGGCAGCTCCGGCCGCCGGGCCAGCTCCAGCACCGCCGCGTACGGGCGGTCGCCCTCCTCCAGTCGAGCGCCCACCAGCTCGACCAGCCCGTCCAGGGCCGCGCCGGTGAGCTCGGGGTGGGCAGCGAGCAGCTTCAGCAGGCAGTTGTCGTTCCAGGTGTCGTGCCGCCGGGGCGCCAGGGCGATCAGCACGTCGACGGGCGCGGCGGCGTTCCGGGCGATCGCGTGCCAGACGAACGGGTACTCGCACCGGCCCAGCACACGCAGCACCCCGGGGTCCGCGGTCCGTTCGGCCAGCCGCCGGTAGGCCCCTGGTTCGTGCAGGTGGTCGAGCGCCTCGACGTCGCCCAGTCCGTCTGTCTCGTGGGTATCGCCCATGTCGGGACGTGAGCCTAGCCCCAGCGGGCCGTCGGGGTGCTGAGGGCGGCGTCCGGCAGGACGGGCAGCGGGCCCGGTGCGGGGAGCGTCCAGGCCGCCGGGTCGGGTGCGAACGGGCCGGTGCGGTCGCGGAGTTGGGCGAGGGCGCGGTCGCGGGCCCGGTCCACCTCGCGGTGGGTGGCCTCGTCGATCACGCCGAGCCGCCGGGCCTCGGCGTACTCGTCCTCGTCCTTCCAGGTGTGGGAGGCGAGGTCGGGGGTGACGACCAGGTCCAGGTAGAGGTCGAAGGTGTCGATGCCGATGGCCGTCCGCCGGTACGGCAGCTCGAAGTTGACGTACCAGCGCAGCGGGCGGCCCTCGGGGCTGAGGAACCGGTGCACGCTGTACGGCTCCCCGGCGGTGAAGCGGCTGATCACCACGGTGTCGCGCCAGACCCAGTGGTCGAGCTCCCAGCTGCCGGCGGCGAGGTCGTCGATGCCGCGTTTGCGGGCGGCGACGTCGCCGTGTCGCCGGGAGGTGGTCCAGCTGGCGGGGGCGAGGCTCTCGGTGCCGGGGCGGGCGGTCAGGGTCAGGGTGGTGCCGTCGTCCGCGAGCACGGTGTACGGCATGGCCGTCCAGATCCGGCCGCCCACGACGTCCCGGCGTACGGCGGTGCTGCCGGCCGGGAAGGGGGCGCCCGTCACCGGACGTAGTACGGGCGCTGGTGGGCGGCCACCGGCGCGGACTGGTAGGTCCAGACCCCGGCGGCCGGGGCGTCGCCGATCAGCAGGGCGAGGTCGCGGGCTGCCTCCTCGGCGGGATTGCCGAGGTCGAGCCGGACCCGGTCGGCGGTGCGGTCGTCCAACGCGTAGTAGCGGTACGGCTGGTGGACGTTGAGCGGGCCGGCCAGCAGCTTGCCCTCGTCGTCGGTGCCGTAGCCGGTGATCGGGGTGTTGTTGACGGACTCGGGGGTGAGGCCGGTCAGGTCGACGTCCAGGGCGAGGATCTCCTCCTGGTGCCGACGCAGCCCGCCCTCGCCAGGCCCGCCCTCACCCGGCCCGTCCGCGCCCAGTTCGGCCCGGCGGCAGGAGACGCTCCACCGCTCGCGCACGGCGGGCGCGTTGAGCGAGGGCAGGGTGGTCTCGAACCAGCCGGGGTGCTTGGGTTCGGCGTACAGCCGACGGCCGGCGTCGATGGCCAGCGGGTTGTCGCACAGCACGTGCAGCCGGGCGATGCCGAGCAGCTTGGTCTGGTCGTAACCCCGGGCGTACTGCCCGTAGTTGACCTCCGGGACGCGGTCCTCCGCGAACACCGGGTGGGCGATCAGGTTGATCTCCAGCTCCTCGGTGATGCCGCCGCCGTTGGGGTACTGGGCGAAGTACAGCTGGTAGTTGAGCGAGACGCAGGCCCCGCCGTCGAAGGCGGCGACGGCCAGGCCGGGGTGGCGCTTGTCGAGCAGTCGGCGGGCCTGCTCGGGCTCCACCAGGTAGTCGACGCCGATGTTGTGCAGCGCGCCGTAGTGGAAGGGCAGGTAGTAGGGCTCCGGGACGGGCGGCAGCGGCAGGCCGGTCATGAGGGCTCCGAAAGCGAGGAAGGCGCGGAAGGCGCGGAAGGTACGGAAGGTGCGGAGGAGGCGGAACGCGAGGGCTGGACGGTGAGGGTCGCCGGCCGACGCAGCGCCAGCAGGTCCTGGTGCATCCGTCCGGCGCTGCGCAGCGCGAGGGCGGCCATGGTGAGCGAGGGGTTGGAGGTGCCGAGCGAGGGCATCGAGCCGCAGCCGACGGCGTACAGGTTGGGGTGGTCCCAGCAGCGCTGCCACTGGTCGACCACCGAGGTGCCGGGCGCGTCGCCCATCAGGTGGGTACCGCCGGCGTGGCCCGCGCCCCGGTAGCCGTACACCTCGCCCCGGTGCTCCAGTCGGCCGGGCCAGCCGGCGCCGGGGTAGGCGGTGTGGTCCTCGGCGCCGAGCAGGGCGAAGAGCTGGCCGGAGACGGCGCGGGCGGAGACCATGCCCTCCCGCACGTAGCCGTCCAGGTCGTAGTGGATGGCGGGGGCGGGCAGGCCGAGCGGGTCGCGCCGGTGCGGGTCGAGGGTGACCCGGTTGGCCGGGTCGGCGGGCTGCTCCAGCTCGAACTGGAGCGAGAACTGCCGCCCCAGCCGGTCGCCGAGGCGTTCGCGCAGTTCCTTGCCGCGCAGTCCGGCGGCGAGCAGCGCGGCGGCCTCGGCCTCGGGGCTGCCGCCGGCCCAGGACCAGCCCCAGTTGCCGATCTCGATCCGGAACGGCGCCCGGTGGCGGCGGGCCCCGCCGAAGCGGAAGGCCTCCAGCCCGCTGGTGGAACCGGGCCCCCGGTACGGGCCGACCTGGCCGGGCATCAGCCCCCAGGTGAGCAGCGCGGGGTGGTCCATCAGGTTGCGGCCGACCTGGTCGCTGCGGTTGGCCAGGCCGGACAGCAGCAGCAGTCGGGCGTTCTCGATCGCGTGCGCGGCGAGCACCACCAGGTCGGCGGTCACCCGGTGGGTGGCCCCGTCGGCCAGGTACTCGACTCCGGTGGCCCGTCCGGTCGCCGGGTCGGCGAGCACCCGGCCGACCACGGCCTCGGTGCGCAGTTCGACGGCGGGCGCCCAGCGGGCCTGGGTGCGCAGCGGGGTGTACTTGGCGCCGCTCGGGCAGACCGGGACGCAGCTGGCACTGCCGGCGCAGAGCGGGCCGTGGCCGGTGCCGGGGCGGGTGGGCCGGCCGTTGCGGGCGTGCGGGGTGGCGGTCACGGCGAGCCGGGCCGGGTCGGGCGCGGCGGGGTCGTGCACCGTCCGGCCGTCGAGGGCGTCGGCGAGTCGCCGGTCGAGGTAGCTGGCCGGGATGGCCCGCATCGGGAAGGCGTAGTCGTCCGGGATGGGCAGGCCGACGGCCCGGCGCTGCTCCTCGGCGTCGGCGGCGACGCCGAGTTCCCGTTCGGCGTCGCGGTAGTGCGGTTCCAGGTCGTGGTAGCCGATCGGCCAGTCGCGGCCGTGGCCGAGCTCGCCGGTGCGGAAGTCCTCGGGGTGCATGCGCGGGGCGAGGCCGGTCCAGAGCAGTCCGGTGCCGCCGTTGGCGCGCAGGTAGCCGCTGGCGTAGGGCAGCGGGCCGTACTGCCGGAGGTACCCGGTGGCGGTGAAGCCGCCGTCGGGGAGGCCGGTGAGGTCGGTGACGTCGGGTGACGGCGCGTCGGGGTTGTGCGGGTACGGGGCGGTGGGCGGGCCGCCGCCGGCCGCGCGGTGGGCGGTGGCGGTCTCGGCTGCGGTGGGCGCGGTGCGTCCGGCCTCCAGGACGAGGACCCGCCAGCCTCGGGCGCCGAGGCGCTGGGCGACCAGGCTCCCTGCGAAGCCCGCGCCGACGACCACCGCGTCCCAGCGCGCGTCCTCGCTCCCGGTGCCGACCCGCCGCGCGCTCACCGCTGCTCACCCCCGAGCGGTGCCTCGGCCCAGCTGCCGTGGCCGGGGGCGGCGGCACCCGGCGGCCTGGCCCGGAAGGTCCGCCAGACCAGTCCCTGGTCGTGGGCGCGGGCGGAGCTGGGGGCCTCGCCGGGCCAGGCGCCGACGTACCAGAGGTGGACCAGGGCGTGCTCGTCCCGGACCCGGTGGGCCAGGGTGGTCCGGTGGTGTTCGTGCGCCATCCCGGTGGCGCGCAGGTCGGGGACGTCGAAGCCGGTCAGGTCGGCGCAGACGCGCAGGAACTCGTCGAGGTCGGCCAGTTCGTCGTCCTCGACGGGCCCCCACTCCCCGTACGGGTCGTCATCGACCGGGCGATCGTCGGACACGGACACGCGGGCACCCCCACGATCGTCGGCGGATGGCCAAGGCATGACAGATGCGCGCCGCCCCGCACGGTCCACCTGCTCAGCGCGATCCTGCCGCCCGGACGGGCCGCCGGGGGCCGCTTGCCGGAATGTGACCCGTCTTGATCGGTTCATGACCGATCACCGCCCCACAAGGACGGAACCCGGACCGCATTCGCTCGGCCCGGCGCGGCTGCCGAGCCCAGCGCACACCTCAGCCCGACGCCCGTCCCAGGCCTGCTCGCCGGCTCAGCCCGACGCCCGCCTCAGCCCAGCGCACGCACCGCCGCCAGCACGTCCAGGCCGAGCGCCGGGTCCGCGTCCTCCGGCAGGTTGACGGACAGCCGGGTGACCAGCCCCGCGTACCGGCGGTGGATCTCCCGGGCCGCCTCCTCCACCGTGCCGGAGACCGCGAAGGTGTCGAACACCTCGTCCGAGATCAGCGCCGTCATCTCCGCCCAGCGCCCGCGCACCGAGTGGGTGTGCAGCTCCTCCTGGAGGTCCTCCCAGCCGTGCTGCGCGAGCACCGGGCGGTAGGCCGGGGTGGAGGCGTAGAAGGCGAGGCGCTCCCGCACCCCGGCCCGGTTGGCCGCCAGCTCCTCCTCCGTCCGACCCGTGGCGGTGAGCACATTGCCGACGATCTCGAACGGCCGCCCGGTCCACCCGGCGCCCTCGGCCTCCGCCTGCCCGCGCGCCTCGAACAGCCCGGGCAGCACCTGCTCGGCCAGGTAGGCGATGGAGGAGAACGGGTGGGCGAGGAAGCCGTCGGCCACCGCCCCGGCGGTGCGGGTCATCAGCGGCCCGACGCCCGCGAGCAGGATCCGGGGCACCCCGGCCGGGATCGGATCGGGCGAGAAGACCGGCGTCATCACCGTGTGGGTGTAGAACTCGCCCCGGAACCGCAGCCGTTCACCGGTCTGCCAGCTGTGCCAGATCGCCCGCACCGCGTGCACGTACTCCCGCATCCGGGCGGCCGGACGGTCCCAGGGCATCCCGAAGCGCTTCTCGATGTGCGGCTTGACCTGCGAGCCCAGCCCGATGACGGCCCGTCCGCCGGAGGCCGCGTGCAGGCCCCAGGCCTGGTAGGCCAGCGTCATCGGGGTGCGGGCGAAGGCCACCGCGATCCCGGTGGCCAGCTCGATCTCCCGGGTGCGGTCGGCGGCCCGGGCCAGCTGGAGGAACGGGTCGTACGCGGTCTCGGCGACCACCAGCCGGTCCATGCCCCGGCGTTCGGCCTGCTCGGCGGCGTCCAGGATGCCCGCCGGGTGCCCGGAGGCGGTGGCGTCGAGGCGGAGGACGGCGGGTCGGTCCATGCGGGTGCTCCTGGTCACGGGGCCGGCGTCCTGGAAGACGGCGGTGGGCGCCCACCAGCCTCCCACGCCGTCACGGGCCGGCCGACCGGCCCTCCCCCGCCGTCACGACCCGGCCGACCGGCCCTCCGCCGCCGTCACGACCCGGCCGACCGGCCCTCCGCCCCCGCGAACAGCCGGTCCAGGTGCCGGTCCACGGCGGTCAGCACGGCGTCCGGCTCGACCACACCCAGCTCCAGCAGCGTGGTGAACCCGGTGAGCGCGAGCAGCAGGTCCGTCTCCACCACCGGGTCGCGGTCGGCCGGGACCAGCCCCTCGGCGACCGCCTGCCGGACCACCTGCTCCACCGCCTCCCGCCCCCGGACCAGCCCGCCGCGCACCCGCGCGTGGACGTCCTCGTCGTGCAGCGCCTCCAGCACGTAGGCGGCGCTCATCCGGCTGGTCACCCGCGAGTCCGGGTGCAGCGGCAGCAGTTCGACCAGCGTCGCCCGCAGCACCGCGCGCGGGTGCGGCCGTTCGCCCAGCTCCGCCAGCGCCCGGGCGACCCGCCGGCCGCTCCGCTCCCCGGCGAGGTCCATCGCGAAGCCGAGCAGCTCCGCCCGGGAGCGGAAGTAGTGCTGGAGCTGCCCGAGCGAGATCCCGGCCTCCCCGGCCACCTCGCGCAGGGTCAGCTGCGTGGCGCCGCGCTGTTCCACGACCCGCCACAGCGCCCGGGCGATGGTCTCTCGGCGCTCCTGGTGGTCCACCTGCTTGGGCATGGCCCGGCTCTCCTCGACGACTCCAGCGTTCCAATACGCTTGACATAATACACCCGACCGATAACGCTGGGGGCATTCCGAGGGAGGAGCGTCCCATGCTTGTCCAGCCCGTCGCCCACACCACCGAGGGAGCCATCCGCGGTCTCCTGGACGGAGGCCTCGCCGTCTTCCGCGGCATCCCGTACGGCCGACCGCCCGTCGGAGCACTGCGGTTCGCCGCGCCCGTCCCGCCCGAGCGCTGGGACGGCGTCCGCGAGGCCGTCGAGTTCGGCCCCGTCGTCCCCCAGTCCGGGCCGCTGCAGGCCGAACCGACCACCGGCACCGACTGGTTGACGCTCAACGTCTGTACCCCGACCCCGGACGCGGCCGGGCTGCCGGTGCTGGTCTGGATCCACGGCGGCGGCTTCATCTCGGGCACCGCCGCCGACCCGCTGTACGACCCGGTCGAGACGGCCCGGGCCGGGCTGGTCGTCGTGAGCATCAACTACCGGGTGGGGGCGGAGGGCTTCGCGCTCCTCGACGGCGCCCCCGCCAACCGGGCCTTCCTCGACCAGATCGCCGCCCTGGAGTGGGTGCGGCGCAACATCGCCGCGTTCGGCGGCGATCCCGGCCGGGTGACCATCGCGGGCCAGTCCGCCGGGGCCTCCTCGGTGGCCGCGCTGCTGACCATGCCCCGGGCCCGCGGCCTGTTCCACCGGGCGATCGCCCACTCCGTCGGCGGCAACCTCGCCACCCCCGCGCTGGCCGCCGAGGTCACCGCCGCCCTGGCGGAGCGGCTCGGTGCCGCCCCCACCGCCGCCGGCCTGGCCGAGGTCGACCCCTGGAAGCTGGCCGCGGCCGTCACCGACCTCGGCACCGCGCTCCCCGGCCATCTCGCCCGCTGGGGGCGGCTCGCCCGCACCGGCGTCGCCACCGTCCCGGTCGTCGACGGCGAGGTGCTGACCGAGGAGCCCTGGGCCGCCCTGGCCGCCGGGCGGGCCGCCGGGACGGAACTGCTGGTCAGCCACGCCCGGGACGAGTTCCGGCTGTTCGCCGTACTGGCCGGCCGGCACGGCACCTTCACCGAGCAGGACGCCCGACTCGCCCTGGACCAGCTCGCCCCGCACCCGGACGGCCCGGACGCCTACCGCGCCGCCTTCCCCGCCGCCACGCCCGGGGACCTGGTCGAAGCCGTCTTCTCCGACGCGCTGTTCCGGATGCCCTCGCTCCACCTCGCCGAGGGCAACACGGCGGCCGACGGCACCTCGTACCTCATCGAACTCGGCTACCCGGCCCCCGCGCTGGGCGGGGCGTTCGGCGCCTGCCACGGCCTGGACGTCCCGCTGGCCTTCGGCACCCTGGACAGCCCGATGGGCCGGCACTTCCTCGGCGCCCCGCCCGCCCCGGAGGCCGTCGAACTCTCCCGGGAGCTGCGACAGGCCTGGGCCCGGTTCGTCACCAGCGGCGAGCCCGGGTGGGCCGCCCATGAGCCGGAGCGGCAGCTCACCCGGATGCTGAGCGTCACCCCGGAGACCGTCCGCTACCCCGGGCAGGCCTCCCGCACCATCTGGGCGGGGCGCGGGCCGACGGCCTACGACCTGGTGTGACGCTCCCCCGCCCGACCGGCGGTCAGCCGCCGATTGTCGACAGGTACCCGGCGGTCAGTTCGGGCGTGGCCAGCCAGGCGGCGTGGTCGCTCGGCTCGGCGTAGGTGTTGGCCAGCCGCCGGGCGACCTCCGGGTGCTCGGCGGCGGCCGCGAAGACGCCCTGCAGGTGGTCCGGCATGGTCAGCATCGCGGCGGTGAACTCGACGCTGTGGCGGGCGTGTCGCTGCCAGAAGCGCTCGGCGGTGCGGCACATCCAGTCCGCGGTGAACGGCGCGTCGCCGTGCTCGCGGATCGCCCGCCGGTACGCCTCCGCCGCGCGGGCGGCGCCGTTGGCGCCCTGCCCGGTGATCGGGTCGTTGACCACCACCGCGTCACCCAGGCCCAGCACGTGCACCGCGTCGACGCCGGAGCCGAGTTCGGCCACCGGGCGGCGGACCACCGGGGTCACCGCGCCCCACAGCCCGGCCCCGGCGTCGGTCGGCTCGGCGGCCTGCCAGAGCTCCGCCTCCCAGGGCAGGTACGCGGCCAACAGCGCCCGGATCCGGTCGAGTTGGACGTCGGGCGCGGGGCCGTCGCTGAACACGTCCAGCGGTCCGCCGGGCAGCGCCTCCCAGAGCAGGATGTCGCAGGGGCCGGAGCGGGTCAGGGCGGGCTGGAGGTACAGCTCGCCCAGACCGGGCAGGGCGTGCATCCGGGCCCTGGGCCCGGCGGCCGGGTCCGGCGAGGCGACGCCGTGCGCGTACAGGCAGGACAGCGCGCGCTGCGGCCGGTCGAACGGCGAGCGCGCGGCGTCGCGTTCGAAGATCCCGGCCAGTTCGCCGCGCCCGGTCGCGACCACGGTCAGTCGGTGCCGCCGGGCCAGCTCGTGCAGCCCGGCCCGGTCCAGCGAGCGGTACTCGATCCGGCCGCCGCGTTCGGCGAGCAGCTCCAGCCAGTGGGCGAGCTTGATCCGCTGGTCCACCGACCGGGCGGGCTCGTCCAGGGTCATGGTGAACTCCAGGGCCCGGGTGCCGGGCGGCGCGACGAGGGCCGCGTCCACCGAGTCCACCGCCGGGGCCTCGCCCGCCCAGTGGTCAAGCCCGGCCGCCGCCTCGATGCGCAGCGCCGGGCCGAACATCGCCTGGGTGGACAGCACCCGCCCGCCCCGAACCTGCTCCGGGGTGCGCTCGGCGACCAGCGTCACCTCGTACCCGTCGTCCACCAGCCCGAGCGCGAGCTGCAGGCCGGCCTGGCCCGCTCCGACGACGGCGATCCGGCGCATACGGCGGCCTCCCGGTGGTCTGCTGACGGTCTGTCGGCTCTTCGAACACGGTGCGTCCAGCTCGCACAGTAGCCGAGCCGCCGGGCCGCGGGCAGGGGTCGGGCCGGACCGATCACCCGCCGCGCAACCCCGCCACCCGCATATTCATGCAGGCTCCGAGAGTGAATCACCCGATTCAGCCCGCCCGTTGACCGAAACGGATTGCCAAGGTATCCGCTCCTCTGCAAATCTATCCAGCACTCCCGTCACTCCACCACTCCGAGAGGGTCGATCGACCATGCACCCGGTGACACCCCGTGGCTTCCGGGCCATCACAACGAACATGGGCCTCAAGGACGTCGAGGACGACTTCGCCGCCGTCGTCTCCGAAGTCCCCTGCCGGTCCGCGGCGGTCTTCACCCGCTCGCGCTTCGCCGGCCCCAGCGTCCTGCTCAGCCGCGAGGCGGCCGCGCTCCGGCGCAGCCGCGGGATGGTGGTGCTGTCCCGCAACGCCAACGTCGCCACCGGGCGCACCGGGGCGGAGAACGCCGCCGAGGTGCGCCGCCGGGTCGCCGAGGTGGTCGGCATCGCCCCGGAGGAACTCGTCATCGGCTCCACCGGCGTGATCGGACGCCCGTACCCGATGGACCGGATCCGCGCCGGGCTCTCCGCCCTGACCTGGCCCTTCCCCGAGGCCGACTACCCGGCGGCGGCCCGCGCGATCATGACCACGGACACCCGGCCCAAGTACGTCCACGCGCGCTGCGGGGACGCCGTGCTCGTCGGCATCGCCAAGGGCGTCGGAATGATCGAGCCGAACATGGCGACCCTGCTGACCTTCTTCTTCACCGACGCGGACCTCCCCGCCGGCGAACTCGACGCCCTGTTCCGCCGGGTGATGGACCGCACCTTCAACGCGCTGAGCATCGACACCGACACCTCCACCAGCGACACCGCCGCGGTCTTCGCCAACGGACTGGCCGGACCGGTCGACCCGGCCGCCTTCGAACAGGCGCTGTACGAGTGCGCCCTGCACCTGGTGCGCGAGATCGCCTCGGACGGCGAAGGGGCGTCCAAGCTGATCGAGGTGCGGGTCACCGGGGCGCGCGACGCGGCCCAGGCCAAGCGGGTCGGCAAGAGCGTGGTCAACTCCCCGCTGGTCAAGGCGGCCGTGCACGGCGCCGACCCGAACTGGGGGCGGGTCACCATGGCCGTCGGCAAGCTCCAGGACGACACCGACATCGAGCCGGCCGCCGTCCGGATCGCCTTCGGCGACCTCCCGATGTACCCCGAGGACCCGGACGACACCCTGCTGGAGCGGGCCCGCGCGTACCTGGGCGGCGAGGCCGTGGTCATCGGGATCGACCTGGGCATCGCCGACGGCGCGTTCACCGTCTACGGCTGCGACCTCACCGAGGAGTACGTCAAGCTCAACGCCGACTACACCACCTGACCCGCGTGCCCGCGCGGCCCGAGGGCCTCAGCCGCGCAGGTGCGCGGCCAACAGCCGTACCACCGCGTCGAGTTGCTCCGCCAGGTAGAAGTGCCCGCCCGGGAACATCCGAAGAGTGAACCCGCCGCTGGTGTGCCGCTCCCACTGGGCGACCTGCTCGGCCGTGGCATTGCCGTCGCTCTCCCCCACCAGCCCGGTGATCGGCTGGGGGACGACGGCGTCCGGCTCGGCCCGGTAGGTCTCGATGGCGGTGTAGTCGGCCCGCAGCGCCGGGATGACCAGCTCTCGCAGGGCGGGCACGTCCAGGATCCGCTCGTCCGTCCCGCCGAGCCGGACGATCTCGCGCAGCATGCCGTCGTCGGAGAGCGTGTGCACCGAACTGTCCCGGGGCAGCGAGGGCGCGCGGCCCGCGGACACGAACAGCCGCTCGGGCCCGGCCAGTCCGTCCCGGGCGAAGCGGCGGGCGACCTCGAAGGCGACGGCCGCGCCCATGCTGTGCCCGAAGAACAGGACCGGACGGTCCATCCACGCGCGCAGCTCCTGGTAGAGCTGTTCGGCGAGTTCCGGCACCGAGCGGATCGTCGGCTCCGAGAAGCGGTTCTGCCGGCCCGGGTACTGCACCGCCAGCACGTCCGCGTACGGGGCCAGCGCGTTGGCGTACCCCAGGTAGTAGCTGGCCGCGCCGCCCGCGTGCGGGAAGATCACGATCCGGGCGGGAGCGGAGTCCGACGGGTTGAACCGGCGGAACCACGGGTTGTCGACGGCGGCGCTGCTGGACATGCGGGGTGTGACCTCTCTCCGTGTCGGACGCTGTTCACCCCAGTCTCGCAGCGCGCCCGCCGCCCCGGGGACGGTTACGGCGCGCCACCCCGCTCGTGCGCCCGCCGACGGCGGGCGAGGTAGTCGGCGCGGGTCAGTTCGTGGACGCGCAGGGGGGTGCCGCTGTCCGGGCGGATGGTCTCGCGCACGGGCCGCAGGCCGAGCTTGGCCATCACGCGTTCGGAGGCCGTGTTGCCGATCTGGGCGATGCTGACCACCCGGTCCAACTCCGCGGTCTCGAAGCCGAACCGCAGCGCCGCCCACGCCGCCTCGGTGGCGATGCCCCGGCCCCAGTGCGCCCGGCCGAGCCGCCAGCCGATCTCGACGGCGGGCAGCACCTCCGGCAGGAAGTACGGCACGGCCAGGCCGGTGAATCCGGCGAGTTCACCGGTGTCGCGCAGTTCCACCGCGAACAGGCCGAAGCCCTCGGTCTCCCAGGTGTTCTCGAACCGCTCGACGGCCCGGCGGCTCTCCTCCGGGGTGAGGGCCTTCCCTTCGCCGATCCAGCGCATCACCTCCGGGTCGCCGTGCACCTGGGCCATCACCGGCACATCGCTCTCCCGCCAGCGCCGCAGCACCAGCCGGGAGGTCTCGATCCGCACCATCCGCTCCACGTCTCCCTCCGGGTCCGTGCCATCATGCCGTGCCGTGCCCCGCCCCACCGGGGGCATCCACCGATCCGCCGGGACCGAGGGCCTGTCTTCAACTCCCGTCGTCCGCCCGGAGGGCGGGCGGGGCGGCGTTGGGGTGCGTGCATCGCAAGGCGGAGGAGGGAGCCACTGCGGTGGGGGCACCTCCCGGCCGGAGGCTGGGGGCCATTGGCGACCGACGACAACGCGGCGAGGTGCGTGCCCCGGCGGCGGCCCGCAGACGGGAGTTTGAAGACAGGCCCTAGCCGCGACGCCCGGCCCGCGGCCGAGCTCAGCGAGCCGTCCGGAACGTGACCGCCTCCGCCCGCGCCCGGGAGACGGCGTCGAGCAGCAGCACCGACGCCGCCTCCGGCGTCGGCACCGGCCCGCCGGAGCGCGCGTACCGGGTGAACGCCGCCGACAACCGCCCCAGGCCCCGACGATGACGCGCGAACACCCGGGCGGAGGCCCGCCGTCCACGGGCCCGCTGGCCGTCGAGGGCGGTGGCGGCGCCGACGTCGAGCAGCACCAGGTGCAGTTCCCGGCCCTGCCGGCCGGCCTCCCGGGCGAGCCAGCGGCGCATCCAGGCGCGGCTGCCGCAGTCGTGCACCAGCAGCGGGCCACCGCGCCGCACCGAGGCGCGCAGCAGCCGGAAGTGCTCCAGCCGCGCCCAGGGCCGGTAGACCGCGTACGGGAGGCGTGCGGGCATCACCGCCTCGCAGGCCTCGTGCACGGTCCGGGGATCCACCGTCGACACGGCTCCGCCCGTCGCCGCCCAGCGCCGCAGCAGGGTGCTCTTGCCGGCCCCCGGCAGGCCCGACACCACCACCACGGCACCGGCCGGGTAGGCCACCACCAGCCCCGCCCCGGCCTCGCCCCGCAGGTCCAGCACCCCGCGCGGCGCCAGGACCGCCGCCTCCACCTCGCCGCCCACCGCTCCCCCGTCACCGTCCGACCGACCGACCGACCGACGACCCTAACAAGGCCGTCGCCCGCGCCCGCACCGGCGGTCCGTGGGGCGGATTCCGTGCGTGCCGCCGGCCAGGCCCTAGGCTGACGGCTCGTCAGTCGTGGGAAGGGTGAGCATGGCAGAGGCTGGTCTGACGTACACCGAGCTGGTGCTGCACGGGCTGGCGCGGGATCCGGGGCGGACGGCCCTGCACCACGGCGGGGTGGCGCTGACCGCCCAGGAGTGCCTGGACTCGGTGTACCGGACGGCCCGCGCGCTGGACCGGGCCGGGCTGGGGCGCGGGGACGGCGTCACCGTGCTCGCCGGGAACACCCCCGGGGCGCTGCTGGTGCGGCTGGCCGCCAATCTGCTGGGCTGCCGGGTGGCGATGCCGTACCCGGACGTCCCGGTGGCCGATCTGGTGGCGCAGGCCGGGTTCGCGGAGACCACGGCGCTGGTCTTCGATCCGCTGCGCCACTCCGTCGCGGCCGCGGCCGTGGCCCGGGCGCTCCCCGCCGCAGGCGTCTTCGCCCTCGGCCCAGACCTCGGCCCAGACCTCGGCCCAGACCCCGGGCCAGACCTCGGCCCAAACCTCGGGCCAAACCTCGGCCCAAACCTCGGCCCGAGCACCCTCGGCCCGACCGCCCTGGGCACCGACCTGTCGGAGGCGGCCGCGGAATGCTCCCCCGCCCCGCTGGAGCCGCGCTACCGCCCCGAGGACGTGATGGCCCTCCGGTTCACCGGCGGCACCACCGGCCGGCCGAAGGGCGTGCTGCGCCGCTTCGCCCGGCCCGCCCGGCCCGCGCTGCTGTCGGGTGCGTGCTTCCTGCTCTGCACCCCGCTGTGCCACGGCGGCGGCACCACCGCCGACCTCGCCCTGGCGGCGGGCGGCACGGTGGTGCTGCAGGAGGGGTTCGCCGCCGAGGAGGTGCTGGCGGCGATCGAGCGGCACCGGGTGTCCCGGGTGTACCTGCCGCCGCACCTGCTCTACCGGCTGCTGGACCACCCGCTGCTGGCCTCGACGGACACCGGCAGTCTGCGCCGGATCGGCTACACCGGCTGCCCGCCCTCGCCGCGCCGGCTGGCGGAGGCGACCCGGCGGCTGGGCCGGGTGCTGCACCAGACGTACAGCCTGACGGAGTGCGGGCCGGTGTCCCGGCTGAGCCCGGACGAGCACCTGGACCCCCGGCTGCTGACCACCGCCGGGCGCCTGTTCGAGGACACCGAGGTGCGGATCCTGGACGAGGAGGGCACGGCGCTGCCGCCGGGGCGGACCGGGGAGATCTGCGTCCGCACCCCGACCGTGATGGCCGGTTACTGGCGGGATCCGGAGGCGACCGCGCGGGTGCTGCGGGACGGCTGGCTGCACACCGGTGACCTGGGCAGCCTGGACGCGGCGGGCTATCTGACGGTGGCCGGTCGGCGGGACCAGATGGCGATCATCGAGGGGCACAATGTATTCCCCCAGGAGGTCGAGGAGTCGCTACGGACCCACCCGGACGTCCGCGAGGCGGTGATGTTCGCGACCACCGACCCGGACCGCCTGGAGCGCGTCCACGCCGCCGTGGCCGTCCGGCCGCACGCCCCGGTGACGCCGGAGCAGCTGCGCCGCTGGGCGCGCGAGCACGGGGACGCCCGGTGCGCCCCGGGCACCGTGCTGGTGCTGCCCGCGATCCCGCTGAACGGGCTCGGCAAGCCCGACCTGCCGGCGCTGCGCGCCCTGGTCGAGGAACGCACCGGACGGACCGTCACCGCCGCGGGGGCGCGCGAGGGAGTGTGACACGCCCCTTCGACGCTTCGAGCGCCCGCGCAGACCACCTGTCGCACCGCAGTCGGCGGGAAGAACCGAGCGTGGGCACTCGACCGTGCGGGCCGAGCTGCCGATACACCCCGGCGGCGCTCCCTCGCACCGTCCCCAGGAGGCACTCCCTTGACCTGGCTACGCGTCCTGACCGCACTGGGCATCCTCGCCGCGGCGGCCAGTGCCCTGCTCGTCTTCGCCCTCTGCACCGCCGCCTCCCGGGGCGAGCGCGCCGACGGGGCCGCGCCGCCCGACCTCCGGAAGGACGCCGAGGGCAGCGGCCTCTTCCAGCGGATGGGCGGCGACGGCTGAGCGGACCTCAGCTCCCGGCGAGGTCGTCCGGGCGGACCTCGATGTGGTCGGCCGCGAGGTCGACTGCCACCCGGTGCTCCATGCCGAGCGCCTCCAGGAACTTGACCGGCAGCTGCACCCGCCCGGTGCGGTCCAGCATCACGTACTCGCGCTCGTTCACCGACTCCTCGCCGTGCTCGTCCGTCACGGTGCGGCGCAGCACCTCGCTGCTGGTCCGGCCGTCCCGGATCGCCACCGTACGGCGGACCTCGCCCGCGACCATCGGGTCGTGGGTGACGATCACCACGGTGGTGCCCAGCTCCCGGTTGACGGTGCGGAAGGACTCGAAGATCACCCCTGCGGTCTCGGAGTCCAGTTCGCCGGTCGGCTCGTCGGCGAGCAGCACCGGCGGGTTGTTGGCCATCGCCACCGCGATCGCGACCCGCTGCTGCTGGCCGCCGGAGAGCTCGTTGGGGCGCCGGTGGGCGAGCTCTCCGATCTCCAGCGCCTCCATCAGCTCGGCCACCCTGGCTCCCTGCTGCTTCGCACCGAGCGCCCCGCCACGGCGGCCGCGCAACTGCATGGGCAGGGCGATGTTCTCGGCGGCGGTCAGGAACGGCAGCAGGTTGCGGGCGGTCTGCTGCCAGATGAAGCCCACCACCTCGCGCCGGTAGCGCAGCCGCTCCTTGGCGGACATCTCCAGCAGGTCGCAGCCCGCGACGGTGGCGGTGCCGGCGGTCGGCACGTCCAGCCCGGCGAGGATGGTCAGCAGGGTGGACTTGCCGCTGCCGGAGGCGCCGACCAGGGCGACCAGGTCGCCCTGCTGGATGGTCAGTTCCAGGCCCTGCAGCGCCTGGACCTCGATCCCCTCGGCGCTGAAGATCCGCACCAGCCGGTCGCAGACGATGGCCGCGCCCGCTCCGTACGCCTTGGGCGAGGCGGCGGCCAGGGCCCGCTGCCGGAGCTCCTGCAGGCTGGGGGCCTCGACGGCCGGCCGCTCCTGGGGGGTGCTCTTCACGGCTGCTCTCCTGTCTCGACGGTCTCGACGATCTGGGGTGTCTGGCTGGTCTGAACGGTCCGGACCGCCTGGCTGGTCCGGACGGTCCGGCTGGTACCGCCGACCCGGCCGGCCCGGCTCTTGCGGGCCGGCCGGCCGATCCCGGTGTTCTGCGCTGTCGCGGCCCGTGCCGCTGGTCCCGCTGTCACGACTGCTCCCCCGCCCGCAACTCGGTGGCGATCTGGCGCCGGCCGGCGACCAGCGTCTCCAGCACCACCCCGAGGCCGACCAGCAGGGCCAGGCCCGCGGTGGGCAGCAGCACCGGCAGCGGCGCGGGGGTGATGACGTCCCCGACCTTGGCGCCGACCAGCGTCGAGATGTCGAAGGCGCCGCCCAGCAGGGCGACCGCCGCCACCGCGACCAGGCCGCCGCCGACCGCCGCCGCCATGGTCTGCGGCAGCGCCTCGGTGATGATCAGCGCCAGTCCCTGCCGGGGCCGCAGGCCCATGGTGCGCAGCCGGGCGAGCACGGCCGTGCGGTCGGGCGCGGCCCGGAACAGCGTCAGCAGCACCGCGAGCAGGGCGTATCCGGCTCCGGCGGCGGCCGAGTACCAGAACAGCCGCTCGGCCGCGTGCTGCAGCGGGTCGTCGCCGAGCGCGGCGGCGGTCTCCCGGCTGCTGTGCACCGAGTATCCGGCGGGCAGGCCGTGGGAGGCCTTGCCGGCCTCCGCGGCGCTCTCCCCGACCAGCTTGGCGATGCCCGTCGGCTGGGCACCGCCGTTGGTCCGCAGCGCCGACCTGACCTGTTCGGGGTCGACGTCGCCGACGGCGAACCACTTGTTCGCCCGCTTGATGTCCGGCAGGCGCTCCCAGGCGGGGCCGGACGGGACGACGACGAACGGCTTGCCCGGGTCGGGCAGGGCGGGAGTGGCGGCGACGATCCCGGCCACGGTGGTGCGCAGCTCGTTGCCGTTGGGCGTGCGCACCCCGGCCGGGCCGCCGGCCAGGCGCTTGGCCAGGTCCCGGCTGAACAGGGCGGGCACCGGGGTGTCCCGGCCGCCCGGGGTTCCGGCCAGTTTCGCCGGGTCGAACTCGCCGACGCCGACGGTCCGGGCGATCTCCGCGTACGCCGTCGGCTCGACCACCACCAGGTAGGCCTCGGTGTAGTCCTGGTCGGCGCCGACGAAACGGGCTTTGGGTTCGACCCAGGCCCCGGTCGAGGCCCGGACGCCGGGCAGCGCGTCGGCGGCCTTGACGAACGACTCGGACAGGGTGCTGTAGTCCGGCAGGGACACGCTGATGTCCCCGCCCGTCACGACGCGCGCGGCGCGGGTCCGGACGTGGTCGACGGTGTCGAGCACGTTGGCGCCGAAGCCGGTCGTGGTGACGGCGATCAGCAGGGCGAGCAGCGGCAGTACGGAGGGCCGGCGCCGGCCCGAGGTGTCGCGGGCGGCGCGGGCCAGGCCGAGGAAGCCGATCACGCCCCGGCCGCGCCCGGCGAGGGCGGCCAGCCAGCCGACCACCACCGGCTCGATCCGGGCCAGCAACAGTCCGCCGGTGACGGCGAGCAGCAGTGGAGCGGCGACCAGCAGCGGGTCCAGCCCGCCGCCGGTGCCGACGCCCCGGCGGCGGACCTCGGCGACGGCCGCGACGGTGACCGCCAGGACGGCGAGTTCGCCGACCAGTCGGCGCCGGCCGGCGGCCGGCCGCCGGCGCGACCACAGCAGGGCGGCGCGGACCGGGAAGGCCAGCAGCGCGATCAGGGTCGCGGCCAGGGCCGCCAGCACCGAGCGGTCCCACCGGGCGGTGGGCAGCAGCACCAGGGCGAGGGCCGTGCCGAGCACGGCGGCGGGCAGGATGGTGACGGCGCCCTCGCCGAGCAGCCGTCCCAGCACCCCGGTGCGGGAGCCGCCGCGGGCCCGGAGCAGCCGGATCTCGGCGGTGCGCCGGTCGGTGGTGAGCGCGGCGGCCAGGAAGAGCACCACGGTGGCGACGCCCGCGACACCCGCCGGGCCGATCGTGCTGAGCGGCAGCGAGGCCTGGTATCGGTCGTCCGCCCGCCCGAGGAGGTCGGGAAGGCCCGAGGAGGTGTGCAGGTCGGCGCGCCCGGTGGCATCGGCCATGGCGGTGGCGTCGCGCCCGGTCAGGAAGGAGCTGAGGACGGTGCGGGTGTGGTCGAGCCCGTCGGCGTGCAGCGAGGAGATGTCGACGGGCGTGCGCCAGAAGTTCTCGGCGTTGGACCCCCATCGGGCCATCGCGGGCAGGCTGCCGCCGTCGACGAATCCACTGGTCGCCCAGTGCTCGTGCTCGGGGTCGGTCCGCAGGCAGGCCCGGGCCGGGCAGCCGAGGTCGTCCCAGAACGGGTCCAGCGGGTCGTTGACCTGGTAGAGGCCGACCACCACGGTGGTCCGCTTGGTGCCCGAACCCTCGACGCCGTTGTCGATGACGTCACCGAGCTTGATGTGGATGGACTCGGCGGCCTTCTTGCTGATCACGACCGGCAGCGGACCGCCGACGGCGCCGGGGGTAGGCCAGGTGCCGTCGGTCAGGGTGGCCCTGGCGGCCAGGTCGTGCAGGTAGAGCAGGCCCAGGGTCGGATCGGTGTGCTTCTCGGCGAACCGGACGTACTCCGGGTTCCCCATCCCGCGCTCGCCCAGGGCCCGGGCCCCGTAGGCCTGGCCCGCCGCCGGGGCCGGTGTCAGCTGCCGGCCGACCATCTCGGTGATCTGCCGCTGCACCCGGTCGAGTTCGGCGGCGTTGTCGTCGTCCCGCGTCTTGGAGGTGGTCTGCAGGCTGCTCTGGCTGAGACCCGCCTTACGGACGAAGTCCTGGAGCGCCGTGTCCGCGCCCCGGTCCGTGACGCGGGGGAAGGCCGCCGCCAGGAAGACGGTGACGAAGGCGAGGGCCGCCATCAGCAGGGCGGCCGACGGGTTCGCCCGCAGTCTGGTGCGGACCCACCGCGCGGGGCGGTGGGCGGTCTCGGGGGTGGGCACGCGGGTGCCGGCCTGGGTGGTCACATCTCCTCCACGTGGCGCAGCCGGCTGGCCACGTCTCGACGGCGTCGTCCGATGAGGAAGGCCGACAGCAGCGGGGCGGCCGCGATCGCGGCCGTGAACAGCAGGGCCTGGCCGACCGGCAGCTCGATCAGGGCCTCGGGCATCGGTCGGCGGGCGGCGGGCGTCAGCACGACGAACGGGACGATCAGGTGGACGAGCAGGGTGCCGAGGACGAGCCCGACCACCCCGCCGAGTCCGACCAGCAGGGCCTGTTCGGCCGCGACGGTGCGGGACACCTGCTTGCGCGGTGCGCCCAGGGCGAGCAGCAGCGCGGAGTCCCGGGCGCGCTCGTGGGCGGAGCCGGCCACGGCGGCGACGAAGCCGATCGCGGCGAGCACGGCGGTGACCAGCGCGATGGCCAGCAGCGCGTTCTGCGGGGCGGCGCCCACCGGGTCGCTGAGCATTCCCTCCGAGACGTCGTCGTAGAGCTGGACGCTCTGGGAGCCGGGGGTGGCCCGCACGGCGGCGGCGGCCTGGGCCGGGACGCGGTCGCCCGGCCCGGTGGCGGGCAGCCACCACTCGGCGCGGCTGGGCAGGGACCGGCCCTGGGCGGCCAGCACCCGCGCGGTGGTGGCCAGGTCGATGACCAGCGCCTTGGGCCCGGTCGCCGGTACGGCCTGGACCGCCCCGGTGACCTTGACCTGGAGGATCGTCGCGGCGAACGGCACCCGGAGGACGTCACCGACGCGGGCGCCGACGAGCTTCAGGTAGTCCTGGGTGGCGACGCCGCTCAGGACGCCCGGAGCGTCCGCTCCGGCGATGCCGAGGACGGCCCGCATGGTGCCGCCGGCGCCCTTCCCGGGACGGTAGTCGACGGCGAACAGCCGCCCGGCGTCGGCCGGTTCGGGTCGTGCGGTGGCGAGCGGCGACTCACCGGGTTTGAGCAGCGGCCCGTCGACCACCCCGCCCGTCCAGGAGAGTCCGGCCGGCACCGGGACGTCGGTCGCGGGCCCGTCGGTGGTGTCCGAGACGGCCAGCCGGCGGACGGTCAGCTCGCCCCCGGCCCGGTCGCTGAAGGTGACGGTCGCGCCGACCAGACCCAATGGTGCGGCGACGGAGCCGATCGGGGCGTCGACCAGGGTGCTCAGCGGGGCCGAGACGCGCTGCTCGCCGCCGGTCGGCAGACCGGTGACCAGGACCTTGTGGACGTAGCCGAAGCGGTCCCGCAGCAGGAGGGTCAGCTCCGGCGGGGTGGGGGTCACCGGGGGGAGGCCGGAGCGCAGGGGCGTGGTGTTGAACTCCTGCCGGACGGTCAGGTCGACGTCGATCCGCAGCGGGCGGCCGGGCAGCGGCACACCGGCCTTGGCGCCGGTCGGCGCCGGCTGGGCGAGCCCGCCGAAGAGCTTCGACCGGTCGGCGCCGTCGAGCAGGTCCGCGCGGACCGGGACGCGGTCGGCGAAGGCGGCGGTGTCCACCGCGAGCACCTGGCCGTTGCCGTTCGGCAGCGCCTGGTCCTCGCGGTCCACCGGGACCAGCCGGTCGCCGCCGGGCAGGGCGCCGTAGCGGCCGCCCTGGCCCATCAGCGAGCTGTGCGAGGCGGAGATCCGCAGGCCGCCGGCCGTGTCGAAGGCGGCCTGGTCGTACTGGGAGGCGCTCCAGGTGGCGTGCTGGCCGAACGCGAGCACCCCGGTGGCGACGGCCATGACCAGCAGCAGTACCGGTCCGGTGGCCCGGGCGGGCTGACGGGCCAGCTGCCAGCCGACCATGGCCGGGCCGAGGCCGCTGCCCCGGGCGGCGACCCGGGCGCCCAGTCGGGCGACCAGCGGCAGCAGGCGCAGCACCACCAGGGTTCCCGCGCACAGGGCCAGGGTGGGGGTGGCGACCAGCAGCAGGTCGACGCCGAGCCGGCCGGAGGAGTCGGTGGACAGTCCGCCGCCGTACTGGTCGAGTTGCTGGTAGGCGAGCACGGCCAGGGCGAGCACCGCGAGGTCCCCGCCGTTGCGGGCGATGCCGGAGACCACCGCCTGGCGGCGGCCGGCCCGCCGGCGCAGGGCGGCGCCGGCGCCGCGCAGCAGGCTGGGCACGGTGGCCAGCACGATGCAGCCGAGGGCGCAGAGCACGGCCACCGGCCAGAGCGTCCAGCGCAGTTGGGTGTCCAGGGCGACCTGGTGGGAGCGGCCGAGACCGGCCAGGACGCGGACCAGGAACGGTGTGAGCAGCGGTGCGAACACGGCGGCCGGGAGGGCGAGCAGCACCGACTCCAGCGCGGTGAAGCCGCCGAGCCGGGCACCGGAGGCGCCGCGGGCGGCGAGCAGTTCGTTCTCCCGCTCCTGGCGGGTCGAGATCAGCCGGACCACCAGCAGCAGGGCCGCCGTGGCCAGCACCGCGAGTTGCAGGGCGCCGATCAGCAGGGTGGACCGGGCGACCAGCAGGCTGGCCGACAACTCGCGTACCAGATCCGGGACTTCGGTGTTGGCGGTGAGGCTGGAGGTCTTCCGCAGGTCGTCGCCCAGGCCCTGGGCCCGGGCGCCGATGGCCTCGGCCGTGCTCTGGTCGACGCCCGCGAAGTCGGCGTCGAGCAGCCAGCCGCGGCTGCTCTGCGGCAGGCCGCCCGCGGTGAAGGCGCTCTGGTCGACCATCATCGGGCCGTAGGTGGTGAACCCGCCGATCTGGATCTCGTGGCCGCCGACCGGGTCGATCCGCCAGTACGGGGCGAACGGGTCGACGACCCGGTAGCTGCCGGTGACCCGGACGGTCAGCGGTGAGCCGTCGAACCGGTCGGCGAGCCGGACGTCCGCGGGCAGCGCCTCGGCGGTCAGGCCGAGCCGGGTCAGCATGGTCTGCGGGACGGCGACCTGCGGGGCGGAGGAGCGGACCGGACCGGTGGCGGCGCCCGGCCAGGCCCCCGCGACCAGGCTCACCCGGGACCGGTCGAGGTCGGCCAGCACCGTCAAGTCGGCCTTGTCGGAACTGGACTGACCACCCGCCGAAGCACCCGCCGGGGCGCCGGTCGTCGAAGCGCCTGCCGGGGCACCGCTCGCCGGAGCACCGCTAGTCGCGGCCCCGGTCGTCGCGGCCCCGCCCGCCGGGGCGTCACCGCCCGGCAGGCCGTAGGAGCGGCTGCGGAGCAGACTGTCGGTGCGTACGGGCAGATCGCCGAAGAGCTTCTGCCGGTAGGAGGCGAGCGCCTCCTCGTCCGTCTGCCGCTGGTCGAGGCCGTGTTCGGCGGTCACCACCACGGTGGTCCGGGCATGACCCGGCCCCTGGAGCGCCTGCCTCAGGCCGGCCTGGCCGACCCCGCTGTTGAAGGTCACCAGGGCGGTCAGCACCGCCGTGGTGATCAGTACCGTCAGCAGGACGGCAGCAGCCAGCGGCAGTCGCCCGCGCAGCCTGCGCACGACGAAGCCGAGCATCAAGTTCCTCCCCCGGTTGCATCCCCGGTCGCATCCCGGCACCTGTCGATCCGATCCGGGCACATCTCGGCCACGGACGAACACCCCACGGGCACACCGGCGCAGTGATCCCCGGCATTCGATCGCCGGATAGCGGACGATGCTGTCAGATTCGATCCGGGAACGGAAGGGACTTGCGCGAATCAAGTAAGCAATGAGCAAATTCCTTGTATTGGCCATCACCCCACCGGGGACAAGCCATTGAAATGCCATGCACACTTCACAACTCGGGCTTCCGCGCACCCCTTTTGACCAGGGAACTCCTCCGCTACGAATTCTCCGCCCGAGATGCTGAACCGAAATGGCCACCACATCCGTTGGCCCGGAGACAACCGGGCCCCACCGCCCGCAGGGGGACGCCGCATGACACGACACCAGGCCGCCGACACCAGCCCGACGACCGGCCCGGCCACCGGCCCGACGACCACCGGCCCGATGGTGGAGGTGACCGGCCTCCGGCGCAGCTTCGGCACCGGCGAGCGGACCGTCCACGCCCTGCGCGGCATCGACTTCTCCGTCGAACGCGGTGAACTCGCCGCGCTCAAGGGCCGTTCCGGCTCGGGCAAGACCACCCTGCTCAACCTGGTCGGCGGTCTGGACGCGCCGACCGGCGGCAGCATCAGGCTGGACGGCATCGACCTCGGCGGACTGGACGAGGACGGCCGCCTGGCCCTGCGCCGGGAGCGGATCGGCTTCGTCTTCCAGTCCTTCGGGCTGATCCCGATGCTCACCGCCGCCGAGAACGTCGGCGTGCCGATGCGGCTGCGCAAGGTCCCGCCGGCCGAGCGCGAGGAGCGCGCCCACACCCTGCTCGCCCTGGTCGGCCTCGCCGACCACGCCGGCCAGCGGCCCGGCGAACTCTCCGGCGGCCAGCAGCAGCGCGTCGCGATCGCCCGCGCGCTGGCCAACGAGCCCGGTCTGATCATCGCCGACGAGCCCACCGGCCAGCTGGACTCGGAGACCGGCCGCTCGATCATGGAGCTGCTGCGCGCGGTGGTCCGCAGCGAGGGCGTCACCGTCCTGGTCGCCACCCACGACCCGACGCTGATGGGGCTCGCCGACCGGGTGATCGAGCTCCACGACGGCCGGATCGTCGAGGAGGCGGAGCAGGCGGCCTGACGGCTGCCGCACGCCCGCCCGCGGCGCCCCGGTCCGACGACGGGCCGGGGCGCCGCTTCGGCGGTTTCCCCGCCCGGCGGCGTGAATTCACCGGACGGAAGGCCGCGACAGGACATCGGGCCCTTTGCCTCGTCGAGAGGAATCCGCCCACCCGGAGCGGTCCCTTGCCGATGCCCCCACCGCGGCTGCGGCGAATTCCCCCCACCGGCGGGCCGGGAGAGGTTCGATGACGACCTTCCGCCGGCATTCCCGCCGGATTCCGGCGAGTCCTACCGGAAGTTCCGCCGCGGAAACACGACCGTGGTGGCCGACGGCATCCGTCGGCCACCACGGCCCCGGCCTCAACGGCCGGTCGTCCCGGGCGAGTCCCCTCAGACCGCCGGGAAGATCTCGGCGTCCGGCTTGAGCAGCTGGCCCGGCTGCGGCGCGGTGCCGTCCACCAGGTAGCGGGTCACCAGCGTGTTCAGCGCCTTGCTGCGGCCGACCGCGCAGTGCTCGATGGCGTCCACGCTGACCAGCACCGCGTTGCCCAGCTCCTGCTGCATCCGCTGGGCGAACTTGTACTGGGTGGCCGGGTCGTAGAGGTTGCCGATCACCATCACGGTGTTGGAGGTCTTCTTGTTCCACGGGCCGCTGAAGCGCTCGGCGTCCCGGGCCGGGGCCGGCCAGCTCGCGCACGCCGGGGCGTCGAAGGCCTGGTAGCGGCCGAAGGTCGGCGACTCCTTCTCCCACGCCTTGGCGACGTTGGGGAAGACCCGGTCGTTCGACGGGTACGGCTTGTCCTGGCAGTTGACGCCCATGTACGAGTCGTCGGCGGTGTACTCGGAGTCGGCCGGGGCCTCGCGCAGCGCGCGCGGGACGTTCACCGTGAGCTGGTTGGCCGCCTCGTCCGACTCGTTCGCCTTCGGCGCCAGCAGGGCGGCCGCGGCCGGCTTCCGCAGCACCTGGTAGGTGGCCTGCAGCGACTTCGCCAGCGGAGCCAGCTTGGCCTGCGAGTACAGGGCGCTCGCCACCTCGCTGGTGAAGCTGCTCAGCGTCACCTGGGAGCCGTTCGACAGGGTGATCGGGCTGGTCCGCAGGTGGTCGCGGAGCTCGTCGAACTTGGCCCGGGTGTCGCCGTCGCCGAACGCGCAGCGCGGGGCGCCGGCCGCCTGGCAGCGCTTCAGGAACTCGTCCAGGGCGATCTCGAAACCGCCCGCCCGCTGCCGGCCGTACTCCAGGCCGTTGTGCAGGCGCAGGTTGGGGTCGACGTTGCCGTCCACGATGACCGCGCGCACCTTGTTCGGGTACATCGCGGCGTACGTCGAACCGATCAGGGTGCCGTACGAGAACCCGGCGAAGGTGAGCTGGGAGTCGCCGACGGCGCGGCGCATCCGGTCCAGGTCGCGCACCACGTTGATGGTCGACATGTGCTCGATCAGCGGGCCGGCGTTCTTGCTGCAGGCGTCGGTGTAGTCCTGGTCGGCGTCCAGGGTCTCGGCGATCTCGGCCTTGGTGACCGGCACGCCCACCATGCGGTTGTTGACCGCGTCGGCGTCCTCCTGGGTCTTGAAGCACTTCAGCGGGTTGCTCCGGGCCACCCCGCGCGGGTCGAAGCCGACCAGGTCGAACTTGGCCCGCACCTCGTCGCCGAAGCGGGTGGTGGTCGCCCACAGGTAGCCGCTGCCGCCCGGGCCGCCCGGGTTGAGGAACAGCGAGCCGATCCGCTTCGACGGGTCACTCGCGCGGTGCCGCATCATGGCGATGCCGACCTTCGCGCCCGACGGGTCGTCGTAGTCGAGCGGCACGGGGTAGACGGCGCAGTCGAAGCCGCCCGGATCCGGCTTGCTCGGATCGGGGTTGCAGGGCTTCCAGTCGACGGGGTCGACCTTCGCCTCGGCGGCCGCCGCACCCGGGGCCTGGTCGAACGGCGCGGCCGACGCGGCCACGGCGCTTCCGGTGACAAGGGCGAGCGCGCAGGTGACCGCTCCGGCCAACGTGGTTATGCGGGACAAGGAACCTCCTCCGTACTGAAAGGGCGGCCCCAGCCTGTCAGTCGGAGATCTCCGTGTGAAGACCTCATGGCGGCGTAATTCTTCCGGAGTTCCCGTCATTTCCGCACGGAACATTCTGTGAATGAACGAACTTGACGGTTGATTGACCTGACAGTGACTCAGCCATGTCGATCGGCCGGACCGCGGTTTTCCGGCGCCACCCCCGGCCCGGTGACCCGGCGCCACCCCCGCCGCCCTCGCCCTGCTGGAACGCGGCGTCACCGTGCTCCGCGAGGACGGCGTCCCACTGGCCGACGCCCCCGGCGCACCCTCCGCATCCTCCGCATCCTGCTGGCCGGCTACCCCGCCGAACTGGCGCCGGAGCAGCCCCGAAACCCGTCGCGGACGGCCGGGATCGACCGACGGTGAATCCGCGGGAACGGCCTCGGTCAGTCGCGCGTCGCGCCGCGCAGGGCGGCCGCCACCAAGCCCTGGAGCTCGTCGGCACCGGTCTCGCCGCCACCCACCAGGCGGTCGAAGACCAGCCCGTCGATGCAGGCCAGCAGCGTGGCGGTCCGCCCGTCCGGGTCGGCGACCCCCCGATCGGCGAGGAAGGCCCGGACGGCGGCCCGGCCCGCGTTCTCGCGCGGCACGAGGATCTCCCGCAGCTCGGGATCCCGCACGCTCTCCACCGCACAGGCGTACCGCGCCAAGGAGCGCCGACGCCCCTCGCCGGTCAGCCGGTGCCGCATCAACTCCCGGATGTTCTCGACCAGTTCGTCCACCGAACGGATCTCCACCCGCTCCCCGAGCCCCTGCAGCTCCGCCTGGTCCAGCTCCACCAGCCGCCGCACCAGCGCGGTCAGCAGCGCCTGCCTGGTCCGCAGGTACGCCGAGGTGGTGCCGACCGGCAAGCCGGCCGCCGCATCCACCGCCCGGTGCGTCAGCCCCCGCACCCCGGCGTCCGCCAGCACCCCGATGGCCGCGTCCGCCAGCACCGTCCGCCGGTCCGGCTTCGCCACCCCGCCCGTGCCACCCTGCTCCCGCTCTCGCCGCATCCCCCCTTTCTACCGGCCGCCACCCCCAGCCACCCAAAACCCGCCCCACCCGGCCCCGCCCGGACAGGGTCGGGGCGGCGCCGGGCCCCGGCCGGGCGGGCCGATCAGTGCGTAGTACGCTCCTTCTACAGCTGTAGAAAGCAGCGCGGAGACAGCGGAAGGGCCGGCATGGGCAGCAACAGCGCGGTGGTGGTCGGGGGCGGCATCGGTGGGTTGGCGGCCGCGATCGGGCTCCGGTTGGCGGGGTGGGAGGTGACGGTGATCGAGCGGGCGGCCGCCCTGGACGACGCCGGGGCCGGGATCTCGCTGGCCGCCAACGGGATGCGGGCGCTCGCCACGCTCGGGGTGGCCGAGCCGATCGAGGCGGCGTCCCGGCGGCAGTACACCGGCGGGACCCGCACCCCGGACGGCCGCCGGCTGGCCCTGATGGACGGCGAGGCGCTGGAGCGGGAGCTGGGGGCGCCGATCGTCGGGATCCCCCGGGCCGACCTGCACCGGATCCTGCGGGAGGCACTGCCCGCCGAGTCCCTGGTGATCGGTGCGGAGGTGACCGACCTCGACACCGCCGACCCCGCCAAGGTCCGGGTGCGCCACGGCGACCGCACCCTGGAGGCCGAGCTGGTGGTGGCGGCCGACGGCATCCACAGCCGGATCCGGCGCCACCTCTTCCCCGCCCACCCCGGCCCGGTGTACAGCGGCTCGACGGTGCTGCGGGCGATCACCGGGCGCCCGGTCGACGGGCTGACCGCCGACTTCGAGCTGACCTGGGGCCACGGCGCCGAGTTCGGCCACATCGCCTTCCCGGACGGCCGGGCCGAGTGGCACGCGGTGCTCAACGCGCCCGCCGGGGTGCGCTACCGGGATCCGCTCACCGAGGTCCGCCGGCGCTTCGCGCGCTGGCACGACCCGATCCCGGCGCTGCTGGCGGCGACCGACCCGGCGGCGGTGCTGCACCACGACGTCAACGAGCTGGCCGCCCCGCTGCCCTCGTACGTCTCGGGCCGGATCGCCCTGCTCGGCGACGCGGCGCACGCCATGACGCCCCACCTGGGCCAGGGCGCCTGCCAGGCCCTGGAGGACGCGGTGACCCTCGCGGCGGCGGTCGCCGGCGGCCCGACGGTGGAGGGCGCGCTCGCCCGTTACGACGCCGTCCGCCGGCCGCGCAGCCAGACGGTGGCCCGCGACGCCCGCCGGGCCGGCCGGATGGGGCAGCAGCTCGCCAACCCGCTCGCGGTCGGCCTGCGCAACGCGGCGATCCGGCTCACCCCGCCGGGCGCGATGGTCCGGACCGTCCTGAAGCACGCCGACTGGACGCCGCCCCGGATCGCCCCGCGCGCCGCGTAGGGCGTGCGGCCGCACCCTCGACTCCTCGGCGAACCGCCGGAGCGCTTCCGCCGAGCCGATCCGTCGGCGTGGCGGACCGGCGCGAGGCCGAAACGCCGGGCCCGCCACCCGAAGGGAGCAGCATTCGCTGTGGCGTGGATCACTATCGGCAACTCCACCTGACGATCCGTCAATTCGACTGATGCTCCGTCACATCGGGGAGACGAGGCCTCAGTTGTCAGCTGACGTGACGTCAGATTCGGCCAGTCCGGCCCCAGTTGGGCCGAGTTCGGGCTCCTGCCGGGCTCCGGGCCCGGGGCTACCATCGATCGGGTTGTCCGCTCCGGCCCCGGAGTGGGAGCCCCGGTCCGGCGGTGCCCCCACCGCCCCAGGGGGCCGGGCATCGGCAGGAACGGGGCGAGGACGAGGAGCGCACGGCCGTCATGAGCACTGAACCGATCCACTCGGAGCAGTACACCGAGCCGCCGTCGGCCGAGCCGGCGTACGCGCTGTTCCCCGGCCGTCCGGCCGCCGCCGCGCGCACCCTGGTGGACCTGCTGGACGCCACCGTGCGCGCCCACCCCGATGAACCGGCCCTGGACGACGGCACCACCGTGCTCAGCTACCGCGCCCTGGCCGCCGAGGTCGAGCAGCTGCGCCGCCGGCTGGCCGGCGCCGGGATCGGCCCGGGCGACCGGGTCGGCGTCCGGGTGCCGTCCGGCACCAACGACCTGTACGTCGCCATCCTGGCCGTGCTGGCCGCCGGCGCCGCCTACGTCCCGGTGGACGCCGAGGACCCGGACGAGCGCGCCCAGCTGGTCTTCGGTGAGGCCGCCGTGGCCGCCGTGCTCGGCGCCGGGTGTGCCCTGAGCACCACCACCGAGCGCCCGCCCGCCGTGGAGCGGCGCCCCACCCCGGCCGACGACGCCTGGATCATCTTCACCTCGGGCTCGACCGGCAAGCCCAAGGGCGTCGCCGTCACCCACCGCAACGCCGCCGCCTTCGTCGACGCCGAGGCCGCGCTCTTCCTCCAGGAGGAGCCGATCGGCCCCGGCGACCGGGTGATGGCCGGGCTGTCGGTCGCCTTCGACGCCTCCTGCGAGGAGATGTGGCTGGCCTGGCGGCACGGCGCCTGCCTGGTGCCCGTCCCCCGCTCCCAGGTGCGCAGCGGCGCCGACCTCGGCCCCTGGCTGGCCGAGCAGGAGATCACCGTGGTCTCCACCGTCCCGACGCTGGCCGCGCTGTGGCCGGCCGAGGCACTGAACGAGGTCCGGTTGCTGATCTTCGGCGGCGAGGCCTGCCCGCCCGAGCTGGTGCAGCGCCTGGTCACCGAGGGCCGCGAGGTGTGGAACACCTACGGCCCGACCGAGGCCACCGTGGTCGCCTGCGCCGCCCTGCTGACCGGCGAGGGGCCGGTCCGGATCGGCCTGCCGCTGGACGGCTGGGACCTCGCCGTGCTGGACGGGGCCGGGCAGCCGGTCGCCCCCGGCGGCACCGGCCAGCTGGTGATCGGCGGGGTCGGCCTGGCCCGCTACCTCGACCCGGAGAAGGACGCCGAGAAGTACGCCCCGCTGCCCTCGCTGGGCTGGGAGCGCGCCTACCGCAGCGGCGACCTGGTCCAGGCCGACCCGGCCGGCCTGCTGTTCCTCGGCCGCACCGACGAGCAGATCAAGCTCGGCGGGCGCCGGATCGAGCTCGGCGAGGTGGACGCCGCCCTGCAGGCACTGCCCGGCGTGGCCGGCGCGGCCGCGGCCGTGCGCACCGCGCGCGGCGGCAACCAGCTGCTGGTCGGCTACCTGGTCGTCCAGGACGACTTCGACCGCGAGCAGGCCGTCGAACGGCTGCGCGCCGAGCTGCCCGCCGCCCTGGTGCCGCTGCTCGCCCCGGTCGACGCCCTGCCCACCCGCACCTCCGGCAAGGTCGACCGCACCGCCCTGCCCTGGCCACTGCCCGAGCTGGAGGCCGCCGGGCCGAGCGAGCGGCTGTACGGCACCGAGGCCTGGCTGGCCGAGCAGTGGGCCGAGATCCTCGGCGTGCAGGTGGGCGGCGCGCGCGACGACTTCTTCGCGATCGGCGGCGGCAGCCTGGCCGCCGCCCGGCTGACCACCCTGCTGCGCACCCGCTACCCGAGCGCCGCCGTGCTGGACATCTACCAGCACCCGACGCTGCGCAAGCTCGCCCGCCACCTGGAGCGCACCGCCGGCGAGGGCGGCGAGGCCCGTACCGTCTCCCTGGTGCCCACCCGGGCCAAGCTGCTCCAACTGCTGCTGCTGATCCCGCTGTTCACCGTGGTCGGCCTGCGCTGGACGGTCGCCCTGCTGGCCGCCGGGAACCTGCTCTCGTACGTCGGCGACTACCCGTGGGCGCCCACCGCCTCCTGGTGGGCGGTCGGCGCGGGCGCGCTGGTGCTGTTCAGCGCGCCGGGCCGGCTGGCGATCGGGGCCGGCGGCGCCCGGCTGCTGCTGCGCGGGCTGCGCCCCGGCAGCTACCCGCGCGGCGGCTCCGTGCACCTGCGGCTCTGGGCGGCCGAACGGCTCACCGAGCTGAGCGGGGCGACCGGGCTGTCCGGCGCCTGGCTGGTCCCCTACGCCAGGGCGCTGGGCGCCAAGGTCGCCCCCGAGGTGGACCTCCACTCGCTGCCGCCGGTCACCGGGCTGCTCAAGCTGGGCCGGGGCTGCGCCGTCGAGGCCGAGGTCGACCTGTCCGGCTACTGGCTGGACGGCGACCGGCTGGAGGTCGGGCAGGTCAAGGTCGGCGCCGACGCGGTGGTCGGCACCCGCTCGACGCTGCTGCCCGGCGCCCGGGTCGGCAAGCGCGCCCAGGTGCTGCCCGGCTCCAGCGTCACCGGCCAGGTGCCGACCGGCCAGCGCTGGGGCGGCGCGCCCGCCGTCAAGCTGGGCCGGGCCGAGTGGTCCTGGCCGAAGCAGGCCCCGCTCCGCCGGCCCCTCTGGGCCGCGGTGTACGGCGCCGGCGACGCCCTGCTCGGCCTGCTCCCGGTGCTGCCGGCCGCGGCCGCCCTGGCCGTGCTCTTCCGCTTCGTCGACCAGGGCGCGGAGCTCGGTCCGGCCCTCGGCGGCGCGCTGCTCGGCCTGCTGCCCGCCACCCTGGCGTACGGCGCGCTGTACGCGGCGCAGCTGGTGGTGCTGGTCCGGCTGCTGAGCCTCGGCCTGGTGCCCGGGGTGCACCCGCTGCACGGTCGGGTCAGCTGGCAGGCCTGGACGGTCAGCCAGCTGATGGACCGGGCCCGCGAGGTGCTGTTCCCGCTGTACGCCGGCCTGGTCACCCCGCTGTGGCTGCGGGCGCTGGGGATGCGGGTCGGCCGGGGCGCCGAGGTGTCCACGGTGCTGGCGCTGCCCAGCCTGACCACCGTCGGGGACGGTGCGTTCCTGGCCGACGACACCCTGATCGCACCGTACGAGCTGGGCGGCGGCTGGATGCGCCTGGGCGAGGCGAAGATCGGCGAGCGGGCCTTCCTCGGCAACTCCGGGATGACCGCGCCGGGCCGCTCGGTGCCCAAGCGGGGCCTGGTGGGCGTGCTGTCGGCGACGCCGAAGAAGGCGAAGAAGGGCAGCTCGTACCTGGGCATGCCGCCGATGCGGCTGCCGCGCTCGGCGGACCAGGCGGACCAGAGCCTGACCTACGAGCCGCCGGCCCGGCTGCGCTGGGCGCGCGGGCTGGTCGAGCTGGCCCGGCTGCTGCCGGTGCTGGCCTCGGGGGCGCTGGGCCTGCTGACGGTGGCGGCGCTGTCCTGGCTGGCGGCCGGCTCCCCGCTGCGGGCGGCGCTGCTCTCCGGCCTGGTGCTGCTGGCGGCGGGCGGCGTGGCCTGCCTGGTCGCGGTGGCCGCGAAGTGGCTGCTGGTGGGCCGGTTCCGGGCGGTGGAGCACCCGCTGTGGAGCGGCTTCGTGTGGCGCAACGAGCTGGCCGACACCTTCGTCGAGGTGCTGGCGGTGCCCTGGCTGGTCGGCGCGGTGCCGGGCACCCCGGTGCTCAACCTGTGGCTGCGGGCGCTCGGCGCCAAGGTCGGGCACGGCGTGTGGTGCGAGAGCTACTGGCTGCCCGAAGCCGACCTGGTCACCCTCGGTGACGGGGTCAGCGTGAACCGGGGCTGCGTGGTGCAGACCCACCTCTTCCACGACCGGATCATGCGGATGGATACTGTGGTCCTCCGCGAGGGCGCCACCCTGGGCCCGGGCGGGATCGTGCTGCCCGGCAGCACGGTGGGCGCGCGCAGCACGCTGGGCCCGGCCTCGCTGGTGATGCGCGCCGAGTCCGTCCCCGACGACACCCGGTGGCTGGGCAACCCCATCGAGGCGTGGCAGACCACCTCGTGACCACGCCGCCGCCCACCACCCGTCAGCAAGAAGCCGCCCCGCAGGAAGCGCCCGCCCCCGTGAAGCCCAAGCACGCCCAGCCCGCGGCCGCCGGCCCGGACCCGTACTTCCCGAACAGCGGCGACCACCGCTACCGGGTGCACCGCTACGAACTCGCCCTGGACTACCGGCCCGGGCCCAACCGGCTGGCCGCCTCGGCCCGGCTGAGCGCGGTCGCCGACGCGGCGCTGGCCGAGTTCGCACTCGACCTGGCCGACTTCCGGATCGGGCGGGTGCTGGTCGACGGCAAGGCCGCCCGCTACACCCACCGCGGCGGCAAGCTGCGGATCCGCCCGGCGAAGGCCCTCCCGGCCGGCGCGGCCTTCACCGTCGACGTGCACTACACCGGCAACCCCCGGCCGGTGCGCAGCCCGTGGGGCGGCCTGGGCTGGGAGGAGCTGACCGAGGGCGCGCTGGTGGCCAGCCAGCCGGTCGGAGCGCCGTCCTGGTTCCCGTGCAACGACCGGCCCGCGGACAAGGCGACGTACCAGCTGGCGGTCACCACGCCGTCCCCGTTCACGGTGCTCTCCGGCGGCCGGCTGCTCACCCGGACCACCCGGGCCTCCAGCACCACCTGGGTGTACGAGCAGAGCGCGCCGACCTCGCCGTACCTGGTGACGGTCTCCATCGGGCACTACCGGCCGGTGCCGCTGGCCGCCAGGCCGGCCCAGGGCGGCGTGGTGCCGCAGACCGGGTACGTGCCGGAGCGGCTGGTCCGGGACTTCACCCGGGACTTCGCCCGGCAGCCCGAGATGATGGCCCACTTCGCCGAGGTCTTCGGGCCGTACCCCTTCGGCGAGTACGCCGTCGTGGTCGCCGACGAGGAGCTGGACGTCCCGGTGGAGGCGCAGGGCGTGGCCACCTTCGGCACCAACCACCTCGGCGGCGGCTGGGAGCGCGAGCGGCTGATCGCGCACGAGCTGGCCCACCAGTGGTTCGGCAACAGCGTCTCGATCGCCGACTGGCGGCACATCTGGCTCAACGAGGGCTTCGCCAAGTACGCGGAGTGGCTCTGGTCCGAACACGCCGGCGGCCCGGCCGCGGCCGTGCACGCCGCCGCCGCGCACCGGCTGCTGGCCGGGCTGCCGCAGGACCTCACGCTGGGCGACCCGGGCCGTCGGCTGATGTTCGACGACCGGCTGTACCAGCGCGGCGGCCTGGTGGTGCACGCGCTCCGGCAGGCGCTCGGCGAGGACGCGTTCTTCGCGATGCTGCGGGACTGGGCCGGCACCAACCGGCACGGCGTGGTGACCACCCATGACCTCCTCGCCCACGCCTCCCGGTACACCACGGCGCCGCTCGGGCCGCTGTTCGAGGCGTGGCTGGAGCGGCCGGAGCTGCCGCCGTCGGCCGGCTGAGCGGATATTCGCCCGGGCCCCGGCCGACACTGGGTTACTGTCCCCGACATGCTGAAAAGTGATCACCTGACCGATCTGCCCGAAGAACTGCTGCCCACCACCCGCCGCGCCCTGCTGCACCGCATCGCCGTCGCCCAGTCCGAGGTCCGCACCCCCTCGCTGGTCGCCGGGGTGGTGCGGGACGGCCGGCCGGTGTGGAGCGGCGCCCGCAGCATGATCGACGGGCACGCGCCGGACACCGGCGTCCAGTACCGGATCGGCTCGCTCACCAAGACCTTCGTCGCGGTGCTGGTGCTGCGGCTGCGCGACGAGGGCCTGGTCGACCTCGCCGACCCGCTCGGCCGTCACCTGCCCGGCACCCCGGCCGACGCGGTCACCCTCGCCCAACTGCTCGCCCACTCCGGCGGACTCGCCGCCGAGACGCCCGCGCCCTGGTGGGAGCGGACCGACGGCGCGCTCCGGCCCGCACTCGCCGACCTGCTGGAGCAGGAGAGCCCGCTCAAGCACCCGGCCGGGCGCCGCCACCACTACTCCAACCCCGGCTACGCGCTGCTCGGCGCCCTGGTCGAGAAGCTTCGCGGCGCGCCCTGGGGCGAGGTGCTGCGCCGCGAGGTGCTGACCCCGCTCGGCATGGACCGCACCACCCTGCTGCCCGAGCACCCGCACGCCGGGGGCTTCGCCGTCCACCCCTGGGCCGACGTCATGCTGCCCGAACCCCTCACCGACACCGGCCTGATGGGCCCGGCCGGCCAACTCTGGTCCACCGGCGCCGACCTGGCCCGCTGGGCGGCCTTCCTGGCCGCCGGCGACGACGCGGTGCTCAAGCCCGACACCCTCGCCGAGATGCGCCGCCCCGCCGTCGGCCCGGATGACGCCGACTGGAGCTCCTCGTACGGCCTCGGCCTGCAACTGCGCCGCCACGAGGGCCGGTCGCTGTACGGCCACACCGGCTCGATGCCCGGCTTCACGGCCTGCCTGTGGGTCTGCGCCGAGGACGGCCTGGCCGCCTTCGTCCTGTCCAACGCCACCAGCGGCAGCAGCAACCGGCTGGCCGCCGAGCTGATCGGCATCACGGCCGCCCACGAGCCCCGGCTGCCCGAACCCTGGCGCCCGCTGGCCGAGGTGGACCAGGACCTGCTGGCCCTCACCGGGCCCTGGTACTGGGGCGCCGCGCCCAACGTCCTGCGGCTGCGCGCCGAGGGCGTCCTGGAACTGGCCTCGCTGGCCGGCGGCCGGGGCTCCCGCTTCCGGCCGCAGCCGGACGGCAGCTGGCTCGGCCTGGACGACTACTACGCGGGCGAGACCCTGCGGGTGGTCCGGCACCCCGACGGCACGGTCAGCCACCTGGACGTCGGCTCCTTCGTCTACACCCGCGAGCCGTACGGACCGGGCGGCGCGGTCCCGGGCGGTGGCGACCCGGACGGCGTGGTCCCGGGCGGCGCGATCCCGGGCGGCGTCGACCCGCAGGGCTGGCGGGCGTTCTGATCACGGAGGCGCCACAGGGGAGCACCGCACGGGGGGCGTGACGCGGGGGCACCGCACGGGGGCGCGCACGAAGCAGGTGCGCGCCCCCGTTGTCCACCCCGGACGAACGACCGCCCGGTGCCCGGCAGATGACCGGCAGGCCACGGCGCGCCAAGGGTGGTCCCATTCAACAGGTGCACATCTGCGCTCCGCCGGGCCGCAACGTGAATTCCAACCCACTTGGAGACACATACGGAGACCGGTCCGCGTCCGAAAGCCCAACCCCTGCGGGCCGGGACGGTGCCATGGCGATCCACGGCACCGCCGATCGTGCTGCCCTGGAGGGTCCGCCATGACCACCGTCCCCACGTACGCTCCGTCCGCAGTCGCCCCCACCCACGACGCCCCGGCGGTCCCCGCACCCCGCACCCCGCCGGCCCCGGCCTCCACCCCGGCCCCGACTCCGGCCGCCTACACCGTCTCGCTCGCCCGCGACGAGGACGACGTGCGCGCCGCCCAGCGGCTGCGCCACCAGGTCTTCGCCGCCGAACTCGGCGCCGTCCTGAACAGCCCCGTCCCCGGACTCGACGTCGACCCCTTCGACGAGTACTGCGACCACCTGCTGGTCCGCGAGGGCGAGGACGGCGCCGTGGTCGGCACCTACCGGTTGCTCCGCCCCGAGGCCGCCCGCCGGGCCGGACGGCTCTACTCCGACGGCGAGTTCGACCTCTCCGCGCTCGCGCCCGTCCGGCCCGGCCTGGTCGAGCTCGGCCGCTCCTGCATCCGCCCCGACCACCGGGGCAACGGCGCCGTCATCAACCTGATGTGGGGCGGCATCGCCCGCTACCTCGCCGACACCGGCAACACCTGGGTCGGCGGCTGCTGCTCCATCGACCTGGCCGACGGCGGTGCCACCGCGGCCCGGGTCTGGGACACCGTCAGCGCCAAGCACCTGGCGCCCGAGGAGTACCGGGTCACCCCGCACCGCCGCTGGGACTCCACCGGCGTGCCGCGGGCCGAGCGCGGCGCCCTGCCCGCCCTGCTCCGCGGCTACCTGCGGCTCGGCGCCTGGGTCTGCGGCGAGCCCGCGTACGACCCGGACTTCAACTGCGCCGACCTGTACGTGCTGCTGTCGCTGGAGCGCACCGACCCGCGCTACCTGCGGCACTTCCTGTCCGGAACGGCCGCCCCGGGCGCCTCGTCATGAGCGTCTGGCTGCCGACCGCGACCTGCCGTCCGGAGACCTGCCTGAGCGAGCACGCGCCGGAGGTCTCGCACCCCCGGCGGGCGCTGCGGCTGACCGCCTGTCTGACGGCGGTACTGGCCGGGGTGCTGCTCAGCCTCCCGGTGCGGGTGCTGCCCTACGGCACCCGGGACCGGCTGATCCGATTCTGGGCGCGGGTGCTGCTGCGCACCCTCGGGGTGACCGTCCACCTCGGGACGCCCCGGACGCCCGGCACCCCCGGCTCGGCCGGCGCGGTCGGCGGCACGGCGGTGGCCGCCGACGGGGCCCTGGTGGTGGCCAACCACGTGTCCTGGCTGGACGTCCCACTGCTCGCGGCCGGGCGGCCGGGCCGTTCGCTGGCCAAGACCGAGGTCCGGCGGTGGCCGGTGCTCGGGCCGCTGGTCGCCTGGGGCGGCACCGTGTTCCTGGACCGCGACCGGCTGCGTACCCTCCCGGACACCGTGGCGGCGGTGGCCGAGGTGCTGCGCTCCGGACATCCGGTGATCGTCTTCCCGGAGGGGTCGACCTGGTGCGGGCGGGAGAGCGGCCGGTTCCGGCCCGCGCTGTTCCAGGCCGCGGTGGAGGCCGGCGCCTTCGTCCAGCCCGTCACCATCCGCTACCGGCTGGCGGACGGACGGCCCACCAGCGCGCCCGCCTTCATCGGGGACGAGGGACTGCTCACCTCGCTCGCCCGGGTGGTCGCGGTCCGCGGGCTGGTCGCCGATGTCACCTTCCTGCCGCCGATCCCGCCGCCCGGGCCCCAGCCCACCCGGGCCGGGGCCCGGCGGGAGCTGGCCCGGGCGGCGCAGGCGGCGGTGGAGGGGATCCGCTGAGCCGGAGCCCTTCCCGGCGGTCTTGCCGTGCGAGCCGTCCGGGCCGTCCTTACCGTGCGGGCTGTGCGGGCCGTGCGGGCCGTGCGGGCCGTGCGGGCCGTTCTCGGTGTCCCGGCCGGGGCTGCGCTCAGCTGGAGTGGGCTCCGGCTCCGGCCAGTTCCTCCGGCCGCGTTTCGCCGGAGGCGGCCGGGGCGAGCGGGCGGGCCCGGCCGAGTAGTACGGCGACCAGCACGGCCGTGACGGCGAGCAGCGCCGAACCGCAGCGCAGCGCCAGGTGGATGCCGTCCACGAAGGCGCCGTCCACCGCCTGCTGCACCGGCGCGGGCAGCGCGCCGGCCGCGCCCCCGCCACCGTGCGCCGCTCCGGTGGGCGCGTCCGCGACCGGGCCGACGGCCTCCGCCGGGACGCCCAGCCGGTGCAGGGCCGAGGTCAGCTGATCCGTCATCCGGTCGGTCAGAACGGCGCCGAGTACGGCGATCCCCAGTACCCCGCCGAGTTCGCGCAGGGTGTTGACGGTCGCCGAGGCCATCCCGGTCTGCACCGGGGCGACCCGCTGGAGCACCGCGATCGAGATCGGGGTGAAGGTCAGTCCCATGCCGAAGCCCAGCGCGAACAGCGTCCAGAGGTACTCGAGGTAGCGGGCGTGGTCGCCGTACAGCGACAGCCCGCCCAGGCCGACCGCGCACAGCGCCAGCCCCAGCACCATCGGCGGCCGGGGCCCGTACCGGGCGGCGAGCCGGCCGGACAGCGGGCCCGCGACCACCAGCATCGCGGTCATCGGCAGCCCACCGTACGCCGCACCGGACGGGGACCAGCCCAGCACCCCCTGCATCAGCAGCGGCAGGAAGAACAGCGCCCCGAACATCCCGAAACTGACCATGAACCCGCTCAGCAGCGCACCGCTCAGCGCGCCGTCCCGGAACAGCCGCAGCTCCAGCATCGGCTCGGCCAGGCGCAGTTCGAGCAGCAGGAAGACGACCAGCAGGACGACGGCGACGGCCCCGCAGCCGACCACCCGGGGATCGGTCCAGCCGCGCGAGGGGCCCTCGACCAGGGCGTAGACCAGCAGTCCGAGGCCCGCCGCCGAGAGCACGAACCCACCGAAGTCGATCCGCCGGGCGCGCGGCGGGATCCCCGGGAGGACCTTGGCGGCGAGCACCACCCCGGCCACGCCGATCGGCACATTGATCCAGAACACGCCGGCCCAGCCGAGGTGTTCGACCATCGGGCCGCCGATCACCGGGCCGACCGACAGACCCAGCGCGGACACCCCGGACCAGACGCCGATGGCCTTGGTGCGCTCGCCCTGGTCGGTGAACACGTGGCCCAGCAGGGTCAGACTGCCCGGGGTGAGCAGCGCGGCCCCCACGCCCTGGACCATCCGGCCGCCGACCAGCACCCCGATCGTCCCGGCGAGCGCGGCCACCGCGGAGCCGATCGTGAACAGGCTCAGGCCCAGCACGAACATCCGGGTCCGGCCGTGACGGTCGCCGAGCGCACCGCCGGTCAGGACGAGTGCGGCGTAGACCAGGCTGTAGCCCTCGGCGACCCACTGGAGGCCGCTGATCCCGGCGTCCAGGTCCTGCCCGATGCGGGGCAGGGCGACATTGACGACGACGTTGTCCAGCATGGCCATGAACATGGCCACGCAGAGCGTCAGCAGCGCCAACCGCTGTCTGCGGCGCGTGTTCGACTCCCCCATGGAATTCCCTCCCGATCCCATCCCTAACAGCGTTAGGGGCTGATGTGACACGCACAGAGTGCCCCTAACGCTGTTAGTTCGCAAGTCCTATCCCCGACCTGCGGATCCACCGGCAGAGCAGCCGTGACACTGTTGACCCGCCACACCGAACCGACCCTCGCGATCCGACCCACCCGAACCGCCCGATCCCGAACCGCCCGACCACTGGAGGCGTCCGCACAGCCATGCCGGAGAACGACGACGCGACCCCCGCCCTCACCCGCGAAGCCCTCGCCCAGGCCGCGCTGCGCGTACTGGAGCGGGACGGCCTGGACGGACTCTCGATGCGCAAGGTCGCCGCCGAGGTCGGTGTCAAGGCGGCCTCGCTGTACTGGCACGTCCGCAACAAGCAGGAACTGCTCGACCTGCTCAGCGACGCGATCCTCGCCCTGGCCGACATCCCGCCACGCCAGGAGGACTGGCGCACCGAGCTGTACGAGTACTGCGCCAGCTACCGCCGACTGCTACTCGGCAACCGCGACGCCGCCAAGGTGGTGGCCGGCCGCCTCGCCCCCGGGCCGTTCCTGCTCAACCTGATGGAGGACCAGCTCGACCGGCTCCGCTCCGCAGGCTTCTCCGACGCCGACACCGCCATGGCCAGCTACCTGCTGGGCGCCTTCGTCCAGGGCTTCGTGCTCCAGGAGCAGTCGCCGCTCTCGGCCGCCGAGGTACTCGGCACCAGCCGCCGCGACATCGCCGCCGACACCGGGGACCTCTTCCGCAACCTGCCCCCGGAGCAGTACCCCAACCTCACCGACCTCGCCGACCACATCACCGGCCCGAACATGGACGCCCGCTTCGACTTCTGCGTCCACCGCGTCCTCGACGGACTCGCCGCCCTACTGCCCCCCGACCGCCGCTGACCGCCGCCGGCCACCGGACAGGCACTGGCATGCCCACCAGGTCAAAGGCAGGAAGAGAAGTAGCGGGGCCGTGACCGAGACCGGGCTGGCCATCGGGATCTGACGGAGCCGGTCAGTGCCCCGCCGTGTGCCCCGCGAAGCCGTACGCCTCCGGGCCGCCCGGCCATTCGCACGGATGATCCACACGTCCCCTTCCCCCTACGATACGGACCATGCTCGCCTACACCCCCGCAGCCCTGTTCTTCCTGCTGTTCGGATTCGGGGTGCTGCGCGACCGCCGCCAGTTCAGCAACGCCGTCCTGCTCGGCATCGCCGTGTCACTCCTCTCGCTCGCCCTGCTCGCCGAACTCCGCAAGGCACCCACGCTGGTGGCGGAGCTCGCGGCGGTGGCGATCGTCCTGCTTCCGACGGTCGGAACGGTGGCCCTGGTCTGGTTCCTGCTCGCCAACGGCGTGACCATGATCCGCAAGGAGGGCACCCGACCGGCCAACCTGCTGTCCCTGCTCGCCGGTCTGGGCATCATCGCCGTCATCGCCCTGCTGGTCGCTGCCATCGCCACCCACTCACCCCGGCTCGGCATCCTCGCCGGCACCGCCGTCCTGGTGGTCGGGTACATCTCCTTCCTGTTCGTCTGTTTCGTCGGCTACGCCTTCCTGTACGGTCGCCACCGGCCGCGCCGGGACGTGGACTTCGTGGTCGTCCTCGGATCCGGACTGATCGGCGGCGAGCGCGTCCCGCCCCTGCTGGCCAGCCGGCTCAACCGGGGCCGCGAGGTGTACGAGGCCCAGGCCGCCCGCGGCAACCCGCCGGTACTGATCACCTCGGGCGGTCAGGGGCCGGACGAGAAGCTGCCGGAGTCCCACGCGATGGCGGACTACCTGGTCGAACGCGGCTTCCCCGCCGAGCACATCGAGCGCGAGGACCGCTCACGCACCACCGAGGAGAACCTGCTCCTCAGCCGGGCCATCATGGAACAGGCCAAGCCCGGCTACCGCTGCGTCGTGGTGACCAACAACTTCCACGCCTTCCGGGCCGCGCTGATCGCCCGCACGACCGGCGTCAACGGGCACGTCTTCGGCTCGCCCACCGCCCGGTACTACTGGCCGAGCGCGACCATCCGCGAGTTCGCGGCGGTCTTCCTCTCGCACAAACTGGTCAACTTCGGGATCTGCGGCCTCCTTGCGCTCTGCGGGGTCCTGGCTGCGCTCTGAGTACCCGGGTCGGGATCGGGGTGCTCACGACGGGCGGTACGGTCGCCATCGTCCGGCCCAGGTGCAGCACCACGCCCTCACAGCACAGCAGTCGCCCGGCCCACGCCCTCCCCGAAGGCCAGGGTCACTTCCGCCAGGGTCGCTTCGGCCACGGTCCTTCCTCCCGGGGCACCTCCGGTTGGGACCATCGGCTACCAGTCCGGTGACAAGTCACTTCTCGTTCATCCCGCCACCTCCCCCACGCCCGCGCCGGCCCGCAGCCCCACGAACAGGTCGGTCTCGACGCCTCCGGCACCGGCCAGACCTTCGGCACTCGGAACGAAGCTGCGTGCCAGGTGGTAGTCCTCGGTGGGCCAGACCTCCCGCTCGATGTCCCGTGGATGGGCCATGAAGGCGACGCCGGGCTGTACTTGGGTGGCATGCGCCAGCATCGCCGCGTCCCGTACGGCGAACTGCTCGCCGCACGCGATCCGGGTGGTGGTCGCGAGGGCGGGCGGGGTATCGGGCCACTCGGCGAGCAACTCGTCCATCTCCGAGGGGATCCCGCGCTCCGTCATGGCGTCGTGCAGCGCCTGGAACCAGGACCGGGAGAGCGCCAGGTGGTAGTAGAGCTTCGACGCCTGCCAGGGTGCGCCGGCCTCCGGGTAGCGCTTCGGGTCGGCAGCGGCCTCGAAGGCCTCGACCGTGACCGTGTGGGTCATCACGTGGTCCGGGTGCGGGTACCCACCGGTCTCGTCGTAGGTGATCACGACGTGCGGACGGAACTCCCGGATCAGCGCGACCAGCGGTGCCGCCGCGACCTCCACGGGCTGGGCGGCGAAGCAGCCCTCCGGCAGCGGTTCGTCCGAGCCCGGCATCCCGGAGTCGACGAAGCCGAGGAACTGCTGCCGCACACCGAGAATTTCGCGCGCGGCCGCCATCTCCTCGCGCCTGATCCGGGTGAGGTCCGCGCGGACCTCCGGACGGTCCAGCGCCGGATTGAGCACCGTACCGCGCTCACCGCCGGTACAGGTCGCGACCAGGACGTCCACGCCGTCGGCCGCGTACCGGGCGAGCGTCGCCGCGCCCTTGCTGGATTCGTCGTCGGGGTGGGCGTGCACGGTGAGCAGACGCAGGCCGTCAGGGTGCTCGCCATCAGGGCGCTTGGTGAACAAGGGGACCTCCACGGTCAACATGAGTCGGACTGCCTCGGATTGCCTCGGATTGCCTCGAATGGCATCGGGTTGAGTCGAGTTGGGTTGGGTTGGGTTGAGAGGTTGCGTCGGGTTGAGTCGGCTGTCTCGAACAGAAACCGATGGATGATCATGAACCGGCAGCCGGTCAGTCCGTCCTACGGGCAGCACCCGGGTAGAGCAGGGCCGGAGCGATCGACAGCGCCGACAGGGCCAGCACCCACCAGAAGGTCGCACCGAAGGCCGCGCCGGGCTGGCCCTGGTGCCCCACCTCCGCCCGCTGGAGCACCAGCGTCAACACCGCCGTACCGAGCGCCCCGCCGAGCCGGTTGAGCACATTGACCGCACCGGCCGCGGCCGGCACCTGGGCCTTCTCGACGCTCCCGAACACCGCCGCCATTCCGGGGACCACGATGATCCCCATGCCCACCCCGCGCAGCGCCAGCGAGCCGACGACCAGCCAGTCGGCCGGGCCGGAGCCGCGGCCCAGCTGGGTGAAGACCAGCGTGCCGAGAAGCGAGCAGCCGATGCCGAGCAGGATCAGCGGACGCGGTGCGACGCGGTGGGTTATTCGACCGGCCAACAGCGAGGTGACCGCCGTGCCGAGCGCCTGCGGCGCCAGCAGCAGCCCGGCCGCCACCGCTCCGGCGTGCTCCACCTGCTGGTAGTAGAGCGGCACCAGGAACATCGAGCTGTACAGCACGGCCCCCTGGAGGAAGCTGTTCGCCGTCGCGACCGCGAAGCCCCGGCGGGCGAACAGCCGCAGGTCGAGCAGCGGCACCCGGTTCTCTCGGCGCCCGATCCGCAGTGCGTGCCACCCGTAGGCCGCCAGCAGCACCGCCCCCGTCGCGACCGCCACCGGGCCGGCCGTACTGCCGCCGCCGATGACGGAGAGCCCGTAGACCAGCGCGGTCAGCCCCGGCGACAGCAGCACCAGACCCGTCACATCCAGCTTGGTCCGCTGGAGCCCGGGCCGGTCCTCGATCGGGAGCCAGCGGCCCGCCAGCAGTACCGTCAGCAGCCCCACCGGCACGTTCAGCAGGAACATCCAGCGCCAGTCCAGGTGCTCCAGCACCACCCCGCCGAGGATCGGCCCCAGGACCGGGGCCAGGCTGATCGGGAGCAGCAGGGTGCCCATCACCCGGCCGATCCGGGACGGTCCGGCCGCCTGCACCATGATCGACTGCCCGAGCGGCTGGATCATGCCGCCGCCGATACCCTGCAGCACCCGGAAGGCGATCAGGCTGCCCGTCGACCAGGCCAGGCCGCACAGCGCGGATCCGAGCACGAACAGGACGACCGAGGCAAGCCACGCCCGCCGGGCCCCGAACCGGCCGCCGGCCCAGCCCGAGAGCGGCATGGTCAGCGATATCGCCAGCAGGTACCCGGTGGCCACCCACTGCACCGACGCCACCGAACTCTGCAGATCGCGGCCGACGGAATCGATGCCGACGTTGACGATCGTGGTGTCCAGCAGGGCCAGGATCGGGCCCAGCGCCAGCACCACCGCCATCTTCCACAGGCCCGGCGGCAACGGCTCCAGCCCCACCGGCCCCACCGGCCGGACCGCCTCCGCGACCCTCCCCGGCTTGCCCTTCCTGGTGACCGCCATGGTCATGCGCCCTCCCCTGGTTCGCCTGGTTCGTGCCTCCGGCCGGTCGCTCCGACCGCCTGGAGAGAAACTTAGGACGGACCCATCGATTAGGTCAAGCCTAATTTCTGTGCTCGACCCAGCGAACTGCGCTAGGCTCGCCACCATGACCGACGCCGGCAGTACTCCGAACCTCCGCGAGCTCAACAAGCGCCGCACCCGCGAAGCCATCTCGCATGCCGCGACCAGGCTCTTCATCGAGCGCGGCTTCGACCGCACGACCATCGCCGAGGTGGCCGCCGCCGCCGGGGTCGCCAAGATGACCGTCACCAACCACTTCCCGCGCAAGGAGGACCTCTTCCTCGACCTGCACGAGGAGCTCGTCGACCGGCTCGCCCGCGCCGTCGCCGAGCGCGCCCCCGGCGAGTCCGCCCTCGCCGCGCTGCGCCGCGACTGCCTGGCCGGGCTGGACCGGCACGATCCACGACTCGGCTTCTCCGGCCCCGAGTTCGCCCGCACCATCGCCGAGAGCCCCGCCCTCGGCGCCCGACTGCGAGAACTGCACGAACAGAGCGAGGCCGCCCTCGCCGAAGCCCTGGCCGAGGCCGCCCACGCGGCACCCGTCGACTTCGAGAGCCGGGTCGCCGCCGCGCTGCTCGCCGCCGTCGACCGCGCCGTACTCGCCGAGATCTTCCGCCGCACCCTGGCCGGCCAGGACCACCCCACCATCGCCGCCGCCGTCCACCCCTCCGCCGCCCACGCCTTCGACCGGCTCCAGAGCGCCCTCGGCGGCTACGCGGTCCGCGACAGCTGAGCGTCCTGGGACACGAGGTCGGCGACACAGGGCCGACGTGGGCGGTACAGACCACCACGGGCGGTACAGACCACCATGGGCGGTACAGGCCAACGCAGGCGGCAAGGCCGACCCGGGCGGCCCAGGCCGGCGCAGTGAAATGGAGGTGCTTCGGCGACCCCCGGTCGGGTAGCGTGCGGGCCGTGTCGAGTCCTGAGTCAGACGAGGTGGGGGCTTTCGGTCACGCCGTCAGCCCCCTGAACCACTGAGTTCACAGCCGTCCCGCCGCGTTCCGCGGCCGGATGAGTGCGCCCCTGGGTGCTGACCGCGGTGACGGGATGACCTTCTCGTGCCTCTCCTCACCTCGGAGCCACTCGATGCCTTTCCCGCTGTACCTGCTCGCCCTGGTGGTCTTCACCATGGGCACCTCGGAGTTCATGCTCGCCGGCCTCCTGCCGGCCATCGCCTCGGATCTCGGCGTCACCGTCGGCACGGCGGGCGCGCTCACCTCGACCTTCGCGGCCGGCATGCTCGTCGGCGCCCCGCTCATGGCCGGGCTCGCCCGCCACTGGCCCGTACGGTCGAGCCTGTTCGGATTCGTCCTCGTGTTCTCGGCGGCCCATGCCGTGGGTGCCGCCGGCGCGAGCTTCCCGGTCCTGTGCGCGACCCGAGTGGTCGCGGCGCTGGCGAACGCCGGGTTCCTCGCCGTCGCCCTGACGACCGCCACCACGCTGGTTCCCGCCGACAAGAAGGGACGAGCGCTCGCCGTGCTGCTGTCCGGCACCACGGTGGCCACGGTCGCCGGCGTCCCCGGGGGATCGCTGCTCGGCGCCCTGCTCGGCTGGCGGGCCACGTTCTGGGCCGTCGCCCTGCTCTGCCTGCCCGCGGCCGTCGGCATCCTCACCGGACTCCCAGCGCGCCGACCGCGGCAGCACGCGGCTGACGGGCCACCACTGCGAGCAGAGCTCGCGCGGCTCAAAAGCCCGCGACTGCTCCTGGTCATGCTGCTCGGCGCGCTGGTGAACGCGGCCACCTTCGCCGGCTTCACCTTTCTCGCCCCCGTCGTGACCGGCACCGCCGGGCTGGGCGAGCTGTGGATCTCCGTCGCTCTGGTGCTCTTCGGCGCCGGTTCCTTCGCCGGTGTCACCGTCGCCGGACGGCTGTCGGACCGGCACTCCGGCCTGGTCGTCGCAGCCTGCGGTCCGCTCCTACTCGTCGGCTGGCCGACCCTGGCCGTGCTGGCCGACCGCCCGGTCGCCCTGCTCGCCCTGGTGTTCGTCCAGGGCGCGCTGTCGTTCGCGCTGGGCAGCACGCTGATCACCCGGGTCCTGTACGAGGGGGCCGGAGCCCCCACCATGGCCGGGTCCTACGCGACCGCGGCCCTCAACGCCGGTGCCGTCGCCGGACCCCTCGTCGCCGCGGTCGGCCTCGGGACCGCGGCCGGAGACCTCGGGCCACTGTGGGCGAGCGGACTCCTCGTCGCTGCCGCACTGCTGGTCGCCGTCCCCGCGCGTGGTGTGCTCGCGGCCCGGCAGACGACGCCACCCTCGTCGACGCCTCCGGTGACACCCACCTGATCCCCGGCCTGGACGGCTACCGCACGACCTGATCCCGCGAACCCCGAACGCCGCCGTGCCACCCACTCCTTGAGCGACACGGCGGCACGGCGGCACGGCGGCACGGCACGGCGCGGCGCCGACCGGGGCGCAGCTCTGTCCGGACTCCGGCCCGCCGCGCCCACCGCGCCCACCGCGAACCCCCGCGAACCCCGAACGCCGCCGCGCCCACCGCGCACCCCCGCGCCCAGTCGGGCCGACGGCCCACTGACAACGAACACTTCCGACAGGTGACATATCGCCACGCTCCGCACCAAACCACCGAGTTGGCGGTCAACCAACCGTCGTGATGTCAACTGTCCGCAGCCGATCGATTGTCACAGTCCGATCCCTGTCATGTCCTGACGATTGTGACGCCATCGATGGCACCGAACGCCCTCCACCTGCCGTCTTGTGGTGTGTCCAAGCAGCCAGCAGGAACACCACACCGGGGAGCCACCATGTCCGTCCGCAACCGTCGCCCGCTGCTCGCCTCCGTCGTCCTCGTCGCCGGGGCTGGGCTCGCACTGACCGCCTGCGGGCCCGACAACACCGACACGGTCACCGGCAACGCGACCGTCTCCGTGACCGGCTCGGCCGCCGCCAAGCCCCCGACGGCCGGCAGCCCGGCCACCGCCGCTCCGACGAAGGGCACCGGCGCGACCGCACGCCCCACCGCCCACACCCCGCCCGCCGGGGGCTCCGACGCCGCCGGCGGCCCGTGCGACATCCAGAACCTCACAATCCACGTGACGGCGCGCAGCGGGTCGGCCAACCAGTACCTGATCGAGGTGCACAACACCGGTGCGAGCGCCTGCAGCCTGGACGCCGTCCCGACCGTCGACCTCGGCGACTCCGCCGCACGCGACCAGAGCAAGAACATCAAGCCCGCGCTCGCGAGCGGCACGCTGCGGTACTCGGTCCCGGCCGGCAAGAGCGCCTACGCGGTGATCGACCTCGACCCGAGCGGTGCCACCACCGGCACCCTCCCCGGCATCAACGAGCTCAACGTGCTGGCCGACCAGCAGAACATGCCCCTCGCGAGCACCCAGAACTTCCCGCTCAAGAGCGGCGTCCGGGTCCTGGACCCGCGGATGAGCGTCTACAAGGGCTCCGAGGCGGAGGCACTGGCCTCCCTGGCGAGCTTCGGCAAGTAGTACCGGCGGGTCGTCCCGCTGCCGAGGACCCCACTTCGCTCCCGCGACCGAGGTGGGGTCCTCGCCTGTTCCAACGCCCCTCCGGCAACCGCAAACGCGCACGCCAAAGGCCCGGTCGGCGCTGCCGGACCGAGGTTGACGCCCGCTCGGACTTCCACCACCCTTCCACTAATCGAATAGTGAAAGGGTACTTCGCCGATGCCCGCCGCCCTCTCCTCGGTCGACCCGACCGAAGCCCACCCGCACGCCCGCCCGGACGCCCGGACGGACGCCCTCCCCCAGGCCCGCCTCCGCCGCCCCCTCCTCCCCCGCCACCCCGCCACCCTCGCCTGGAGCCTGGCCGCCACCTTCGCCGCGCTCTACACCTGCGTCGCCGTCAACCGGCACCGACGCGGCCTCACCAAGGCCTACGACCTGGGCATCTTCGAACAGGCCGTCCGGGCGTACGCCCACGGCCGGCCCCCGATCGTGCCGCTCAAGGCGCCCGGCTACGACCTGCTCGGCGACCACTTCCACCCCCTGATCGCCGTCCTCGCCCCCGCCTACCGGGCCTTCCCCAGCCCGCTCACCCTGGTGGTCGCCCAGGCTCTGCTCATGGCACTGGCCGTCGTTCCGCTCACAATCTGGGCCCATGAGGTGGCCGGGCCGCGAGTGGCACTGCTCGTCGGCTGCGCCACCGGAGCCTCCTGGGGGATCGTCCGGGCCGCGGCCGACGACTTCCACGAGATCGCCTTCGCCGTCCCGCTGCTGGCCTTCGCCGCCACCGCGCTCGGCCGCCGCCGGCCGCTCGCCGCCGCGCTCTGGTCACTGCCGCTGCTGCTGGTCAAGGAGGACCTGGGGCTCACGGTGGCCGCCGTGGGCCTGCTGATCGCCTGGCAGGCCCGCCGGGACCGGCGCGCTCCGCTGCCCGGTCTCGTCCTCGCCGCCGTCGGCGCCACCGCGAGCGCGCTCACCCTGCTCGTCCTCCTGCCCACGTTCAACCCCCATGGCGGCTTCGACTACTGGCAGCAGCTGGACGGCGCCGGCGGGCACTCCCCCGCCTGGACCGTGCCGCTGCGGCTCGGCTGGCCGCCGATCAAGTGGCTGCTGCTGTTCCTGCTGGCCGCCACGGCCGGCTTCCTCTGCCTGCGCTCGCCGCTCGTCCTGCTCTGCGCACCCACCCTGCTCTGGCGCCTGCTGTCCACCAACCCGCACCACTGGGGCGTCAGTTACCACTACAGCGCGGTCCTGATGCCGATCGTGTTCGCCGCCCTGGTCGACGCCGTCCGGCGCGCCCGCACCGAGCGGCACGCCGATTCCGCACCCACCGCCACCAGCCCCCGCCGCCGCGTCCGACGCGTCCGACGCGCACTCGTCGTGACGGCCCTGGTGACGGTCGTGACCCTGCCGCTCTATCCGCTGCACGAGGTGGTGATGCCCGAGGCGTGGAGCACCTCCCCCAGGCTCACCGAGACCCGGTCGATGCTCCGCCTGATACCCGACGACGCCACCGTCGCCGCCTCCAACCGGCTGGCCGCCCAGCTCACCGCCCGGGCGGAGGTCACCCTGGTGTGCCAGGACGCGGTCACCCCCGGTCCGGAGTGGGTGGCCGTGGACCTTCGCGATCCCAGCGTGCAGTCCCCGTGCGCCGCCGCCGCCACCGCCCGGATGCTGGTGCTCTACCAGGAGCAGGGCTACCACCGGCTGGTCGACCGGGACGGCCTGCTCCTCCTCAAACGCCCCTGACCAGCCGGGGTAGCGGCTGTGGTCGTCGAGGGCCTGACCACCGTGAAAGGCTTTGCGCGTGCTGCCGTCCGGATGATGAGGTCGGCGAACGGATCCTCAGAACCGCGCCACTGCACGGCGGCATCACTGCCGACATGCGGAGGCTGACCATCCGCAGACGGGACGGCGGCACCCGTGACCTGGTGCTGCGGACGGTCGTCGGTCCGTTCTACCTGGAACGCCCCGAGGGCTGGCTGACCAGGGAGGCCGACACCCTGACGCTGCTGGCGGGGACCGGCGTGCCGGCCCCTGGGCTGGTCGCGGTCGATCCGACCGCCGAGCATTGCGAGTATCCGTCGCTCCTGATGACACATCTGGCGGGCCGGACGGTCCTCGACGACGAGGGTTCGGGGACTCGCGTACCTCTGCTGGCCCGCCCACTGGTGGCGATCCACGCGCTGCGACCCGCCGAACGGCCCCGGGAGTACGTGGCATTGACGACCGCCGACACCGTCGTCGTCCCGAAGGGCGCCGACCCGGCGACCTGGGCCGCGGCGATCGACGTCATCCGCAAGCCCCCGCCGCCCTATGAAGGGCGCTTCCTGCACCGGGACTTCCAACCCGGCAATGTGCTGTTCGACGTGCCGCCCGCAAGCCCGGTGTGCTGGCCGCGACCGCGAGCGAGCGACTGTACGGGCGGGTGCGGGGCTCCGGCGCCAAGGCGGTCCGCAGCTCGCCCCCATGCGGCCCGGGGCCCGGCTTCCACTCACACGTCCCGCCCCGGTCCGGCTTGACCCGCACGCCCCAGTGGGCCACCATTCCACTATTGGACTAGTGAAAGGCCGCAACGGGCGTGATCGAGTACCGCATCGATCGGCGCAGCGGCGTCTCCACGTACCAGCAGATCGTGCAGCAGACCGAACAGGCCCTGCGGCTCGGACTACTGCAACCCGGAGACAAGCTGCCGACCGCCCGCGAGGTGGTCGAACTGACCGCGATCAATCCGAACACCGTGCTGAAGGCCTACCGCGAACTCGAACGCGAGGGGCTGGTCGAACCCCGCCCGGGGCTCGGCACCTTCGTCCGGCGCTCGCTCGCCCGACCCGAGGCAGCGGCCGACGGGCCGTTGCGCGCCGAGCTGGTCGGCTGGGTGGACCGGGCCCGGGACGCCGGGCTCGAGCGCGAGGACATCGCCGCACTGATGACCTCCGCACTGGAGCAGCGCTTCGACAGCGGGGTGCCCCCGAGACCGTCGGACTGACGGCGCTCGAACCGACGACACCCCGACTCCCGGACGCCGCACACCGGGGCGCACCGACTCCCGGGCGCCACACACCGAGGCGCACCGGGACCGCACCACCGCACCACCGCACCACCGCACCACCGCACGCCGGGTCTCCCCGGCAGCACCGAACACAGAACCGAGAACAGTGGGGGGACCGGGTGAACGACCCGACAACCGTGGCTCCGGCGCTGGAGGCCGCCGGGCTCGGCAGGCACTACCGAGGCGGCTGGGCGCTGCGCGACTGCGACTTCACCGTCCCGACCGGACGGATCTGCGGCGTGGTGGGGCCCAACGGCGCCGGCAAGAGCACCCTGCTCTCCCTCGCGGCCCGGCAACTCGTCGCCACCGAGGGTGAATTGCGCGTCTTCGGCGAACCGGCCGGGACCTCGGAGGAGCGCGCCCGGGTCGCCTACGTCGCGCAGGAGAAGCCGCTCTACCCGGTCCTGACCGTCGCCGAGACCCTGCGAATGGGCCGTGAGCTCAATCCGGTCTGGGACCAGGAGCTGGCCCAACAGATCGTCGACCAGGGCGAGTTGCGCCCCAAGGCTCGGATCGGCTCGCTCTCCGGCGGTCAGCGCACCCGGGTCTCAATGGCCCTCGCCCTCGGCAAGCTCCCCGAACTACTGCTGCTGGACGAGCCGATGGCCGACCTCGACCCGCTCGCCCGCCACCAGCTCATGGGCACCCTGATGTCGGCCGCCGCCGAACGCGGCACGACCATCGTGGTGTCCTCACACATCCTCCCCGAACTCGACGGTGTCATCGATCACTTGCTGCTCGTCCAGGGCGCCCGGATCCGGCTGGCCGGGGACCTGGATGACATCCTGGACGGGCACCGGCTGCTCACCGGCCCCGCCGGAAGCGCCACTCTCCCGGCCGAACTGGTGGTCGAGCAGCGGATCGGCGGACGCCAGGCAACCGCACTGGTACGCACCGGCGAACCACTGGACGGCCCCTGGGAGAGCGAACGGCCCAGCCTGGAAGAGCTGTTGCTCGGCTACCTCCGCGCTCCCGCCGACCTCACCCCGGCCGAGCCGAACACCCCAGCCCGCCCCCGCCCCGATGCCGCACGCCCTGCCGCCACCCCGGCGAACGACGAGAAGGCAGCATGAGCACCGACATCCTGACCGACCCCGCGAAGACGACGCCCGCACCCGCCGGCCGGGAGCGCACCGGCACCCCCCGCATGCGCGGGCTACTGTGGCTGACGGCCCGTCAGAGTCGCTTCACTCTCTGGACGCTGTCCGCGCTGGTGGTCCTCCTGACGGCCGACCTCCTCTGGATCCACATCGTCTCCAGCCACACCGTGGGCGTGCTGCGGCAGACGGGCTGCTACAGCCCCGAGAGCTGGGACAGCCCCCGGTGCTGGGCCCTCCTCTCACCGATCAACCAGCCGGACTACTGGTTCACCTCCGTGCTGCAGCCCGCCGTCACCGCCGCCCCGCTGCTGATCGGCGTGTTCATCGGCGCGCCGCTGCTGGCCCAGGAGCACGAGCGCGGCACGATCCGGCTGATCCGCGCCCAGTCCGTCAGCCCGGTGCGCTGGCTGGTCGCCCGCCTCACCGTGCCGGGCCTTGCCGTCCTGGCCGCCACCGGGGTGCTCGCCTCGCTGATGACCTGGGTGTGGTGGACGGACATCGTGCACGGGCCGGTCGCCTTCGACCCGCCGTTCCAGTTCTTCACCTATCCGGCGCTCGGACTGGCGCCGATCGCCTGGTCGCTGTTCGCCCTGGCCCTGGGTGTCCTGGTCGGCCAGCTGGTGCGCCGGACCCTGCCCGCGATGTTCCTCACCGGCGCGCTGGTCGCGATCACCCACGGCCTGATCCACTGGGCTCGGCCGTCCTTCCACCCCACCGTCGACGTGGTCGCTCCGCTCGGGGCCATGCAGCCCACCAACGCGTGGCTGGTCGACGTCAGGACGGTCCTGGCCGACGGCAGCCGCGTCAGCACCGCGACGTGCGTGGGCGAGCACCGGTGCGACGGAGCGACCGGCACCTGGCTGAGCTACCACCCCTCCGGCGACCTCGTGCCGATCCAACTGGTCGAGACCGGCATCCTGTTGGTGCTCACCGCCCTCGCCCTCACGGCCGTCTTCCGCCTCATCCGCCGGTAGCGCCCGGCGAGCACGGGCACGGGCACGGGCACGGGCCGGGCGCCGACCCGGCACCGACCCGGCACCGACCCGGCACCGACCCGGCACGGGACAGGGCACCGACACGGGCACGGGCACGGGACAGGGCGCCAACCCGGCACGGGACAAGGCCCCGGCGGGAGCCGCACACCGCTCCCGCCCGCGCGGCACTTGACGAAAGGTTGACCTGTTCACGGCAGATCGTTGACGACCGGCGCCCCTATCGTCGGCCCATGCCCTCACAGCCCATCAGGCCCACCGCCCTGCCGGTCCTGCCCTACCGCAAGCCCACCCGCGGCCGGGACTACTGGGTCCTGGACAACGTCCTGCCCGACCCGGACGCCGTCCGCGAACGCGTCCTGGCCCGCGGCGACTGGACCGAGGGCTACCCGCACCGCCCCGAGACCTGGCCCGGCCTGCGCACCATGCCCGGCCTGGAGCCCGACGAGCTGGCGCGGGTCGAGGCCCAGGTCCGCAAGGCCACCGGCGCCTCCCGGCTCTGGGTGCAGAGCACCCCGGGCGGCGGCACCCTCAACCACAACTGCGTCCAGGTCGTCGGCGCCGGGGAGTCGGAGTCCCGCCCGCACACCGACTCCCGCGCGCTCTGCCGCTACGCCGCCGTGCTCTACCTCAGCCCGGGCGCCCCCAAGGACGCCGGCACCAGCTTCTACCGCCAGCAGTTCCCCGGCGGCCGCCTCGGCGGCAACCTGGTCAACGCCCCGCACAACAACCTGGTCGAGGCGCTCGGCACCCGCCACGTCCCCGCCGACCACTTCACCGAGGACGTCCGCGTCCCCAACCGCTACAACCAACTGCTCCTCTACCACGCCAACCTGATTCACAGTGCCACCGACTACTACGGCGCCGAACTGGCGGACCGCCGGATGACGGCCGTGTTCTTCTGGATGGCCTGACCGACGACTCGCCCGCCCGCTCCGCGATCGTTCCGGTTCGGGCGGAGCCTCCCCGGGGACGCTCGTCGCATGAACCCCGACGCCGTACCCCCCACCGAGACGGTCCGCCCCGACTGGGCCGACATCGACCGGCTGCCCACCGCCGACCTGCTGCACCTGATGAACGCCGAGGACCACACCGTCCCCGCCGCCGTCGCCACGGAGCTGCCGCGGATCGCCGCCGTGGTCGACGCCGCGACCGCCCGGATGGCGCACGGCGGGCGGCTGGTCTACGCCGGCGCGGGTACCGCCGGGCGTCTCGGGGTGCTGGACGCCGCCGAGTGCCCGCCGACCTTCGGCACCGACCCCGGCCTGGTGCTCGGCCTGATCGCGGGCGGCCGGAGCGCCGTCACGGAGGCCGCCGAGGGCGCCGAGGACCGCACCGACCTCGCCGAGGCGGACGTCGCCGCACTCGGCCTCACCCCGGCCGACACCCTGGTGGGCATCTCCGCCTCGGGCCGCACCCCGTACCCGCTGGCCGCCGTCCGCGCCGCCCGGACGGCCGGGGCACTGACCGTCGGGCTGGCCTGCAACCGGGGCTCGGCACTGGTGGCGGCGGCGGAGCTGGGGATCGAGGTGGAGGTCGGCCCGGAGGTGCTGGCCGGCTCCACCCGGCTGAAGGCGGGCACCGCGCAGAAGCTGGTGCTCAACATGCTGTCCACGGCCGTGATGATCCGCCTCGGCCGGACGTACGGAAACCTGATGGTCGATCTGCGGGCCACCAACACCAAGCTCCGCGAGCGCGCCCGCCGGATCGTCGCCGAAGCCACCGGCGCCGACGGCGGGACGGTCGACCACGCCCTCACCGCCACCGACGGCCGGACCAAGGACGCGATCCTGCTCCTGCTCGCCGACGTGGACGCACCCACCGCCGCCCACCTCCTCACCACCGCGGACGGACGACTGCGCGACGCCCTCGAACTCGCCCGCGACCGGGGGACGTTCCGGCGGTAGCCGGTGTCTTCGAACTCCCGTCCCCACCGATCCCCGGCCCGCTCTCCCGACTACCCCAGCCGCAGGTCCGCCGCCGCCACGACCTCCCCCAGCCGCGGGAAGTCCAACTCCACCGAGGCCCGGTGCTCGGCTTCCGTCAGCCCGGTCATCGCGTCCTCGACGAACACCAGTCGGTAGCCGTGGTCACCGGCCGCGCGGGCACTGGACTCCACCCCGAGGTTGGTGGCGATCCCGGCGAACACCAGCGTCTGCACGCCGCGGGCCTGGAGGAGTTCGTGCAGTCCGGTGCCCTGGAAGGCGCCGATGGTGCGCTTCACCACGACCTCGTCGGCCGCCGCCGCGACCTCGGCGACCAGTTCGCTGCCGGGCGGCTGCTCGGCGACGCCCGGCCGCTCGACCCGTACGGCGATGACGGGGGCGCCGGCGGCACGGAAGTCCTCGGCGAGGCGCAGCGAGGCGGTCACCACGTCCGGGCCGGTGTGCGGCGCGAGCTGGTGGGCGACGATCCGGTCCATCAGGTCGATCAGGACCAGGGCCGTGGTGCGGGGATCAAGGGTGGTCATGGCGCTCACGCTAGCCCATCCCCTACTCATGCCAGCCCCCTCAGCCCTGACCCTCCGCCACCTCAGGCCTGGCCCTTCGCCACCTCAGGCCGAGCCATCCGCCCCCTCAGCCCTGACCCTCCGCCGCCTCACGGGCGATCTCCGCCCGGAAACCCTCCACCAGCACCCGCAGCCCGTAGTCGAAGTCGGCGTCGTGGTCGGTCATCCGCAGGACGTCGGCCGCTTCACGCAGCAGCGGGAGCTCGCGCAGCGCCTCGTCCGGGAAGGGCGGCCGGGTGCGTTCGGCGGCGTCCTGCCGCCAGGCCTGTTCCTCGGTGACCCAGCCCATGATGTAGCGGTCGACGGTCAGCAGCAGTCGCAGCGCGGTGCGCGGGCGCAGCCCGGCCCGGCACAGTGCGCTCAACTGTGCTTCGACGGCGGGTAGTTCGTCCTCGGTGGGCAGGGTGCCGGCGTGCACCCGGGCGCCGTCGCGGTAGGCGAGCAGGGCGCTGCGCTTGGCCCGGGCGTCGGCGGCGATCCATTCGGGCCAGTGTTCCGGGTCGGGTTCGCGGTCCGGCGGGAGGGCGTCGGCGAGCATCGCCTCGGCCATCAGGTCGAGCAGTTCCCGCTTGTTCTTGAAGTGCCAGTACAGCGCCGGTGACTGCACGCCGAGTTCCCGGGCGAGCCGGCGGGTGCTGAGCCCGTCGATGCCCTCCTCGTTGAGCACCCGCAGCGCGGTGCGCACCACCTCGTCGCGTTGCAGCGCCATGCGATCGACCTCCCGGTTATCCGCTTGCGGGGCCCACCTTATCGCCGCTAAGTTCCGACCCGGACTTTATCAGCGATAAGGAAACAAGGACGCGATGACCAAGGACCCGACATGACCTCACCGACGACCGACCCGGAGCCTCAGCGCCTCCGCGACCGCCTCCTGCCCGACACCACCCCCTGGCGCTCCTCCCGGGACTTCCGCCTGATCTGGACCTCCGGCACGGTCACCCTGCTCGGCTCGGTCTTCACCATGACCGCGATCCCCCTGCAGATCGCCGACCTCACCGGCTCACCGCTCGCCGTGGGAGCCGTCGGCGCCGCCGAACTCCTGCCCACCGTCCTGTTCGGCCTCTACGGCGGCGTCCTCGCCGACCGCGCCGACCGCCGCAGCGTCGCCCTGGCCACCGAGGTCGCGCTCGCCGTGCTCAGCGCCCTACTGCTGGCCAACGCGCTGCTCGGCACGCCCGCCGTCTGGCCGCTCTACCTCGCCGCGGCATTCGCGGCGGCGATCCTGGGCCTCCAGCAGCCCTCGCTGGAGGCGATGGTCCCCCGGCTGGTGCCACCGGAGCAGCTGGTGGCGGCCGGAGCGCTGCTTTCGCTGCGCTGGAGCATCGGCGGGGTGGCGGCCCCGGCGGCCGCCGGACTGCTGATCGCGAGCGCCGGCGTCCCGGTGGCTTACCTGGTCGACCTGGCCACCTTCCTGCTGTCGATCGCCCTGCTCGCCCGGCTGCGGCCGGTCCCCTCCGGGCGGGACGCCGAAGGGCCGGCGCTGCGCGAGTTCGCCGAGGGCGTCCGGTACGCGGCCCGCCGGCCGGACCTCCTCGGTACCTACCTGGCCGACCTCGCCGCCGCCGTTCTCGCCCTGCCCACCGCGCTGTTCCCGTTCCTGGCCGCGGAGTTGAACGCGAGCTGGGCGCTCGGGCTGCTCTACTCCGCGTCCGCCGCCGGCGCCCTGCTCGCGGCCGCGGCCGGCGGCTGGACCGGTCGGGTGCACCGGCACGGACGGCTGGTCCTGCTCTCGGCCGCCCTGGTCGGCGCGGCCACCGCGGCGGCCGCCGTCGCACCCGGCCTGTGGGCCGTGCTGCTCTGCCTGGCCCTCGCGGGCGCCGCCCACTGGATCGGTGACACCTTCCGCAGCGCCATCTGGAACCGGTCCGTTCCGGACGAACTCCGCGGCCGGACCGCCGGCCTGGAGCTGCTGATCGGCTCCGCCGGGCCGGCTCTCGGCGACCTCCGCGCGGGTGGACTGGCCGCCCGCCGGGGCATCCGGGCCGCGCTGGGCACCGGCGGCCTGCTCTGCCTGGGCGGCAGCGCCGTCCTGGCCGCCGCCCTCCCCGCGCTCTGGCGCTACGACCAGCGCACCCAGCGGACCGGCCGCACCGAGCGGGTCAGCCCGGCCCCACCGAGCCCCTTTCCGCCAGGTCCGCGTCAAGCGAACTCTTGCCCCGACCACGTCGACTGACGCTTCGCCAACAGTTCACCGCTCCCTGTCTACCCGCATAGATCCACCGATGGTGACATGGACACCCACCGCCCGGCGTCCCGTGCCGAGCCCGTGACAGGGAGCTCCCCCATGCTTCGCGCCCACCGTCTCGCCCCTGCCGTCGCCACCGTGGTGCTCGCCGCAGCCGCCCTGGCGACCGCCGGCACCGCCCACGCGGCCCCCGCCCGCACCGGCGCCGACCGCTCCGGCACCGCCCTCGACATCAGCTGCTCACAGGCCTACCTCCCGCTGCCCGACTCCGCCTGCACCCCGGGCGTCACCAACCCGGATGTCACTCAGGACACCATCGACTCCACCATCTGCGTCCCGGGCTACAGCACCTCGATCCGCCCCTCCACCTCGTACACCAACCGCCTGAAGGTCCAGCAGATCGCCCAGTACGGCTACGCGGACACCAGCACGGCGGACTACGAGGAGGACCACTTCATCCCGCTGTCCCTCGGCGGCCACCCCACCGACCCCGGCAACCTCTGGCCCGAGCCGCACTACGCCACCGACTCCAGCGGCCTGGTCTCCACCGACAAGGACACCGTGGAGTACAAGCTCTACCGCGCCGTCTGCAACCACCAGGTGGACCTGGTGCCCGCCCAGCAGGCCATCGCCACCAACTGGACCACCGCGCTGTCCGTCCTCGGCCTCGGCTGAGAGCCCGCGGCCGAGAAACCGCAGCCGAGAAACCGCGCCCGAGCACCCTCGACCCGGAACCCGCAACTCAGAACCCGCAACTCAGAACCCGCGGCTGAGAATCCTCCGCCGAGAACCGCAACCGGCGCGGGCCCTCACAGCCCGAGGGCCCGCGCCGACGCCCGGACCGGCGCCGGCAGTTCGGTCCGCCCGCGCAGCCGGCGGTCCACCGCCGCGGCCACCGCCCGGCCCTCGGCGATCGCCCAGACGATCAGCGACTGGCCGCGCCCGGCGTCCCCCGCGACGAACACCGCGTCGGCGGCGGTGCCGAAGCCGTCGTCCCGCTCCAGTGTGCCCTCCGGCCCGATGCCCAGGCCGAGTTGGGCGTACAGCGGCTGGCCCGGTTCCGGCCCGGTGAAGCCCAGCGCGAGCAGCACCAGCTCCGCCGGGAGCACCCGCTCGGTGCCCGCTCGGGGGCTGCGGTCGTCCGGCGCGGCCTCGGCGAAGCGGACGGCGCCCAGCCGCCCGTCCGGTCCCGGCTCGAACCCGACCGTGACGGCCGCGAACACCCGCCCGTCGCCCGGCCCGGAGGTGGCCCCGACCGCGCCCGACTCCTCGTGCGAGGTGGTCTCCCGGTACACCTTCGGGTCGACCGGCCACGGCTGCCCCGGCGAACGCCGTTCCGGCGGGCGCGGGTTGATGTCCAGCTGGGTGACCGAGACCGCGCCCTGGCGCAGCGCCGTCCCCAGGCAGTCCGATGCGGTGTCCCCGCCACCGATGATCACCACCCGCAGGCCCCGCGCGGACAGCGGCGAGGCGCTGACGTCCCCCTCGTCCACCCGGTTCGCCCAGGTCAGGTACTCCATCGCCGGGTGCACCCCGGCCAGCCCGCGCCCGGACACCCCCGGCTCCCGGTGGGCACCGGCACCCACCGCGACCACCACCGCGTCGTGCTCCGCCCGCAGCTGCTCGCCCGTGATGTCCCGCCCGGCCCACACCCCGGTGCGGAACTCGGTTCCCTCGGCCCGCAGTTGGTCGAGCCGCCGATCCAGCCGGTGCTTCTCCAGCCGGAACGGTGGGATCCCGTAGCGCAGCAGCCCGCCCGCGCGGTCGGCCCGTTCGTAGACGGTGACCGCGTGCCCGGCCCGGGTCAGCTGCTGGGCGGCGGCCAGCCCGGCGGGGCCCGAGCCGATCACCGCCACCCGTCCGCCGGGCTCCGGCCGCTCGGGCGGCTGCGGCCGGTCCCAGCCCTCGGCCAGGGCCCGTTCGACGATCGCCAGCTCCACGTTCCGGATGGTCACGGCCGCGCCGTCGATGGCCAGCACGCAGGCGCTCTCGCAGGGCGCCGGGCAGAGCCGCCCGGTGAACTCCGGGAAGTTGTCGGTGGCCAGCAGCCGGGCGGCCGCGGCCCGCCAGTCCGCGTCCGCCACCAGCCGGTTCCACTCCGGCACCAGGTTCCCCAGCGGGCAGGCCGCGTGGCAGAACGGCAGTCCGCAGTCCATGCAGCGGGCCGCCTGCCCGCCGACCACCGGCGGCGGCGTCCCCGTCCGGTACACCTCCCGCCAGTCCGCCAGCCGCTCCCGGGCCTCCCGCCGCGCCCGCTCCGCGCGCGGGGTGGTGAGGAAGGCCATCCGCCCTGCCATCGGATCTGCCATCACGGCCTCCGGCGGTGCGCATCGACTCCGGTCGGCGGCCCACCGCACCGGGCCCACCCACCGGCGTGCCACCGTGTGGCCACCGTACGCCCACGAAGCAGCGGGCGAAACCCGCGGCCGCCGGGAACCCGCCCCCCGGCCCTCCACTGCCGTGAGCACGCCAGGGAGAATCTCCCCCATGACCCACACCGTGCTGATCGCCGAGGACGACCGCGCCATCCGCGACTCGCTCACCCGCGCCCTGACGCTGGAGGGCTACCGGGTGCGGATGGCCGCGGACGGCACCCAGACCCTGGCCGTCCTCGCCGAGCAGCGCCCGGACGTCCTGGTGCTCGACGTGATGATGCCCGCGCCGGACGGCCTGGAGGTCTGCCGCCGGCTGCGCGCCGCCGGGGACCGCACCCCGGTACTGATGCTCACCGCCCGGGTGGAGGTCCCCGACCGGATCGCCGGCCTGGACGCCGGCGCCGACGACTACCTGGTCAAGCCCTTCGACGTGGACGAGCTGTTCGCCCGCCTGCGCGCCCTGCTGCGCCGCAACCCGCACGCCGAGACCACCGAGGACGTGCTGACCGTCGCCGACCTGCGGGTCGAGCCGCCCGCCCGCCGGGCCTGGCGCGACGGCCAGGAGCTGGAGCTGTCCCGCACCGAGTTCGACCTGCTGGAGCTGCTCACCCGCAACGCCGGCGCCGTCCTGGACCAGACCACCCTGTACGAGCGGATCTGGGGCTACGACTTCGGCCCCGGCTCGAAGAACCTCGCGGTCTTCATCGGCTACCTCCGCCGAAAACTCGACCGCCCCGGCCTGTCCCCGCTGATCCACACCGTCCGCGGCGTCGGCTACACGCTGCGCGAGCCGTGACCGGCCCCACGGGCCGCCGCCTGCCGCGCCCGGGCCTGCGCACCACCCTCTCGCTCGCCTTCGCGGCGATGGCGGCCCTGGTCGCGGTGGTGATCGGCACGCTCGGCTACCACGCCGCCGCCGCGCTGATCCGGGACGACGAGTCGGCCGACTTCAACTCGGCCGTCCACGCCGTCAGCGGCCAGGTCGACCGGGAGAAGCTCTACCCGGGGGACTTCAACGGCCCCAGCGGGCTGAGCGAGCAGCTGCTGCACCCGATCCGGGTCACCGCCCAGCCCCTGAACGCCGCCGGCGCGATCCTCCCCGGCACCGCCCGGCTCGACCTGCCGACCACCGCGGACGACCGCGAGCTGGCCGGCGCCGACGCCCCGGGCCGGACGGTGACGGGCGTGCGCCACCTCGGCGGCGTCACCTGCCGGGTGGGCGTGGTGTCCCTCGGCGGCGGCCGGGGCGCCGTCCAGATCGTCCAGCAACTCGACGACATCGAGGAGCTGTTGGAGGTGCTGCGGCACCAGATGGTGGCCGTGGTGGCGGCCGTCGTCCTGGTGGCGGGCGGCGCCGGCCGGCTGGTCGCCGGCCGGATCACCGGCCGGCTGGTCCGGCTCACCGACGCCGCCGAGCGGGTCGCCGCCAGCGGTCGGCTGGACGTCCCGGTGCCCGCCTCCGGGACGGACGAGGTGGGCCGGCTCGGCCGCGCCTTCGACCGGATGCTGGTCCGGCTCGCCACCGCGAAGGAGAACCAGCGCCGCCTCGTCCAGGACGCCGGCCACGAGCTGCGCACCCCGCTGACCAGCTTGCGCACCAACCTCTCGGTGCTGCCCAGCATCGACCGGCTGCCGCCCGCCGAGAGGACCGCGCTGCTCGCCGACCTGGCCGAGGAGGCCCGGGAGCTGACCCAGCTGGTGGAGGAGCTGGTGGCGCTGGCGGCGGACCGCAAGGCGGACGAGGACCCGGTCGAGGTGCTGCTCGCCGAGGTGGTCCGGGAGGCCGCCGCCCAGGCCCGCCGGCGCAGCGACCGGGAGATCACCGTGACCGTGGACGCCACGGTCGTCATCGCCCACCCGGACGCACTGGCCCGCGCGGTGGGCAACCTGCTGGACAACGCGGCCAAGTTCGACCCGGCCGGGACGTCCCCGATCGAGGTGGTGGCGCGCGGCCCGCGGGTCGAGGTCCGCGACCGCGGCCCGGGCATCGACGAGACCGACCTCGACCGGGTCTTCGACCGTTTCTACCGGGCCACCGCCGCCCGCAGCCTGCCCGGCTCCGGCCTGGGCCTGGCCATCGTCGCCGAGGTGGCCCGCTCGCACGGCGGCACGGCCTTCGCCGCCAACCGCGACGGCGGCGGCGCGGTGATCGGCTTCACCCTCGGCGGCTGAAGCGGCCGACGCGGCTTGAACGGCTGACGCGGCCGAGGCGGCTGAGACGGCCGAGAGCTGCCGAGAGCTGCCGAACACGACAAACGGGCCCCGGCATCGCGCCGGGGCCCGTTCCGCGCTCGGTCTCAGCCGGCGGCCAGCAGCCCCCGCCCGAGCCAGTCGGCGTTGTCCTTCACGCCCGGCAGGACGAAGAAGTACCCGCCACCGGTCGGCGAGATGTAGTCCACCAGCGGCTCGTCGATCAGCCGGGTCTGGGTGGCCTCGAACTGCCGCACCACGTCCTGCTGGTAGCAGCAGAACACCAGGCCCATGTCCAGGTTTCCCGCCTTGTCGACGCCCCGGTCGTAGTTGAAGCCGCGGCGCAGGATGCGCGAGGTGTCGGTGTCGGCGGTGCGCGGGTTGGCCAGCCGGATGTGGGCGTTGAGCGGGATCGCCGTGCCGTCCGGGTCCTTGCCGTAGTCCGGCGCGTCGTTCTCCTGGTGCCCGTCCAGCGGCGCGCCGGTGTCGCGGCGGCGGCCGAACATCTTCTCCTGCTCGCTGAGCTTGACCCGGTCCCAGAACTCGATCAGCATCCGGATGATCCGGATCACCTGGTAGCTGCCGCCGGTGGCCCAGGCGGGCTCGCCCGTGCCGTCGGTGACCCAGACCAGCTTGTCCATCTCCCGGGCGGACTTGGTGTCCGGGTTGACGATGCCGTCCTTGAAGCCGAGCAGGTTGCGCTGGGCGCCGTCCGGGCGGGACTGGTTCTGGAAGCCGTCGATCCGCCAGAGGATCTGCATCGCGCCCCGGGTGTGCCGGGTGATGTCGCGCAGCGCGTGCAGCACGGTGTCCTGCTGGTCGGCGCAGATCTGCAGGGAGAGGTCGCCGTGCAGTTCGGCGGGCTGCAGGTTGTCGTTGGGGAAGGTCTTCATCGGGGTCAGCTTGACGGGCCTGGCCTTGGCCAGCCCGTAGCGGTCGTCGAACAGCGAGGCGCCGACGCCGACGGTGACGGTGAGGTTGTCGGTGTGCACGGTGGGGCCGAGGATGCCGCTGTCCGACGGCGGGGCGCCGACGCCGAGGTCGGGCGGGGTGCCGCCGGCGGTGAGGAAGCGGATCCGGTCGGTGAGGGTCCGGAACAGGTCCTCCAGGCCCTTGCGGTCCTGGGCGATCACCTGGCAGGAGACGAAGGCCGCGTAGCCGGGGGCCTGGGTGGTGATGCCGGCCTGGTGGTCGCCGTGGAACGGGACGGCCCCGGTCTTCGGCTGGTGGCTGTCGCCGGCCGCGGCCGGCTCGGCGCCGAGGGTGAACGCCCCACCGGCCAGTACGGCGGCCCCGGCGCCCGCGCCGAGCGCGGCCCGGACGAAGCTGCGCCGGGCCGGGCCGGCCGGGCAGCCGCCCTGGTCGGCGACCGGCTGGGCGGCGGCCGCGGCGGCGTGCGGGAACGGGCAGGAGCCGGTGGCTGCGGTGTGGTCGGACATCAGGCGGCCTTCCGGATCTCGAGCAGGGCGGGGACGGGGGAGAGGTCTTCGAGCAGCTGGCCGGTGGCACCGTTCAGCCGACGGCGGCTGTCGGCGGGCAGCTTGTCGAGCGGGGTCCAGCCGTCGCCGGTGTGCGCGGCGGCGACGAGGTCCCCGACCCGCTTCATCCCGGCGTTGACCCGGACCAGCACCTGCGGGTCGCGCTCGTCGAGCAGCGGCTGCAGCAGGGTCAGCAGTTCCTGGGTGCCGGCCAGGTTGGCCTGGGTGGTGGCCAGGTTGGTGCCGCTGCCCATGTCGGTGTCGCCGGTCAGCTCGAACTGGAGGGTGTTCTCCAGGATCTCGTGGGCGCGCAGCGGGAGGTCGCCCGGGTCGAAGTCCTGGGTGGGGAAGTCGTGCACCAACTTGGCGACGTTCTGGGCGAGTTCGTCGGCGACGGGAGTCAGCTCGGCGGCGGACTGGCCGTGCCAGAGGCCGTACTCCATCCGCAGGAAGCCGGTGAAGCCCGGGTCCTGGGCCCGGTCGGCGTAGCCGTCGGCGCGGCCGTCGATCTTCTTGTCGAGGTCGGCGAAGGTGCCGTAGGCGGCGCCGAGCGAGGCGTACTGCAGGTGGGCGGTGAGCCAGTCGGCCTTGGCGGTGGCGAGGTCACCGGAGTGGATGTCGACCTGGATCTTCTGGGTCTGCGTCATCAGGGTCGCGAGGCCCTTGTTGACATACTCCTTGTAGCTGTCCAGCGGGGCCTTGAGGTCGTCCTCGGAGACCGGCTTGACGGCCCTGACCTCGGCGCCGCCGGTGAGGTGCACGGTGGCGGAGGTGACGGCGGTGCCGCCGGTGGGCACGCAGCGCCAGGCGTAGTCGCCGGAGCCGATGGTGGCGGTCAGCGCGCGGGTGGTACCGGGGGCCAGGCCCTCGATCTCGCCGTAGACCGCACCGCTGCCCGGGTTGACGAGGTAGACCTCGGACACCTTGTCACCGGTGTTGTGCATCTGGAACACCTGCTGGCCCGGCTGGGGGCTGCCGAAGCCCTTGCCGCACTCCTTCTCGGAGACCGCGACGGTGGCGGAGCTGTCCTGCTTGCCGCCGCTGACGGCGATCACGGCGCCGGCCACCACGACCGGGACGGCGATCGCCGCGGTCGGCAGCACCCAGCGCGGCCGCCCGCCGCGCACCGGCTCGGCCTTCTCCTCCGCCTTCTCCGCAGCCGAGGCCGTACCCGAAGCCGCACCCGAGGCCGGGGCCGCACCCGAGGCCGCACCCGAAGCCGCCGGAGCCGCCTTGCCGCCCCGCACCCCCTCGATGAACAGGGTCATCACGATGCTCAGGTAGGCGATGTACCCCACGACCTGGAGCACCGTCATGGTGACGGTCAGGTTGAGGGTGCCCTGGACGAGCGTGGCGTACCAGGAGGAGGCGTCCAGGTGCCCGCTCAGGTCGAAGGCGTACGTGCCGCCGCCGCCGACCAGTCCGGACTCCTGGAGGTCCCGCAGGCCGTAGCCGAGCACGCCCGCGGCGACCACGATCAGCCCGGCTCCGGTGATGGTGAAGAACTTGGTGAGGTTCATCTTCAGGGCCCGGCGGTACAGCCCCCAGCACAGGCCGACGGAGAGCAGCAGCCCGACGGCGGCGCCGATCAGCGGCCCGGTGGACTCGCCGGCGGTGCGCGCGTTGGTCCACAGGAAGAGCGAGGTCTCCAGGCCTTCACGGGCGACGGCGAGGAAGCTGGTGAGCACCAGCGCGCCCGCGCCCATCGCCAGCGAGGCCTGGACCTTCTCCTTGATGTCGGCGGAGAGGGTGCGCGCGGAGCGGCGCATCCAGAACACCATCACGGTGACGAAGCCGACGGCGATCAGGCTCAGCACTCCGCCGAACGCCTCCTGGGCGTGGCCGGAGAGGTTGGCGGCGGTGAAGGTGAGCACCGCGCCGAAACTGAGGCTGAGTGCGACGGCCGCCGCGACGCCCGTCCAGACCTGGGGCAGGCGCCCCTGCTGGCCGGCCCGCACCAGAGTGGCGACCAGGATCGACACGATCAGGCCGGCTTCCAGCCCTTCGCGCAGCCCGATCAGAAAGCTGGGAAACGCCTCATCCCACATGCAGCGGGCTCCTCCCCCGGGCCGCCCCGGGTTGTACCTGTCCTCGACCGCTCCGCCGGGGGTGACGGTGGAACGGCACGGCGAACGCCCCGGACCCGAGGGCCCAGGGCGTTTCGCTTAGCTTAGGCAAACCTTAGAGCGGCCGCAGTCAACTGCACCCCCGGTTCAGGTAAGGGTTCGGTATGGGAACACCCATGCGCAGGCCAACTCCGCACGCCACCGGCCCGGCGGGGAGATCTGCGTCACCCCCACCACTGCTCGGGCGCCGTCCCGGGCTCCGGCTCCGGAGGGGCCGTCACCGGTTCGGCGCAGCACACCAGCAGCTCCCCGTCCTCCGTCTCGGTGACCAGGAAGCCCCGTTCCCGCAGGACGAGCGCGGCCGCCCCGCTCACCGCGGCCCGCGCCGGTCCGGACGGCGGTCCGTCCGCCTCCGGGCCCGGGGACCAGCCGACCGCCACCCCGTCGGGGTGACGGTCGATCGACAGCGGTGAGGCGCCCGACGCGGTGTCGAACCCGGCGCGGGCCAGGGCCTCGGTGACGTCCTCGAAGAGTTCACGGTGATCCACCATTGGCGCAGCGTAGGCCCGGGCCCACGCGGCGCCCGGACGCGGCGCGCGCCGAAACGCTTCAGCTGCACCCGGGCGCAGCATCGCCCCGCCCACCCCGGCGGCGGCCAGCCGATCGGGCGTCAGGGCCCCCCGTCCGGCCCGACACGAGCGGCCGGACGGCCCGATGGACGTGCACAGTCGGCCCCCTGCCGACAGCATGACAGAGTAAGCGCTCCATCACCCTGAGCAACGGGTCCAGCGAACCCCCAGGTCCGTGCGCCGGTCCGCCCGGCGGGCCCGTATCGAGAGGTCCCATGATCACAACACTTCGCCGGCCGGCGTCCTCGCCGACGGGCCTCCACGCCGGCACGCCGAGAACGCCGGGGAGCCCGTCGTGAGAACCGACCAGCAGTCGCAGCCGGGACCGGTGACCAGCACCCGCGCCAAACCGGCCAACCCGGCCGAAGCCCTCGCCGACTGGGCCGACGGCCGGCTCGGCATCTACTCCCTCGCCAAGGCCAACCTGCGCAAGATCTTCCCGGACCACTGGTCCTTCATGCTGGGCGAGATCGCGCTCTACACCTTCGTCATCATCATCCTGACCGGCGTCTGGCTGACCCTCTTCTTCAACCCGAGCATGGGCGAGGTCGTCTACGACGGCTCGTACGTCCCGCTCAAGGGCATCCGGATGTCCGAGGCCTACGCCTCCACCATCAACATCAGCTTCGAGGTCCGCGGCGGCCTGCTGATGCGCCAGATCCACCACTGGGCGGCCGTGGTCTTCATCGCCTCGATGCTGACCCACATGCTGCGGGTGTTCTTCACCGGCGCCTTCCGCAAGCCCCGCGAGATCAACTGGATCTTCGGCGCGCTGCTGCTGTTCCTGGGCATGTTCGACGGCTTCATGGGCTACTCGCTGCCGGACGACCTGCTCTCCGGCACGGGCATCCGGTTCATGGAGGGCGCGGTCCTGGCCGTTCCGATCGTCGGCACGTACCTGCAGTTCTTCATCTACGGCGGCGAGTTCCCGGGCACCGACATCATCCCGAGGCTGTTCACCGTCCACATCCTGCTGATCCCGGGGATCATGGTGGGCCTGCTCGCGGCGCACCTGATCCTGGTCTTCTACCACAAGCACACCCAGTTCGCCGGGCCCGGCCGCACCAACGAGAACGTGGTCGGCATGCCGCTGATGCCGGTCTACATGGGCAAGGCCGGCGGCTTCTTCTTCCTGGTCTTCGGCGTGATCTCGTTCATGGCGGCGATCGCCACGATCAACCCGATCTGGGCGTACGGCCCGTACCGGCCCGACCAGGTGTCCACGGACGCCCAGCCGGACTGGTACATGGGCTTCTCCGAGGGCCTGATCCGCGTGATGCCGGGCTGGGAGATCAGCGTCTGGGGCGGCCACACCCTGAACCTCGGGGTGTTCATCCCGCTGATGATCTTCCCGACGGTGCTGCTGGCCATCTGGTGCTGGCCGTTCCTGGAGGCCTGGGTCACCGGGGACCGCGGCGAGCACCACATCGCCGACCGGCCGCGCAACCACCCGGTCCGCACCGGCTTCGGCGTGGCCTGGATGGGCCTCTACCTGATCCTGCTGGCCGGCGGCGGCAACGACCTGCTGGCGACCCACTTCCACCTGTCGATCAACGCGATCACCTACGCGGTGCGGGCAGGCTTCTTCGCCGTGCCGGTCGCCCTGTTCGTGATCACCAAGCGCTGGTGCCTGGGCCTGCAGCGCCGCGACAAGGAGAAGGTGCTGCACGGCCGGGAGACCGGCGTCATCAACCGGCTCCAGCACGGCGAGTTCGTCGAGGTGCACGCGCCGCTGCCGCAGGGCCGGCTGTACACCCTCACCTCGCACGAGCAGCCCGAGCCGGTCGAGCTGGCGCCCGAGGTGGACGAGAACGGCGTGGTCCGCAGGGCCGGGCTGTGGACCCGCACCCGGGCCAAGCTGTCCCGCGGCTTCTACGGCCAGGGCAGCCAGATCCCCAAGCCCACCGTCGAGGAGCACGAGGAGATCACCAGCGGCCACGGCCACCACTGATCACCCTCCTGGCACGACGAGGGCCCGCTGCGCCGGAACCGGCGGCGGGCCCTCGTCGTTCGTGCGGGCCGTCAGCCGCGCAGGGCCGCCGGGAGGACGGCGAACAGCGCCGCCGCCAGGGTGACGGCGAGGCAGAGCGCCGCCCAGCGGGTGCAGATCCGGCGGCACTCGGCGCGGTAGCGGGCGGCCAGCCGACGGCAGCGGTCGACAGCGCGGTCCACGACCTCCTCGGCGTAGCGCAGCCGGTCGGCGGCGTAGGCCTGTTCGAGGCCCTCCCGCTCCGCGTCCGGCAGCCAGGGGAACTGCGCGGCGAAGGCCCGGGCGTCCCGTTCGGCGGCCGCGACCTCCGCCTCCCAGGCCAGGAAGCCCTCGATGCGGGCGATCTCCACCCGGGAGTTCACCCGGCCGCCGCCGGCCGGCCCGCCCTGGCGCGGGCTCCGCGCCCGCGGCGGACGCTGTCTGCCACCCATGACCGCTCCTCAGTTCCTGTCGGGTCGTCCCGCCGGAATTCCTGCGGGAACGGGCTCCCGCGGGGCATCGCTCCGCGACCACGCAACTACTACCAGCGACGAACCGCAGGTGGCAGGCGGCTCGCCACGGCCCCGGATGCCCGGAAAAACTTGCGTGCCACGCACTATTGCGCATCACGCACCTTTTCGGGAGAGTGGAGCACATGACGAACGGGCAGCCGGGCCTGCGGGAACGGAAGAAGGCCGCGACGCGGGAGGCACTGAGCTGGGCGGCACTGAGCCTGGCCGTGGAGCGGGGGCTGGAGAACGTCCGGGTGGAGGACATCGCGGCCGCGGCCGGGGTGTCCCCGCGCACCTACAACAACTACTTCTCCAGCAAGGCCGAGGCGATCGTCTTCCGGCACCGCGACCGGGTCCTGCGGGCCGCCGAGGCCCTGCGGGCCCGCCCGGCGGAGGAACCGCTCTGGGAGGCGCTGACCCAGTCCCTGGTCGAGCCCTTCGAGGGCCCGGACCAGGCGCCCGACGCGCGCTGGGTCACCGCCGTACGGCTGCTGCTGCGCGAACCCTCGCTCCAGGCCGAGTTCTTCCGCGGCGGCGCCGAGACCCGGGCCGAACTCACCGCGGCGATCGCCGCCCGGACCGGCACCGACGCCGACCGGGACCTCTACCCGAAGCTGGTCGCCTCGGCCGTGCTCTCCGCGCTGCAGGCCTCCAACGAGCAGTACCTGAGCGCCGATCCCGCACTGCCGTTCAAGGCGGTGTTCGCCGAGGCGCTGCGGCAGCTGGCGGCCGGACTGCCCGATCCGTCGTCGTGACGAACCAACCGTCCCAGAGGGGAATCGAGATGACCAACGACGTCGTCATCGTCGGCGCCGGCCCGGTCGGGCTGTTCCTGGCCTGCGAACTGGCGCTGGCCGGAGTCCGGCCGGTGGTGCTGGACCGGCTGCCCGAGCGCTCCGGCGAACAGAAGGCCAACGGGCTGGTCGGCCAGGTGCTCCGGCTGCTCGACCACCGCGGCCTCCACCAGCCGCTCAGCGGCGCCCCGGGGGTGCCGCAGCCGGTGCCGCGCTTCGTGTTCGGCGCCTTCCCGCTGGACCTGCACCGGCTCGACACCAACCCGCTGCACGCCGTGCCCGTACCGCAGCACCGGATCGAGGAGGTGCTGGAGGAGCGGGCCCGCGAACTGGGCGTCACCGTGCGCCGCGACCACGAGGTCACCGGCCTCACCCGGGATCCCGCCGGGGTGACGCTCGACCTCCACGGCCCGGACGGCGCCGGGCGGTTGCGCACCCGCTACCTGGTCGGCGCGGACGGCGGCCGCAGCACCGTCCGCAAGCTCACCGGGATCGGCTTCCCCGGCGTCACCTCGCCCGACCCGGTCTCCCGGATCGCGCACGTGCTGCCGCCCGACGGGATCCGCGGCACCGACGACGGCGCGTTCCTGCTGCCCGGCTGCCCCACCCCGTTCCGCCCGTACACCCACACCCGCACCGACCACGGCGTGTTCGTGATCGCCCCCTTCTCCCCGGACGCCGTCATGGTCGCCACCCTGGAGTGGGGCGGCCCGCCGGTGGACGAGCGCGCCCCGCTCACCCTGGACGAGCTGCGCGCCAGCATCCACCGGGTCACCGGCGCCGACCTGGCGCTCGCCCCGGCCCGCACCTCCGGCCGGCACACCCCGCGGCGCACCGTCGGCCACAACACCCGGCTCGCCGAGCGCTACCGCGACGGCAGGGTGCTCCTGGTCGGCGACGCCGCCCACGTGCACGCCGCGACCGGCGGCCCCGGCCTCAACCTCGGCCTGCAGGACGCCGCCAACCTCGGCTGGAAGCTCGCCGCCGAGCTCCAGGGCTGGGCCCCGCCCGGCCTGCTGGACAGCTACCAGCGGGAGCGCCGCCCGGTCGGCGAGCGGGTGTTCATGCACTCCCAGGCGCAGACCGCCCTGATGGCCCCCGGCCCCGCGGTCACCGCCCTGCGCGCCCTGGTCGGCGAACTGCTGGCCCACGACGACAACCTCGCCCGGATCGCCGCCCTGATGGCCGGCAGCGACGTCCGCTACGACACCGGCTGCCCGCACCCGCTCGCCGGCGGCTTCGCCCCGGAGCTCTCCCTCGACGGCTCCCGGCTGGCCGAACTCGCCCGCAGCGGACGGCCATTGCTGCTCGACCTGACCGGCGGCGCACTCGGCCTCGCCGACCGGGCGGCGCCCTGGAAGGACCGGGTCGACGTGGTGACCGCCCACCCGGCGCAGGCCCCGGCCGGCGCGCTGCTGCTGCGCCCGGACGGGTACGTCGCCTGGGCCTGCGCCCCGGACGACGCCGACCCGCAGGGGCTGGACCGGGCGCTGCGCGACTGGTTCGGCGAGCCGCGCGGCTGATCCTGAGCGCGGGGAACACCCCCTGAGCCGGAACATCCGCACGCGATGACGGGGCGTCAACTAGGGTCGTCGCGGCCCGCTCCACCGGGGGGCGGGCACCCACGGGACGAACGGGGAACCATGCGCATCGGAATCATCGGCACCGGCACGGTCGGGCAGACCCTGGCGAGCAAGCTGGTCTCACTCGGCCACCAGGTGACCCTGGGCTCCCGCACCAAGGACAACGAGAAGGGGCGGGCCTGGGCCGAGCAGGCCGGCCCCGCCGGCGGCGCCGGGACCTTCGCCGAGGCGGCGGCCTTCGGCGAGGTGGTGCTGAACGCCACCGGCGGGACGGTCTCGCTGGCGGCGCTGCGCGCGGCCGGGGCCGAGCACCTCGCCGGGAAGCTGCTGATCGACGTCTCCAACCCGCTGGTGTTCGGCCCCGAGGGCGTCACCCTCGCGCCGGTGAACACCGACAGCGTGGGCGAGCAGATCCAGCGCGAGTTCCCCGGGGCCCGGGTGGTGAAGGCGCTCAACACGCTGAACTGCGAGCTGATGGTCGCGCCGGGGAAGCTGGCCGGTGAGCACAACCTGTTCATCGCCGGGAACGACGCCGGGGCCAAGGCCCAGACGGTCGCGCTGCTGGGCGAGTTCGGCTGGCCGGCCGAGTGGATCGTCGACCTCGGGGACATCACCGGCGCCCGGGCCACCGAGATGATGATGCCGTTCTGGCTCCGGATGATGGGCCACTTCGGCAACGCCGAGTTCAACTACTCCTTCCGGCGCCCCGCGTAGCGGGACCGGGCCCGCCCCTCCACCGGGAGGGGCGGGCCCTTCATGGGCCTCCCGGCCGTGGCCTCCCGACCGTGGGGGACAATGGACGGCATGTCCCGACGTCGTTCCGCGCCCCGCCCCGCCGCTCCCCGGCTGCTGCCGTCCTCCCCGTGCCCGTGCGGCCTGCCCGCCACCTACGGCGACTGCTGCGGCCGACTGCACCGCGGCCAGGCGAAGGCCACCACCGCCGAGTCGCTGATGCGCTCCCGGTTCAGCGCCTTCGCCGCCCAGGACGAGGCCTACCTGCTGCGCACCTGGCACCCGGACACCCGGCCCGCCGAGGTGGACTTCGACCCGGCGCTGCGCTGGACCGCGCTGGAGGTGGTCTCCACCAGCGAGGGCGGCGCCTTCCACGCCGAGGGCACGGTCGCCTTCCGGGCGCACTGGGCCGAGGGCGGCGAGCAGGGCGTGCTCAGCGAGCACAGCCGGTTCGTGCGGCACGAGGGCGCCTGGGTGTACCTGGACGCCCTCTCGCTCGGCTGAGGCTCCCGCCGACGGGCGCCGGCCGTGGCGGGCCCGACACACCCTGGCCCTACAGGTAGTCGTCCAGCCGGCCCAGCGAGAAGCCGGCCGCGGTGACGTCGTTGACCACCTTGCGCAGCAGGTCCGGCATGGTGGCCTTCCAGTCGGAGACGCCCCGGAAGTGGGTGAGGATGATGTCGCCCGGGTGGAGCTTGCGGTCGTCGTAGCGCCACTCCATGTGGTCCGGGAAGGCCTCCTCGTTCCACAGCGGCACCGCCTGGACGCCGCAGGAGGCGGCCGCGCGCAGGGTGTCGTCGTTGTACTCGCCGTACGGGGGCCGGAAGAGCCGGGGGCGGACGCCGATCTGCTGCTCCAGCTGGTCCTGCTGGTTGCAGATCTCCTGGCGCTGGGTCTCGTAGTCGAGGACCTTGAGGTTGCGGTGGTTGATGGTGTGGTTGTTGATCTCCACGCCCTGCTTGTGCAGGTCCCGGAAGTAGCCGTAGTTGTCGCGGACCAGGTAGTCGGAGAGGAAGGCGCTGACCGGGATGCCCAGTTCCTGGGCCATCCGGGAGAACTCCGGGTCCTTCTCGAAGCCGTCGTCGATGGTCAGGAAGACCACCTTGTCCTGGGTCGGCACCCGGAACACCACGGGCGGGCGGCCGTCCTTCAGCTTGACGCCCTGGACCGGGGTGAGCGCGGCCCTGGTCGCCGGGCGGGGCGGGGCCTTCAGCGGCGGGCGGTCCAGGCCCCAGCGCTGCGCGGTCTCCACGGCGGCGCGGGCCGCGTTCTCCTGGCGGGCCGCGGCCTCGCCGCTGGTCTCCTCCTCCTGGCGGGCCAGGCCGGGGAGCCGCACCGGGACGGCCTCGGGCGGGGCGGCGGCTCCGGCGGCGGGTGCTCCGGCGGCCGGGGCGGGCTTCGGCTGGGCGGCGGGGCCGGCGCAGCCGGTGACCACGGCGGTGAGGCAGACGGCGGCCAGCAGTCCGGTGCGTGCGCCGCTCCGCTGCTGACCTCGCCTCAGATCCCCATTAATGCGACAAACTGATGGTCCGTTCATAGCTGCTACTGCTCCCCCGCCGGGCGCCCCCGCCAACCTCCCGTCACTCGCCCGGGGCAACGGCACGCCGCCCGCCTTGCCGTTCCTTTGCCGAATCCGCGGCGGCCGGCCCGAAAACCCTTTGCGGCCGCGGCACCCGGAAACGGATCATGCGCGCATGACCGACCCCTGGACCGTGACCTCGGCCGATGTGAACACCCCCGAGGCCACCGAACTGCTGCGCGAGTACTACTACGACGTGGCCAACCGCTACTACCGCCTCCACCTGGGCCGCGAGGGCACCCCGGAGGAGCTGGAGTCCGGCCTCGCCGACACCCCCAGCGACGACCTGGCCGCCCCCACCGGCGTGTTCCTGCTCGGCCGCCACCACGGCGCGGCCCAGTCCTGCGCCGGGCTGCGCCGCCTCGACGCCACCACCGTCGAGCTCACCCGGGTCTTCGTCCGCCCCGGCATGCGCGGCACCGGCGGTGGCGCCCGGCTGCTCGCCGCCGTCGACGAGGCCGCCCGCTCACTGGGCGCCGAGCGGATCGTCCTGGACACCCGCCTCGACCTGGTCGAGGCCCGCGCCCTCTACCTGCGCAACGGCTACCGGGAGATCCCGGCGTACGGCGACACCGGGCCCTACGCCGAGGTCTGGTACGGCAAGGACCTCACCGAGGCCGCCCGGCTCGGGAGTTGACGGATCTCAGGCCAGGGCCGCCGCCAGTTCGGCGGCCGAGGGCGGGTTGGCGCCCGGCCGGGAGACGGTGAGGGCGGCGGCGGTCACCGCCCGGGTGAGGCAGTCGGCGAGGTCGGCGCCGGAGGTTCGGGCGTGCAGGAAGGCGGCCATGAAGGAGTCGCCGGCGCCGACGGTGTCCGCGACCACCACCGGGACGGCCGCCGCCCGCTCCCGGCGCCCCTCGGCGGTGAGCGCGAACGCGCCCTCCGCGCCCAGGGTGACGGCGACCACGGCCGGGCCGAGGGCCAGCCAGCGCTCGGCGACCGCCTCCGCGGGCTCGCCCGGGTAGAGCCAGTCGAGGTCCTCGTCGCTCGCCTTGACCAGGTCGCTCAGTGCCACCCAGCGCTCGACCCGGCGGACGGCCTCCGCCCGCTCGCCCATCAGCGCGGGGCGCACATTGGGGTCGTAGCTGACCGCGGCCCGGTCGCGCCAGCGCTCCACCAGGGCGAGCACCGCGGCGGCGCCCGGTTCGGTGACCGCGCCGATCGAGCCCAGGTGGATCGCGGCGGGGGCGGCGGGCAGTTCGGTCGGCGGCAGCGTCCAGCCGATGTCGAAGGTGTACTCGGCCCGCCCCTGCCCGTCCAGCCGCACCACCGCCGAGGGCGTCCGCGCCACCTCGGCGGCCCGGACCACCACACCCGCCGACTCCAGGTGCGTACGGATCAGCCGCCCGTTGGCGTCCGGCCCCAACTCGGTGAGCAGCACCGCCGGGTGGCCCAGCCGGGCCAGGCCGTACGCGAGGTTGGCCGGGCTGCCGCCGGGGTGGACCAGATCGGGGGCGCCGTCCGTACGGACGATGTCGGCGACGCACTCGCCGATCACCAGGAGGGGTGCGGCGGGGCTGGTCACTCGGCGGCTCCTGGCGTCCGGTGGGCGGGCGGTGTGCGGGGCGCCAGCCTACGGGGTGTGTCCGGAGCCGTCCGGGCACATGAGTACGGCCGCCGGACCTGGCCAGGTTCTCCGACGGCCGTGACCTCGTCCGTCAGGGGACGAAGCACTACGAACACTAGGCCCGGCCCGGGGGCGCCGCCAGCACCGTGAGCCGTCCGGGGGACGGCCTCGTGTCGCGCCCCGTCTCGTCCCCGGTCGGGTCGAATCCCGCCGGCGGGAGCTGACGGTCCACTAGGGTCTGTCCGGTGCGTCGTCCACGTACCGGCGCTCCGCCGCCCCGGTCCCGGCTCCCGAAGTGGTGATCACCCTGCTCAGGCCCCGTACCGCTCTCGTCCCGGTGCTCGTGCTCAGCGCGGCGCTGCTGTCCGCCGCCGCCCCGCCGGCCACCGCCACGGACGGGCTGGGCGATCCGGTCTTCCCCTCGCTCGGCAACACCGGGTACCGCGCCCTGGCCTACGACCTGTCCTTCGAGTACCGGGCCGACACCCGGACCGTGGACGCCGGCGCGGTGATCACCACTCGGCTCGACCGGACGCTCGCCTCGCTGTCGCTGGACGCGCTCGGGCTGAACGTGCGCGCCGTCCGGGTCGACGGGCGCCCGGCCCGGTTCGCCGTCCACGACGAGAAGCTGACCGTCACCCCGGCGCACCCGCTGCACCGCGGCGCCACCGCCCGGCTGGCCGTCGAGTACTCCGCCGACCCGCGCGCCGCGCTGCCGCACACCGGCTGGGTGCCCACCCCGGACGGCTTCGCGGTGGCCGGCCAGCCCGCCGGCACGCACACCGTCTTCCCCTGCAACGACCACCCCGGCGACAAGGCCCGGTTCACCATCGCGGTCACCGCCCCCGACGCGCTGCGCGGCGTCGCCAACGGGGAGCTGACGGAGACCGAACCGCTCGGCGACGGCCGCACCACCCGGCGGTACGTCTCCCGCGAGCCGATGGCCACCGAGCTCGTCCAGGTGTCCGTCGGCGACTACACCGTCCGCGAGCGCCCCGGGCCGCACGGCCTGCCGCTGCGCGACGTCGTCCCGACCGCGCGGGTCGCCGACCTCGCCCCGGCCCTCGACCTCACCGCTGACCAAATCGACTGGGCCGAAAGCCACTTGGGTCCGTTCCCGTTCGAGTCCTACGGCATCCTGCCGGCCGACACCGACGATCCGGCGGCCTTCGCCTTCACCGGGCTGGAGACCCAGACGCTCACCCTCTACAAGCCGGGCTTCCTGCGCCAGCCCGAGCCGAAGATCGGCTCGCACATGATGCACGAGCTGGTGCACTCCTGGTTCGGCGACAGCGTCACCCCCGCCACCTGGGCCGACCTGTGGCTCAACGAGGGCCACGCCGACTTCTACGGCCTCGCCTACCGCTACGAGCGCGGCTGGCCCGACGCCTGGGGCGACACCACCCTGGTCGCCCGGATGCGCCGGCTCTACGGCCTCGCCGACCAGTGGCGGCACGACTCCGGCCCGGTCGCCTCCCCCACCGCCGCGAACCTCTTCGACGACCAGCGCTACACCGGCGGCGCCCTGGTGCTCTACGCCCTGCGGGAGAAGGTCGGCCCGGAGACCTTCGACCGGATCGAGCGCACCTTCCTGCGCGAGCACCGGTACGGCAACGCCAGCACCCGGGACTACGTGCGCACCGCCTCCGACGTGTCCGGCCAGGACCTGCGCGGCTTCCTGGACGACTGGCTCTACGGGCGGCGCACCCCGCCGATGCCCGGGCACCCGGACTGGACGGTGACGCCGGTGACCACCACCCCGCCCGCCGGCGCACGACCGCTCGGGCCCGGCGCACCGGAGGGATCGGGGACGGTCTGACGCGCTTCGCGGGCTCTGATCGGCTTTCGTACGCTCTGCCGCCATTCGCCCGCCGGATCGCGCCGCACTGCGCGTCCGGGCGCCCCCGTGCGCCCCTGGCCGTCCGGGGCGGGGCGGGCCATGGTGGACCCCACGGCCCGCCTGCCGCCCGGCCTAGCCCCGGCCGGCACGCGGGCCGTCCACCCTCCTCCACCGCCCCCGGACACTACCTGCGAAAATATTCGCGGTCGGGAGGCAACCCGCTGTATCGCCCATCGCGTTCAGCAGCCGTGAGAACGACACCCACGAGAACGCGGCCCGCCGGGCCGCCACGGCTGACGGGAACGGTACGGGGATCATGGCAGGCGCAGGGGCGGCAGCAGGATGACGGACGCGACACCGGACTTCACGGAGTTCGTCGCCGCCTGCGCCCCCAAGATGCTGCGCACGGCCTGGCTGCTGACCGGGGACCCGCACCAGGCCGAGGACCTGCTGCAGACCGCACTCGCCAAGGTCTGGCCCCGCTGGGAGCGGATCGCCCTCGAACGGCCCGAGGCCTACCTGCGGAAGGTCATGGTCAACAGCCATGTCTCCTGGTGGCGGCGGCGCTGGACCGGGGAACTGCCGCACGGCGAGCTGCCGGAACCGGCCGCCGCCCGGACCGACCCCTACGAGGACGTGGTGGTCGGCCAGGTGGTCGCCGAAGCCGTCCGGGCGCTGCCCCCGCGTCAGCGGGCCGTGGTGGTGCTGCGCTTCTTCGAGGACCTCAGTGTGGAGGAGACGGCCGAGGTGCTGCGCTGCAGCACCGGCACGGTCAAGAGCCAGTCGCACCGGGCGCTGGCCACCCTGCGCGGACGGCTGCCGGCCCGGGAACTGCTGCTGGACGGGGGAAGCCGTGAACGGGGCTGACCGGTGGGACGGTGCCGGAGGCGCCGAGGACGAACTGCGCGTGCTCCTGCGGGAGGCCGTACCGGCCCTGGCCGCGCCCGAGGACCGGATGGAGCGGGTGTTCGCCCGAGCCGCCCGGAGCAGGCAGCGACGGCGGACCGTCGGAGTCGGGCTCGGGCTGGCCGGCGGGCTGGTCGCCGCCGCGATCGCCGCCGCACCCGCGATCGCTCCGGGGCCCGGTCCGGAACAGGGGCCGGCCGGACAGCCGACGGTCACGGCCACCCCTTCACCCACGGGGGCGGACGGTCTGGTCCGTTTCCCTTCGGTCGACGGCCTGGCCGCCACCCTGCCGCCCGGCTGGTTCGCGGAGCCCGTCGCCGGTGACCCGCAGCGGGCCATCGGGTACCTGGCCAACCGGCCGTTCGACCCCAAGGCCCCCTGCCCGGGCGAGACCGCCCCCTGCGGCGCACCGGCCCCCACGATGGCCCCGGACCGGGTGCTGGTCACCCTGCGGCTGGTCGACGCGTCGAACCGGCCCGGGAAGCCGTACGGGACGACGACCCTCGGCATGACGGACACCCCGGTCGACAAGGACTGCTCGGCCCGCAACGGCTCCCGGGAGCTCGTCGGTCAGCGGAGCGTCACCCTCAAGGGCAGCGTCCTGGTCGAGCTGACGGCCTGCGCCCTGCAACCCTCGGAGTCGACCCTGCGGCAGGTGCAGCAGGTGCTCGACTCGATCCGGTCGGTCCCCCGCTGATCCTCCGCTGAGCGCCCCCGCTGATCTCCCGCTGGTCTCCCGCTGATCTGCCGCCCGCTCCGCTGGACCTCCCGCGCCGCGTCACCTCCTCGCCCCTTCGCCGCTCCCGGCCTCGTCACGAAACGGAAACGCCATGTCCCTACCCCGTCGCGCCCTCGTGGGGCTGGCGCTGCTCCTGGTGGGCTGCGCTCCCGAGGCCCCCGGGCCGTCCACCGCGGCCTCCCCCGCGCCGGTTTCAGCACCGGACTCGGTGCCCGACTCCGCGCCGGCGTCCGCCCCCGCCGCGATGGTGGCCGCACGGCCCGCTCCGCCCGAGCTGCCGCGCCGAGTCCCCGGCGTGGGCGCTCAGTTGCTCAGTGCGATACCGGCCGGGACGCGCCAGGTGCTGGTGGTCACCGGTGACGGGCCGGACGCCTCGACCGGGCACGCCGTCCTCTACCGCGACGACGGCGACGGCTGGCTCGCCGGGCCCACCTGGCCGACCCGCAACGCCCTGAAGGGCTGGACCGCCGACCATCGCCAGGGCGATCTGCGCTCCCCCATCGGGGTGTTCACCCTCACCGACGCGGGCGGGCGGCTGCCCGACCCGGGCAGCCGGCTGCGGTACAACCGGTCCGACGCCTTCGTGATGCCCGGCACCGGGTTCGAGGGAGAGCCACTGGCCGGCTCCTTCGACTACGTGGTCGCCATCGACTACAACCGCGTCCCCGGCTCCACCCCGCTCGACTCCCGCCGCCCGCGCGGCAGCGGGTACGGCGGCGGGATCTGGCTGCACGTCGACCACGGCGGGCCGACCCACGGCTGCGTCAGCATGACCACCGACCGGATGCGGGAACTGCTGCTGGCGCTCGATCCGGCGCTGCACCCGGTGGTGGTGATGGGGGACGCCGGGGCGCTGGCCCGCTGAAACGCGCCGGTGGCGACCGTAACCCTTGCGGCGCAGCGTCGTTGGACCGGCCATGAAGAAGCGCAGCATGCTCGCCGTCGCCTCGCTCGCCGTCGGCGTGGTCGCCTCCCTGACCGCTCCCAGTGCCCACGCCAGCGCGGTCGGCGGCCAGGAGGGGATGCCCGGGCCGGTGGTCGGAGCGCCGGACTCGGCGCCCGGACAGGTCGGGGACGCGGGCGGCGTGGTCGGCCAGGCCACCGGGTACGTGACCGGCTCGGCGGACGGCCTGGTGCCGGTCACCCCTGCCTAGGCCCTCCCCGAGCCCCAAGGCGTGTGGCCTTTCGGCTCGGGGAGGGGATGGGCGCGCCGCTGTGCGGTCCCCCTCCCCGAGCCGGTCCGGGGTCAGTTGCGCACGAGGAGCCAGGCTCCCAGCCCGCCGCAGTAGCCGCTGTTGTAGGTGGTGGTGTGGTAGCCGGCCGGTACGGGCGTGTACGGGCAGATCCACAGGCCGGGGCGGGCGAGCTGCATGAACCAGGAGCCGATGCCTCCGCAGCCGGGGACCTGGTGGTTGGTGTTGATGTAGCCGGGCGGGATCGGCGAGCCGGCACAGGTCCAGATGCCGTCCCGGACCTGCTGCATGAACCAGGCGTCGATGTTGGCACAGCCCATGCCGTTGCCGGCGTGCTGGGTGAGCACGTAGCCGGGCGGGATGGGCGAGGTGCCGCAGGTCCAGAGGCCGTCCACGGGCAGCCGCATGTACCAGGAGTCGTAGCCGTCGCAGCCGGTGGGGTTGTGGCCGGAGAGCACGTACCCGGCGGGGATCGGCGAGGTGGCGCAGGTCCAGATGCCGTCCCGGACGGGCTGCTGGTACCACATGCCGGCGCCGTTGCAGCCGCTGTTGGTGTGCATGGTGAGGACGTAGCCCGGGGTCACGGGCGCACCCCGGCAGATCCAGCCGGGCCCGGCGGCGGGTGCGGCGGGTGCGGCGGGTATCGCGGGTGCGGCGGCGGCGGTTCCGGCGGTGGTGCCGGTGAGGACGGCCGCCAGCAGGGCCACCACCCCCGCCACGGCGGCGAGTCGGCCCCGGAGGGCGGCGAACGACGAGCGGTCCAGCAGTCGGTGACGCAGTCTGTTCACTTCACACCAGTCCAATCGACAGGGCTGTCCGGCCCCGCACGAACGGCCGTGCGGGCACTGGACGTTGGAGCCGGTGCGACCCTAGCAAGAATTGGAACGCTCCAATACGGCCAGCATGACCACATCAAAGGTTGGCCGGAAACACGCTCCCGACACCGCCGGAGCCGCCGGGGGTCGGCCCCGGCGGCTCAGCCGGTCAGGGTCAGGACAGCGGGGCGCCGAGGTCCTGGGTCCACAGGGTGCCGGCCGGGCCGGCGGCGACGCCGACGCCGATGTCCTTGAAGCCGCAGTCGAGCATGTTGGACTGGTGGATGCCGCCGTCCATCCAGCGGGCGAAGACGCTCGCCGCCGTGGTCGGTCCACGGTCGAGGTTCTCGCCCCACTGGGACCAGCGGTAGCCGGCCGCGGTGATCCGGGCGTCCGCGCGGACGCCGTCGGGGTTGACGTGGTCGAAGAAGCCCCGGGCGGCCATGTCGTCGGCGTGCTTCTGGGCCGAGTTGTGCAGTCGGGGGTCGATCCGCAGCGGGGCACAACCCGCCTTGGCCCGTTCGGCGTTGACCAGGTCCACCAGCTGCCGCTCCGGGTTGGGCTGCGGCGCGGCGGGGGTCGGGCGGGACGCGGTCGGCGAGGGCGTCGGCGTCGCGGTCGGGGTGTCGGTGGGGGTCGGCGTCGGGGTGGGCGTGGGGGTGGCGGACGGGGTCGCGAGGAGGGCCGCCGGGGTGTCCGGGGCGGCGGCCGGGGCGGTGGGCTCGGGGGCCGCCGCGCTCGGCGGCTCGCTGGGGTTCGTCCAGACCAGGGCCAGCGTGGTGACGGCCACGGCGGCGGCCGCGCCGCCCGCCAGGACGGCCTTGCGGGCGGCGGCGCCGGCCCAACCGCCGTGCGCACCACCGCCGGTGGCGGCACCGGCGCCCGAACCAGTGCCCGCACCGGAACCCGCACCCGTCGCGCCCGCACCGCTGCCGGCGGCGGCCGAGTGCGCGGTGGCGGCCGAGTGCGCGGCGGTGGCCGCCGTGTGCTGGAGGTGCAGCAGCGCGGGCGAGGCCGACGGGATCGGCACCATCGCGAGGCCGGCCAGCAGCCCTTCGGCGGGGAAGAGGTCCCGGCCGAGGCCGTCGCAGCTGGCGCAGCCGCGGATGTGCCGGGCGATCCGCTTGCGCCAGACCGAGTTCGGGGTGCCGTCGAACCCGGTGGTGACCTCGGTGAGTTCGGGGCAGCGCGGGTAGGCGCCGAGGGCGCGGACGACGACCCGGCCGGCCTCCAGCTGCTTCTTCATCCGCTGGACGCGCACGGCGGCGTGCTGCGGGGTCAGGTCCAGGGCCTCGGCGAGTTCGGCGCGGGTGAGTTCGCCACTGGCCTCCAGCCACCACAGGGCGAGCAGTTCGCGGTCGTCCGGGTCCAGCCAGCGGGTCGCCTCGGCCACCTCGCGCCGCTGGCCGGACAGGCCGAGGCGCAGGATGGTGAGGTCGGTGAAGTCGGCCCGGGGGTCGGGGACCTCCCAGGTCTCGTCCAGGCCGCCGACGATGGGCTGCTGCTGCCCGGCGGCGTGGCGGCGGCGGACCTGGTTCATGGTGATGGCGACCAGCCAGGACCGGAAGGACTCCGGGTCGCGGAGCCCGTCCAGACCGTCCAGGGCACGGATCATGGTCTCCTGGGCGACGTCGTCCACGTCGGCGTGGCCGCGCAGGGCACGGCCGGCCACGTTGTAGACGAGCGGCAGCCAGGCGGCGACCAGGGCCTCCTGGGCCTGCCGGTCACCTGCCTGCGCCGCGAGCACCAGGGTCGCCCCGGTCCTGTTCTGCACATCAGCGTTCATGGTCCGCACTCCGTCTTGCCGTGTTTCCGTCCGCCGCTGCCTCCTCGGAGACCTGTGGGGAGTGATCAGATAACAACAATGTGCGCGGAATCGGAAAATCGGACTTCCCGGTGGCCGGGAGTACCGGCCACCGGCGGAGGCGGAACGAGGGGCGGAGGCGGGGCTCGGCGGCGGGGCGCGAAGGCGGGGCGCGGTGGCGGGGCGCGAAGGCGGGGCGGATCAGGCCGGAGCGGCGAACACCTGGGTCCACCACGGGCCGTCGGCCCCCGTCCGCACACCCACCCCGAGCTGCTTGAACGCGCAGTTCAGGATGTTGGCGCGGTGGCCCGGGCTGTTCATCCAGGACTCCATCACCGCCGCCGGGTCCTTCTGCCCCCGGGCGATGTTCTCGCCCCAGGTGCTCCAGCGGTAGCCGACCGCCTCGATCCGGTGGTCGGCGTGGTAGCCCTCCGGGCTGGCGTGGTCGAAGTAGTTGCGGTCGGCCATGTCGTCGCTGTGCGACTGGGCCGCGCCGGCCAGCCGGGCATCGGCGCTGACCGGGCCGCAACCGGCCTTGGCGCGCTCGGCGTTGACCAGGTCCACGACCTGCTGGGCGTACGAGGCGTTCGGTCCGCCGCCCGCCGGTGCGGCGGCGGCCCGCTGGGCGGCGACCGCGGCGCCGTTGGTGGTCGGGCGGGCGGCCGTCGGGCTCGGCTTCGTGGTGGCGGTGGGCCGGGCGGTCGCGCTCGCCGTGGCGGTGGGCGGGGCCGTCGGCGAGGCGGTGGCGGTCGCGGTGGCGGTCGCGCTCGGGTTGGCCGCCGGGTCCGTCGCCGTCGGGCTGCCCGAACCGGCCCCGGCGCCCACGGGGCCCGCTGCCCCGGCGCCCGGCACCTGGATGCCCTCGTGGGTTCCGAGTTCGGCGGCGATCAGCGAATCGGCCGCGGTCGACTGGCCGGCGAGGTCGCGGTCGGCCTGCTTGCCGCCGTACGCGGCGTACCCGGCCCCGGCCAGTGCGGCGATCAGGCCCGTCCCGGCCACCGCGGCGACCACCGCGGTCACCGGCAGGAACGCGCCGCGCCTGCGCCCCCGACGGCCACGGCCGGCATGCCGCTCGGCCGCCCGCCGCGCGGCCCGGCCACCCGTGCGGCCGTGGCCGCCGCTCCCGCTGCCGTTCACCGGGATGATGGTCGTCCTGTCGTCGCTGTTCACGTCGCCACTGCTTTCTGTCCAGGTCGGCTGGTCGGGTGCCGACACCTGGGAGACCCCCCGGCGGAACGCCGATAACAGAAAGTCCGAACGAATGTCCGGCGACTTGGTCACGCGACCCGATCGCTCGTCCGAGTCGGGTCCCGAACGGGCCCGGCAGGCCGGAACGGCGGGACCGGCGGGCTCAGCGGGCGGTGTCCTCCGGGGCCATGTCGTACGTGACGAACATCGTCCGGGTGGCGACCTGGTCGTACTTGCTGCGCGCCCGGTGGTTGTCGTCCGACGTGATCCAGCGCATCGTGTTCCACCCGCGCTCGGCGGCGACCTCCCGCAGCCGGGCCAGCAGTTGGTCCACCGCCCCGCCGCCGCGCACCTCGGGCGCCACGAACAGGTCGTCCAGGAAGCCGCCGACCGCGCCGTGCAGCGGCCGGGAGAACGGCCGGAAGTGCGCGAACCCGACCGGCGTCCCGTCGGCGTCCCGGGCCAGCAGCGCCTCCAGCTCGTGCGCCGGGTCGTTCAGCCAGGACCACACCAGCTCGGCCTTCTGCTCCGGCATCGGCACCCGGTAGAACTCGCAGTACCCGCGGAACAGTTCGCGCCAGCGCGGGTAGTCCCCGGCCTCCGGCACGCCGATGCTCCAACGGTTCGCGGCGGCGCTGCTCAACTCTGTCTCCTCGCTAGGTCGGACGGACCCGCCCAGCATGACGCCCCGTCGGGCGCCCGCCGACCGCCGTCGCGGCCAACAACCACCCGTCAGTACTCCAGTCCGGCGGGCGCGGGCCCACCCGGGAGGGTGAAGCGCTTTCCCGCGCCGGGGCCCATCCCCTACCGTGGGTCACCCCGATGGCACGGAGCGGAGGTTCCCTGCGGTGGACGAGCCGATGACGGAGTACCAGAGCCACACCTGGGAGGACGAGAACGGAGGCCGGTTCATCATCCTCTACCCGGGCTCCGAGAAGGCCGACGAGGAGGGCGAGGCGCGGCTGCGCGCGATGGGCGCCCGGGAGTTGGCGGCCCTCCGGGAGCGGGAGGCGGCGGAGCGGGACGGGGCGGAACCCGGCCCCGGCGGGTGGCGCCGCTCCGTCACCGTCAGCCTCGGCGATGCCACGCCGCTGCCCGGCCCCCGGCTCGACCCGGAGTGGCTCCGCACCTGGTGCGCGGAGACCGAGGCGGCCCTCGCCGGGTTCACCCGCTCCTTCGCCGAGCGGTACGGCTTCCCGCCCGGCGAGAACGCGCTGGCCCCCGCCACGGCGCACAGCCTCCGGGCCGCGGACGCGCTCGCCGAACTGCTGCCGCTCCCCGCCGATCTGGCCACGCTCCACCGGGCGCTCGCCGGGGCGTCCCTGCCGGACGTCGACAACGGCTACTTCATCCATGCGCCGGAGACGGTCACGGCGCAGCTGCGCGACTACGGTGTCCCGGCCGTCGAGGGCGAGCGGCTGCCCCTGGTCTTCGGCAGTGACGGCGGTGGCCACCTGTTCGCGACCGGACACACCGGGCGGGTCTGGAGGTCGGCCACGGCCTCCGTGGACGGCGGCTTCGAGCTCGTCGCCGGCACCCTGGAGGACTTCCTCCGGGAGATCGGCGGGCTGATCGCCGACCGGTGAACCCCGGGCCGGCTCCCGGTGCCCGGGCCGGGCGCCGGGAGCGGCGGGGTCAGAGGCGCTCGGGCACCGGGTTGCCGACCGCCTCGATGGCGCGGCGGACCGGCACCTTCGCCAGCACCAGGAAGCCGATCACGAAGAAGATCAGCAGCGAGATGATCGCCGAGCGGTAGCTGCCGGTGATCTGGTAGGCGAGGCCGAAGACCAGCGGGCCCATCCAGCTGGTGCCGCGGTCGCTGACCTTGTACAGGCTGAAGTACTCGGCCTCCTTGCCGGCCGGGATCAGGTGCGAGAACAGCGAGCGGGAGAGCGCCTGGCTGCCGCCGAGCACCAGGCCGATCATGCAGGCCAGGGCGTAGAACCAGACGGGCTGGTGGGCGGGCATGAAGTAGCCGAGGGCCAGGGTGATCACCCAGCCGACCAGCGAGCCCAGGATGGTCTTCTTGGCGCCGTGGCTGTGGGCGATCCTGCCGAGCAGCAGCGCCCCGCCGATCGCCACGACCTGGACGATCAGCACGGCGATGACCAGCGTGCCCTGCTCCATGCCGAGTTCCTCGCTGCCGTACAGCGAGGCCTGGGAGACCACGGTCTGGATGCCGTCGTTGTAGCAGAGGAAGGCGGCCAGGTAGAGCAGCGTCAGCGGGTGCTCGCGCATCCCCTTGAGCGTGCGGCCGAGTTCGCGCAGGCTGCCGGCGGCGGGCTGGTCGGGGCCGGTCGCGGCGCGCTCGCGGGCGACGCCGGCCCGGGAGGGCAGCCGCAGCATCGGGACGACGGTGAACAGCGCCCACCACAGGCCCGCCGAGGCGAGGCAGATCCGCACGGCGGTGCCGGAGGCCAGGCCGAGCGCCTCGTGGCCCTCGTACAGGGCCAGGTTGGCGATCAGCAGCAGTCCGCCGCCGGCGTAGCCGTAGGCCCAGCCCTTGGAGGAGATCTTGTCGCGCTCGTCCGGTGAGGCCAGGCCGGGGAGGTAGGCGTACGAGAGCGCCACCGACACCGCGTAGGAGATGTTGGCGACCACCAGCAGCGCGCCGCCGAGCAGGTAGCCGTCGCCGTCGAGGAAGAACATCCCCATGGTGGCGAGCGCGCCGACGTAGGCGAAGCCGCACATCAGCTCCTTGTGCCGGCCGGTGCGGTCGGCGACCGTGCCGGTCAGCAGCATCGCCGCGACCGAGATCAGCACGGAGAAGGAGACGGTGTACGGGAAGAACGATCCGGCGCGGATCGACAGGCCGAGCGGGTGCACGTCGCCGGAGGCGTCGGCCGCGTTCCTGGCCACCTCGGTCAGGTACGGCCCGAGGAACACCGTCAGGACGGTGGTCGTGAAGGCGGCGTTGGCCCAGTCGCTGATGTACCAGCCGAACTGCATCCGGCGCAGGGCGCGGCCGTCGTCGACTGCCGCCGGGGGCGACGAAACGTCGTCCGGCACGTGGTCCGTGGTGCTCATGGGCTCCTATTTCACTGTGCTGGAGCCGGTGCTGCCGTCCGTCCAGCAGCCGCGCTCGCCGAGGACGTCCCGCAGGACGTCGATGCGATCCGCCATGATGCCATCCACACCCAGGTCGAGGAGAGCCCTGATCCGTGTGGGATCGTCCACAGTCCACACGTGGACCTGCAGGCCGAGGCGGTGGGCGGCCCGGACGAAGGCCCGGTCGACCACCGGGATCCCCCGGTGCCGCTCCGGCACCTGGGCGCAGATCCCGGCGAACGGCGCCCCGCAGCCGGGCAGCAGCGGGCCCGCCAGGGAGCGCAGCCGCAGCCGGGCCACCTCGCGCGGGCCCAGCGAGGTGGCCAGCCGGGGGCCGGCGGCGGCGCGCACGGCGGCGAGCCGGCTGTCGGAGAAGCCACCGACGCAGACCCGGTCCCAGGCGTTCGTCCGGCGGATCGCCGCCACCAGCGGGGCGACGGCGGGCGCGGCCTTCACGTCCACGTTGAAGCGGGCCTCGGGGAACGCCCCGAGCAGGTCCTCCAGCAGCGGCACCGGCTCGGTGCCCCCGATCAGGGCCCGTCGGACGCTCTCCCAGGGCAGTTCGGCCAGCATGCCGGTGCGGTCGGTGACCCGGTCCAGGCGGGAGTCGTGGAAGGCCACCAGCACGCCGTCGGCGGTGGCGTGCACGTCCGTCTCCAGGTACCGGTAGCCGAGCGCCACGGCGGCCTCGAACGCGGCCAGCGAGTTCTCCGGGTGGCCGAGCTCGCCCCCGCGGTGGGCGAAGGCCAGCGGACCCGGATGGTCGAGGAAGGGGTGCATGTGGTGCTCCGAGCTGCTGGGGAGGAACGCGGGCGGTGCCCGTTCCGACGGCCCCTCGGACCGCGCGCGTTACAGTATTACGCACCATGTCAAGCAGTAACGCCGGTGCGGCGCAGGTCGTAGAGGTAGGACCTGCCGGCCTTCCAGCTGCGCCAGGGGCCGAGCGGGGGCGACGCCTCCCCGGCCGAGCGGCCGGACAGCGGCCAGCCGTTGGCCGTCCCGTCGGCGCCGACGGTGCACCAGCCCCGCCCGGGCAGCCAGCGGCACCACACATCGAGGTCGACCCGCCGGAACGACGGCCGGCCGTTGAACTCCCCGTCCGGGCGGTAGCGGTAGACCAGGCCGTCCACCCGGCGCACGAACGCGATCGACACCGCCGCTCCCCTCCTCGGATCAACCACCGGACGGCCAAGGCTACTTCGGCGGCCCACCGCAGGGCCCCGGGGCGGGCGCCCGGGGGAGCCGGGGTGCGGGAGCGGGGGTGGGCGTCGATGCTGGGGGTGGAGGTGTCGGCGGATGGGCCTGTGGCGGTTGGCGGTGGTGTCCCGGGAGGTGGCGGCGGAGCCGGGGCGGCGGGCGAAGGTCGGGCTGCTGGCCGGGTGCCTGCGGGAGCTGGGGGCCGAGGAGGGGGCGGCGGCGGTGGTGCTGCTGTCCGGCGAGGCGCAGCGGTTGCGGACCGGGGTCGGCTGGGCGGCCCTGCGGGACCTGCCGGCACCGGCCGCCGCGCCCTCGCTGGGGGTGCGGGAGGTGGAGCGGGAGCTGGAACGGATCGCCGGGGTGCACGGGGCGGGGGCGCAGGCGGAGCGCCGACGGCTGCTGGCGGGCCTGTTCGGGCGGGCGACGGAGGTGGAGCAGGGCTTCCTGCGGGCGGTGCTGGTCGGGGATCTGCGGCAGGGGGCTCTGGACGCGCTGGTCGGGGAGGCGGTGGCGCAGGCCGCCGGGGTGCCGGTGGCGGCGGTGCGCCGGGCGTTGATGTTCCGGGGGTCGGCGCGGGCGGTGGCGGCCGCGGCGTTGGGCGGTGGGGCGGCGGCGCTGGCGGGGTTCCGGCTGGAGGTGGGGCGGGCGGTGCGGCCGATGCTGGCGGCCTCGGCACCGGACGTGGCTTCCGCGCTGGAGCGCATCGGGGCGGCCGCGGTGGAGTGGAAGCTGGACGGGATCCGGGTGCAGGTGCACCGGGACGGCGGAGAGGTCGCGGTGTTCACCCGCAGCCTGGACGACATCACCGCCCGTGTCCCCGAGGTGGTGGAGGCGGCCCTGGCGCTGCCGTTGCGGTCGGCGGTGCTGGACGGTGAGGCGATCGCGCTCGATCCGCAGGGGCGGCCGCGCCCGTTCCAGGTCACCGCCGCGCGCACCGCCTCCCGGCGGGAGACGGACCGGCTGCGGGCCGAAGTGCCGCTCAGCGTCTACTTCTTCGACCTGCTGCACCGGGACGGCGAGGACCTGGTGGACCGGCCGGGCCGGGAGCGCTGGGCGGCGCTGGACGGGTCGGTGCCGGCCGGGCTGCGGGTGGCCCGTACCGAGACCGGGGACGACGCGGAGGCGTCGGCGTTCCTCCGCGGGGCGCTGGCGCTGGGCCACGAGGGCGTGCTGGTGAAGGACCCGGCGGCCGGGTACGCGGCCGGGCGGCGCGGGGCGGGCTGGATCAAGGTGAAGCCCCGGCACACCCTGGACCTGGTGGTGCTGGCCGCCGAGTGGGGCAGCGGGCGGCGCCAGGGGTTCCTGAGCAATCTGCACCTGGGGGCCCGGGCGGCGGGTGAGCCGGGCCTCGGGCCGTGGGTGATGCTCGGCAAGACCTTCAAGGGGCTGACGGACGAGACGCTCGCCTGGCAGACCGCCGAGTTGCTCGCCCGGGAGACCGACCGGGACGCCCGGACGGTACGAGTACGACCGGAACTGGTCGTCGAGATCGCCTTCGACGGCCTCCAGCGCAGCCCCCGCTACCCCGCCGGGCTGGCCCTGCGGTTCGCCCGGGTCGTGCGCTACCGGCCGGACAAGAGCGCCGCCGAAGCCGACACCGTGGCCGCCGTCAGGGAGTTGGCCGCCGCCGAAGGCTTGTGAGGCTGCCTGCGCGGCCCGGCCCGCCGGCCCGTCCGGCAAAGTACCGCTACTTGAAACGCATTGCACCGCAAGGGCGTTCGCGCCTTGGGGCCGAATCAGCCATTCTCGACGATCCGGCCACCGCACCCTCCGTGGACGGACCAGCGGCGGCTAGGTTGACCGTGACAACGAGAGGCGGCCGCCGGGCAGTCGGCGGCGCCCTGGCGAAAGGTGCCCGACATGCAGGTGAGCGTCGACCGGGACCGTTGCTGCAGCTCCGGAATGTGTGTGATGAACGCCCCCGCGGTCTTCGACCAGGACGACCACGACAGCCTGGTGAGGCTGCGTCAGACCGTGCTGCTGCCCGAGCAGTTCGACGACGTCAGGCTCGCCGCCGAGCTCTGCCCGGGCCGGGCGATCACCGTCACCGAGGACGAGCCCGCGCAGGCGGGAGCCTGACGGGCTCCACCGTCGGCCTCGCAGGCCGCTGGGCGGCTCCCCTGCACCCCGGCACCCCCACGAGGACACCCGCGACATGAGGAGAACCCCGCCGTGACCGCCGTACCCACCGCCCCCGCCGTCCCGCTGCTGCCGGCCCCGCACTCCAGCGGCTGCCCGTTCGGCCCGCCGCCCGCGTACACCGAGGCCGCCGCCACCGCGCCGATGACCAGGGCCGAGTTGCCCGACGGCGACCCCTGCTGGCTGGTCACCGGCTACGCCGAGGTCCGCACCGTGCTGTCCGACCGCCGGTTCAGCGCCGACGTACGCCACCCGGCCTTCCCGCTGCTGGTCGCCGGCGCCCGCGAGAAGCTGGTCACCGACAACCCGACCTTCCTGCGGCTCGACGACCCCGAGCACGCCCGTCAGCGCCGCATGGTCACCGGGGACTTCCTGGTCAAGCGGGTGGAGGCGCTGCGCCCGGAGATCCAGCGGATCGTGGACGAGGCAGTGGACCGGATGACCGCGGGCCGGACCACGGCCGACCTGGTCACCGAGTTCGCGCTGCCGGTGCCCTCGCTGGTGATCTGCTCGCTGCTCGGCGTGCCGTACCAGGACCGCGACCGCTTCCAGGGCCTGAGCCGCACGCTGCTCAGCCAGGAGAGCACCCTGGAGGAGCTCCGGGTGGCCCAGGACGAGGTCCTGGACTACCTGCGCGACCTGACGGCCCGCAAGCGCGCGCAGCCGGAGGACGACGTCCTGAGTCGGCTCGCGGTGCGGGACGACCTGAGCCCGGACGACGTGGCCAGCACGGGCGTGCTGCTGCTGATCGCCGGGCACGAGACGACCGCGAACATGATCGCGCTGTCGACCGCGCTGCTGCTGGAGCAGCCGGAGCAGATCGCCAGGCTGGCCGACCCGGCCGCGCTGCCCGGCGCGGTGGAGGAGCTGCTGCGCCTGCTGACCATCGTGCACACCGGGCTGCCCCGGGTGGCGCTGGAGGACGTCGAGCTGGGCGGGGTGACGGTCCGGGCCGGGGAGGGCGTGATCGCGATGCTGTCCACCGCCAACCGGGACGAAGCGGTGTTCGGCGGCGCCGGGCACCGGTCGACGGACGAACTGGACCTGGACCGGGACGCCCGGCGGCACCTGGCCTTCGGCTTCGGCGTGCACCAGTGCCTGGGCCAGCCGCTGGCCCGCGCCGAGCTCCAGATCGCCCTGGAGACGCTGTTCCGCCGGCTGCCGGGGCTGCGGCTGACCGGCGAGCGCGAGTTCCGTACCGAGTCGTTCATCTACGGGATGCGGTCGCTGCCCGTGGCCTGGTGAACCGGCCCCCGGTCCGGGACCGGGGCGGGACCGGGGCGGGCGCGGGTCACCCGGCTGGCCCCGGAGCCGGGGCGGAGGCAGGCTTGAAGGGCGAAGGACGGACCCGGCCCGGCCGCGCCCGCGGTCAGGGGTGCGCCGGGACCGGCCGAGGAGACGGGAGCCCGCGATGACCGACATGAGCGATCGCTCCGAGGTGAGCACCGACCGCGAGCAGGACGTCCGCGCCGCGGATCCGGAGGAGGGCATCACCTCGATGCAGAACCTGCACGCCCAGGACACCTCCCAGGCGGAGGGCGACTCCATGCTGGACGAGCCCGACGCCGACGGCTGACCGTCCCGCCACACCGATCCGACCGCCCGGCGGAACCGGGCGGTCCTTGCGACCGCAGGTGTCGCTGCCCGGGCGGCGGCTCACCGGCGGGGGAGGATAGGCGCATGACCGAACACGATCAAAACGACCGGCAGGCCCGGCCGCCCACGGACCCGCGCACCTCGTGGGCGACCTGGACCACCCAGTCCATCATCAGCGGCCCCGGCGGGGTCACCACCACCGAAGTCGGCCCGATCTCCGGCGACCTCACCCTGCACACCACGTGGGTGGACGGCGAGGCCCGACTGACCGTCCAGTACACCGGCGCGCTGGACTGGTACACCGTCTCCGGCAGTCCGGTGGCCGCCGCGGACGAGAGCACCGCGCGGGCCATCCACCAGGCGATGGTGAACGGCGTCAAGACGGGACACGGGGCCGTCGCCCCGCCCGCGGCCCTCGGCGGCTGAACCCGCCCGAGCCGACGGGCCGCGGTGGCTCGCCCGGCCCTGGCGCCCGGCCCTGGCGCCCGGCCCTCGGCGCCTGGCCGGCCGCGGCCGGCCAGGCGGTCCGGGCTACTCGGTGATCTCCACACCCCGCCAGAAGGCCACCCGGCCCCGCACGTGCTCGGCCTCGGGCTTCGGGTCCGGGTAGTACCAGGCGGCGTCCGGGTTGGTCTGCCCGGCCACCTCCAGGGTGTAGTAGCCGGCGGTGCCCTTCCAGCCGCACACCGTGGTGGTGTCGGAGGGCCGGAGGAACTCGGCCCGGACCGACTCGGCCGGGAAGTAGTGGTTGCCCTCGACGACGACGGTGTCCGCGCTCTCGGCGACGACCGTCCCCTGCCAACTCGCTGTGGTCATGAGGCGATTGTGCCCCACCGACCCGGACCGCTGCCGGTGCTTCGGGGGGAATCCGGGCGCCGCCGTACGGCAGCCTGATCGCGACCTCGCCTCCACGGGCTCGCCTCCACGGCCTCGCCTCCACCGGACTCGCCGCCACGGACTCGCCGCGGCCTTGGCGGCCTCACGGCAGCGGGTGGGCGTGCACCGGCAGGTGCGGGCTCTGGTGGCCGCCGCTGGCGAGCATCCGGACCTCGCCCGCGTCGCTGATCTCCGCCCGGACGATCCCGCTGGCGTCCTCGTACACGGGATGCCCGCCCGGGCCCTTGGCACTGGTCCGGGTGACCACCACCACGTCCTGCGGGGCCTGGGTACCGGGGGTTCCGGGGAAGGTGAGGGCGTAACGGTCGGCGGGGTTCATCACCAGCTCCTGCTCCTCGACGGCACGTGTTCCAGGGCGTGGCTTCCGATGAGCCGTGGCTTCCTCCAGGCCGCGGCCTCGGCTTCCAGACCGTGGCTTCGGCTTCTAGGCCGTGGCTTCGGCGGCCCGGGCGTGCGAGCCGCGGACCTCCAGTTCGTCGAGCAGGCGGGCGGTGGCCTCGGCGACCGCGTCCACCGCCCGGTCGAAGGCCTCGCGGTTGTGCGCCGCCGGGGCGCGGAAACCGGACACCTTGCGGACGTACTGCAGCGCGGCGGCGTGGAAGTCCTCCTCGTCGGCGTCCGGCGTCACGGGCGGTCGCAGCGTCTTGATGTTGCGGCACATGACCCCAGTCTCGCGCGCCGCGGCCGACGAGGCGAGCCCCTTCCGGCGCGGGACCCCGTTTCGTCACACGGGCCTCATGGGGGCGTCATCCGACCGGATTAGGATTCCCGACGAACGAATCACCCCGCCGCGCGCCCTCCCGGGCGCGGGCATCACCCCGGAGTCACCCCCTTGCCTCTCGCGCTGTTCGCGCTGGCCGTCACCGCTTTCGCCATCGGCACCACCGAATTCGCCGCCATGGGGCTGCTCCCCCAGGTCGCCGGCAGTCTGCACGTCTCCATCCCGCAGGCGGGCTGGCTGATCTCCGCGTACGCCCTGGGGGTGGTGATCGGCGCCCCGCTGCTCACCGCGCTCGCCGCCGGGAAACCCCGCAAGACGGTGCTGGTGGCACTGGCCGGGCTGTTCGCGACCGGCAACCTGCTGTGCGCGCTGGCACCGGACTTCTGGACGCTGGCCGCCGCCCGGCTGATCACCGGACTGCCGCACGGCGCCTTCTTCGGCGCCGGGGCGGTGGCCGCCGCCGAGCTGGTGGCCCCGCAGCGGCGGGCCCGGGCGGTGGCCGTGATGTTCTCCGGACTGACCGTCGCCAACATCGTCGGCGTCCCGGCCGCCACCCTGCTCGGCCAGCACCTGGGCTGGCGGGCGACCATGCTGGTGGTGGTGCTGATCGCCGCCGCCGGGACGCTCGCCATCGCCCGGCTGGTGCCCGCCCTCCCCACCCCCGGCCAGTCCGGACTCCGGCACGAGCTGCGGGCCTTCCGCAGCGGGCAGCTGTGGCTGGCGCTGGCCACCGTGGTGGTCGGCTGCGGAGGCATGTTCGCCTGCTACAGCTACATCTCGCCGCTGCTCACCGAGGTCTCCGGGTACGCGAGCGGCTCGGTGACCGGGGTGCTGGCGCTGTTCGGGGTGGGGATGACGATCGGCAACGTGCTCGGCGGGTTCGCCGCCGACCGGGCGCTGCGCCCGACCGTCTGCGTGTCCTTCCTGCTGCTCTCCGCGACGCTGGCGCTGTTCGCGGTGACCGCGCACGCCCGCTGGTCGGCGGCCGTCACCGTGGTGCTGATCGGACTGTTCGGCTTCGCGATCGTCCCCGCGGTGCAGACCCTGGTGCTGCGGAAGGCGCGCAGCGCGCCCACCCTGGCCTCGGCCACCGTGCAGGGGGCCTTCAACCTGGCCAACGCCCAGGGGGCGTACTTCGGCGGGCTGGCGCTGGACGCCGGGCTCGGCTGGACCTCCCCCACCCTGGTGGGTGCGGGCCTGGCCGCCGCCGGTGCGGTGGTCGCCCTGCTGGCCTGGGCGGCCGACCGGCGCCCGCCCGTCCCGGCGCCGGTGGAGCCGGCGGCGGACCGGGCGGGCGTGCCGCTGGCCCCTGCGTCCTAGCCTCGGTGCGCTGGCCCCGGTGCGCTGACCCCGGCGTCCTGGCCCCGGCGTCCTGGCCCCGGCGTCCTAGCTCCGGCGTCCTAGCCTCGGCGCAGTTCGGCGAGCGCGGCCGGGGCGGCGCCCAGCCACCAGGTCGGGTCGGCGGTGCCGTCGGTGGTGCGGCCGTCGCGGTGGACGTAGTGGCGCACGTCGCGGCCGGGGTCGGCGAACTCACCGCCGAGGGCGCGCTCCAGCCACTCCGCGCCGAACCGGAAGGCCTCGGCGGCCACCCCGCCCAGCGGGTGGAACTCGTCCTCGTAGACCCGCAGCTCCTTCGGCGCCCGGACGCGCTCGAAGCTCTCCAGGGCCTGGCCGAGGTCGGTCAGCTCGTCGAACTCGCCGATGCCGTACAGCACCGGGCAGGTGATGTCGGCGACCAGGTCGCCCAGCGGCATCCGGTGCGCCAGGTCGCGGTCGAAGGCCTCCTCGTCGGTGTAGCCGGCCATGTACATGTAGTTGTTCTTGAAGGTCGGCTGGGCGCGCTCGAAGATGGTCGCGAAGTCCCCGGTGACGGCCTCGAAGGCGGCGAGGGCGCGCAGCCGGCCGTCGGTGGCGGCCGCCCGGGAGCCCCAGTAGCCGCTCATCGAGATGCCGAACATGCCGATCCGCTCGGCGTCGACCTCCGGGAGCGCGGCCAGGTGGTCGAGGTAGCGGCCGATCGCCCGCTCGTAGTTGCCGAGGTCGACGGTCAGTCCGCCGGCCCGGCTCTCGCCCTGGCCGGGGCCCTCGATGGACAGCGCGACCATCCCGCGCGAGGTGTAGTAGCGCTCGGCGGCCCAGATGTAGTCCTCCTTGATCATGTCCATCCCCGGGCCGAGGATGACGGCGGGCGCGTTCTCGACCCGGCCGGCCGGCAGGTGCAGCAGGGCGAAGATCCGCGAGCCCTCGAAGTCCAGCTCCACCCGGCGGACCCGGCCGTCGCGCAGCGCGCCCAGGCGCTCCACGCAGTGGTTGGCGTGGGCGCGCATGGCCGTCTTGCGCGGGTCGGCGGCGTCGAAGATCGAGTACTGCGCCCGGCCCCACATCACGGCGGCCCGCAGGTAGAGGTCGGCGGCGGTCCGGGCGAAGCCCGCGCGCTCGTGGTGGGCGGCGCGCTGCTCGGCCTGGCCGGCCACCGTGGCCCAGGCCTTGGGCAGCATGGCACCGCTCCGGACCAGCGCGAAGACCTTCGCGAAGTCGGTGTGGTCGTGGCCGAGCTGCTCCATGGTCCCGACGGCCTCGGGGTGCAGCGCGTCGAAGCCGCCCTGTGCGAGGGCGATGTCCAGGGCCCAGTTCTGGCCGGTCGAACGAGTGGTCATGACGGTCTCCTCCCGGAACGGGATAGGTGCGAGGGATAGATAAGTACTTAGTGACTAAGTACTTATTCATTAAGTACTGAGGTTAGGCTGTTGTCAACTTCCGAAGGAGGACGCCCCGTCATGACCGAGCCGCCGCCCACCCCCGGCCGCGCCCAGGCCCTCGACCGCCTGGCCCGCGCCGCCTACCGCCTCAGCGCCGCCGACTCCCGGCTGCGCGGACGTGCCACCCGCACCCCCGGGGCCCTCTCCCTCACCCACGCCCGGGCCCTGCGCACCCTGGCCGACCAGGGGCCGCTCACCATCACCCAGCTCGCCGCCGGCACCGAGACCACCGGCGCCGCCACCACCCAGCTGGTGAACGGCCTGGTCACCGCCGGCTACGTCACCCGCACCCGCCCGCCCGAGGACAAGCGCTCCGTCCTGGTCTCCCTCACCGACGCCGGCCGCGACCGCCACCGGCAGCGCCAGCAGGCGCTGGCCGAGGCCCTGCACACCGACCTGGAGGACTACGACGAGGACGCCCTCGACCGGGCCGCCGAGGTGCTGCGCCGGCTGTCCGCCGTCTACGACCGGCTCTAGGCCGGTCGACAGGACGGCCGGTGGGCGGGCGACGGGCGGCGGGTCAGGTCCGGCGGGCGGGCGACGGGCGGCGGGTCAGATCCGGCGGTGTGCCTCGGCGAGCAGCAAGTAGCCCTCGCCGTTGACCTTGATGCCGGCCCGCTCCTCCTCGGTCAGCTCCCGACGGACCTTCGCCGGGACGCCCGCGACCAGCGAGCCGGGCGGCACGTCCGTGCCCTGGGTGACCACCGCGCCCGCCGCGACCAGCGAGCCGGCCCCGATCCGGGCGCCGTTGAGGACGGTGGCGTTCATCCCGACCAGGGCGTCGTCCTCGACGGTGCAGCCGTGCAGCACCGCGTTGTGGCCGACCGAGACCCGCTCGCCGACCACCAGCGGGAAGCCGGGGTCGGCGTGCAGGGTGCAGTTGTCCTGGATGTTGCTGCCCGCGCCGACGGCGATCGACTCGGCGTCGCCCCGCAGCACCGCCCCGTACCAGACGCTCGCACCGGCCGCGACGGTGACGTCCCCCACCACGACGGCGTTCGGGGCGAGGAAGGCGCCCGGGTCGACGTCCGGCGCCCTGCCCCCGACGGTGGCGATCAGTGGTTCTGCCATGGCTCGTCCTCCTGTTGGTGATCGGCTGCACTGCCGCCGGTCAGCGTAGGCGGCCGGTCAGGGCGCGAGGCGGGCGAGGTCGGGCAGGGCGGTCGCGGTGGTCGCGGCCTGCGGGCCGCACAGGGCGGTGACGGTCAGCCGGTTGAAGGCGGCGCGGGCGGCGTCCGAGTCCCGGACGTCGTAGACCGTGACGTCCGAGGCGAACTGGCGCTTGCCGTCCGCCGATCCGAGCATCAGGGTGGTGTAGCCGGGGATGCCGCCGGAGTGGCCCCAGAAGGTACCGCACGGGGTGTCCACGCGCTGGAGGCCGAGGCCGTAGGACTGCCCGCCGCCGGAGGGGCCGGTCCGCTGCATCTCGGCGAGTTCGGCCGGGGGCAGCAGCCGGCCGCCGAGCAGGGCGGCCAGGAAGGTGGTGAGGTCGGCGGTGGTGGAGATGCCCGCGCCGGCGGAGCCCGCCATCGAGGGGTAGAGCAGGGTGACGTCCACCGGGCCGTCGGCCGTCCTGAGGTAGCCGTGGGCGTGCGAGCCCGGGATGAAGGGCGAGTTGCCGGGCATCGAGGTGCCGGTGAGGTGCAGCGGGCGGATGATCCGGCGGGTGACCTCCTCCTGCCAGCTGCGGCCGGTGAGCTTCTCGATGACCATCCCGATCAGGACGTAGTCGGTGTTGGAGTACCCCCAGCCCTGGCCCGGCGGAAAGGCCGGCGGGTACGTGTCGGCGATGTCCACCAGTTCCTGGAGGGAGTACGGCCGGAAGCGGCCGGCGGCCTGCCAGTCCGGGTCGGTGGGCTCGAAGGCCGGGTCCTGGGTGTAGTCGGCGACGCCGCTGGTGTGGTTCAGCAGCTGACGGACGGTGATCGCGGTGCTGTTCGGGACGATGCCGGGCAGCAGGCACTCCAGCCGGTCGTCGAGGCCCAGCCGCCGCTCGCCGACCAGTTGGAGCAGGGTGGTGGCGACGAAGGTCTTGGTGGCGCTGCCGATCCGGAAGCGGCCCTCGGGGTCGGCGGGCAGGCCGCCGAGGGCGGCGGCGCCGGTGGCGTTGCGCCAGACCAGCCGGCCGTCCTCCCGGACGGCGCCGAGGGCGGAGGTGGCGTAGCCGGGGCCGGTCAGGCCGCCCAGGGCGGCGTCGGCGGCCGACCACTCGGCCCGGCCCTGGGCGCTGCTCGTCCGGTCGGCGCCGTCGGCGGCGGTGCGGTGGACGGAGCCGTGGCAGCCGGCCGACGAGGAGCGGTCGGCGGGCGCGGCGAGGGCGGCCGGGGCGAGTGTGGCGAGCATGGCCAGCAGGCCCGCGCCGACGGCGGTGACGACGGCGGCGCGCAGGGCGGGCCTGCGGCGCCGGGCGGTGCGGTCGGTGGCGGCCATGCCGTCCTCCCTGGCCTCGCGAGGTGATCAACGTCCGCGCTGTGCGCGACTGTTGACACCCTGCAAGCACGGCCGACGGCCGTCGTCACCCTCAGGGAGGGCGATGCCCCCGAGAGGCCTCGGGGGCACCGCCGGGTCGGGCCGGGCAGGCCGGGTCACCGCCGGGCCGGGTAGGCAGGCCGGGCGGGCCGGCTCACGTCAGGCCAGCGGGGCCTTGCTGCGCAGCACCTCGATGAACGCCCGCAGCCACGCCGGGTGGTCGGGCCAGGCGCGGGCCGAGACCACCACGCCGTCCACCACCGCCTCGCCGTCCACGAACTCGGCGCCGGCCGCCTTGATGTCGGGGGCGAGCGCGGGGTACGCGGAGGTGCGGCGGCCGTCGAGCACTCCGGCGGCGGCGGTGATCAGCGGGCCGTGGCAGATCTGCGCGACCGGCTTGTCCCCGGCGGGGAGTGCCGGGCGATCCGCTGGACGTCCGGGTCGTTGCGCAGGTACTCGGGGGCGCGGCCGCCGGGGATGACCAGGGCCACGTAGTCGGCCGGGTCGACGTCGGCCAGGGCGATGGCGGCGGGCCAGGTGTAGCCGGGCTTCTCCGTGTAGGGCGAGTATACAGTCGTCCACTTAGCCCCCCACCTGCGGAACTATGCGAGGTCATCGGTTACGCGCTCGTCTGCTGACAGCAGCAGAGGCCCCCCGTTCTGTGGCAACGGGGGCAGCCACAGAACGGGGGCGGGCCCGCCGCTGGGGGTTGAAGGCGGCGGGGGTCCGAGATGGTCAGGGATGGTCGATCACGCGGACGTCGAAGGCCAGGCCCTTGCGCCAGATCTCCACGGTTCGCCGCCCGCTCACCCGGGCGTGGACGAACGTCCCCGGGTCGTTGTTCTCCCGGGGCGTGCGGTGATACCGGAATCCGGTGACCAGGTAGACCACGAGGACGGTGATCAGGACAGCGCCTTCCCTAGGGTGCTCCGGTGGTGCGGGGGTCTCGGGGCGGCCGGGTCCCGTCCGCTACGCGGGGGCCGGCGGAAGGTTGGTGACCGTACGCACAGCCTGGTCGCGCGCGCGGAAGCCGAAGCTGATGAGGGTGACGCTCTCTCCGGCACTGAGGGGTGTTCGGCCGTGCGGTGTGAGCGCGCCGTCGAACACGACGCAGTCACCGGTGTGGAGATCGCATTCGAGGTAGCCGTCGGCAGCGAGGAACACGGTGGTGCTCACCGTCGGGGCCGCGGTGGCGCGATCGTGCTTGAGGCAGAGGATTAGGTTGGCCTCGCCGAAGCCGAACTCATCCAGGTGGAAGTCGAGGTACTGCCCTTCCTCCAGGTACGCGATGTAGACGGCGGTGTTCGGCTGCTCAACCCTCAGACCGGTGGCCCGCGCTACGACAGCGGCGAGGTCCACCTCTTCGGCGAAGCGGTCCGCCGCGTCACCGACGGCCGCGTTCCACTTCCCGTTGTGGAGGTACCCGTCGGCGGCGAGGGCCTTTTCGGCCTCGTCCGCCATAGCGGCGAGGAGCCCGGCCGGGAAGGACTGATCACGCAGGTGGCGCAGATGGCGCGGGTGAACGCGCTGGTGTGCGGTGAGCCCGCTCACGGCGTCCCGGATCACGGCGAACTCCTCCGCCCACCCGATGCTGGTCCGGGTCGTGGTGCGGGACTGGAGCCAGGCGGTCCACTGGCGGCTCCACTGGCCGGGTGCGGCGGGCCCTGCCGCAGCTGCGCCGGCCTGGCCGATCAGCAGCTCCACCCGGTCGAGGGCCGCCTGCGTGGACTGGATCAGCTCGGCGTCCTCCTTGGCGATCCGTAGCCGCAGCGCTTCTCGCAGGTGGGCCTGCGCGCCAGTGAGGTCGCCGCGCTCCATCAGGTGTTTGCCGGTGTGCTGGAGGGCGAAGTCGACAAGTTCCGGGTGCTGGTCGCGGGCGGTGTTCAGGGCGCTGCGGTAGAGCGCATCCGCACTCTGGCCGTCTCCGACGTACCGGTGTGCGTCGCCGAGGTTGAGCCCGGTGGCGACGACGGCCCTGCTGTTGCCGATGGTCGCGGCGAGGTCGAGCGACTGCCGGAGGAACGTCCGGGCCTCGTCGTGGTTGCCCAGGGACAGCTGGCCGATACCGATCCAGCGGGTCAGGAGCCGGGTGCGGGCGGGGTCGCTCCCTTCGGGCAGGGTCCGCAGTTCCTCGTGGAGTCGGCCGACTGCGGCGGTCAGCTCGTCGCGGTCGGTGGGGACCATCCGCAGGTTGTCGTCTTGGGTGATGAGGTGATCCAGCACGTGACCTCCGGTCGTTCGGGTGTACTCAGCGTGGCGCTACAGGTGGTCGGTCTGGTGGCGCAGATCGGCCAGCAGCTCCCGCCCGTGCGGGGTGAAGTGCTCGGTGAGGAGTTCGAGTTCGCGCATGAGGTAGCGCACGGCCGGCAGCCCCTCGTCGTAGGCGCTCCGGAAGTTCGCACGCTCGGCGGGCGTGAGGTCGTCGCGGCGCAGTTCGGTCTGGCGAAACCGGAGCAGCTGGTTGTAGACGCAGGTGGCGTGGAAGGCCCGGTCGATCTCCCAGTACTGGTTGCGGTCCTCGCCCTGACCGGCCCGCCACCTGATCTCGATCTTGGGGGAGGTCTGGGAGGAGTACCCGTCGGCGAAGACCTGGTGCTGGAGGACGTGGAAGCTGATCGACTGGTGCGTTGCTTCGTGCAACAGGTTCTCCGCCAGGAAGAGCGGGGACGGCTGCTCGCTGACGGTGTTCGGCGGGATGTGGCGCGACGCCTTGTCGGAGAACACGATGACGTACGGGAGCGCGGGGTCGCTGGAGCTGGTCAGCGAGGAGACGCGGGCCCCGGGCTTGAGGCCCACCCACAGGAGCCCGCGGACGAACTCGGCTACGCGGGCGAAGCCTTCGGGGTGGGCCAGCGAGAGACGATCCAGGGCCTGGCTGAGCATCGTGCGGCGCTCGTCGGTGTGTTCGGCGATCCGGTAGTTCGCCAGGTTGATCTCGTTGGCGATCTCGCCGGGGAGCTCGGCGTCGAACCAGTCGAAGGTCGCGCCGGCCACGGTCACGGGTTCGCTGCGCAGGGAGCGGGCGTGCTCCGCGTAGGGGGTGCCGGACTTCACCAGGCGCTCCATCAACGCGAACGGGAGTGCCAGCTGCGCGCCCTGCTCGCGGAGTCGGGTCAGGTCCGGGTCCTTTCGGCCGAGGTCGAAGAAGGAGCCGGCGGGGACGTGGTCAGCGATGGCGGACTTCAATGCGGACTCTCCTTGATCGGGGGTGTGTGCGGCTGGGAGCGGCGGGTCGGTGAGGGAGAGCCCTCACCGACCCGCCTGTGCCGTCAACTAACCGGCACCAGTTGGGGACTGCGGTCAGCCCTCGGTGCCCACCGGGGCGAAGTCGCCGTCCGGGACCGAGTGGTCCAGGCGACGGGTCAGGGACTCGACGCCCGCCTGCGGGGCGAAGTCGCCGTCGGGGACCATGTGGTCGAGGCGGCGGGTGAGGCTGGTGACCTCCGGGTCACCGGGGTTGGTGGTGGCGGTGCTCATGTGCTTCTCCAATCGGGTTGGCTGCTGCTCGCTCAGGTGTGTGCGGACAGTCGTGCGGGTGGTGCGACCCGGCCCGGCCGAAGACCCTTTCCGGCGATCCGGGGGATTGTGGGCGCCCGAAAGCGCGGTGTTGGCTAGAAGCGGTTGGAGGCGATGAGCGCGGTCGGCACGAACAGCGAAAGCGTGTAAGCGACAGCGACCGGCACAGGGGTGGGGACACCGCGAGCGGCACGCTCGGCCACCTCGCGATAGGCGTCCTGGTCGTCCACGCCGTTCCTATGCCGCTCGCTTGTCGAGCGCGGCCCGCAGCGCAGCACGGCGGTGGGGGCTCCGGGCACGGGTGATGCAGTCGTCACAGATCGGGTGGCAGGTGCTCTGGTCCTCGCCGGGGGCCTGGAGGGTACTGCCCGCGCAGATCAGCGTGTCCCGGCGGCAGACCCAGCAGGTCCCCTGGCGGTAGCCGTCGGGCCGGTCGGCGACTAGGCCCTCACCCGTGGGCGAGGAGGGCAGCGCGTTCAATCCGCGGCCTCCAAGTCCACCAGCAGGACCATCTCCGGGTAGGGGTCCGCAGAGCTATCCCGGTTCACCCAGGCATGGTTGGCGAGCCTGCTCGGGGTCTCGGCGACGGTGCCCGTCCAGCCGTCCGTGCGGTGCCGGACCGGGTCGCCCTGAATCACGTGGTTCACGGTCGTGCCCTTTCCATCCCTACTCATGCGGCGTTCCTGCGGACGACGCAGGCGGAGCAGGTGCACCAGGACCGCACGGCCGCGATCTGGATCTCGCCGCCCACGGACAAGGGGCGGCCGGTGGCGTTGGCTGCCCTGAGTCGTCCAGCGGGCTCCAACCGGCGGGCGGCCGGGTCAACTCGCTCTTGCTCGGGCCGGTTACGACCTCGTGGTACTCCCGCTTGGGGTTGCGTCTCGCCATCGGTCTGTCCTCCTTCGCCGTGGCGGTGGGGGTGCGTGATAGACCGTAGGGAGTTGGCTACAGAGGGTGCCACTGCCTTGCACCGTCTTGCACGGATTCACCCGAGAGCGTGGATGGCCTGCTCAATCAGGGTCCGCGCCTCGCGGCCGTGCACCGCCATGCCCGAGAGAATTCTGAAAGCCTTCGAGTAGGCGGCGACCTCACCCGGCGTCGTGATCTTGACGATGGCAGTGAGCAGCTCGGCATCAACCTGCCGGTCATCGAACATGTAGAAGGCTTCGAGCGGCCACATGGTTCGCGGGGCTCGGAAGGGGATCACTCCCAGACTGACACGCGGCAGAGCCATGATGCCCAGCAGATGGCGCAGTTGATCTGCCATGGCCTCATCGTGGCCCAGGGGGTAGTACAGGACCGCCTCCTCCAAGACGAGTGCGAAGGTGCAGTTCCCCTGGTGCAGATAGCGATCCCGTTGGAGGCGACTCTCGACGGCAGCTTCAACGTCGTTCGGCGTGTTCTGGAAGGCCGTGATGGTCCCCATCAGCGCACGGGCATACTCACGTCGCTGAACGATCCCAGGCATGACGTTGGAGCAGTACATGCGGATGTGCCGGCTGTTCTCGAACTGGGGCAGGATCGCGTCCTGTGCGTGCTTCATCCCGGTTCGGTGCAGCCGCTTCCACTGGACGTACATCTCGTCGGCGGCGCGGCTGGCGGCCACCAAGTCGGCAGCCTCGCCTTCAGCGCCGCAAGCTGTGCACCATCGCTGGATGTCATCGGCGGAGGGCGGTGTCTTGGCGCCTGCGATGCGCGAGACCTTGGACTCGCTGAAACCCGTTCGCAGGGCCAGATCATGCCCCGTCAGGCCAGCGTCTTGCTGAAGGGCTTTCAACCTCTTGGCGATCGTCTCGCGGGCGCTTTGCGCACTGGACGACGGAGACAGGGACATGATCTGGTGGTCCTGCGTACTGAATCAGACGACGAACTTCTCGTGCTCCACTCCACGCTCCCAGACCGCTTCGAAAGCGTTGGCGCACAGTTCGGCCACCGCCGGGTCCTCGGAGTACTGCGGGTCCAGCGCCGCCCCGGGCCCGTCGAACAGGTTGAAGCGAACGGCGCGGCCGTCCACGAGCCAGAAGTCGTTTCCCGGCAGAGCGATTCCGGACGCCTCGCTGCGGGCGAGCCAACGGACCTGCTCGCCGATGGCCAGGTTCACGCTCGTGATGTGGTGCTCGTACCGCACGTAGTCCGTCACCGGCACGGAGACGACGCGGGCCCGGCGCACAGGGACGCCTCGGGCGACCGTGCGGCGGACGAGGTCGCTCCACCCGCTCCAGTACTCCGAGTCGGGGTCAACGTCGACACCTTCACCACGGTGCCACTTGGCGAGTTCAGAGGCTTCCTCGGCGACGCTGTACTGGTCACGCAGTTCCAGGTGCACCGCCGTGCTCGTCGCCGAGTCCAGCATCTCGAAGAAGCTGGGAACGCTCTGCCTCATCACACGCCTTCCTGAGAATCGGCACCATGCGGGCCGGAATCCTAAACACTCCCTCGTGCGCGGGGATCGTGTTCTCGTGGTCCGGACCGTGGCCGGCCGCGAGAACGCCGTTGATCGACGCTTCATCGGCCACGTAGGTCTGGACCAGCAAGTCCCCATTCCCCTCATCTACCCAGACGGTCGGGCTGTTCCCCTGGCCGGTCTCCGGGTCGATACCAAAGAACCGTATCGCCATCGCTGCCCCTCCTGTCACTTCACTTGCGCGACCTTGCATATTCGTTGGTGTCGAAACCAGGATCACCTGTGAGCGGAGACCCTGTCAGGCGTTTCGCCTCCTGATGAACCGCCAGCTCGGCCTCGAAGCCATCATGACGGCGGTGGGCCTGCAGCTCCGATGGGAAGTGCTCCACCCATCCCATCTCCCGAGAAGGGCCTGGCTGGTCACCCCGAGCACGGGGTGGGGCCTGGTGCCACCGGCCGACGGGCCGGTGGAGCACGGCCGGGTGTAGGCCGCGGGGGTGGGCTCTGATGCTCGCTGCCCGATCTCGACTCCGTCGGCGAGCAGCTGCCGGACAGGCGGTGTTGGCCCGGCGCTCATAGCGGTGGCGGGAGACCAAGCGGCCGTTCTCCCGGATCGCAGAGACATCCGAGGCGAAGTTGGGGGGTGTTGAGGGTAGCTTCGACGCGGCGGCCATGGCCGACACCGGTGACGGTCCAGCAGCCGACGGCTGAGCATTCGGCCGGCCGCTCCGTGCGGCTGGCGTTCGACGGTCCAGGTGCCCTTGGCGTCGGGGGCCACGGTGAAGCGCACGGCCATCGGCGTCTGCTCGGGGTGGGCCGTGGGGTAGGTGAGGGTGTAACGGGTGGCGGGGCACGCGGGGGCGGGCACTGGTTTCTCCATGGTGCGGGGGTGGGGTGTGGTGTCAGGGCTGGACGAGCGTCGCGCAGGCCGGACAGAGCGGGTCACCGTTGAGCGCCCAGTCCGAGGCGAGCGGGAGGGCTGGGGCGCACAGGGCGCGCCGATCGGGCAGCAGGGTGTCCGCGCTGGTGATGTGCGGGGCGATGCGGGGGCCGGCGTTCCGAAGGTCAGGTGCCGGGGCAGGTCCATGACCCGCAGCGGCTCGGGGGTGACGTGCACGGGGTGTTCCTCCGCGGGGGACGTGGGGGGCCTGGTGCCAGCGGGTGGTCAGCCGTGCCCGGTGCTGACGTGGCGCTTGCGGCTCTCGTCCACGTAGGTCTTCGTGGCGCTGCGGGTGCTCCACCCGCACGTGCAGGTGGCGGCGGAGGACGCCCGGCCGGGGCAGCCTTCGGTGCGCGGCTTGCCGCTGCTGGTGTGCTTGTGCGCGGGCGGGCACGCGGTGTCGTCGGCGTGGTGGTCGGTGCGGGTCGTGCGGTGCTTGGCCGCGGGGGCGTCCGGCTTCGGTCGGCGGGCCGGGACGGAGACGTGCGGCGAGGTGGTGGCCATGTGGGCGCGGACTTCGGTCTCGGCGTCCCACTCGGCCTCGGTCTGCGCGTCGCCGACGATGAGGGGTTCGGTGTGGTCGTAACAGGTCTCCCAGTCACCCGCGACGATCCGACCGGCCTCGGCCTCGGCCACCTCGGGGCTGTTGGCGAGGACGGGCACCACGTGCACGGTGATGACGTCGATGGTGACGATGTACTTGGGCATGCTGCTCTCTCCTGTGCTGCTCGGGTGGGGGTGGGGCCTGGTGCCAGCAGCGGCCGGCCGCTGGCGGGGTTGGGGCCTGGTGCCTACGCGACGGCGCTCGCCTTGGCGGCCGGCAGGGAGGCGGTCAGGGCCCGCAGTACGGCCTCGGCCATGTCGGGGGTCAGATGCGAGCACGTGATCTCGACTCCGCCGAACCGGGCCCGGCTGACCTTGACGACGGCATGGGGTGAACTCCAGGCGGTCCCGGGGCCCTGGTTCCAGCGCAGGGTGCGGGTGGTGTCCTCGTGGTTGCGCCGGTTCGCCTCGCCGGGCGGCTGGCCGGTGGTGAGCGGCACCGCCTTCAACTGGCGGGCGACGGTGGTCACCTCGTGCACGTCGGTGAGGTGCCGGTGCTGCCGGGCGCTCATCCACATTTCCTCGGGAATCCCATTAAATCCCTTGGCAAATACGCGAACCTTCTTGCTCTGGGAGTTCAGGTGTAGCTGCGGCCTTCCCCTAACCGAGACCGTCTGCCACCCAAGACAAACAGGGTTCCGAAGAATCTTCCCAACAGTTGGCTCACGCCAGGGGCCACCCCGATATAAAGGGATCTCGTCGAGGTTCAAGCCTTCCACAATCTTGGCATATGACCTGCCCGCTGCGGCCTCCTCGTGGATGCGCTCAATATAGGGCCATCTCCTGCCGGCCTTGAGCTAACCCTTCTTCGTTCGTTTGAGGCCGTCCGGGGCGGCCCCGAGCCACTTCCCCTCATCGCGCTGCGTCGATTTTGTGTCTTTGACTTTCTGTGAGAGCTTCCGGCTGTACTCACGGTCGTTCTCGGCATCACTGATGACCCGAACTCGGTCCTCAGGGATTTCAGTATCAAGCCGGTTCAGGTCAAAGACAAGACGCTTGCCGGGCTGTCAAGGATCTTCAAAACATCGCCGGCGCCTTTTCGGCTGTATCGCGAAGTGTCATACGCCCAAAGGCAGTCCGTTTCGCCCTCAAGCAGCGCGTGAACTGCTGCATCAAAATTTGGACGCTTGACTCCCGCCCTATAGGCCGAAAGGTTCTCCCGCCAGATCTGGCGCACGGTGTAGCCATTACGCTTCGCCCAGGCCCGACCCCTCACCTCCTGAGACTTCAGCGAGAGGATTTCCTGAGTAGCAACGCCTGTGACGACCTGCGACCTCCGAAAAAGCAGGTCGACAAGCTTGGCTTCTTGGTTCGCCATACCGCTACCTTCCGGTGCGCGGAGCGAACCCGCACCCCGGAGGTGCACGACTGGTTACGCGTCCTACGTGTCGTAGCCGTCCACGAAGTCGTGCACCACGAACTGCAGGCGCTTCTTGGTCGGGGCGGCGATGTCGACCTGGTAGCCCTCCTCGCGCAACCGCTGGTACGGGTAGAACACCTCCAGCGATTCGGCGGCGTCCCCGGTGACGAGCAGGATCTTCGATGTCATCCCCGACATCCCTCCACGTGATCGATCGGCGGTCCTGGCGACGGGCCCGGGGCGGTGGGCCCGGGGCGGTGGCGGCCGAGCCCCGGGCCTCGGGCCCGGTCCAACCTCCCGTACCGGCGGCACCGTTGGCAACAGGGCGCACCGGGTGTACGGCAGCGCGCGATCCGGATCGCGCGCCGGTCGGGATCCGTGCGCGCCGGGCCCGGGGCGGGGTGCGGCGCCCGGCTGCGAAGCCCTCGTGCCCGAGGCCTAGACTCTCGTGCTGCCCACCGACCGTCCACGACCCGTCCACCGGCCGTCCACCGAACGCGGCCGAACCGCCGCGCCACTGCCCCACCGCCGCCCCGCCGCTGCCTCGGCACCGGCCGGTCCGACCCGCTTCCGGAGGAGCCCATGCCCGACCGCACCACCTACCTCGTCCTCCCCGGCTACCAGAACTCGGGCCCCGCGCACTGGCAGACCCGCTGGGAGGCCGCCGAGCCGGAGGCCTTCCGACGGGTCGAGCAGGCCGACTGGGACCACCCCGAGCAGCGGGACTGGGTGGCCCGGGTGGACGCGGCGGTGGCCGCGGCCGCCGCCGCGGGACCGGTGGTGCTGGTCGCGCACAGCCTGGGCTGCGTCACGGCGGCCCGCTGGGCGGCCGGGGCCCCGGCCGGGCGGACGGCGGCCGTGCGGGGCGCGCTGCTGGTCGCCCCGGCGGACGTCGACACCGCCGAGGTGCCGGAGCTGCTGGGTTTCCGGCCGGTGGCGCTGGAGCGCTTCCCGTTCCCCACCGTGGTGGTCTCCTCCACCGACGACCCGTGGGTGAGCCCCGAGCGGGCCCGGGAGTTCGCCCGGGCCTGGGGCGCCCGCCACGTCGAGCCGGGCGCGTACGGGCACCTCAACTCGGACTCCGGACTGGGCGACTGGCCGGAGGGCAGGAAACTCCTTGCAGAGCTGTGACCGGATGACCGGGGGGACGATGAACGAGCGAGCGCACAACCGGCCGCGGCGGACCCGGCGCACCCTGATCCGGGTGCTGCTGGCCACCGGGGCGGCGGCCGTCCTGCTGTACACCGAGGGCCAGTGGGAGAGCCGCTCGGGCGGTCTGATGCTGGTCGCCGACCTGCTGAACCGGCCGGAGCTGCTGCTCGGCGGCGCGCTGGCCGCGCTGATCGCGGCCGCTTGGCTGAGCGACCGCCGCACCGCCGTACGGGCCGCCACCCGGGCCGTCACGGTGACCGCCGGGGTGGTGTTCCTGCTCGGCGTGCTGGCCGCGCACAAGGTGTCGGCGGCCGAGACCCGCAGCCGGGAGGAGGCCCCGGCCGGCGCGGAGCGCTCCCTGGTGGTGGTGCACCGCTCGTACGCCTCCGGGCCGCAGGCCGGTGAGCACTGGCAGGTGCTGCTGGAGAGCGGCCAGGGCTGGTCGGCCCGGCGCTGGCTGCTGGTGGACGTCGGCGGCACTCCGGACGACGCCCGGCTGGTGGAGGCGAGTTGGACCGGGCGGACCCAGATCACCGTGGTCACCGACTCCTACCGTCGGGTGTTCAACCTCGACCAGGACAGCGGCGAGCCGGTCGAGGCGCGGTAGCCCGAGGGCGTGGCGGCGCTAGTGTCCTGAGTCCTTGATCCGTCGGCAGTAGCTGGCGAGGGACTCGAGGACTCAGGACACTAGCTCGCGCAGGGCAGCGGCAGCGGCAGCGGGGCTGCGGCAGACCGAGGGAGCTGTGCGGCACGGCGCCCGTCGTCCGCCGACGGGCCGCGGCCCCGCCTGAGTACGGGTACTCGGGCGGGGCCGCGGGCGGGGCTCGATCGCTGGTCCGTCACTGGTCCCCGGGGTCGCCCGGCGGGGTGGTGGACGGGGCCGAGCGGCCGATCAGACCGCCGATCGCGCCGCCGGTCTGGCCCCAGGTCTGACCGCTGGTCGGGCCGCCGGCCGGGGCTCCGTACCCGCCGCCGATCACGCCACCGGTCGGCGGGTTGGTGCCGCGCGGCCGGCCGGTGTTCCCCGAGGTGGGCGACCCGGTGCAGGTGGCCGATCCCGGCGAGCCGGTTGCGGTGCCGCAGCCCGGATCGCGCTTGACCGGGTCCGGGATGTAGACGGTGGTGAAGTCCTTCTCCGGCATGGTCCGGACGGCGGCGCTCATCGCCTGCTGCCAGATCGGCCCGGGGCCGGTCGCCCCGAACACCTCGGCCTGGTACTGGCCGCCGATCCGGATGTTGCGCATCGGCACCTTGGTGCCCGGACTGCCGAGCCAGACCGAGCCGGCCAGGTTGCCGGTGTAGCCGGTGAACCAGGCGGACTTCTTCTCGTCCGTGGTGCCGGTCTTGCCCGCGATCTGGCGGTCGTCGTCCAGCCGGAGGTCCCGGGCGGTGCCGCCCTTCTCGGTCACCCCGAGCAGCACGCTGTTGATCACGTCGGCGGTGTCGGTGGACATCACCTGGTTGCAGCGGGCCGGCGGCACCGGGACGTCCTTGCCGTCCACGGTGGTGATCCGGTTGATCGCCAGCGGCGCGCAGTAGCTGCCCCGGGCGGCGAAGGTCGCGTAGACGTTGGCCATGGTCAGCGGGCTGACCTCCTGGGTGCCGAGGCCGAGGGCCGGCACCTCCTGCAGCGGGTCGCCGCTCGCCTTGCCGGTCACGCCCAGCTTGTCGGCCATCTGCTTGACGGCGCAGAGCCCGATCTCCTGCTCCATCTGCACGAAGTAGGTGTTCACGGAGAGGGCCATCGCCTGCTTGAGCGCGTACGGGCCCTTCTCGCTCGGGCTCTCGTTGGGAATGACCCCGTCCTTCTTGCCCTTGCTGAGGTTCTTCCAGGTGCCGCCGCAGGTCGTCATCGTCGGCCAGTCCATCCGGTTCGGCGAGTCGTACTGCTGGGTGGGCGGCAGCCCGGCCTCCAGGGCGGCGGCGGCCACGATCGGCTTGAAGTTGGAGCCGGGCTGGAAGCCGATGCCACCGCCCATCGCCGCGTCCACGTTGAGGTTGACGACGGTCTGGTTCTTCTCCTTGGCCAGGCCGTACGGGCGGGTCTGGGCCATCGCCAGGATCTTGCCGCTGCCGGGCTCGACCATCGTCATCGCCGCCGAGACCGGGTCGGTGACGTACACCTTGGTGGAGACGGCGTTCTGAGCGGCGGCCTGCTTGTCCGGGTCGAGGGTGGTGTAGATGTTCAACCCGCCGGTGTCCCACAGCTTCTTGCGCTCGGCGGCGCTCTTGCCGAAGGCCGGGTCCTGCTTGACCACGTGCCGCACGTAGTCGCAGAAGAAGCCCATGCCGGCCTGGGCGGTGATGCAGCCGTTCTGCGGGTCCCGGTAGTCGAGGCCGAGCGGGGCGGCCTTGGCCTCCTTGGCCTGCTCGGCGGTGATGTGCTTGTTCTCCAGCATCTTGTCGATGACGGTGTCCCGGCGCTTCTGGGCGGCCACCGGGTGCAGCTTGGGGTCGTACTGGGACGGGTTCTGCACCAGCCCGGCGAGCGTCGCCGCCTCGGGGAGGGTGAGGTCCTTGGCGTCCTTGCCGAAGTAGCGCTGGGAGGCGGCCTGGATGCCGTACGCCTGGTGGCCGTAGAAGGTGATGTTCAGGTAGTTGGTGAGGATCTGCTCCTTCGGGAGGTCCTCCTCCAGCTTGATGGCGTAGCGCAGTTCCTGGATCTTGCGGCCGAGGGTCTTGCGCTGGGCCTCGCGCACCGCCACCGGATCGTCCCCGGCCAGTTCGACGTTGACGTTCTTCACGTACTGCTGGGTCAGGGTGGAGGCGCCCTGTACGGCGGCGCCGCTCTCCGCGTTCTTGGTGATCGCCCGCAGCACGCCCTTGAGGTCGACGGCGCCGTGCTCGTAGAACCGGGCGTCCTCGATGTCGACTTGGGCCCGGCGGATCAGCGGCGACATCTGGTCCGCCGTGATGACGGTGCGGTCGCGCTCGTAGACCTTGGCGATCAGGCCGCCCTTGGCGTCGTAGATCTGGGTGGCCTGGGTGAGCGGCGGGGTCTTGAAGTCGTCGGGGATGCTCTCGAAGCTCTCGGCACCGCTCTTCGCGCCCAGCCCGACCGCGCCCGCCGCCGGCAGGATCAGGCCTGCCAGCAGGACGCCGCCCAGCACGCTGGAGCCGAGGAAGGTGGCCGCATGGCGCAGGATTCCGAGCGGGGTCTCACGGCGCCTCGGGCGTGGCACCCAGGTGTCGCCCGGGTCCCGGGCAGGTATGCGGCTCTTCGGTGACATAGATCGAACATTACGGCCGTGAATCCCCACCGTGGAGGGCCTGTTGGCGAACTATTGTCACAAAATCGCGACAGGTTCGACTCATGTGCGAGGGTCGAATGGGGGTGCACGCGGAAGCAACGGCCGTTCGTCCACGGCCGGTTGCCTCCGGGTGCCGGTTACCTCCGGGTGCTGGTTGCCTCCGGGTGCTGGTTGCCTCCGGGTGCCAGTCGTCTCCGTGCCCGTTGGGCTCAGCCCGCCACTGGTCCTGCCGGGGCCGCGGGACTCGCCGGGCAGAACAGGTCCTCGGCCGGGCGACGGCCCGTCACCAGGAAGTCCGTCACCGCCGCGTCCCCACAGGCGTTCCCGTTGGCGCGGTAGACGTCATGGCCGCCGGAGTCCACGGTGACCATCCGGGCGCGGTCCCCGAAGGCCGCGCGGAGCTTGAGCGCGCCCCCGTACGGGGTGGCCGGGTCCCGCAGGTTCTGCGCCAGCAGGACGTTCGCCGGGCCGCGGCCGGTCACCCGCACCGGCGGCTCGGCGGGCGCGAACGGCCAGAAGGCGCAGGGCATCACGTTCACCGGCATGCCCGCGGTGAGCGGATGGGCGGCCCGGTCGGCGGCGACGTCCTTGACGTAGCCCGCCGGGTCGGAGGGCCAGCTGACGTCGTTGCAGAGGGTGCCGGCCGAGGCGGCGATGTGGTTCTGCAGCACCTCGTCCGGGGCCGACTGCGGCGCCGGCAGCGGGCGCAGCCCCTGGGCGGCCAGCATCAGCCGGGCCAGCCCGGGGAACTGGGCGTCCGCGTACAGGCTGGTCAGCATGGACTCGCGCAGCCCGTTGCCGTCCAGCTCGGCCGGGTTGGCGCCGGGCCAGGGCAGCGGTGCGGCGTCCAGGCGGGCGGCGAGCTGCAGGAACAGCGGGCGCACCTGCTCGGGAGTGTCCGCGACGCGGTCCGGATTGCCCGGCGCCGAGGCCCACTTGGCGAAGTCCGGGAAGCGGTCCTCCGCGCCCTGGCCGAAGGCGGCCAGCCAGCCGCGGCCGACCCGGGTCGGGTCCGGGTCGTCGTTGCTGTCCAGCACGATCCGGTCGGTGTGCCCGGCGAACATCGTGGCGTAGACGGCGCCCGCGTAGGTGCCGTAGGAGGTGCCCCAGGCGGACAGCCGGCGCTCCCCCAGGGCGCGGCGGATGCTGTCGATGTCGCGGGCCTCGTTGGCGGTGGACAGGCTGCGCAGTACCGGGCCGCCGTTGCGGGCGCAGGCGTCGGCGAAGCGGTGGCCGGTGGCGGTGTTCCCGTCGATCGAGCCGTCGGCGGCGGGCCAGGGGCGCAGCCTGACCATGGCCAGGTCGGCGTGGTCCAGGCCGCAACTGACCGGGGTGGAACGGCCGACGCCGCGCGGGTCGAAGCCGACCAGGTCGAACTCGTCCAGCACCTGCTGCGGCAGTCGGCCGACGGCGCTGCTCGGGCGGTCCAGACCGTTGTCGCCGGGGCCGCCGGGGATGATCAGCAGCACGCCCCGGCGCTGGCCCGGCTTGGCGGTGGCGATCCGGGAGACGGCGACCGTGATCCCTTGGCCGTCCGGGTCGTTGTAGTCCAGCGGGACGGTGACGGTGGCGCACTCCTGGCGGGGGTCGACCTGCCCCTGGCAGGCGGACCAGTCGAGGTGGTCGCGGCGGGGGTGCCCCTGGTCCGCCGCGGCGGGCAGGGCGGTGAACGCGGTGACGGCGAGCGCGGCGGCCGCGGTGGCGGCGGCGGTGCGGCGAATGGTGTTCGGCATGCCCAAGAGTCTGCTGCGGCAGTGGACTTGGGCCCATGCGGGCAGCCGGTCGGTCGGGGGTGGGGCAATCCCCCGGTCGCCGGGTGCGGCGCGCCCACGGTTCGCGCCCTGCGGGGTGGCGGCCGGTCGGGCGCCGATGATTTCGGATGCTGTGCAGGAGAACCGAGGAGGCGTCAGGGTGGAAGCCGGGACACCGGATGACGGACACGATCACGGCGGCACGGACGGGTCCGCGGGGCCCTCGCACTCGCACTCGCACGCCCACGGGCCGGCCGCGCCGGTCTCCACGCACCTGCGGAAGGTGATCGCGGCCGTGCTGATCCCGTTCGCGGTGGCCGTCGCCGTCGGCCTGGTGGTGCTCTGGCCGGGTGGGGTCCCGCAACACCAGCACACCGGCGTCGGCTTCGACCAGCAGGTCCGGCACGGCCGGGTCACCACCGTCAAGGAGTTGCCCTGCGCCGACCTCAACCCGGCCGACCAGGGCACCTGCCGGCAGGACACCGTGGAGGTCACCGACGGCCCGGACCGGGGCCTCACCTTCACCGTGATCGTCCACCCGACCGAGCCCCGGCAGTACGTCGTCGGCGAGAAGCTTGTCCTGACGTACGCCCCGGACGCCCCGGCGGACCTCCGGTACAGCGTGGTGGACGTGGACCGGAACCTGCCGATGGGCGTGCTGGCCGGGCTGTTCGCCGTGGTCGTGGCGGTGATCGGGCGCTGGCGGGGGGTGGCCGCGTTGGTCGCGCTGGCGATCAGCTTCGCCGTGCTGTCGCTGTTCATCCTGCCCGCCATCCTCCGCGGTTCGGACCCGCTGCTGGTGGCGATCGTCGGCGCCAGCGCGATCATGCTGATCGCGCTCTACCTGTGCCACGGGCTGTCCGCCCGGACGTCGGTGGCGGTGCTGGGAACGCTGGTGTCCCTCGTGCTGATCGGGGTGCTCAGCCTGGTCTTCGCCGCCTGGGCGCACCTGACCGGCAACACCTCGGAGGAGACCGGGCTGGTGCACGACCTCTACCCCGGCATCGAGATCCGCGGCCTGCTGCTGGCCGGGTTCGTGATCGGCTCGCTCGGCGTGCTCTTCGACGTGACGGTCACCCAGACCTCGGCGATCTGGGAGCTGCACGAGGCCGACCCGACGATGGGCGCCGGGCGGCTCTACCGGACCGGCATGCGGATCGGCCGCGACCACATCGCCTCTACGGTCAACACCCTGGTGCTCGCCTACGCGGGTGCCGCGCTGCCGCTGCTCCTGCTGTTCTCCATCGCGCACCGGACGGTCGTCTCGGTGGCCACCAGCGAACTGGTGGCCGAGGAGATCGCCCGCACCCTGGTCGGCAGCATCGGACTGGTCGCCGCCGTACCCGTCACCACCGGCCTGGCCGCCCTGATCGCGGCCGCCGACCACCCCCGGACGGCGGCGGCCCTCCCCGGGCGGCACCGGCACGCGTAGTACGTCCCGGGGCGCTCAGAGGCCGAGCAGCCCCGGGTCCGAGGCGAGGCCGCGGAGCGGCTCGCGCGGGTCGTCGACCAGCCGACGGGCCGCCAGGTCGAGGATGCCGCCCACCCCGGTGATCTCCGCGGCCAGCACACCGTCCTCGCGGGTCAGCCGCTGCACCACGCGGAAGGTCTTGCCCTCCCGCCAGCTGAACGCGCAGCTGACCTCCACCGTGTCCCCGGCGCGCAGCTCCCGCAGGTACTTCACCGTGGTCTCCAGCACCACCGGGCCCACGCCCTTGGCGAGCAGCTCGGACTGGCGGATCCCGGCCGCCTGGAGGTACTCCCAGCGGGCGTGCTCGGCGTACTGCAGGTAGACGGCCTGGTTCAGATGCCCCTGGGTGTCGGTCTCGTAGCCGCGTACGGTGACCTGCGTGCTGAAGTCCTGATCGGTCATGCCCCGCACGCTACTCCGGCCGGGCGACGGGCACCGCGTAACGTCCGTCACGGCAGGGTGAGGATCCGCGGGCCGTCCTCGGTGACGGCGACGGTGTGCTCGATGTGGGCGGCGCGGCTGCCGTCGGTGGTGCGCAGCGTCCAGCCGTCCGGGTCGGTGGCGTAGTCGTCGCGGCCACCGGCCGTCAGCATCGGCTCGATGGCCAGCACCAGGCCCGGGCGCAGCGGGTAACCCCGGCCCGGGCGGCCCTCGTTGGGGAGGTGCGGGTCCTCGTGCATCCGGCGGCCGATGCCGTGCCCGCCGTAGCCGTCGAGCAGCCCGTAGCGTCCGGCCCGGGCCGCCGTGCCGACGGCGTGGGCGATGTCGCCGATCCGGTTGCCGACCACGGCGGCGGCGATCCCGGCCTCCAGGGCCCGCCGGGTGGCGGCGATCAGTGCGGTGTCCTCGGGGCGGGCGGTGCCGACGGTGAAACTGACCGCGGAGTCGCCGCACCAGCCGTCCAGCACGGCGCCGCAGTCGATGCTCACCAGGTCGCCGTCGCGCAGCCGGTAGCCGTTCGGGATGCCGTGCACCACGGCGTCGTTGACGGAGGCGCAGATCACGGCGGGGAACGGCACCGGCGCGAAGGACGGGCGGTACCCGAGGAACGGCGAGGTCGCCCCGGCCGCCGCCAGCACGCCCCGCGCCACCTCGTCCAGTTCCAGCAGGCTGACGCCCGCCGCCGCCTCCCGCTGCACCGCCGCCAACGCGTTGGCGACCACCCGCCCGGCCTCGCGCATCGCGGCGAGGCCGGCGTCCGACTTGAGTTCGACCATGGTGAACCACTTCCCTGGATCCAATTCTTATACCGGTATTTGTATCACGGTCTACGCTCACCCAGCGCCTCCGGCCCGGGACGCCCTACACTCGACGGCATGGTGAGGACTCCGCTGACCCCGTGGGAGCGCGAGCGTGGGGAGCGCTTCGGGGCGCTGCTGCGTGAGGCGCGTGGTGAGCGCAGCATGGTCGAGGTGGCGGCGGTGGCCGGTGTCTCGGCGGAGACGCTGCGGAAGATCGAGACGGGCCGGGCGCCGACGCCGTCGTTCTTCACCATCGCGGCGCTGGCGTTCGCCCTCGACCTCTCCCTCGACGAGCTGGTGGCCGCGTGTGCGCTGCCGGAGGACGGCGAGGTGCTCTCGGCGTGACGGCGACGGCCCGCCCGGCGCGTGCTGCGCCGGGCGGGCCGTCGTCCGTCAAGGGGGGTCCGGTCAGCCGACCGAGCTGTTGTAGCTCTCGATCGCGGGCTGGAGCTCCTTGGCCGCGTCGGCCAGGGCCTGCTGGGCGGTCTTGCTGCCGGCGATGGTCTGCTCGATGGCGGTCTCCACGCCCTTGCGGGCCTGCGGCATCACGCCGAGCAGGCAGCCGGCGGTGGCCGGGGTGGGCTTGGTGGCCTTCAGCTGGTCGATGGCCGTCTGGAACTGCGGGTACTTGCCCACCCACTCCTTGTCCTTGGGATCGTCCAGGGACTTCGTGTTGACCGGGAAGTAGCCGGTCCCGGTGTGCCAGACGGCCTGCTGCTCGGGGCCGGTGAGGAACTTCTCGAACTCCCACGCGGCGCGCTTCTCGGCGTCCGAGTGGCCGGGGCCGCTGATCCACAGCGAGGCGCCGCCGATGACCGGACCGCCCTGGTCGGCGGCGGTGACCTTGGGGAAGGCCGCGGTGCCGACGCCGAACTTGGCGGCCTCGGTGTAGCCGCGCAGGACGCCGGTGGACTCCAGGTGCATCGCGACCGTGCCGGCCTTGAAGGCGGCCTGGGCGTCGTCGGTGACCCGGCCGGTGTTGGCCGCGTAGCCGCCCTTGACCAGGTCGGCCCACCACTGCACGATCTGCGCGCCCTGGGCGGAGTCGAACACGACCTTGGACGCCTTGTCGCTGCGGCCGTTGTCGCCGTCGCAGTACATGGTGCCGGACTCGGCGAGCAGCTCCTCGACGAACCAGCCGTAGATGGCGGCGCCGAAGCCGTAGCGGACGGTCTTGCCGTCGGCGTCCTTCTTGGTCAGCTTCTTGGCCAGGTCCGCCAGCTCGTTGAGGTCCTTGGGCGGCTGCGCCGGATCGAGGCCGGCCTCCTTGAAGGCGTCGGTGTTCAGGTAGAGCAGCGGCATCGAGGAGTTGAACGGCATCGAGACCAGCTTGCCCTTGGCCGAGTAGTAGTTGCGGATGTTGGGGTCGAGGTCGGCCAGCGAGTAGCCGTCCTTGTCGACGAAGGCCTGGGCGGGGACGGTCTGCTTGGAGTCGATCATGAAGCGGGTGCCGATGTCGTAGACCTGCACCAGGGCGGGGGTGCCCTTCTGCTGCACCGCGGCCTTGTACTTGGTGACCAGCTCGTCGTACTTGCCCTGGAACTGCGCCTTGACCTCGATCTTGCCCTGGTGGGCCGCGTTGAAGTCCTTGACCAGCCCGTTCAGCACATCGGCGTTCTTGCCGGTCATCGAGTGCCAGAACTCGACGGTGGTGACGCCGGAGGCCTGGTCGAGCGCCTGGGCGCCGGGCGCGCCGGCGTCGGCGGAGCCGCCGGATCCGGAGCCGGAGCCGCTGGAGCTGCAGGCGGTCAGGGACAGGCCGGCCACCAGCAGGGCCGCGAGCGCGCGTGCACTCTTCTTCACGAGGTTCTCTTTCTTTCCGGTCGGGCGTCGGGAACGTGTCGGGAACGTACGGCGGATTCAGCGGACGGCGGGTTCGGCGGACGGCGGGTTCGGCGGACGGCGGGTTCAGCGGCCAGGACGGCGGCCGGCTCAGCGGACGGCGCCCGCGGTCAGGCCGCGGACGATGAAGCGCTGGCCGAAGACCACCAGGGCGAGGGTGGGCAGCAGCGAGAGCACCACGCCGGCCAGGATCAGGCCGGGGTCGGCCATCTCGGAGTCGCGCAGCGAGGTCAGGCCGATCTGCAGGGTCTGCATGTCGGCGGTGCGGGTGATGATGAGCGGCCAGAAGTACTGGTTCCAGGCCGAAAGGAAGACGTAGATCGACAGTGCCGCCAGGGCCGGCTTGTTGAGCGGGACGACGATCCGCCACAGGAAGCGCCAGTGGCCCGCGCCGTCGATCCGGGCCGCGTCGCGCAGTTCGCCGGGCAGCTGACGGAAGGCCTGGCGCAGCATGAAGGTGCCGAAGCCGGAGGCCAGGAACGGCAGGACGAGGCCGAAGTAGGTGTTGCCGAGTCCCCAGTCCGACAGCGTCAGGTAGTTGGGGATGATGATGGCCTCCCACGGGACCATCAGCGTGGCCAGGAACACCGCGAACACCACGGCGCGCGCCTTCAGCGGCAGGAAGACGAAGGCGTACGCGGCCAGGATCGAGGTGACCAGCTGGGCGAGGGTGATGGCGGTCGCGGTGATCGCCGAGTTGGCGTACTGCCGGAACAGCGGGATGGTGTCCACCGCGCCGGAGAAGTTCCGCCCGGTGACCGAGTGCGGCACCAACGCGGGCGGGTAGGAGGCGAGTTCGGACGGATCCATGAAGGCGCCGACGACCGCGTAGTACACCGGGAAGGCCACCGTGACCACGGCGACGGCGAGCAGCAGGTAGACGGCGGCGCGGCCGAGCAGGTCGCGCGGGGAGCGCCCGGCGAGGGGGCGGGGGCGCGGGCGGGAGGCGTCGGCCGCGGGCCGGGCGTCGGCGGTCGTGGTGGTCGAGCTCATGCGTAGTGCACCTTCCGCTCCAGGACGCCGAACTGGACGGCCGTGCAGGCGAGGACGACCACCAGCAGCACCACGGCCTGGGCGCTCGCCGTACCGAAGTCGCTGGAGCCGTAGGCGAAGGCCTTCTCGTAGACGGAGTAGACCAGCGTCCGGGTGGAGCCGTCCGGCCCGCCCTTGGTGAGGATGTGGATCTGGCCGAAACTCTGCAGTGCGTGGACGGTGGAGACCACCGTCAGGAAGAACAGGTTCGGGCCGAGCATCGGGACGGTGATCGAGCGGGCCAGCCGCAGTCCGGAGGCGCCGTCGATCCGGGCCGCCTCGACCACCTCGCCGGGGATCGAGCCGATGCCCGCGGAGAGCACCAGCACGTTGTAGCCGAGATTCATCCAGAGCGTGGTCAGGGCCACCGAGAGCAGTGCGTACCGGGAGTCGGTGAGCCAGCCGACCGGCCCCAGGCCGACGTGCGACAGCAGGCCGTTGAGCACCCCGCTGGCCGGGTTGAAGAACACCGCGAACACCACCGAGGCGCTGGCCACGGAGAAGGCGAAGGGCAGCGCGAAGGCGGAGCGCAGCAGCCGTACGCCCCGGATCCGGTTCTCCAGGAGCAGCACCAGCACCAGCGCGCCGAGCACCCCCGGTACCACGGTGAGCAGGGTGAACAGCGCGGTGGTGACCAGCGTCCGGCCGAAGTCGGCCGAGGACAGCAAGTCGGTGTAGTGCTTGAACCCGACGTAGCGGGAGGGCGCGCCGAAGAGGTCGTTGGCGTGCCCGCTCAGGTAGATCGTCCGCCCCAGCGGATAGCCGATGAACAGGACGAAGACCACCAGGGAGGGCAGCAGGAAGGCCCAGGCGAGGCCGTGCTCACCCCAGCGGCTTCGACGGCCCGGGAGGGGCACGGGGTGCGGTGCGGTCGGCATTGCTGGCGCGTCCGCCTTTCGTGTGTCGGTTCCGGCCGAAACCGTTTCTTGCCCGAACGACGGTGCGGAAACCCCTCGGTGATCAACCGGTGTCGGCAGGATTACGCGTTCGCGTCAGATTCGGCCGGTCGCCCGTGCAAGGACGTCCACCGCCACGGCGACGGCCTGTCAGCGGGGTGTCGTACGGTGCGCCGGTGAACGACACCGACTTCGACATGCGGGCCGCGATGGCCGCGGCACCGGGCGGCCGCGACGGCGCCTGGGCCCTCGTCCGGGGCTTCGCCGCGTACTGGGGCGAGCCGCTGGCGCGGCAGGACGGCTTCACCGACGCCGAGCTGGACGCGGCGGAGCAGCGGCTGGGGCTGCGGCTGCCGGCCGCACTGCGAGAGGCGTACCGGCTGTTCGGGCGCCGGGCCGACCTCACCAGCTCCCAGGACGTGCTGCTGACGCCGGACGAGCTCCATGTACTGGACGGCGCGTTGGTCTACCGGGCGGAGAACCAGGGCTGCGCCCACTGGGGCGTGCTGCTTGGCGACCTGGCGCAGGCCGATCCGCCGACGGTCGGCCGGGCGGACCTCGCGGACAAGTCGCTGGAGCGGTGGGAGCCCTGGGAGGAGCGTTTCTCGACGGCGGCGGCGGTGATGGCGATGAGCGAGAAGCTGCTGGAGGACGACGAGTTGACCGACTTCCTCGAATCCGAGGTCGAACTCCCGGGTGTTTTCAGGGAGTTGCCTGCCCTCGGCCGGGAGTGCCGCTGGTACCAGGGCCCGGACGTCCTGGTCCAGGCCGCCGGGGACGCCTGGATCGCGGTCCGGGCACGGACTCCGGAAGCGCTCGACGCGCTCTACGGAGCCGTGCCCGGGGACTGGTTGAACGGCTGAGCCGCGCCGCTCAGGCCGTGACGCCGCCGTCCAGCACCAGGTCCGCGCCGACGGTGTATCCCGCCTCCGGCGAGGCCAGGTACAGCACGGCGGCGGCGATCTCGGCGACCGCGCCGGACCGGCCGACCGGCACCTCGGACTTCATCCGGTCGCTCTTGTCGGCGTCGCTCTCGCCGGGCCGGGTCGACATCGGGGTGTCCACCGGGCCCGGGCTGACGGAGTTGATCCGCACGCCCTCGCCGATGTGGTCCCGGGCGGCGGAGCGGGTGAGCGCGGTGACGGCGGCCTTGCTGGCCGAGTAGGCGCCGACGCCCTCGAGCCGCTTGTGGACGCCCAGGTTGGACGAGACGTTGACGATGGCGCCGCCGCCGTGCGCCCGCATGTGGCCGATCTGGTGCTTCATCGCCAGCAGGGTGCCGGTCACGTTGATCTCGAACACCCGCCGGAAGTCGTCCTCGTCGATCTCGGCGACCGGCCCGGCCGCGCCGAACACCCCGGCGTTGTTGACGGCGACGTCGAGCCCGCCGAACTGCTCCACGGTCTCCCGGACCAGCCGGGCGGCCTCCGCGCTGTTCGTCACGTCGCCGGTCAGCGCGACGGCCTTGCCGCCGGCCCGCTCGATCAGCTCGACGGTCTCGGCCAGCGGGCCGGCGCTGCGCCCGGCGACCGCGACCCGGGCGCCCTCCTGGGCGAAGGCGAGCGCGATGCCCCGCCCGATGCCGCTGCCGCCGCCGGTGACCAGGACGGACTTGTCGGCGAAACGCGTGCTCATGAGGTGAACTCCTTGATCTGGGTGGTGTGTTCGGGTGCGGTGGTGATGGTCTTGGTGGTGTTGGTCTTGGCGGTGTTGGTCTCGGTGGCGTTGGGCTCGGTGGTCAGGGCCTTGTCGGTGCCGGTCCCGGTGGGCCCGCTCCGGGGCAGTGCGGCGACCGCGAGGGCGGTCAGCGCCAGTCCGGCGGCGGCCCCGGCGAAGGCCGCCGCGTAGCCGCCGACGACGGTCGGGCGGGTGGCGGCGAGCGCCATCAGGGCGGCCAGTCCGGCGGTGGGGCCGAGTTCCATGGCGGTGTTGAAGACGCCCGCGGCCAGGCCGGTCCGTTCGGGTGCCACGCCGCCGGTGGCGAGCACAGCGGCCCCGGCGAAGGAGGCGGCGGCTCCGGCGGGCAGCAGGAGCAGTCCGGGCAGCAGCCCGGTGGCGTAGGGGCTGCCGGGGTCGAGCCCGGCCAGCAGGGCGAGTCCGACGCCCTCCAGGGCGAGGCCCGCGGCGGTGACCGGCACCGGCCCGTGCCGGGCGATCAGCGGCCCGGCCGCCCGGCCGGCCAGCACCAGGACGACGGCGTACGGCAGGAAGGCGGCGGAGGTGTCGGCGGCGCTCCAGTCGCGCAGTTGCTGGAGGTAGAGCGAGAGCAGGACGAAGGCCAGGGCGGTGCCGGCGGAGGTCGCCGTCACGGCGGCCAGCGCGGTGGCCCGGCGCCGGTCGGCGAGGAAGCCGGGTGGCAGCAGGGGGTCGGCGGCGCGGCGTTCGGCGCCGGCGAAGGCGAGCAGCAGGAGCAGTCCGGCGGCCAGTGGGGCGAGCACTCCGGCGGTGTGCCAGCCGTGGTCGGTGGACGCCACCAGGGCGTAACTCACCGCGCAGAGCCCGGCGGTGGCGAGGGCGGCGCCGCGCAGGTCGAGTGCCGGGCGGCGGCCGGCGGGTGCGGGGGCGGGCAGTGCGCCGGAGCGGGCGAGGCCGGCCAGGGCGACCAGGACGGGGACCGCGAACAGCCAGCGCCAGGAGACCACGGCGGCGACCGGACCCGACACCACGCTGCCGGCGGTCGCGCCGAGCACCGAGACGCCGCCCCAGGTGGCCATCGCCCGCCGGTAGGCGGCGGGTCGGGGGTACAGCCGACGGACCACCGCGACCGCCGCCGGGGCGGTGAGCGCCGCGCCGACGCCCTGGACGAACCGGCCGGCCAGCAGGACGGGGTAGTCGGGCGCGAGGGCGCAGGCCACCGAGGCGGCGGCGAGCAGCGCCAAGCCCCATCGGAGCATCCGGCGGCCGCCGTAGCGGTCCGTCAGTCGTCCGCCGAGCAGTAGCAGCGCGGCGAAGGAGAGTCCGTACCCGGCGCTGAGCAGCAGCACCTCGGACGGGCCGAGCCCGAGCTCCCGGGCGACCAGGGGCAGCGGCACGGTGAGGATCATGATGGTGAAGATCAGTACTGCCTGGACGACGCCGAGCAGCGCGAAGCCGGACCGGGCCGTCGGCGCGGTGACGCTCATGGAAACTCCCCCCATACCCAAATTTTCAAGAACGATCGGTCCAGAAAAAGGACAGCACTCGGCACCGGCCGACCCGGCCGGAGGTCAGTCCAGCAGCACCAGCGCCTGCTCGGCGGCGTCCCGCACCCGGGGTGCGCCGTCGGCGGTCTTGCCCACCACCCGGATGCCCTGCAGCAGCACCACCAGCATCCGCGCCAGCACCCGTGGCTCCCGCCCGGCGGGCAGTTCGCCCTGGGCGTCGGCGCGCAGCAGGGCGGTGGTCAGCGCCGTCTCCAGGTGGTCGTAGCTGACCTCCACCCGGCGGGCGGCCGCCGCGTCGTGCGGGGCGAGTTCGACGGCCGTGTTGGTGATGAAGCAGCCGCGCTTGCGGTCTTCGTCCCCCATCAGCGCGTACCGGCGCACCAGGGCGCGGACGGCCGGCAGCACCGGGCCGGGCTGGGACAGCTCGGCCAGCAGGCCCGGGTCGTGCTGCTCGTTGTAGCGCTCCAGCGCGCGCAGGTAGAGCTCGTGCTTACTGCCGAAGGTGGCGTAGATGCTGGCCCGGGCGATGCCCAGTCCTTCGACCAGGTCGGCCATCGAGGTGGCCTCGTAGCCGCGCCGCCAGAACAGTTCGAGGGCTGCCTGGAGCGCCGCGTCCGGGTCGAATTCCTTGGTTCGCGCCATGACGGGAACGCTAGCCCTTTCCAGACCGATCGGTCAAGAAAGAGTCGCGAGTGGTCCAGACCGATCCCTGACAGAGCATTGCCAAGTGGACTAGACCATGGCTAGCCTTACCGCCCCCATCCCTCCTCCCCCACAGGAGGCACCGGCATGCCCGCACACCTTCCCCCCACCCCCCGCCAGGCCGTCGAGGCCGCCCGCCCGCTCGTGCTGACGGTCTTCCGGATCGTCGTCGGCCTGCTCTTCGCCTGCCACGGCGCCGCCTCGCTCTTCGGCGTCCTCGGCGGCGCCAAGGGCGGCGGCAGCCTCCCGCTCGGCCAGTGGCCGGGCTGGTGGGCCGCACTGATCCAACTGCTCGGCGGCGCCCTGGTGCTGCTCGGCATCGGCACCAGGACGGCCGCCCTGCTCTGCTCCGGCTCGATGGCCTACGCCTACTTCACCGTCCACCAGGAACAGGCCCTGCTACCCCTGCAGAACGGGGGCGAGCCCTCGGTGATGTTCTGCTGGGCGTTCCTGGCCATCGCGGTGCTCGGCTCCGGCCCGTACTCGCTGGACCGGCTGCTCGCCGTCCGCCGGCCGGCGGACGGCGAACCCGGCCCCCGGCCGACCTCCACCGGCTGACCCCCGCGGCCGGGCTCAGTCCTCGGCCAAGTACCGCTCCACCGTGGCGACCTTGGCGGTGAGGCCGTCGGTGACCCCGGCCCGGTCGTCGATCTTGATGACCGTGCTGACCCGGCTGCTGTGGGCCTTCACCGCCTCGATCGCCGCCCTGATCACCGGCATCACCTCGTCCCACTCCCCCTCGATGCTGGTGAACATGGCGTCCGTACGGTTCGGCAGACCGCTCGCCCGGACCACCCGGACGGCCTCGGCCACCACCTCCCCCACGTCCTCGCCGATCCCCAGCGGGGTCACCGAAAAAGCTGCGATCACGGTTCCACACTCCTCTGACATCCGATGACGCCTGGTCACGGCCCCGAGCACTCCGGGCCGTGACCAGGCTAGTCAGACGGGCCGCCGGACGACCGTCGGCAGGGGCGGTCCGACCGCTAGGGGGGCGCGGGCGCGACACCGGGGCCGGCGGGCGGGGGCGGTGCCGGGGGGCGGGGGACGAGGGGCGAGGCGGAGGCCCCGGTCCCCCGGGTGCACCAGCACGAACGCGGTTCCGGCGCACGAGACCGGGCCGGTCGGCCGAGCGTCCGCCACCTTCCACATTCTGTTGAATCGCCCCTTGACTCCCTGCCGGACCCGACCCTACCGTGTTTCCACATACAGAAACCGTTCTTCCGTATGGTGGAAATCAGGAGATGAGCCCTCCGACCCACTGCGGGCCGACGCAGGAGAGAACCGATGCCCCGTATGACAGCCGCCCGCGCGGCCGTGGAGATCCTCAAGCTCGAAGGCGTCGACGTCGCCTTCGGCGTGCCGGGCGCCGCCATCAACCCCTTCTACGCCGCCCTCAAGGCCTCCGGCGGGATCAAGCACACCCTGGCCCGGCACGTCGAGGGCGCCTCCCACATGGCCGAGGGCTACACCCGGGCCAAGGCCGGCAACATCGGCGTGTGCATCGGCACCTCGGGGCCGGCCGGCACCGACATGATCACCGGCCTGTACTCGGCGATCGCCGACTCCATCCCGATCCTGTGCATCACCGGCCAGGCCCCGGTCGCCCGCCTCCACAAGGAGGACTTCCAGGCCGTCGACATCGCCTCGATCGCCAAGCCGGTCACCAAGGCCGCGACCACCGTCCTGGAGGCCGCGCAGGTCCCCGGCGTCTTCCAGCAGGCCTTCCACCTGATGCGCTCCGGCCGCCCCGGCCCGGTGCTGATCGACCTGCCGATCGACGTCCAGCTGACCGAGATCGACTTCGACCCGGAGGCCTACCAGCCGCTGCCGGTCTACAAGCCGACCGCCAACCGGATCCAGATCCAGAAGGCCATCGCGCTGCTCCAGGAGTCCGAGCGCCCGCTGATCGTGGCCGGCGGCGGCGTCATCAACGCCGACGCGGCCGAACTGCTGCTGGAGTTCGCCGAGCTGACCGGCGTCCCGGTGGTCCCGACCCTGATGGGCTGGGGCATCGTTCCGGACGACCACGAGCTGAACGCCGGCATGGTCGGCCTCCAGACCTCGCACCGGTACGGCAACGAGAACTTCCTCGCCTCCGACTTCGTCCTCGGCATCGGCAACCGCTGGGCCAACCGCCACACCGGCGGCCTGGACGTCTACACCGAGGGCCGCACCTTCGTCCACGTCGACGTCGAGCCCACCCAGATCGGCAAGATCTTCGCCCCCGCCCTCGGAATCGCCTCCGACGCCAAGGCCGCGCTGGAGCTGTTCGTCGAGGTCGCCAAGGAGCTCAAGGCCGCCGGCACCCTCAAGGACCGCGGCGTCTGGGCCGCCTCCACCCAGGAGCGCAAGGCGCGGCTGCAGCGCCGCACCCACTTCGACAACGTGCCGCTCAAGCCGCAGCGCGTCTACGAGGAGATGAACAGGGCCTTCGGCCCGGAGACCCGCTACGTCACCACCATCGGCCTGTCCCAGATCGCCGGTGCCCAGATGCTGCACGTCTACCGGCCGCGGCACTGGATCAACTGCGGCCAGGCCGGCCCGCTGGGCTGGACCATCCCGGCCGCGCTGGGCGTCGCCACCGCCGACCCCGGGGGCCAGATCGTCGCGCTCTCCGGCGACTACGACTTCCAGTTCATGGTCGAGGAGCTGGCGGTCGGCGCCCAGCACCGGATCCCGTACGTCCACGTGCTGGTGAACAACTCCTACCTGGGCCTGATCCGCCAGGCGCAGCGGGGCTTCGACATCGACTTCCAGGTCAAGCTGGAGTTCGAGAACATCAACGCGCCGGAGCTGGGCGTCTACGGCGTGGACCACGTCAAGGTCGCCGAGGGCCTGGGCTGCAAGGCGATCCGGGTCACCGAGCCGGAGGGCCTGCTGCCGGCCTTCGAGGAGGCCAAGAAGCTGGCCGCCGAGTTCCGCGTCCCGGTCGTGGTCGAGGCGATCCTGGAGCGGGTCACCAACATCTCGATGGCCGCCGCCGACATCGACAAGGTCAACGAGTTCGAGGAGCTGGCCACCCTCCCCGAGCACGCGCCGACCGCGATCAAGCCGCTGGCCCTCTGAGAACCCCGCCCGGTGGGGGCGTACGAGCCGCTCCGTACGCCCCTGCCAGGCGGAACACCGGCGGGGCCGGCGCGGTTGGACCGTCCGGGGCCGCTACGGTGTGCCCGGGCGACACCCCGCTGCCAACCTCCCGAAAGGACCACCACCGTGAGCCTGTACGACATCCCGCTGCGCACCCTCACCGGCGAGCCCGCCTCGCTGGCCGACCACAAGGGCAAGGCGCTGCTGATCGTCAACGTCGCGTCCAAGTGCGGGCTGACCCCGCAGTACACCGGCCTGGAGAACCTCCAGAAGCGCTACGCCGCCCGCGGGTTCACCGTGCTGGGCTTCCCGTGCAACCAGTTCGCCGGGCAGGAGCCGGGCAGCGCCGAGGAGATCCAGAGCTTCTGCTCGACCACCTACGGCGTGACCTTCCCGCTGTTCGAGAAGATCGACGTCAACGGTGACGACCGGCACCCGCTGTACCGGGAGCTGACCGAGGTCGCCGACGCCGAGGGCGAGGCCGGGGACGTCAGCTGGAACTTCGAGAAGTTCCTGATCTCGCCGGACGGCACGGTCGCCGCCCGGATCCGGCCCCGGGTCGAGCCCGAGTCGGCCGAGCTGACCGCCGCGATCGAGGCCGTGCTGCCGGCCTGACGCACCCCGTCCAAGGATCAGGGCCGCCCCCGGGCGGCCCTTTCCGTGTCACAGCAACAGCCTCGTCCCGGGCGGGAGTTCACCCGCCCGGGCGGCTTCGCGCAGATGCGCCAGCAGGGTGCCGTGCAGCGCCTCGGCGGCGCGGGTCAGCGGCACCTCGCGGCCGTGGGCGACGGCGATGGTCCGGCCCAGCCCCGGCCCCGCGAACGGGGTGACGGACAGCCCCGAGCGCGCCGCGACCATCCCGGGCACCACCGCCGGGCCCAGTCCGGCCCGGACGAAGCCCAGCACCGCGTCCATCTCACCGCCCTCGACGGCGAACTCCGGCTCGAACCCGGCCGCCCGGCAGGCCGCCAGGGCCGCCTCCCGGACGTCGTACCCCTCCCGGAACATCACCAGCGGCCGCCCACGCAGTTCCGCCACCCGCACCGGGCGCCGCGCGGGGCCGGCGGCCGAGACCAACACCAGCTCCTCGTGCAGCAGTTCGGTGACGGCCAGGGCGGGTGCGGCCTCCCCGCTGGGCGGGGTGATGACCAGCGCGAGGTCCAGCTCCCCCGCCGCCAGCCAGCGGACCAGATCGCGCGAACCGCCCTCCCGCACCCCCAGCGCGACGCCCGGGTAGCGGTCCCGGAAGACCCGCAGCACGTCCGGCACCAGGCTGGTGCACAGGCTCGGCGGCGCCCCCAGCCGCACCCGGCCGCGGCGCAGCTGCACCGTCTCCTGGACGGCCAGCCGGGCGCTCTCGGTGTCCGCGAGGATCCGCCGGGCCAGCGGCAGCAGGGCGTCCCCGGCGTCGGTGAGGGCGATGTTGCCCCGGGTGCGGTGGAACAGTTCGGCCCCCAACTCCCTTTCCAGCGCCCGGATCTGCTGGGAGAGCGAGGGTTGGGCGACGTGCTCGGCCTCGGCGGCCCGGGTGAAGTGCCGGGTCTCGGCGACGGCCAGGAAGTAGCGGAGTTGCTGGAGCTGCACGCACCCAGGCTACGCCGCGACGATAGGCGCTGACTATCGTCACCAGCCGCAGCATGTCTTGGACGCACCCTGGTGGCCGTCCCTACCGTTGCTGCCATGACAACCGCGACTCGGACGGGCCGGCATCCGTCCACCTTGGCGACCCTGTGGCGGTCGACCGTCGGCAAGAAGGCGGTCATGGCCGTCACCGGACTGGTCATGCTGCTGTACCTGGTCGCGCACATGCTGGGGAACCTCAAGGTCTTCTTCGGCCCCGACGACATCAACGGCTACGCCGCCTGGCTGCGCACCATCGGCCAGCCCTTCCTCGGCCACGAGTGGTTCCTGTGGATCGCCCGGGTCGCCCTACTGGCCTCCGTCGTCCTGCACGGCGTGTCCGCGTACCAGCTCAGCCGGCGCGACCTCGCCGCCCGCCCCAGCAAGTACGTGCACCAGCGCCGCCGGGCCAGCTACGCGACCCGCACCATGCGCTGGGGCGGGGTGATCCTGGCGCTGTTCCTGGTCTGGCACATCCTCGACCTCACCACGCTCACCGTGAACCCGGTCGCCGAGCACGGCCACGTCTACCAGAACGTCGTCGGCACCTTCGGCCGCTGGTACAGCGACGTGTTCTACATCCTCGCGGTGGTGGCCCTGGGCTTCCACATCCGGCACGGCTTCTGGAGCGCCGCGCAGACCCTCGGCGCCAACAACGCCCGCCGCGACAAGGCGCTCAAGCTGACGGCCAACGGGCTGGCGCTGGTGCTGACGGCCGGCTTCCTGTCCGTCCCGCTGGCCGTGATGTTCGGAGTGGTGAAGTGAGCAACGCTGATTCCGGGAGCTACCTGGACTACGCCCTCGGCGAGCCGATCGCCGACACCAAGGCCCCCGCCGGACCGATCGAACAGCGCTGGGACCAGCGGCGGTTCGACGCCAAGCTGGTCAACCCGGCCAACCGGCGCAAGCACACCGTGATCGTGGTCGGCACCGGCCTGGCCGGCGGCGCGGCCGGCGCCACCCTCGCCGAACAGGGCTACCACGTCGTCCAGTTCTGCTTCCAGGACTCCCCGCGACGCGCCCACTCGATCGCCGCCCAGGGCGGCATCAACGCGGCCAAGAACTACCGCAACGACGGCGACTCCGTCCGCCGGCTGTTCTACGACACCGTCAAGGGCGGCGACTTCCGCGCCCGCGAGTCCAACGTGCACCGGCTCGCCCAGGTGTCGGTGGAGATCATCGACCAGTGCGTGGCCCAGGGCGTGCCCTTCGCCCGCGAGTACGGCGGCCTGCTGGACACCCGCTCCTTCGGCGGCGTGCAGGTCTCCCGCACCTTCTACGCCCGCGGCCAGACCGGCCAGCAGCTGCTGCTCGGCGCCTACCAGGCGCTCTCCCGGCAGATCGCGGCCGGGAACGTGGAGCTCCACCCGCGCACCGAGATGCTCGACCTGCTGGTGGTCGACGGCCGGGCCCGCGGCATCGTCGCCCGCGACCTGGTCACCGGCGAGATCCGCTCGTACACCGCGGACGCCGTCGTCCTCGCCACCGGCGGCTACGGCAACGTCTTCTACCTCTCCACCAACGCCAAGAACTCCAACGCCACCGCGATCTGGCGGGCCCACCGGCGCGGCGCCCACTTCGCCAACCCGTGCTTCACCCAGATCCACCCCACCTGCATCCCGCGCTCCGGCGACCACCAGTCCAAGCTCACCCTGATGAGCGAGTCGCTGCGCAACGACGGCCGGATCTGGGTGCCCAAGAAGGCGGGCGACACCCGCCCGCCCGGGCAGATCCCGGAGCAGGAGCGGGACTACTACCTGGAGCGGATCTACCCCTCCTTCGGCAACCTGGTGCCCCGCGACATCGCCTCCCGGGCCGCCAAGAACGTCTGCGACGAAGGCCGCGGCGTCGGCCCCGGCGGCCAGGGCGTGTACCTGGACTTCGCCGACGCCATCCGCCGGATGGGCCGGGACGCCGTCGAGGCCAAGTACGGCAACCTCTTCGAGATGTACGAGCGGATCACCGCCGAGGACCCGTACCGGGTGCCGATGCGGATCTACCCGGCGATCCACTACACGATGGGCGGCCTCTGGGTCGACTACGACCTCCAGACCACCGTCCCCGGGCTGTTCGCGATCGGCGAGGCCAACTTCTCCGACCACGGCGCCAACCGGCTCGGCGCCAGCGCGCTGATGCAGGGCCTCGCCGATGGCTACTTCGTCCTGCCGCCCACCATCAACGATTACCTGGCCCGCAACCCGGTGCCGGCCGTGCCCGCCGACCACCCGGTGCTCACCGAGGTCGAGGCGGAGGTCGAGGACCGGCTCAACCTGATCCTCTCCGTCGACGGCGACCGCACCCCCGACTCCTTCCACCGCGAACTCGGCGAACTCCTCTGGGAGGAGTGCGGGATGGCCCGCGACGAGGCCGGGCTCAAGCGCGCGCTGGCGCGGATCCCGCAGCTGCGCGAGGAGTTCTGGCGCCGGATCAAGGTGCCCGGCACCGGCCAGGAGCTCAACCAGTCGCTGGAGAAGGCCAACCGGCTGGTCGACTACTTCGAACTCGCCGAACTGATGTGCCTGGACGCCCTGCACCGCGCCGAGTCCTGCGGCGGTCACTTCCGCACCGAGAGCCAGACCCCCGACGGCGAGGCCGCCCGGCGCGACGAGGAGTTCTCCTACGCCGCCGCCTGGGAGTTCACCGGCACCGGCCGGGCGCCCGTCCTCCACCGCGAGGACCTCGACTTCGAGCACGTCCACCCCACCCAGCGGAGCTACGCATGAACCTCACCCTGCGCATCTGGCGCCAGGCGGGCCCGGACGCACCCGGCTCGATGACCACCTACCAGGTCAGCGGCATCAGCCCGGACATGTCCTTCCTGGAGATGCTCGACACCCTCAACGAGGAACTGATCACCCGCGGCGACCAGCCGGTCGCCTTCGACCACGACTGCCGCGAGGGCATCTGCGGCGCCTGCGGCATGGTCATCAACGGCCAGGCGCACGGCCCCGAGCGCACCACCACCTGCCAGCTGCACATGCGGCACTTCCGGGACGGCGACACCATCGACGTCGAACCGTGGCGGGCCTCGGCCTTCCCGGTGGTCAAGGACCTGGTGGTGGACCGCTCCGCCTTCGACCGGATCATCGGCTCCGGCGGCTACATCACCGCCCCCACCGGCAGCGCCCCCGAGGCCCACGCCACGCCCGTCCCCAAGGAGGCCGCCGACACCGCCTTCGAGCACGCCGAGTGCATCGGCTGCGGCGCCTGCGTGGCCGCCTGCCCGAACGGCTCGGCGATGCTGTTCACCTCCGCCAAGGTGGTGCACCTCAACGTGCTGCCCCAGGGCGCGCCGGAGCGCTCCGCCCGGGTGCGGAACATGGTCGCGGCGATGGATGCCGAGGGCTTCGGCGGCTGCACCAACACCGGCGAGTGCGCCACCGCCTGCCCCAAGGGCATCCCGCTGCCCAGCATCGCGGCGATGAACCGGGAGTTCCTGCGGGCTGCCCGCGGCTGACCCTCCCCGCCCCGTGAACGGTCGGCCCCTCGCTCTGGTGCTCAGGCGGGGGGCCGACACCTGTTCCCCGTTCGCCGTTGTCTGTTCGCCGTTCGCCGTTGCCGGGGCGTGCGGGCCCGATTCGCGCTACCCGTACGGGTGGTGGATCGCCGCACGCGGTGCTTCCTGACGGAGAATCGCGCTACGGTGGTGCTCCGCTACGGAGGGACGGCATATGCCCGAGGTTCAGTCCTGCTCCGGCTGCGGCGGGTCCGGGGGGACCCAGAAGACCGAGGCAACGGTCGAACTGGACGAGGAAGGAAGCATGGTGCCCAGCGTTCACACCTTCTGGTCACCGTGCGGTCGGTGCCACGGATCCGGGACGGTGATCGTCGGATGAGGTTGGTCTTCGAGTGCGTCGAGTGCGGTGGGCACTACCTGCCGCCGGAGGGCATGGTCTATCCGGACGGCCCGGCCTCGCCGGTCTGGTGCACCTCCTGCCAGACGTCCAAGCACCGGGCGGGCCTCCGGGAGGACCCCCTGCTCGCCCGGATCGCCCTGGCCGCCGCCCGGGCCGCCCTGGCCCGACGCACCGCCGAGGCCGCCGAACCGGCCACCACCGGCCGCGGCGACGTCCGCCCGTCCCGGCCCCCGCTGTCCCGCCGGGCCCGCTCCGGCCCGGGCGGGGTGCGCGGCAAGCTGGGCTGAGGCCCGGCTCCTGTTCCGTGCCGGTTCCTCTGCCGTGCCGGAGCCTGTTCCCTGCCGGCTCTCTGCCGTGCCGACTCCCCTGCCGCGCCGGAGCCCTGTGCCCGGCCGCCGGCCGGGCCACCGGCGTCAGAACAGCGCCTCCTGGGTGTCCGGCTCCGGCGGGCGGATCCGCTCCTGGAGGACCAGGCCGTCGGAGGCCCGGCCGGTGACCGGCGTGAGCGTCCAGCCGGTCAGCCGCCGGGTGTCCAGCAGCAGCGGGCCGGAGCCGTCCGGCTGGTCCAGGAACAGGTGCCGGCCCACCGGTGGGCGCAGCGTGCCCGCGATCACCGCGCCGTCGGCCAGTCCGGCGATCTCCCGGTAGGCCTCGGGGGCGCCGCCGGCCAGGCCGTAGCGCTCCACGTGGTCCACCACCGGGCGGTCGGCGAGCAGTTCCACGGCGTGGCCGTCCAGCAGCCGGTGCGCCTGCGCCCGGGCCTCGGTGAGCACCGTACGGCGGTACGGCGCGTCGCCGTGCGCCCACCAGTGGTCCGTCTTGAGCCGGGACTTGTACCGCTCGCGGGCCATCCCCGAGGCGGCCACGGTGAGTTCGGCTCGGCGCACCGCGGGCAGGCCGCCGCGCGCGGTGAACGCGTAGGCCAGCGCGCCCTGTTCGAGCAGCCGGCTGTCGCCGCGCTGCTCGGCGGTCAGGCCGACCTTCAGCAGGCCCTCGCCGAACCAGGCGAGGTAGAGCAGGTAGGTGCGGCCGTCGTCGAGGATCTGGTCCCGGGCCAGCGCCAGGCCGCGGTCCACGCTCTGGCAGGCCGGGCACTGCGTCGCGGCGCCGGCCGGGTCGATCACGGCGTGGTGCGGGCAGGGCGTGCGCTCCGTCGCCCCGGCCAGCCAGGCCCCGACGCAGCGGCGCGGGCCGGCCAGCAGCCAGCCGACCTCCGTACCCGGCGCGACGGCGCGCTCGTGCACCTGTGTGCCGCGCACGGCGCCGAGCAGGGCCCGGCCGTCGTGCCAGCTCAGGCCGGTGGAGACCCAGCCGGCCGGTCGGTCCGGGTGCTGGGGTGCGGGGATCGTCACGGGCATCCCTCCCTGGGGTCCTGCTCGGGTCGTCCTGGAGCTTCCCGGGATCTTCGATTCAGGTGAGGCTACCCGGTGGCACCGACAATCCCGTCCTGCCGGGGCGAAGTACATAAGCACCTTAGATAAGTTGCTGATACATTCGGGCCCATGGCAGCAGTGGAGTCATCCGACGGCCTCGACGTGGCCGCCCTCGCCGACGCCCTGGAGCAGTTCACCGGGATGTTCATCCGCCTCGCCTCGGTGGAGAAGCTGAGCTTCACCACCCTCGGGGTGCTGCACACCCTCGCCGGGCGCGGCCCGCTGCGGCTCTCCGAACTCACCGCGAGCGAGCAGGTCACCCAGCCCGCCATCACCCAGCTGGTCACCCGGCTGGAGCGCGACGGCCTGGTCCGCCGCGGACCCGACCCCACCGACCGCCGCGCCGTCCTGGTGCACCTCACCCCCGCCGGACGGGCCGTCGTCGACCGCCGTCGCGGCGACCGGGTCGCCCGGCTGACCGCCCTGACCGAGCACCTGGACGAGCACCGGCGGCAGAGCGTCGCCGCCGCACTGCCCGCGCTGCTGGAGATGGCCGCGCTCGGCGCCGCGCACCCCGACGGCCCGCCGCCACCCCGACCGTCCCGCTGAGACGAGCCCGGCAAGGAGCCCCGGATGACCACCGCACCCTTCCCGCTCTCCCCCACCCCGATCCACCTGCCCGACGCCGTCCTCGACGACCTGCGCGAACGCCTCGCCCGCACCCGGGCCCCGCTCGGCGAGCCCGACGACTGGTCCTACGGCGTCCCGCGCGGCTACCTCGCCGAACTCCTCGCGTACTGGCGCGACGGCTACGACTGGCGCCGCGCCGAGGCCGCGATCAACGCCCACGAGAACTACGTGGCGACGGTCGACGGCACTCCCGTGCACTTCCTGCGCCGGCCCGGCGTCGGCCCGCGGCCCGTCCCGCTGATCCTCACCCACGGCTGGCCCTGGACCTTCTGGCACTGGTCCAAGGTGATCGACCCGCTCGCCGACCCCGGCGCCCACGGCGGCGACCCGGCCGACGCCTTCGAGGTGATCGTCCCGTCCCTGCCCGGCTTCGGCTTCCCCGGACCGCTCACCGGGTTCCCGGACGTCAACTTCTGGAAGGTCGCCGACCTCTGGCACACCCTGATGACCGAGACCCTGGGCCACCGGAAGTACGCCGCCGGCGGCTGCGACATCGGCGGGATCGTCTCCAGTCAGCTCGGCCACAAGTACGCCGACCGGCTGTACGGCATCCACATCGGCTCCGGGCTCCCGCTCGACTTCTTCAACGGCCCCCGCGCCTGGGACTTCGCCCGCAACCGGCCCCTCACCGACGACCAGCCCGCCGAGGTCCGCGCCCGCGTCATCGAACTGGACCGCCGCTCGGCCTCCCACCTCGCCGTCCACACCCTCGACGGCGCCACCCTGGCCCACGGGCTGAGCGACTCACCCGCCGGACTGCTCGCCTGGCTGCTGGAGCGCTGGAACGCCTGGAGCGACAACGGCGGCCGCCTGGAGAGCGTCTTCACCAAGGACGACCTGCTCACCCACGCCACCATCTACTGGGCCAACAACTCCATCGGCACCTCGATCCGGTACTACGCCAACGCCAACCGCCACCCCTGGGCCCCCTCCCACGACCGCACCCCGGTCGTACAGGCCCCGGTCGGGCTCACCTTCGTCGGCTACGAGAACCCGCCCGGCGTCCACACCGCCGAGGAGCGCGTCCGGGCGTTCGTCAGCGGCCCGCAGGCCGCCTGGTTCAACCACGTCAACGTCAACTCCCATGACCACGGCGGCCACTTCATCCCCTGGGAGAACCCCGACGCCTGGATCGACGACCTGCGCCGCACCTTCCGAGGCCGCCGGCCGTGAACCCGGGGCCGCCGGGTGCCGGCGCCGTTGGTGCGCGTGCCGCCCGAGGCGCGGGCGGGGCCGCCCGCGGGTGAACCCGCCCCCGTCGGCCCGGCGACCGTCGCCGGGCCGACGGGCCGTCACCGGGCCGTGGCCGTGGGGCGGTAGCGGTGCAGGTCGCGGGGGCTTGGCCGGGCGGGGCGTTCACGTTCTATTGTGGCGGGCGCGGTCGGCGGTGTCACCGGGAGGTGGCGCGGGGTGGCCGGGTCGGTGTGAGCGCGAAGGGGTGGCTGGTGGCGGGGCGTCGGAACACTGGGGTGCTGGCGGTCTGGGCGGAGGCGCAGCGGCAGCAGCAGCGCCGGGAGGAGGCCCGTTGGCGCGCCGAGGCGGCGGAGTTGCGCCGGCACGAGCGGGCCCAGCGGGAGGCGCAGCGGGCGGCGGCCCGGAACGAGCGGGAGGCGCAGCGCGCGTACCAGCAGTCGCGGGAGGCGGAGGCGGCCGCGCGGACGGCCGAACTGGAAGCCCGGGTGGAGGAGTTGCGCGGGTTGCTGGCGGCCGGACTGGCCGCGCCGGGGTTCGGGCCGCAGGCGTTGCTGGCGCCGCGTCCGGTGCCGCCGTTCGATCCGGGGCCGTTGGGCGAGCCGGTGCCGATGCCGGACCAGACGTCCGCCGCCTACTTCGTGCCGCCGCCGGACGGGGCGCAGGCCCGCAACGGCGGGGTGCGCCGGCAGTACGAGCAGTACCTGGCCCAGGCCCGCGCCCGGTTCGAGCAGGACTGGTACGCCGCGCAGGCGCGGGAGGCGGACCGGCAGCGCCGGCTGGCCGCCTACCACCAGGAGTACCTGGTGTGGGCGGAGGGCTTCCGCCGCCAGGAGGAGGAACGCGGGGCCGGTACCGAGGAGTTGCTGCGGCGGCTGCGGGCGGGTGAGCCGGAGGCGGTGCAGGAGTACTTCACGGCGGGGCTGTACGCCTCGGCGGCCTGGCCGGAGGGCTTTCCGCACCGGGTGGTCGCGGCCTGGGAGGCGTCGAGCCGTCAGCTGGTGGTGAACTGGGAGCTGCCCGGCCCGGACGTGGTGCCGGCGGCCGGGCGGGTGCGGTACGTGAAGGCGGACGACCGCGAGGCCGAGGTGGCCCGGCCGGCGACCGAGCGCAAGGCGCTGTACCGGGAGGTGCTGGCGCAGTCGGCGCTGCGGGTGGCGGTGGAGCTGTTCCGGGCGGACCGGGACGGGATGCTGGACTCCGTGGTGCTGAACGGCTTCGTGCTGGGCATCGACCCGGCGACCGGCCGGGAGGCGGAGCGCTTCCTGTCGACGCTGACCGCGACCCGGGCCGAGTTCTCCGGGCTGGCGCTGGACCGGGTGGCGCCGGTGGAGTGCTTCCAGGGCCTGGGCGGCAAGCTGTCGGCGCGGCCCGAGCGGCTGGACGAGGTGAAGCCGGACCGGCTGCCGGAGTCGGTCGGCGGGGGCCTGGCCGGGCACTTCGGCGAGGACGAGCCGGACCTCTTCGAGATGGACCCGCTGGAGTTCGAGGACCTGATCGCCGAACTGTTCCGGCTGCGCGGTTTCCGGGTGATGACCACGGCCCGCAGCGGCGACGTCGGGGTGGACGTGGTCGCCGAGGACCTGGACCCGGTGACCGGCGGCAAGATCGTGATCCAGGCCAAGCGCTACAAGAAGACCGTCCCGCCGACGGCCGTGCGCGACCTGGAGTCCACCGTCCGCCACCACGGCGCGATCAAGGGCATCCTGGTCACCACGGCGGGCTTCGGCAAGGGCTCGTACAACTACATCGAGGGCAAGCCGCTGACCCTGGTGAGCGGGCCGGAGCTGGTGGAGCTGCTGGCCGAGCAGGGACTGCGCGGCCGGCTCGGCGGCGGCACCGGCGGAGGCGGCGGAGGCGGCGGCACCGGCGGCAGCGATGGCAGCGGCGGAAGCGGTGGCAGCGGCCGGAACGGCGACAGCGGCGGGACCGGCGAGTCGGGCGGCGCTTCGCACCGGACTGCCGAGGGCGACCAGCCCGCCACGCCGCACAGCAGCGTGACGGTCAGTTGGCAGAGCCGCACCGCCGGCGGGGACCCGGTGGAGCTGGACGTCAGCGCGTTCCTGTGCGCCCGCGGCCGGGTGCTGAGCGACGAGCACTTCGTGTTCTTCAACAACCCGCAGGACCCGGACGGCGCCGTCCGGCTGTACCCGACCCACTCGGTTCCGGGCGAGCCGGCCCGGGCGGCGCGGCTGAGCCTGGACCTGTACCGGCTGCCGCCCGCCGTGGACGAGGTGGTGCTGGCGGTGTCCACCGAGGAGGAGGAGCCCCCGGCGCTGCCGCTGGGCTACGTGTACGGGCTGGCCGTCGCCGCCGAGTACGGGCCGGGCGCGGACGGCCCGGCGAAGTGGCCGGGCGCCAACGGCGGCATCCCGGACTCGGCGATGCTGCTGGGGAGCTTCCGACGGGCGGACGGCGGCTGGCAGTTCGGGCCCTCGGCGCGGGCGGTGACGAACGGTCTGACCGGGCTGGCGACGGCCTTCGGCGTCGCCGTGGAGTGACGCGGTGGAGTGACGCGGTGGGGTGTCGTCGCGGAGTGACGCCGTGGAGTGACGCAGCCGGGACCACCGGCGCCCTTTGGTTCTCAGGGCAACAGGTCATACCTGAGGAGGAGATCGCCCCCGCCGCCCCGCCGGGTCGGCGGGGGCCGACCCTCCGCTCGGCATACGCGTCGGGCTCGAACGGCTTGGGAGGATGGATCGGTAGGAATATCCGATTCATTCCCAGGAGTCTTCGTGACCTTCCCCGCAACCGCCGTCCGTACCGGCCTGGCGGCCGCCCGCGCCACCGACCTCAACAAGGTCTACGGGGAGGGGGAGACCCGGGTCGTCGCCCTGGACAACGTCAGCGTCACCTTCCCCCAGGGCGAGTACACCGCCATCATGG